>NZ_MDSK01000022.1 GCF_002940205.1 Xanthomonas arboricola pv. guizotiae
ACGCCGTACGAGTTCATCTGCAAGCAGTGGACATCCGAACCCGAGCGGTTCAAGGTGGACCCGATCCATCTAATGCCGGGACTGAACACCTAGTGTGCCATAGCCGCCACAGAACGTCTTACCTCAGGTGCGGCGTTGGCATTTTTTTAGCGATTAATGGAGCCTAGGCCAAGTGTAGTTGACCAACTGAGTACATGCCGATATTTGTGCCACCGGCACTTATTTGGGAAAACCATGATTCACCCGCACAAGGCTAATGGAAACCCGTGCGGTTATCGGCCATCTCCATCTAGCGACATCACATCAGGTTGCTCTCCTTGCGACCTCAGCCGTCCAGCAATGCCTTATCCCGCACCGCACCCTTATCCGCACTGGTCGCCAGCAGCGCATACGCCTTCAACGCAGTGGTGACCTTGCGTGGGCGCACCTCGACCGGCTTCCAGCCCTTGGCATCTTGCTCTGCACGACGAAGGGCAAGTTCCTCTTCCGAGATCAGCAGATTGATCGAGCGGTTGGGGATGTCGATCAGGATCTTGTCGCCATCGCGTACCAGCCCGATCGCGCCGCCTGCGGCGGCTTCCGGTGAGGCGTGGCCGATCGACAGGCCCGAGGTGCCGCCGGAGAAGCGGCCGTCGGTGAGCAGGGCGCATTGTTTGCCCAGGCCCTTGGATTTGAGATAGCTGGTGGGATAGAGCATCTCCTGCATGCCGGGGCCGCCCTTGGGGCCTTCGTAGCGGATGACCACGATGTCGCCGGCTTTCACTTCGTCGGCGAGGATGCCCTTGACCGCCGCATCCTGGCTTTCGTACACGCGCACATTGCCTTCGAACACGTGGATGGATTCGTCCACGCCCGCGGTCTTCACCACGCAGCCGTCGCGGGCGATATTGCCGTACAGCACGGCCAGGCCGCCTTCCTGCGAGAACGCGTGCGCGACATCGCGGATGCAGCCGTCGCTGCGGTCGGTGTCCAGGCTGTCCCAGCGGGTGGCCTGGCTGAAGGCGATCTGCGTGGGGATGCCGGCCGGGCCGGCCTTGTAGAACGTGTGCACGGCCTCCGCGTCGGTCTGGGTGACATCCCACTGCGCGATGGCGTCGGCCAGCGTGCGTGCGTGCACCGTGGCCGCGTTGGTATGCAGCAGGTCGCCACGCGCCAGCTCGCCGAGGATGGCCATGATGCCGCCGGCGCGGTGCACGTCTTCGATATGGTACTTGGGCGTGTTCGGGGCGACCTTGCACAGCTGGGGCACGCGCTTGGACAGGCGGTCGATGTCGCGCATGCCAAACGGCACGTCGCCTTCCTGCGCGGCGGCGAGCAGATGCAGGATGGTGTTGGTCGAGCCGCCCATCGCGATATCCAGGGTCATCGCGTTTTCGAACGCTTCGAAGGTGGCGATGCCGCGCGGCAGCGCGGTGGGATCTTCGCCGCCGTACCAGCGGTGACACAGCTCCACCGCCACGCGTCCGGCGCGCAAAAACAATTGCTCGCGGTCGGCGTGCGTGGCCACCACGGTGCCGTTGCCCGGCAGCGACAGGCCCAGCGCTTCGGTCAGGCAGTTCATCGAGTTGGCGGTGAACATGCCCGAGCACGAGCCGCAGGTGGGGCAGGCACTACGTTCGAACTCGGCCACCTTCTCGTCGGAGGCGCTGTCGTCGGCGGCGATCACCATCGCGTCGATCAGATCGAGCTTGTGTTCGGCCAGCTTGGTCTTGCCGGCTTCCATCGGCCCGCCGGAGACGAACACGGTGGGGATGTTGAGCCGCAGCGCGGCCATCAACATGCCGGGGGTGATCTTGTCGCAGTTGGAAATGCACACCAGTGCGTCGGCGCAATGCGCGTTGACCATGTATTCGACCGAGTCGGCGATGATCTCGCGGCTGGGCAGCGAATACAGCATGCCGTCGTGACCCATGGCGATGCCGTCGTCCACGGCGATGGTGTCGAACTCCTTGGCCACGCCGCCGACGCGTTCGATCTCGCGCGCGACCAGCTGGCCGAGATCCTTCAGATGCACGTGCCCGGGCACGAACTGGGTGAACGAGTTGGCGATGGCGATGATGGGCTTGTGGAAGTCCCCATCCTGCATGCCGGTGGCGCGCCACAGTGCGCGGGCGCCGGCCATGTTGCGGCCGTGGGTGGAGGTCTTGGAGCGGTACTCGGGCATGGCGAATTCGACGGCTGATTGGCGAGCGGTGGCTGGCAATTAGACCGCGTCGTGACTGTTGCTGCTGCAACGGTCGCGGCGCGCTCCGGTGATCCGGCACGGTAGCACGCGGGGCAGGGCACGCCGTGGCGGTGGGGAGGGCGCCGGCAGGGTGCGCATCGCAAAAGCAGCGGCGGAGCGTTCGCGGGCACGGCGCGCGAACACGCGCCTCCCGCTGGTCGGCGTGGCATGTAATGCGATGTAAACGTATGCGTGCCGGCATGCAGTGCCCGGAGTGCGAACCGGAGCGCAGATTGCGCCGTTGCCACACCGGCACGATTGTCCTTAGACCGGTGTGGCAGAGGGGAGCACCACCGCCAAGGATCTCCACCAACGGCACCGCAGGAGGCGCCCATGTCCGACCATCCACACCCACACCCACACCCACACCCACGCCGCACGGCAGTGGCAGCCCCGCATCCCAT
Organism: Xanthomonas arboricola pv. guizotiae; assembly: GCF_002940205.1. Lineage (GTDB taxonomy): Bacteria > Pseudomonadota > Gammaproteobacteria > Xanthomonadales > Xanthomonadaceae > Xanthomonas > Xanthomonas arboricola_C. The sequence continues at coordinate 2,629 of NZ_MDSK01000022.1, forward strand.
CGAGCAGACGCCGGCAGCAACAGCCCGCATCACCCGCCGTCGCGTGCTGCAGGGCGCAGCCGGCGCGGTGGCATTGGCCGGCCTCGGGTGGGGCGGCCGCGCGGCTGCGCAGAGCGCCACCCTGCCGTTTGCGGGCCTGAACCTGTCGGGCCTGGCCTCCAACAGCTATGTGGAGAATGCCGAGATCGGCACGCACTACCGCGCCATCACCGCACAGCACGTGGCCGCCGCCGGGGCCTGCCCGCTGTTCCGGCTGCCGACCACGGCCGCGCGCTTCACGCGGGGGCAGGGCGTGGCCTTGAACGAGACCTACTGCAGCCAGGTCCAGGATGCGCTGGACCACATCGCCGCCCGCGGCAAGCGCGCCGTCGTGGAGCTGCACGACTACATGCGCCTGCCGCAGCGGGTGGCCGTCAAGTCGGGCTATCGGCGCGACGCCAGCGGCGCGCTTGTCGATGCGCGTGGCAACCGCATCGACGACCCGGCGGCCGCCGCGGTCTGGGCCGACACCTATCCGCTGCGCAACTTCGGCTACCAGGGCTACTTCGATCGCCGCGACGGGCTGCTCAAGCTGTACGAATACCGCGTGATCGGCACGCCGGGGTGCACGCTCTACAACGCGTCCGGCCTGCCCGACCTGTGGGCACGCATCGTCAACCGGTTCCGGCAGCACCCGGCGGTGTTCGGCTGGGGCGTGATGAACGAGCCCTATCAGGGCGACGAGCGCGCCGCCGACGGCAGCGTGCTGTCGATGGCAACGCACTGGCAGAACACCGCCACTGCGTGCTGCAAGACCATCATCGATCGCGACCGCGACCACTTCGTGTTCGTGTGCGGCAACGGCTATGCCAGTGCCCGGCTCTGGCAGAAGGATTCGATGGGCCTGTTCGACATCCCCGATCCCTACAACCGCATCGTCTACGAAGCGCACAACTATCTGGACAGCAACGGGGCTGGCGGCGGCAACTGGATCGGACCGGGCGGGCGCAACGAAGCGATCCAGCCCGATACCGGCATCACGATGGTGACGCCCTTCATCGAGGCGCTGCGGGATGCCGGCAAGCGCGGTTATCTCGGCGAGCACGGCTACCCGGCCGGCAACCGCAGCGCGGAGGTTGCCACCACGCGGATGCTGGCCCATCTGCAGGCGAACAATATCCCCAGCACGCAATGGTGCTTCGGCCCCGGTTGGCCGGATGACGACGTGCTCGGCATGAGCCGCGACGTGGGCGCGGACATCCAGGCCAAGAACAATCTCGCTGCCGTGCAGGGCTTTTTCGACGTGCGCCTGTCCAGCTACATCCCGCCGCGCTAGCCACGCTGCCGCTGCCGGCAGGTGGCGGCGGTTTACACTGGCGGCATGCGCAAGAACATCCCGTGCCGCGCCGGCTGCGCGGCCTGCTGCATCGCGCCGTCGATCAGTTCGGCCATCCCCGGCATGCCGCAAGGCAAGCCGGCGGGCGTGCCCTGCGTGCAGCTCGACGGCCAGGGCCGTTGTCGCCTGTTCGGGTTGCCGACGCGGCCGGCGGTGTGCGCCAGCCTGCGTCCGTCCGAGGACATGTGCGGCGCATCGCGCGCGCAGGCGCTGGCCACGTTGACGGCACTGGAGCACGCCACGCGGCCGTGAGCCGCGGCACGCCTCAGCTGCCGGTGCCCTGCGCCTTGCGGGAGAAGACCCGCTTGATGCCCGTACCCACGGCAAACACGCCCAACAGCACCAGCTTCCAGCCCTTGGCCAGCAACAGGCCCAGCTTGGCGAACAGCCCGGCCTTGGCCGCCAGGCCACCGCCGATCAGCCCGGCCAGCCCATAGCTGGCGATCTTGTCGGTGGACGGGTTGTGGTCGGCGTAGCGCGCGCCCTGGTCGAATTCGGTCATCGGCAGCAATTGCTGCATGCCCTGGCGGACCTGTTCGAGCTGGTCCATGCCGGCGACGGCATTGAGGCTGAGGTAGCCGCTGCGGCCCAGCACGCGGATATCGTAGTTGAGCGTGTGCTGCTGGGCGCCATCGAAGCGCAGTTCCTTGGCCCAATAGAGCTTCTTGCTGCCGGCGTCGTACCGCGGCGGCACCGCCCAGCCGAGCAAGTCGACGCTGCCGTAGCCCTGCTCGCGGCGCGCGGCGTTGTCTTCGGCGGTGCCCTTCTGCATGTCGGCCAGCAGCTCGCCGTAATCGATCTTGGCGGCATCCTCGTAGGATACATAACCGTCGGCGGCATAGGTCACCACCACTGCCCAGCCACCCGGCGCATCCAGTGCGGGTGTGCGCGGCACGATCATGCCCAGCACGCTGTCGTCGGGCGGGTTGCCCCACAGCTGCTCGAGCACGCGGCGCGTGTCGGCCTTGTCCAGGTAGCGGAATGCCGGGTCCAGGTCGAGGTGCGCCTTGGCTTGCGGCACGTCGATGTGGCCGGCGCGGTACTGCAGGGCAGACAGCACCTGCGCTTCGTCGACGGCGTCGGCTGGAATGGCCAGCAGCGACGGGCTTGCGATCAGCAGGCAGGCGGCCAGCAGGCTGCCCAGGGCAAAACGCGTATGCATCGGGTCGAATCCATTCGAGGGCAGCGTCCCCACGCCGCAGGGCGCCGATCATGCCATGGCCGCGTAGGGCGGACAACGGCTCAGCCGGTGCCGACGGTGCCCAGGTACTGGTCCTTGAGCCGCACATAATGCTGCGCCGAATAATGCAGGCTCTCGATTTCCTTGTCGCTGAGCGTGCGGGCCAGCCGTGCGGGATTGCCCAGCCACAACTCGCCTTCGCCGACGATCTTGCCCGGGCCGACGACCGCCCCGGCGCCGACGAAGCCGTAGCGCTTGACGGTGGCGCCGTCGAGCACGCAGGCGCCCATGCCGATCAGGCACAGGTCTTCGATGGTACAGGCATGCAGGATGGTGCCGTGGCCGACCGTGACATCGGCGCCGATCACGGTCGGGTAGCCGGCCTTGTTGAAGGGACTGTGGTGGCTGACGTGGATGATGGTGCCGTCCTGCACGTTGGTGCGTGCGCCGACCTGCACATGATTGACGTCGCCGCGAATCACCGTGCCCGGCCACACCGACACGTCATCGCCCAGGCTCACCTTGCCGATGATGGTGCAGGCAGGATCGACATAGACGCGTGCGCCCAGTTGCGGGGTGTGTTCCAGGAACGAGCGAATCGGGGTCACGATGATCTCCGGCATGTCGGCGTGCCGCCCGGTGCGGGCGCGGCCTGCATGATAGCGGGCAAGCGTCGGCATGCGGAAAGCGCTGGTGCGTGCAGTGGATCGATCTGGCTACGGACGTGCCTGATGCAGCGGCGCAGCGGGTTGGAACAGCTGGCGCCAGGGCGTGTAAGGCCGCGCCTGCACATTCGCTGCCGCTTCGAACGGATCGAGGTGTGTGTGGCGGTGTGCAGTCATGCATATGTCGCGTCGTTCAACCTCGCTGCCAGCAACGTTGCATCCATGCCTGCATCACGAGTGCGGCACTGCGCTTTGTAGGCCTGACCAAACGAACGTGATGGTTGCCCGGTCTGATCGCAATCGAGGCACGCGCTGCAGCCGCATGAAAGTCGATCGTTTCCGTACAGGCAAGGCGCACCCTGCAGATGCCGCTGCGCAGACAGCTCAACGAATGCGTGGAGAGGCAAGCGAAGCGCGCTGCCGGCTTGTTCGATAAGCGCACACCCATGCAGGCCGCTGTCTTGAACGCCCTCTGCGATCGGCCTAGCGTGCCGGTGACGTTGCAACGCCCCGTCCGTCGTTGCCGCGTTGCCGCGTTGCAGTACCGCTGCGCTGTCGAAGGCCGTCGCAGCTTCCAGCGTGCTTGCGTCTTCGTCGTGGCGGCGCTGCGTGAGCGCATGGCCATGCGTGAGGTTGCCAATGCAGCTGCCCTCCCTACCAGGATCACCCGATGACCCAGAGCGCCGCGACACCTGCACCCTTCGTACTGCAACGCATGACGCGGTTCCAGTGGAGGGCGGTGGCGGTGTGCGTGTTGCTGACCATGCTCGATGGCTTCGATGTGATGGCGATGGCCTTCACCGCCCCGCAGGTGTCGGCGCAGTGGCAGTTGTCGGGCAAGCTGCTCGGGGCCTTGTTCAGTGCCGGCCTGGTCGGCATGGCGGTGGGGTCGTTGCTGCTGGCGCCGTTGGCCGACCGCATCGGGCGGCGCGCGACGATCCTGGCATGCCTGGCGATCTTGACCATGGGCATGGGCGCCTCGGCACTGGCCACCGGGGTGTGGCAACTCGGTGCGTTGCGGGCATTTACCGGGATCGGCATCGGCGGCATGCTGGCCTGCGTTGCGGTCATCGCTGCCGAATATTCCACCGCCCAGTGGCGCAGCACGGCACTGGCGCTGCAGGCCACCGGTTATCCGATCGGCGCGACGCTGGGCGGCGCGATCGCAGCACTGCTGTTGCAGCACTGGTCCTGGCACGCGGTGTTCGTGCTCGGTGCGCTCGGGTCGCTGCTGTGTGTGCCCTTGGTGCTGGCGTTTTTGCCCGAGTCGTTGGAATTTCTGATCGCGCGTCGCCCGCCCGATGCAGGCGCACGCTTCAACGCGGTGCTCGCGCGCATGGGCATGCCGCCGCAGGCGGTACTGCCGTCACCGCCGCCGCATGGCTCCGATCGGGCGCGGGGCTATGCGGCCCTGTTCGTGCCGGCATTGCGGCGGCAGTCGCTGTTGATCGCGCTGGCGTTCTTTCTGCTGATGTTCGCGTTCTATTTCGTGCTCAGCTGGACCCCGAAGCTGCTGGTCGTGGCCGGCTTGTCGGCAGAGCAGGGCGTGACCGGTGGCGTGTTGTTGAATCTGGGCGGCATTGCCGGCGGCGCGATCTTCAGCGCGCTGGCCGCGCGCACGCGGCTGTCGTGGCTGACCGCCGGTGCGCTGGGGCTGTCGGCGCTGGCGCTGCTGGCCTTTGGCTGGTACGGCACGGTGCCGGGTTGGGCGTTCGTCATTGCGCTGCTGAGCGGCGCGGCGCTGTTTGCCGCCATCGCCGGGCTGTATGCGGTGGCGCCAGTGGTCTTCACCGCAGCGGTACGTTCCACCGGCATGGGCTGGGCGATCGGGGTGGGCCGCTTCGGTGCGATCGCCTCGCCGCTGTGCGTGGGCGTGCTGGTGGATGCGGGCTGGTCGCCGGCGGCCCTGTACCTGGCCTGCAGCGTGCCGTTGCTGCTCGCGGCCATCGCCGTGCTGGGCATGCGGCTGCCGGCGCGCTGAACTGCTCAGCAGGGCGGTTGCCGCGCGGCGCTAGCGAGTTCTACCGGGCCAAAGAAATCCTGCGCACCGCCGATAACCCGATAGACCCTCCATCGTCGTGGCGGGCTCTTCCGCGGACCATTTGCAGATCAGCGCCGCCATGCTCAGAACCATCGACTCAGATCAACTCCGCCCCGGCATGTATGTCTACAAGCTGCTGGGCGCGTGGGTGCACCATCCGTTCTGGAAGACCTCGTTCCTGGTCGATTCTCACGACGTGGAGAAGATTCATGGCAGCCGGATCGAGCAACTGGTGATCGACACCGCGCGTGGCCTGGACCTGGACACGGCGGCGCCGGACGCGCCCGATCCGGAGCCTGAGCCGGAGCAACCGCCGCCGCCGGCCCCGGAACCCGCCGAGCCGGCCACCACCACGCGCACCGCGCGGACCAATAGCGTCACCGCGCAGGTCGGCATCGAGTCCGAAGTGGTGCGCGCACGCAAGATCTTCGAAGACGGCCGCGACACGGTCGAGGCGATGTTCCGCGATGTGCGGCTTGGACGCACCGTCGACACCGAGGCGGCGATGCCGCTGGTGGAAGCCATCAACGATTCGGTCCTGCGGCATCCGCAGGCCTTGATCAGCGTGGCAAGGCTCAAGACCGCCGACGACTACACCTATCTGCATTCGATGGCGGTGGCCGGCCTGATGAGCGGGCTGGCGCGCCAGCTCGGTCTGCCCGAAGCGCAGGTCGTCGAGGCGGCCATGGGCGGCCTGCTGCACGACATGGGCAAGGCGGTGACGCCGCTGGACATCCTCAACAAGCCCGGCAAGCTCACCGACGAGGAGATGGAGATCATGCGCCAGCATCCGCTGGACGGTCATCGCCTGCTGGTGGCCGGCGGGGTGCAGAACGCGGTGGTGCTGGAGATCGCGCTGCACCACCACGAAAAAATGGACGGCAGCGGCTACCCGAACCGCCTGGCGGGCGAGAACATCGCGCTGATGTCGCGGATGGGCGCGGTGTGCGATGTGTACGACGCCATCAGCTCGGACCGCCCGTACAAGCGCGGCTGGGATCCGGCCGAATCGCTCAAGCGCATGGCCTCGTGGAAGGGGCATTTCGATCCGGTGGTGTTCCAGGCCTTCGTGCGGCGGCTGGGGATTTATCCGGTCGGCTCGTTGGTGCGGCTGGAGTCGCAGAAACTGGCGGTGGTGATCGAGCAGACCCCCGATGCGCTGCTCAAGCCCAAGGTGCGCGTGTTCTATTCGGCCAAGCTGCGCAGCCATGTGCTGGTGCAGGACATCGACCTGTCGCGCCCGGACTGCCAGGACCGCATCGCGCAGATGGAAAGCCCCTCCGACTGGGGCTTCCGCGACCTCGAGAAGCTCTGGCTGCCGTAAGCCGTAATCCGTAAGCCGTAGTCCGCTGGCCCCAGGCCGCAGGTGTGCCTGCGGCCTGCCTGGCGCGGAGATGCGCTGGGCGAGTGGGCTGGATGCGCAAGCGTCGTCCGGCGACGGCCGCAGCCTTGCCGTCGTGACCGCCACCATCGCTGCCAGGCCCGGCATACCGCGCGCAGCTGTGCCCGGCGTGCCTGTCACAGGCGGTTGCCGCCACGCCCGCGAGGCCCCACTGGCCCACTGGCCCATCGGCCCACTTGGTCATCCTGGCGAGCGCGACCATGCTGCGCTGCAGCTTGGCAATGTAGTTATGATCCATAACTATTCCGGTACGCAATCACTTGCCGACCCCGGATCCCATGTCCCAGCCCTGCCTGGATGACCGTCGCTTCCCACACCTGCCTGCCGCCGCATGCGGCGGCCATGTGCTGGCGCTGGACTGGCGCCAGCCTGTGGCGGCCTGCCCGCATGGCGGTGCCGCGCGCTTGACGGCCACGCCCACATCGGCATGCCTGCGCGCGTCTACAATGCAGTTCACGCCGCGGATCGGCGTTGCGGGCGGTGAGCGCTGCGCGCACCGGTCCGCCCGTCGTCTTCGCTGCGAGAACCGTCATGTCCGTCACTGCCACTGCCGTCCCGCTGCCGGATGCCGTCACCACGGTGGATCAGGCACGCCTGCTGCGGCTGCTGGGCTACCGCATCACCCGCACCGAGTTGCTGGTGCGGCGGATGTTTCAGGACTGCGTGGCGGCATTCGACCTCAAGCCGGTCGACTTCTCGCTGCTGATGCTGGTGGACGGCAACCCGGGCATCAACCAGCGCCAGATCGGCGACGTGCTGCACGTGTCGGCGCCCAACCTGGCGATCGTGGTGGCACGCCTGGTCAAGCGCCGCCTGCTGCGGCAGGTGCGCGGACGCCAGGACCGACGCATGCAGCATCTGTCGCTGACCAGTGCCGGCGTGGTCCTGCTGAGCGCCGCCGAGGCCGAAGTGCTGCGCATGGAACAGCAACTCAGCGTGGTGCTTGGCAGCAGCGAGGCGCCGTTGCTGCGCGCACTCGACCGGCTGGACCGGCTGGACACCGCGTAATCCGGCGCTGCCGTGCAGGCGCACGGCCCGCTTTCCTTTTGACCTGTGCACGCGCCGTTGCCGGCGTGTCGATCGCGCCTGGCTGACCGTTGTCCCGCCGCAGTTCCCGCGGTCCCTCCCCATGCTGGAGATGTTCGCAGTGAGCTATCGATCGGTCCTGTCCGGCTTGTCTTCCCGCGCGTCGGTACTGCGCAGCGCAGCGCTTGCCATGGTGTCGCTGCTTGCTGCCGGCACGGCCGGCGCACAGAGCCTGCCGCAGAGTACGACGCTGACCAACGGCATCAATACCGGCGGTACCAGCTATCTGGACGGCTTCACCCGCACCACGCCCGGCTGGGCGGTGATCACCTATCTGCGCCAGAACTCCCTGGATGCGATCAAGGACTCCCGCGGCAACGACGTGCCGGTGTTCGATCGCCCACGTATCGATTCCACCCTGCTGCTGACCCAGGTCGCCTATGTCATCCCGTACAAGCTCTTCGGTGGGGCAGTGGGCATCAACACGTTGCTGCCGCTGATCAACCTGGATGCCTCGTTCGGGCGCAACAGCATTGCCAGCTTGCGCGACAACGGCGCCGGCGTGGGCGACCTGACCTTCGGCCCGTATCTGCAGATGCTGCCGGTGATCCGCAATGGGAGGCCGGTGTTTTCGCAGCGTTTCGAAATCGATGCGATCGCGCCGATCGGCAAGTTCGACCGCGATCGCGACCTCAATCAGGGCGCCGGCTACTGGTCGCTGGTGCCGCAATACGCGTTCACCGTGTTCCCGACCCCCAACTGGGAAGTCAGTGCACGCATCAACTACATCTACAACTTCCGCAGCGAGCGGCGCCCGAACCTGCCGCCGGGCTTTGCGTTCCGCAACGGCCAGGCCGGCGATGCGGGCTGGATCAACTTCGCCACCTCCTGGGAAGTGGTGCCCGACATCCGCCTCGGCGTGAATGCCTATTACCTCACCCAGTTCCGCGACAACCGCACCAATGGGCAGCGCGTGGCCGATACCCGCCAACGCGTGTTCTATGCCGGCCCCGGCGGCGTGTGGCGGATGGATGCCAACAATATGCTGCTCGCCAACGTGTATCTGCCGGTGGAGGTCAGGAACGCTGCCTCCGGCAACAACGTCAACCTGCAGTACGTCCATGTGTTCTAGCGCCGGCACGGCCGGCTTCTTCGGAGAGTGGCGATGAATCTGCAGAACAAGACGATCGTGGTCACCGGCGTGGCATCGGGCATCGGTGCCGAAGTCGCGCGCCTGGCCCGCTTCCATGGCGCCACGGTGATTGGTGTCGATCGCACGCCGGTGCAGATGTCGCTGCATGGGTTCCACCAGGCCGATCTCGGCGATCCGGCGTCCATCGATGCGCTGGTGCAGGCCTTGCCGGCGCGTGTCGATGCGCTGGCCAATGTGGCGGGGGTTCCCGGTACCGCGCCGCTGGAGGTGGTGGCGCGCGTCAACTATCTGGGCCTGCGCCAGTTGAGCCAGGTGCTGTTGCCGCGCATGACGCCCGGCGGTTCCATCATCAACGTGGCCTCCATCCTGGGCGCCGAATGGCCGCAGCGCCTCGAACTGCACAAGCAACTGGCCGCCACCGACAGCTTTGCGTCCGGCACCGCATGGCTGCAGGCGCATGCGGTGGCGCACGCCACCTGCTACCAGTACTTCAAGGAAGCGCTGATCGTGTGGACCCTGCTGCAGTCGCGGCCCTGGTTCGCCGAGCATGGCGTGCGCGTCAACAACGTCTCGCCGGGGCCGGTGTTTACGCCGATTCTTGGCGATTTCGTCACCATGCTCGGCGAGGAGCGCGTCAAGGAAGACGCCAAGCGCATGACGCGGCCGGCGTATGCCGACGAGGTGGCCGACGCCATCGTGTTTCTCGCCTCCGACGCGGCGCGCTGGATCAACGGCATCACCCTGCCGGTCGATGGCGGGCTGGCGTCCACCACTCTGTAACACCACCCCTCAGCAGGAGGCTAGACCATGAATGCTCTCCCCACTCACGCAATTGCCGCAAGCGCCGCTCCGGCGTGGCATGGCTGTATCTTCAACGGCGACTGGGTGCCCGGCAACGGCGGCACCGTGCAGATCATCGAGCCGGCCACCGGCACGCTGCTGCACGAAGTCGGCAAGTCCGATCTGGCCGACGTCGCCGCTGCGGTGGCGCTGGCGAAAAAAGCGCAACGTGCCTGGGCAGCCACTGCGCCGCGCGAGCGCGCTGCGGTGTTTCACCGTGCCGCGCAGCTGATGCAAGCGCGCAGTGCCGAAGCGGCGCTGCTGATCGCGCGCGAAACCGGCGGCATCCTGCCCAAGGCCCAGCGCGAAGTGGACGAGTCGGTAGTGTTCTATCAGCAGGCTGCAGCGCTGCCGCTGCAGGCGGTCGGCCAGGTGCTGCCGACCGGCGACGGTCAGCTCAGCCTGGCCCGGCATTTGCCGCTGGGCGTGATTGCAGTGATTTCCCCGTTCAATTTCCCGCTGATCCTGTCGCTGCGCTCGGTCGCCCCGGCGCTGGCGATGGGCAATGCGGTGGTGCTCAAGCCTGACCCGCGCACGCCGTATACCGGCGGCGTGGTCATCGCGCAGGTGCTGGAAGAAGCCGGCCTGCCGAAGGGGTTGCTGCATGTGCTGCACGGCGATGCAGCGATCGGGCAGGCGCTGGTCGAATCGCCGGATGTCCCGATGATTGCCTTCACCGGCTCTACCGCGGCAGGGCGGCGCATCGGCGAGATCGCTGGGCGGCATTTGAAGAAGGTGTCGCTGGAGTTGGGCGGCAACAACGCGATGATCGTCCTCGACGACGCCGATCTGGACAAGGCCGCCTCTGCAGTGGCATTCGGCGCCTACTCGCATCAAGGGCAGATCTGCATGGCCACCGGCCGCGTGCTGGTCCAGCGCGGTATCGCCGATGCATTGACGCAGCGGCTGGCCGAAAAAGCCCGGCATCTGCCGGTCGGCGATCCGGTCAGCGGTACCGTGGCACTGGGCCCGATCATCGACCAGCGCCAGCTGCAGCGGGTGATCGATATCGTGAACGACAGCGTCGCCGCCGGTGCGGTGGTGGAAGCCGGTGCCAGCAACGAAGGCCTGTTCTATGCGCCGACGGTGTTGTCCAACGTGCGTCCGGGCATGCGTGCATTCGACGAGGAAATCTTCGGCCCGGTGATCAACATCACCGTGTTCGACACCGACGAGGAAGCTGCGGAACTGGCCAACCACGGCGAGTACGGTCTGGCTGCGGGCATCCTGTCGGCGTCGGTGTCGCGCGCGATGCGCCTGGGCGACAAGCTGCATACCGGCCTGTTGCATATCAACGATCAGACCGTGGCCGATGAAGTCATCAACCCCTTCGGCGGGACCGGCGCGTCGGGCAACGGCACCAGTGTCGGTGGGGTGGCCGATTGGGAGCAGTACACCCACTGGCAATGGCTGACGATCAAGAACGAAGTGCCGCAGTACCCGTTCTGACCGACGCGGCGCAACCGACCGGGTGGCGGGGCTGCAGGCGAGCCGTGGATCAGCCGCGTTGGGGCTGATCTATCGGCGTTGTCCAAGCGCACTGCTCTTAACCTTGCCCATCGACCATCTCAACTGGTCCTTGCCCGCTCACCGTCGCGGGACCTTACGCGGCATGGATGCCGCGTAAGAGCCTTACAAGGACATACTTGCGGCGTGTCCTGCGATGGTGGGCGGGCAAGGGCCCTGCAACCGAGTCACAGACCAGCCGCTCTGCAACCAACGCATCGGCACCGTTCAATCACCTTTCAAGACGATCGAGATCTCGCGCTTCAGGAGTTTTTGTCAGCCGCTCTTACTCGCCAGCGCGGAATTGCGTCGGCGAGCAGCCGGCATGGCGTGCGAAGTAGCGGCTGAAATATGCAGCGTCGAAAAATCCAAGGCTGGCGGCGATCTGCTGCACGCTCAGACTGGTGTAGCGCAGGCTGCGGCGTGCTTCGAGCATGATCCGGCGCTGCAGTAACTGCAGTGCCGAGGCGCCGGCCAGTCGCTGGCATAACGCGTTGAGATGGCCCGGAGTCAGACCCAGCTGCTCGGCATAGCGGGAGATTGGCCAATGCGCGCGGTAGTGCTGGTCAATCAGGGTCTGATAACCACGCAGATGGCGCAATGCCGGGTCGGCGTACGGGCTCACCGCAGCCGCATCCTGCGCGTGCTCCAGTGCCGTGCGGGCGGTCCAGATCAACAGCTGCGCTGCGGCGGCGTGCAATGCGGCCTCGTGGCCGATGCGTCGGCACGCGTGATCGTCGGCAATGCTGGCGAACAGCACGTCGAGCAATCCGCATGCATGGCGTGCGCGCAGGACCTGCGGGATGGCCAGCGCACGCTGCAACAGCGGCGCGGCACTCAAGGCACTACGTACCAATGGCATGCACACGGTGATGATGTGACCGCGCACCTGTGGATCGAAGTTGAAACCATGCACGCACAGCGGTGGCAGCCAGATCACGCTTGCGCCACGCACGCGCTGGCTGCGTCCATCCAGCTGCAGCGTCGCCGGCCCGCGTTGCATGTACAGCAGTTGCGCCAGGTCTTCGTGCCGGTGCGGGGCGATGCGCCAGTCATGCAGCCGGCTGCGTGCGGCAATCGACTCCCAGTGCAATAGCTCGGGCGTGTCGGCCTGCTGCTCGCCATACAGGCCGAAGGCGGGAACCGCAGCGGCTGCGGCAGTGGCGTGCGCGCGTGTGGGCATCGTCGAAAAGTCCAGGTACTGCACACAATCATCCCTTCAAAGCATGTGCTTGGCTACCCACACTGGCCTGCATCCCTCGGCTGAGGCAGGAGCATTGCATGCGAACCCAGATCGCAATCATCGGCGCCGGCCCCTCCGGCCTGTTGCTGGGCGAGCTGTTGCTGCGGGCCGGTATCGATAGCGTGGTGATCGAGCGGCAGACTCCGGAGCATGTGCTGGGGCGTATCCGTGCCGGCGTGCTGGAACAGGGCAGCGTGGCGCTGTTGCAACGGGCAGGGGTTGGCGCACGCGTGCAGCGCGAAGGCTTGCCGCATCACGGCTTCGAACTGTCGCTGGATGGCCGGCGCGAGCGCATCGATCTGCTGCGCGGCTGCGGACGCAGTGTCACCGTCTATGGCCAGACCGAGGTCACTGCCGATCTGATGCAGGCCCGTACGCGCAGCGCTGCGCCAACGTATTACAGCGCGCAGGACGTGACGCTGTGCGGGGTGGACAGCGATGCGTCCGCGGTGGAATTCACCCACAATGGCCAGCGCCTGCGTATCGACTGCGACTATATCGTCGGCTGCGACGGCTTCCATGGCATCAGCCGCGCCAGCATTCCGCCCGAACGACTGCGCCTGTTCGAGCGGGTATATCCGTTCGGGTGGCTTGGCGTGCTTGCCGACACCCCACCGGTCCACGACGAGTTGATCTACGCGCAGCACCCACGCGGCTTTGCCTTGTGTTCGATGCGCTCGCCGACGCGCTCGCGCTATTACGTGCAGGTGCCGGCCGATACGCGGGTGGAGGCATGGAGCGATCAGGCGTTCTGGGATGCGTTGCGTGCGCGTCTGCCAGACGCCTTGTCTGCGCAACTGGTCACCGGGCCATCGATCGAAAAGAGCATTGCGCCGTTGCGTAGCTTCGTCGCCGAGCCGATGCAGTACGGGCGTCTGTTCCTGGCCGGCGATGCGGCGCATATCGTGCCACCCACGGGCGCCAAGGGCCTGAATCTGGCGCTGGCCGATGTCGGCTTGCTGGCGCAATTGTTCGAGCGCTGGAACGCGCGTGGCGATATAGCGGTGCTGCAGCAGTATTCGGCGCTGGCGCTGCAGCGGGTGTGGAAGGCCGAACGGTTTTCATGGTGGATGACCACCTTGCTGCATACTTTCGACGATCAGGACGCATTCACCGCACGCATTCATGCCGCAGAGCTGGATTATCTGCTGGGCAGCGAGGCCGGGCGCGCAACACTGGCCGAGAACTACGCGGGCTTGCCGTTGGTGGAGCTGCCGGATTGAGCGTCGCGATGGCCGCCGTCGGGATGCCTCGTGTGCGCGCGAGAAACCGACTGCGGTGGTTATCTTCTGATTACCACCAATACCGCAGGTGCCCTGGTGCACTCCAGGGCGGCTAGCGGGCGAGCGGACGCGGCCGGTAGGCTGGCCGCGACGCGTGGAAAACCCCGTGTGTCAAGGCGCGTCGTCCCCCAATCAATGGTGCACCGTGTTGGCACCCAGCCAGCGCAGCGCCCGTCTCCACGTAAGGAGTCCTCCATGAAGAAGCTGTTCTCACGCGCCTTGCTGCTGGTCATGCTGGTGGCGCCGGTGGCTGCGTTCGCGCAGACCGCAGTGACCGAAAATCCCAACCACCAGAAGATGCTGCTCGGCTCCACCTGGCCCGAGACCGTCAACAAGCGGCTGGTCTACGATTTCTGGCGCATCGTGTTCGAAGCTGGCCAGGTGCAGGAAGCGCCGAAGTACATGGACAAGAACTACATCCAGCACAATCCCAATGTGGCCAATGGTCGCGATGCCTTCATCGCGTTCCTGACCGCATTCGTGCCGCCCACGCCGGTATAGGCACGCGTGCAGTTGCCGCTGGTGGCCATCACGGCAGATCGCGATCTGGTCACGCTGGTGTCCGTACGCACGCTGCCGGATCCGCGCGATCCGAGCAAGACCTATACCACCACCTGGTTTGACATGTTCCGCATCAAAAAAGGCCTGATCAAGGAGCATTGGGATCCGGACACGATTGCCGGCCGCGCCAATACCGGCGGCCAGTAATCGCTGCTGCATTGCAGGGCTGCAACGTGCAGCGCTGCAATGCGTGAGCCATGCAGGTCGTCGGCAACCATGCCGGTGGTTGACGAAAAAGACGACGCCCGCCTGACGGCGGGCGTCGTCTTTTTGAGGGCGGCGGTCAGCGGATGCGGAAGCCCATCGTCGCTTCCACTGCCTGCTGCCAGCCGGCATAGAGTTGTTCGCGCTTGTCGTCGGCCATGGTCGGCTCGAAGCGGCGATCCACTGCCCACTGTTTGGCGATCTCTTCGCGGCTGCTCCAGAACCCGGTCGCCAGACCGGCCAGATAGGCGGCGCCAAGCGCGGTGGTTTCGGCCACTTCCGGTCGCAGGACCGGCACGTTGAGCATGTCGCTCTGGAACTGCGCCATGAAGTCGTTGGCGATCGCGCCACCGTCGGCGCGCAGTTCCTTCAGCTCGATGCCCGAATCGGCCTGCATCGCAGTCAATACGTCGCGGGTCTGGTAGGCCATCGATTCCACTGCCGCACGCACGAAGTGTTCCTTGGTGGTGCCGCGGGTCAGCCCGAACACCGCGCCGCGGATATCGCTGCGCCAGTACGGCGCGCCCAGGCCGACGAAGGCCGGCACGAGGTAGACCCCGTCGTTGTCGCCGGCACGTTCGGCATAGGCCTGCGAGTCGCTGGCCTTGCCGAGCATGCGCAGCCCGTCGCGCAGCCACTGCACCACCGAGCCGGCGACGAAGATCGAGCCTTCCAGCGCGTACTCGACCTTGCCGTCGATGCCCCAGGCGATCGTGGTCAACAGACCGGCCTTGGACGCAACCGCCTTGTCGCCGGTATTCATCAGCGCAAAGCAGCCGGTGCCGTAGGTGTTCTTGGCCATGCCCGGTTCGAAGCAGGCCTGGCCGAACAGCGCCGCCTGCTGATCGCCGGCGATCCCGGCGATCGGCACCTGCTCGCCGTAGAAATACTGGGTTTGGGTCATGCCGTAGATTTCGCTGGACGAGCGCACCTCCGGCAGCATTTGCTTCGGCACGTCCAGCATGGCCAGCAGCTCGGCGTCCCACTCCAGCGTGTGGATGTTGTACATCAGCGTGCGCGAGGCATTGGTGTAGTCGGTGACATGCACCTTGCCGCCGGTGAGATTCCAGATCAGCCAGCTGTCGATGGTGCCGAAGGCCAGCTCGCCGTTGCGCGCGCGCTCGCGCGCGCCGTCGACGTGGTCGAGGATCCATTTGACCTTGGTGCCGGAAAAATACGCATCGATCAGCAGGCCGGTCTTGTCGCGCACCATCTGCTCGTGCCCGGCCTCCTTGAGCTGGGTGCAGATGTCCTTGGTCTGCCGCGATTGCCACACGATGGCGTTGTAGATCGGCTGGCCGGTGGCCTTGTCCCACACCACTGCGGTCTCGCGCTGGTTGGTGATGCCGATACCGGCGATCGAGCGCGCATCGATCTGCGCGTTGTTGAGCAGCTCGGTGATCGTGGTGTAGACGCTGGTCATGATCTCGCGCGGGTTGTGTTCCACCCAGCCCGGCTGCGGAAAGATCTGGCCGAACTCGCGCTGCGCCACACCGGCCACCTTGCCGTTGCGATCGAACAGCATCGCCCGTGAACTGGTGGTGCCTTGATCGATCGCAAGGACGTATTGCTTTTCCATCGGAGATTCCTCGAACAATGCCGGCGCGGGCGCACGGCGAGAAAGTGGGCAGTGCACGCCGCTGCGCGAAAGGCCGATAAAACCCAGGGCCTGCCCGGCAGCGGCGCCGTGCTGTCAGTCGTGCAGCGGTGCGATCAGCGCGGATCGAGCGGCGGTTTGCCGCCCTGCAGATGGCGCACGCGTGCCGGCAGGAACGGCAGGATCAGCCACTGGTAGGCGAGCGCGCCGATCGGGCCGCCGATCAACGGACCGACGATCGGGATCCACCAGTAATTGTCCTTGGCCGGCAATGCGGCCTCGCCCCAGCCGGCAAGGTAGGCGAACAGACGCGGGCCGAAATCGCGTGCCGGATTCATCGCCCAGGCTTCCAGATAGCCCATCGACGCGCCCAGCGTGGCCACCAGCAGGCCGATCATCAGCGCGCCGGAGTTGGCGGTCGGCGCGGCTTCGTTGAATTGTTCGGTGATGGCGAAGATGCCGAAGATCAGGAACGCGGTGATGATGATCTGGTCGACCAGCGCATGCATCGGCGTGACCGCAAGGCCGGGTGCGGTGAAGAACACCCCGGCGGCGCCACCGGCTTCGCGGGTGAGTTGCTGCACCTGGTTGTAGTGGTCGATGACCGGGCCGTACAACTGGTAGACGATGGCCGCGCCCAGGAATGCACCGATCACCTGCGCGCCCCAGTACGGCAGCACCTTCTTCCAGGAGAAACTGCGGAACAGCGCCAGCGCCAGCGTCACCGCCGGGTTGGCATGCGTGCCGGACACCGAGCCGGTGACATAGATCGCCAGCGTTACCGCCAGGCCCCAGGCGATGCACACGCCCCAATAGGCGTTCTGGTACGGGCTGGGGTCGTAGAGGACGTACATCGCCGCGACCGAATCGCCGAGCGCGATGATGATGAACATCGCCACCGCTTCGGAAATCAACTCACCCACGAGTTGGCGGCTCATGCGCGCGTCCTCGCGCCGATGGTGATGACGCAGGCAGGGTGGTGCGATACGCGCATTGGCGCGCAGGGGTCTTCGGTGATGCTCATCAGGGTGCCCTCCACGTGACTCAGGATGATGCCGGCGAATGCGCCAGGATACGTTGCCGCGCGACCCGTCCTCGCCGGCAACGTGGTTCGATCAGGCCGGCACGCCATCCGCCTGCCGGACCGAGTGTGTCTGCAGATACGCCTCCAGACGTGCGCGCCCGGCCGCGTCGATGCGCAGGCCGAGTTTGCTGCGGCGCCACAGGATGTCGTCGGCGGTCACGGCCCACTCGTGGGCACGCAGGTAATCCACCTCGGCCTGATACAGGTCGGCACCGAAGTGCGTGCCCAGGGCGGCGATGTCCTGCGCCTGGCCCAGCAGCTGCTGCGCACAGGTGCCGTAGTTGCGCACCAGCCGCTGCGCGGTCGGCGCCGGCAGCCATGGGTAGGCGTTGCGCACGCGCTCGAGCAGGCTGGCGATATCGCGTTGTTCGCCGCCGGGCAGTGCCTCGCCGCGCGCGGTCCATGCCGGCTTGCGGGCACCCAGTGCCTGGGTGAGGCGGTCGACCGCTTCTTCGGCCAGCTTGCGATAGGTGGTGAGCTTGCCGCCGAACACGTTGAGCAACGGTGCGCCGTCGGTGAGCACTTCCAGCTGGTAATCGCGGGTGACTTCGGCGGCGTTGTCCTCGGCATCGTCGAGCAGCGGGCGCACGCCGCTATAGCTCCACACCACATCGGCAGGGGTGATCTGCTGCTGGAAATACAGGTTCACCGCATCGCACAGGTACTGCACTTCGGCCGCATCGATGCTGGGCGCGGCGGGGTCGGCCTGGTAATCCACGTCGGTGGTGCCGATCAGGGTGAAGTCGTGCTCGTACGGAATGGCGAACACGATGCGCCGATCCGGTTGCTGGAAGATGTAGGCGTGGTCGTGGTCGAACAACTTGGGCACCACGATGTGGCTGCCCTTGACCAGGCGCAGCGCGTGCTTGTGCGGCACTGCGGCGACCTTGTCAAGGAACGACACCGCCCACGGCCCGGCCGCGTTGGCCAGTGCACGCGCCTGCACGGTGCGGCGGCGGCCGTCGCGGTCTTCCAGCTCGGCATACCAGAAGCCTGCATCGCGCCAGGCACCGACGCAGCGGGTGCGGGTGCGGATCTGTGCGCCACGCCTGGCGGCGTCCATCGCATTGAGCACCACCAGCCGCGCGTCCTGCACCCAGGCATCGGAGTACACGAAGCCGGTGCGCAGCGATTCCTGCAGCGGCTGGCCAACCGGGTGCGTGCGCAGCGACAGCCGGCGCGAGCGCGGCAGGCTGCGCTTGCTGCCGCCGAGATGGTCGTACAGGAACAGGCCGGCGCGGATCATCCAGGCCGGGCGCAGATGCGGTTGATGCGGCAGCAGGAAGCGCAGCGGCCAGATGATGTGCGGAGCCAGCCGCAGCAACACCTCGCGCTCGGCCAGCGCCTTGCCGACCAGCGCGAACTCGTACTGTTCCAGATAGCGCAGGCCGCCGTGGATGAGCTTGGTGCTGGCGCTGCTGGTATGCGCGGCCAGATCGTCCTGTTCGCACAGGCACACCGACAGGCCACGCCCGGCCGCATCGCGGGCGATGCCGACCCCGTTGATGCCGCCGCCTATCACCAGAAGATCGTATGTCTCGCCCATCGGTGTCTCCGTCCGGGCGCGCCAGCAGCGAACCCAAGTTGTCATGTTCGAACATATTCGAACATCAAACCTTTTCGGGACGTGAAGAACTGCCAGGCTGGAGAACTAGGCAATTAAAGAGTAAGGCGGCCTATCAAAGTCGGAATCCTGATAGCCAAAGCGGATCATCAAGGTCGCGGAATCGGCATGCCGCACCGCAAACGCACAAAAACGAACAATTGGCTCAGCTGGCGTCGCCAGGCGCGGCCAAGTGCACGCGGGTGCCGGCCTCGGCCAGCAAGGCGGCCAGTTCCTGCGGCGGCGGCCGGTCGGTGAACCAGTCGTGCACCTGGGCGATCGCGCCCAGCCGCACCATCGCGTTGCGGCCGAACTTGCTGTGGTCGGCGGCCAGCAGCACCTGCCGCGAGTGTTCGATGATGGCCTGCGCCACGCGCACTTCCTGGTAGTCGAAATCCAGCAGGGTGCCGTCCAGATCGATGCCGGAAATGCCGATCACCCCGAAGTCCACCTTGAACTGCCGGATCAGCTCCACCGTCGCCTCGCCGGTCACGCCCTGGTCGCGCCCGCGCACCACGCCACCGGCCACGATCACCTCGAAGCTGGGGTTGGCGCTGAGCATCACCGCCACGTTGAGGTTGTTGGTGATCACGCGCAGGCCGCGGTGCTGCAGCAAGGCGCGCGCGACCTCTTCGTTGGTGGTGCCCAGGTTGATGAACAACGAGGCATCGTCGGGAATGAAGCGCGCGACCTGCGCGGCGATGTGCTGTTTCTCGCGCGCCTGCAGCGCCTTGCGCGCGGTGTAGGCCAGGTTCTCCACGCTCGAGGGCATGCTGACGCCACCGTGATAGCGGCGCAGCACGCCGGCATCGCACAGCAGGGTCAGATCGCGACGGATGGTCTGCGGCGTCACCTCGAAGCGCGTCGCCAGCCCTTCCACCTCGGCAAAACCCTGCTGCCGCACCAATGCCACCAATTGTTCCTGGCGCGGGTTGAGTGCCGGCGCCGGGACCGTCCTGTAGTGAGTCGACTCCATGCGCAGATGATCGCGCATGCGCGTGAGGATGCAAACACGCGCTGCGCGAGCGCCGGCGTGCCGATGGCCGCGCTCAGCCCAGCTCGCCGCGGTAGCCGGTATCGATGCTGATGCTGCCGCCCACCGCGCGCGAGACGCAGGCGCACAGCTTGCGGTTCTCGCGGCGCTGTTCGTCGCTGAAGAACACATCGCGGTGATCGATATCGGCCGCGCTGTCCAGCACCTCGACCGCGCACAGCCCGCATTCGCCACGTCGGCATTCGGCGATCAGCTCGACTCCGGCGTCGGCCAGCGCATCCAGCATCGATTCGTTCTCGGCCACCGGCACTTCCAGGCCGAGCCCGGGCAGCTTGACCACGAACGCCTGTGCCGGCACCCGCCCGCTGTTGCCGAAGGTCTCGAAGTGCAGCCGCGCGCGCGGGCGCCCGGCGGCATGCCAGTGCTGGCGCACCGCCTCGAGCATGCCGAGCGGGCCGCACACGTACACCTCGGCATTGGGCGACAGCCGTGCCAGCTCGGCGGCAAGATCCGCCGGGCCGGCGCCGTCGTCGCATTGCAGCTGCAGGCGCTCGCCCAGCAGCGCTTCCAGCTCGTCGACATAGGCCATCGTACGCCGCGTGCGCCCGGCATACAGCAGGCGGAACGCGCGGTGGCGGCGCGCCAGCCGCTGCGCCATGCCGATGATCGGGGTGATGCCGATCCCGCCGGCGATCAGCAGGATCTCCTCGCCGCCCTCGTCCAGCGCGAAGTTGTTGCTGGGCGGGGAGATCTCCACCACATCGCCGGGCTGCAGCGTCCACATGTGCCGCGAGCCGCCGCGGCTGTCGGGCATCTGCCGTACCGCGATCTGGTAGTGGCCATCGGCACGCGGCTCGCCCACCAGCGAGTAAGAGCGCACGTCGGCGCGGCCATGCAACTGCACGCGAAAATCCAGATGGCTGCCGACTTCGAAGCCGCGCGCCGCGGTGCCCGGATCGAGCACGATTTCGCGCACGCCCTCGCAGGCGTCGGCGATGCTGACCACATGGGCGCGGTGCCACTGGGTGTCTTTACGCATGGGGAACTCCAGGCAGAGGGGTGGGCCGGCTGCTGCCGGCAGTGGCGGGATGGGCGCGGCCGATCAATGCGCCGCCGCGCACCTGGGTGATCGCCGCCGGGGTCTGCAGCACGTGGCGCAGATTGCGGTGCGCCAGCCGTGCGTGTTCGCGCATCAGCGCTTCGGCGCGCGCGCCCTGGCGGTCTTCGATGGCGGCCAGGACTTCGCGGTGCTGGTCCTGCGCCAGGGTCAGGATCAGCCGCGCCTCGGCGCTGGTGGTCTGCGCCATGACCAGGCTGTTGGGCGAGGCGAACGGCAGCTGCAGCACACGGGTGAGCTCGCGGCCCAGCACATCGCTGCCGGCCATGGCCACCAGCAACGCATGGAACTGCGCATTGGCCTGCACATACGCGCTGAAGTCGATGGCGTGCAGCGGCGAGCCGACGATGCGGTCGAGCGTGTCCAGCAGCTGACGTGCCTGGGCCAGCGCCGCGGCCGATGCCCCGCGCTCGGCCGCCATGCGCGCGGCCAGGCCTTCGAGCGTGCCGCGCAGTTCGATCGCATCGTGCACGTCGCGTTCGCTGAAGGCCTGCACCGCATAACCGCCGCCTGGCAGTGCGCTGGCCAGGCCTTCTTCGCACAGCCGCTGCAACGCGGCGCGCACCGGCGTGCGCGACATGCCCAGCCGCTGCACCACCGCCAGCTCGGACAGGCGCGTTCCGGCCGGCAGGGTGCCATCGAGGATCAGTTCGCGCAGCGACAGCAGTGCGCGCGTGGTCTGCGCGGCACTGCTGCGAAACGGGGTGGCGGGTGACATGGAGACCTCCGCTGCGGTGCTCAGCCCACCATGCGCAGCGACAGTTCCTGCGCGCGCTGCTCCTGGGCGATCAGCCGATCGATCACACGGCGCGCCCACATCCCGCCGGCATCGACGTTGAGGTTGTAGAAGGTGTGATCCGGATGCGCGTCGATGGCGCGTTGCTGCGCTTCCAGCACCGCCTCGTCCTCGCCGAACACGCCGGTGACGCCTGCACGGGTCAGCGTGGTCAGCGATTGGTCGTGCAGCGCGTAGTTGCGCATGAACGCCCAGAAGTAGTGGCAGGTGGTGTCGGTTTCCGGCGTGATGGTATTGAGCACGTAGCCGTTGACGCCCTGGCTGCGGTCGCCCTCCGGCGCACCGGTGCCGGCGATGGCCACGCCGACGTCGATGGCGATGGTGCCGGGCGCTTCGAAGCGGATGATCTGCCAGCGGTCGACCTTGCCGCGGTAATCCAGATGGCGCGCGATCTGGCTGGCCCAGAACGGCGGCGCGTCAATATTGCGCATCCAGCGCGACACCACCACCGAGCGGTCGCCATGCATCACCTCGAACGGCGCTTCGGCGATCTCGTCCTGGCCGATGCTGGAGCCGTGCACGAAGGTCTCGTGGGTCAGGTCCATCAGGTTGTCCAGCACCAGCCGGTAGTCGCACCTGGCGTAGATGGTGCGGCCATCGCCGGCCCAGGCCGGATCGTGCGCCCAGTGCAGGTCGGGAATCAGGCCGGTGTCGGCCTGCGCCGGGTCGCCGGGCCAGATCCACACATAGCGATGCTTCTCGGCCACCGGAAAACTGCGCACGCACGCGGAGGGATTGATGGTCTCCTGCGAGGGCATGTGCACGCAGCGGCCCTGGCTGTTGTAGACCAGCCCGTGATAGCCGCACACCACATCGTCGCCGCGCAGCTTGCCCATCGACAGCGGCACCAGGCGATGCCAGCACGCATCTTCGAGCGCGATCACCGCCCCGGCAGTGCTGCGATAGACCACCACATCCAGGTTGCAGACCTTGCGGGGGGTCAGCGCGTGCTTGATCTCGTGGTCCCAGGCGACGGCGTACCACGCGTTGAGGGGAAACAGTTGCTTGGACTGGGACATGACCGTGGCTCCTGGGGTTTGCATACAACCTGGGGGTGCGGATCGGCATCGGTGCGCCGGCTGGCGACCAGTTGACGCGCATGCCGGCGCTGGCGTCCGCTTGCAAGCGAAGTTATGTATACACCGGAGACAATGTTGGAGCGTCGGCCGTACATCGAAATTGTGCGATTATCGAATTGATGTACCGATAATCGCATTGACCGGGCCGTGCGCCTGCGCCTACCGTGACCACACGCTCGCTGCGCAGGACCGACCCAATGGCCCAGATCGTCCCCCTTTCAGAAGCGGTGTCCCAACTGATCGCCGATGGCGACTGCGTGGCGATGGAAGGCTTCACCCATCTGATTCCGCATGCGGCCGGCCACGAGGTGATCCGCCAGCGCAAGCGCGACCTGCACCTGGTGCGCATGACCCCGGACCTGATCTACGACCAGTTGATCGGTGCCGGTTGTGCATCGGTATTGCGGTTTTCCTGGGGCGGCAATCCCGGCGTCGGTTCGCTGCACCGGCTGCGCGATGCGGTCGAACATGCGTGGCCGCAGCCGCTGCAGATCCGCGAACACAGCCATGCCGACATGGCCAACGCGTACGTGGCCGGTGCCTCGGGCCTGCCGTTCGCGGTGCTGCGCGGTTATGTCGGCTCGGACCTGCCGCGCGTCAACGACAGCATCAGGTTCCTGCAATGCCCGTACACCGGCGAGACGCTGGCCACCACGCCGGCGGTGGCGCCCGATGTCACCGTGATCCATGCGCAGCAGGCCGACCGCCGCGGCAACGTGCTGCTGTGGGGCATCCTGGGCGTGCAGAAGGAAGCCGCGCTGGCGGCGCGCAAGGTGATCGTCACGGTGGAGGAGATCGTCGACACGCTGGATGCGTCGGCCAACGCCTGCATCCTGCCGCGCTGGGTGGTCGATGCGGTCTGCCATGTGCCAGGCGGTGCGGCGCCGTCGTACGCGCATGGCTATTACGCCCGCGACAACCGCTTCTACCTGGCCTGGGATGCGATCGCGCGCGACCGCGCCCGCTTCCAGGCCTGGATCCAGACCCACATTCTCGACACCGAGGACTTTGCCGCGTTCCAGCGCGTGTACGCGCAATCGCTGCTGCAGGTGGCCGCATGAGCGACTACAGCACCAACGAGATGATGACCGTGGCGGCGGCGCGGCGCCTGCCCGATGGCGCGGTGTGCTTTGTCGGCATCGGCCTGCCATCCACCGCCGCCAACCTGGCGCGGCTGACGCATGCGCCGGATGTCACCCTGATCTACGAATCCGGCCCGATCGGTGCGCGCCCGGAGGTGCTGCCGTTGTCGATCGGCGACGGCGAGCTGGCCGACACCGCCGATACCGTGGTCTCCACCCCGGAAATCTTCCGTTACTGGCTGCAGGGCGGGCGCGTGGACGTGGGCTTCCTGGGCGCGGCGCAGATCGATCGCCACGCCAACCTCAACACCACGGTGATCGGCCCGTACGAGGCGCCCAAGACGCGGCTGCCCGGCGCGGGCGGCGCGCCGGAGATCGCGGCCAGCGCCAAACAGGTGTTCATCATCATTCGCCAATCCAGACGCAGCTTCGTGCCCGCGCTGGACTTCATCACCACGGTCGGGCACATGGACGGTGGCGATGCGCGGCAGCGTGCCGGCCTGCCCGGCGCCGGCCCCACCGTGGTCGTCACCGACCTGTGCGTGATGGAGCCCGATCCCGTGACCCGCGAGCTCACCGTCACCGCGCTGCACCCCGGCAGCACCCGCGAGCAGGTGAGCGCGGCCACCGGCTGGCCGATCCGCTTCGCCGCCGATCTGGCGCAGACCACTCCACCCAGCACTACGGAACTGCAGGCGCTGCGCGCGCTGCAGGCACGCACCGATGCAGCGCATGGCAAGCAGGCAGCCGGAGCCGAGGCATGAGCGAGGTCTATCTGATCGATGGCATCCGCACGCCGATCGGCCGCTATGGCGGTGCCCTGGCCGGCGTGCGCGCCGACGACCTGGGCGCGATACCGATCGCCGCGTTGATGGCACGCAATCCGCAACTGGAATCGGCGCTGATCGACGACGTCTACCTGGGCTGCGCAAATCAGGCCGGCGAGGACAATCGCAATGTCGCGCGCATGAGTCTGTTGCTGGCGGGCTTGCCCAGTTCGGTGCCGGGCAGCACGCTCAATCGCCTGTGCGGTTCCGGGCTGGATGCGGTCGGCACGGTGGCGCGCGGCATCCGTGCCGGCGAGCTGGGCCTGGCGATCGCCGGCGGGGTCGAATCGATGACCCGCGCGCCCTGGGTCATGGGCAAGGCCGAGAGCGCGTTCGCGCGCACGCAACAGCTGGAAGACACCACGATGGGCTGGCGGTTCATCAATCCGCGCCTGCAGGGCGCCTATGGCGTGGAGCTGATGGGCGAGACCGCGGAGAACGTGGCACAGCGCCATGCCATCGCGCGCGAAGACCAGGACGCGTTCGCGCTGCGCAGCCAGCAGCGCGCCGCCGCCGCACAGGCGGCCGGTTTCTTCGATGCAGAAATCACCCCGGTGGCGGTGGCCGCACGCAAAGGGGGCGAGGCAAGCGCGGTCGATCGCGACGAGCATCCGCGCCCGAACACCACCGCCGAGATGCTGGCCAAGCTCAAGCCGGTGTTCCGCCAGCCCGGCACGGTGACGGCCGGCAATGCGGCCGGTCTCAACGATGGCGCTGCCGCCCTCTTGCTGGCGTCTGCGCAGGCCGTCCACGCGCATGGGCTGAGCCCGCGGGCACGCGTGCTCGGCTTTGCCTCGGCGGGCGTGGAGCCGGCCTACATGGGCATCGGCCCGGTACCGGCCACGCAGCGCCTGCTGGCGCGCCTGGGCCTGCGCATCGAGCAGTTCGATGCGATCGAGCTCAACGAAGCCTTCGCCGCGCAGGTGCTGGCCTGCACGCGCGCGTTCGGCCTGGCCGACGATGCCGCGCACGTCAACGCCAATGGCGGCGCCATCGCGCTGGGCCATCCCCTGGGCATGAGCGGCGCGCGGCTGGCGTTGACCTTGTTGCGGCAACTGGAGGCGGGCAACGGGCGGCTTGGGCTGGCCAGCATGTGCATCGGGGTCGGGCAGGGCGTGGCGCTGGCGATCGAGCGCGTGTAGTACGCCGATTGCAACCGCCGCTGCCGTGACCGTACATCCACGTTTTGATCCTGCCGTAGCGCAACCGATGGAGATCCCGCATGCGCGACCCCAGCTCCGACACGTCGATCGATCCGCTGCTCGGCTATCGCCGGCCGCGGATCGGCACGCAGCCGGCCTACCTGCATCTGCCCTACGCATCCACCGCATTGCGCGGCCCCACGCACGCGCCGATCGATATCCCGGCCACGCTGTCGGAAGTCACCGGCCCGCAATTGAACCGGCTCACCCTGGGTGAGCATGCCGCCGACCTCACTGCCGGCTTTGCGGGCGAGCCGTTGGGCGAGCGCATCATCGTGTCTGGCCGCGTGCTCGACGAAAACGGCAAGCCGGTGCGCAACAGCGTGGTCGAGGTGTGGCAATGCAATGCCGCCGGCCGCTATCAACATGCCGGCGACCGGCATGACGCACCGCTGGATCCCAACTTCCGCGGCACCGGCCAGGTGCTCACCGACGACCACGGCCGCTACGCGTTCAAGACCATCAAGCCGGGCGCGTATCCGTGGCGCAATCACTACAACGCCTGGCGGCCGGCGCATATCCATTTTTCGCTGCATGGCGATGGCATCGGGCAGCGGCTGATCACCCAGATGTACTTCCCCGGCGACCCCTTGCTGGCGCACGACCCGATCTACAACTGCGTGGACGATGCGCAGGCGCGCGAACGCATGGTGTCCAGCTTCGACTGGGAAAACGCGGTGAGCGAATACGCGCTGGCCTACCGCTTCGACATCGTGTTGCGCGGTCGCAAGCAAACGGTCTGGGAGTGAATCGATGAGCCTGCACGCCACCCCGTCGCAAACCGTTGGCCCGTATTACCGGCTCGGGCTGGAGCCGCTGTATCGCGCGCAACTCGCGCCTGCGCAGGCCGCGGGCACGCACGTGCGGGTCAGCGGTTGCGTGTTCGATGGCGCCGGCAACCCGGTGGCCGACGCGGTGCTGGAACTGTGGCAGGCCGATGCGGCCGGCATCTATGCGCATGCCGCCGACGCGCGCTGCCAGGCGCACGATCCCGGCTTCGATGGCTGGGGCCGTGTGCCGACCGACGCGCAGGGGCGTTTTTCCTTCAGCACCGTCAAGCCGGGCCGGGTCGCCGGGCCGGATGGCAAGCTGCAGGCAGCGCATCTGAGCGTGCTGGTTTTCATGCGCGGGCTGTTGCGCGGCGTGTCCACGCGGCTGTACTTCGCCGACGATCCGCAGCTGGGCAGCGACCCCATCCTGGCCCTGGTGCCGGCCGGGCGCCGCAGCACGCTGCTGGCGCACTCGCGCGGTGGCAGCGATTACGTCTGGGACATCCATCTGCAGGGCGATGCGGAAACGGTGTTCTTCAACTATTGATCGCGCCGTCGGTGCGCGGGTTGCCATGCAGGGTTGTCTCCGTGCGAGCAGCACCCCTGCACCCGCGTGCAGGTGCGGCGCAGCCGTCGCCGCGCGCCGGGCAGGCAGGTGCCGGCGCGCGCTGCCCTCGGTGATCCATCGCGATCGCGTGGCCGCTGCGTGCAATGCCGTGATCCCGCCGCGACACGCGCCTTGTCCAAACGTGCAGCACGCATGACCCGCACCGACCACCACGCGTGCACCCCACCCAGCACCGCGCACGCCAGTTGGCACTCCCGCGCATCGGTGCCATGCTGCCGGCACGCCACCCGAGGCCATGCATGACTGCGACGTCTTCCCTGTTGGGATCCCTGTTTGGCGAGCCTGCCTGCGACGCGTTGTTCGACGATACGGCGCGGGTGCAGGCGATGCTGCAATTCGAATCCGCGCTCGCCCGCGCGCAGGCGCACTGCGGCGTGATTCCCGCCGAGGCCGCGCAGGCCATTGCGGCTGCCTGCGACGTGCAGCATTACGATCTGGCCGCGCTGGCCCAGGCCACCGCACTTGCCGGCAACCCCGCCATTCCCTTGGTCAAGGCGCTGACCGCGCGCGTGGCCGCCGACGATGCGCAGGCCGCGCGCTGGGTGCACTGGGGCGCCACCAGCCAGGACGTCATCGACACCGGCACGGTGCTGCAGCTGCGCGCCGCGCTAGCCCTGCTGCTGCCGCGCCTGCAGGGCCTGTGCGCCGAGCTGGCTGCGCTGGCCGCGCGCGAACGCAATACCGGCCTGCCCGGACGGACCTTGTTGCAACAGGCGGTGCCGGTCACGTTCGGGCTCAAGCTCGCTGCCTGGCTGGATGCGCTGCAGCGCGCGCATAGCCGCCTGCAGTCCTTGCAGCACGACGGCCTGGTGCTGCAGTTCGGCGGCGCGGCCGGCACGCTGGCGTCGTTGCAGGAGCGCGGTCTGGATGTCGCCAAGGCGCTGGCAACCACGCTGGCGCTGCCGTTGCCCGCGATGCCGTGGCATACCGCACGCGATCGCCTCGTCGAGGTCGGCTGTGCGTTCGGCCTGCTGGCCAGTACGCTGGGCAAGATCGGCGGCGACGTGGTGTTGCTGATGCAATCGGAAGTCGGCGAAGTGTTCGAGCCGGCCGCAGCCGGCAAGGGCGGCTCCTCGGCGATGCCGCACAAGCGCAATCCGGTCTCCAGCGTCGCCGCGGTTGCGGCTGCCACCCGCGTGCCCGGCCTGGTGGCGACCTTGTTCAGCGCGATGGCGCAGCCGCATGAACGCGCCGCCGGCCAATGGCATGCCGAATGGGAGACCTTGCCGCAGATCGTGTGCCTGACCGCCGGCAGCCTGGCGCAGATGCAAGGCTGCCTGGCCGACCTGCACCTGGACCGCGAGGCCATGCGCGCGCACCTGCACAGCCATGGCGGCGCGCTGTACGCCGAGGCGGCGGTGTTTGCGCTGGCACCACGGCTCGGCAAGCCACAGGCGCATGCGCTGGTCGAACAGGCGGTGGCACGCGCCCAGGCACAGCAGCGCCATCTGCGCGAGGTGCTCGGCGACGACGCGCAGGTGAGCGCGGTACTCACGCAGGCGCAACTGCAGGCGGTGTTCGATGTGGACAGCTGGCGCGGCATGTCCTCGGTCTGGATCGATCGCGTGCTGGCCGCTTCTTCATCCCGCTGACGGTGCTCCGATGGCTTATCTCCAGTTGCCCACGCATCGCCTGCACTACCGCCTCGACGGCACCGAAGGCCGCCCCTGGCTGACCTTCTGCAACTCGCTGGGCACCGACCTGCACATGTGGGACGTGCAGATCGCCGCGTTTGCGCCGCATTACCGCATCCTGCGCTACGACCGCCGCGGCCATGGCGATTCGGACACGCCGCCCGGCCCGTATCGGGTTGCCGACCTGGGCCAGGACGTGCTGGCGCTGTGGG
Organism: Xanthomonas arboricola pv. guizotiae; assembly: GCF_002940205.1. Taxonomy (GTDB): domain Bacteria; phylum Pseudomonadota; class Gammaproteobacteria; order Xanthomonadales; family Xanthomonadaceae; genus Xanthomonas; species Xanthomonas arboricola_C. The sequence continues at coordinate 31,733 of NZ_MDSK01000022.1, forward strand.
ATGCGTTGCAGATCGCGCAGAGCGACTTCTGCGGCCTGTCGATCGGCGGACTCACCGGGCAATGGCTGGGGCTGCATGCGCCGCAGCGCCTGCGCCGGCTGGTGGTGTGCGCCACCGCGCAGAAGATCGGCAGCAGCGAGAGCTGGAACGCGCGCATCGAGCAGGTGCGCAGCGAAGGCCTGCCGGGGCTGGTCGATGCCACCTTGCAGCGCTGGTTCACCCCACCGTTTGCCATCAGCCATGCGCAGCGCCTGGACATGATCGTGGCCGCCTTCGTGTCGACATCGCCGCAGGGCTATATCGCCTGCTGCCAGGCGGTGGCCGACGCCGACTTCCGCGACGCGCTGGACACGCTGGAGCTGCCACTGCTCGCACTGGCCGGCGACGACGACCCGGTCTGTCCGCCGGCCGATCTGCGCGAGATCGCCTACGCCGCCCCGCACGGCCACTACGCACAGGTGCCCGGCCGGCATATCTGCAACCTGGAGTCGCCGGCCGCGTTCAACCACAGCGTGCTGGGCTTTCTGCAGGCCGACCACGTGTGACCCTCCATCCGGCCAGGCAGCTGCCGGACGCATGCAGCCGTCACCCCGATCCGGCACGCACGCCGCCCGGCATTCCCGCTCATGCGTTGCATCTGCGCCCAGCTGACCACGGCCAGCTGCCTGTCGCCGGCGACGTCAATCGCAACCAATGCACCTGATGTCCCAGCGCTCGCCCTGCGCTCGCCGCCAGCACCCCGATTCCCCATTCCCCATTCCCACGCAGGAGAGATTCCGATGCACGAAGACGAGCGTTACCAGGCAGGCTTGCGCGAACGCCGACGCGTCCTGGGCGATGCGCATGTCGAGCGCTCGCTGGCCGCACGCACCGAGTTCACCGACGAGTTCCAGGCGCTGATCACCCGCTACGCATGGGGCACCATCTGGACCCGCGACGGCCTGCCCGCGCATACCCGTTCGCTGCTGACCCTGGCGATGATGGTGGCGCTGGGCCACGACGAGGAGTTCAAGCTGCATGTGCGCGCCGCGCGCAACAACGGGGTCACACCCGGGCAGATCAAGGAAGTCCTGCTGCAGGCCGCGGTCTATTGCGGCGTGCCTGCCGCCAACCATGCCTTCGCGCTGGCCAAGCCCATCCTCGAGGAGCAGGCAGGCGAAGAAGAGCCAGTGCGCGAAGGCTGACGGCCACGGCGATGCGTGAATGCAGCAGGCATGCTGCATTTGCGCGGCATGCGGTGCAAATGCGACCGGTTCGGTTGGCTGTGCCCCTGGCCTGCACTCAGGGCACGCCGGGCAGGGTGGCGATCCAGCGCGCGCACTGCGTTGCACCCTGGCCATCCGGTATGCACATCGCCGCTGATGACATCGCCCATCGACGACGGGATGATGCACGTGTCGCAACGGACCACCGCTTGCGTTCGCACAGGACATTTCCCATGAGGCTGCCGATGCTGCTGCGTACCATGTGTTTGCTTTTGCTGCTCACCGCATCCGGGCTGCAGGCACGACCGCATCCCGGGCCCGGAACCGAGCTGGCGCAGGTGCGCGCCGACGATGGCCAGACGCTGGCGGTGTGGTCGCGCGTCCCCGCGCAGCCGCGCGGCACGATCCTGCTGGTGCACGGGCGCACCTGGAGTGCGTTGCCCAATTTCGATCTGCAGGTTGCCGACGAACCGCGCGATGCGCGCTCGGTGCTGGCGGCATTGGCGCAGGCCGGTTATGCCGCCTACGCGGTCGATCTGCGCGGCTATGGCGGCAGTACGCGCGATCGCAGCGGCTGGAACACGCCCGCGCGCGCCGTGGCCGATGTCGATGCGGTGCTGAGCTGGGTCGCCCGCCAGCATCCGCAGCTGCCGCCGCCGGCGCTGCTCGGGTATTCCAATGGCGCGCGGGTCGCGCTGCTGGTCGGCCAGCAACATCCGCAGGCGGTGTCGGCGCTGGTGCTGTACGGCTTCCCCGACGATGTCGACGCAGCGCCCGACACCACCCCGGCGCCGGCGCAGCCATTGCGTGCGCGCACCACGGCCGCGGCGGCCGGCGAGGATTTCATCACCTCCAACGCCGCACCGCCCGGCGTGCGTGCGGCCTATGTGACGCAGGCGGTAGCGGCCGACCCGGTGCGCACCGACTGGCGCGCGATGGAGCAGTTCGCCTTCCAGCCCGAGCAGGTGACCACGTTGCCGGTCTTGCTGCTGCGTGGCGTCGACGATCCCATCGCGACCCAGGCGGACAACGCGCACCTGTACGCACGTCTGCGCAGCGAAGACCGCAGCTGGGTCACGCTGCCGCACGCCGATCACGTGGCGCATGTCGAGGACAGCCATGCCGCCTGGGTGGATGCGGTGGTGAGCTTCCTGCGCCGGCCGCGCTGAGCGCGCCCGCCGGCGACTAACTCAACAACGCACCCAGCCGCTGCGCCGCCTGCTTCAACGGCTCCAGCAGCGTCTGCATCGTCTGCAGGCTCACGCGCCCGGCCTGGGCGCCGATGTTGAGCGCGGCGATCACCTCGCCGCGCAGGTTGCGCACCGGCACCGCGATCGAGCGCAGGCCGATCTCCAGTTCCTGGTCGGTCAGGCACATGCCTTCGCGGCGCGTGCGTGCCAGCACTTCCAGCAGTGCAGAAGCCTGGGTCACGGTGCGGTCGGTGCGCGGGCGCAGCGTGGTGCGCTCCAGGTACGCCTGCAAGGTGTCGCCGGGCAGGGCGGCCAACAGGACGCGGCCCATCGAGGTGCAGTAAGCCGGCAGGCGTGTGCCCGGGCGCAGCCCGATCGACATGATGCGCACCGTCTCGGCACGCGCCACGTACAGCAGGTCGTCGCCGTCCAGCACGCCCAGCGAGCAGGATTCGTGCAACTGGTCGCGCAGCCCGTCCAGCACCGGCTGCGCCGCCGCGGTCATCGACGAAGACGCTGCATACGCACCGCCGATCCCCAGCACGCGCGGCAGCAGCACGTAGCCGCGGCCCTGCTCGCCGACATAGCCCAGCCTGGCCAGGGTATGCAGCACCCGCCGCACCGCAGCGCGCGAGATGCCGGTTTCCAGGCTGATCTGCGACATCGTCACCTCGCGCGCGTGCTGGGCGAACACGCTCAGCACCACCAGCCCGCGGCCCAGCGAGGTCATGAAGTCCGGGTCGCCCTGGGCGGCGGCAATCTGCTGCATCAACGCATGCGGCAGGCCGCGCTCGCTCCCGGCGGTGGCCACGGCGGCGGTGCGTTTGCGGCGGCTGGAGGCGGGCTCGGGCATCGGATCGCAGGGTGGACGGGTCCGTGCATGGTAAGCGCTCAAGCCGATACATGCCCCCGGTCGCAGCTTGCGCCTGGACATGTAAGCGCTTCACCCTGGTTGCCGCATAATCGTTGCTGGTTTGTTTCGGATCGGTCTCCTTAGTCCATGAAAACCCCCAAGGGCCTGCAACCGCTGATCGACGACGGCATCATCGACGAAGTGTTGCGACCACTGAAGAGCGGCAAGGAAGCATCCGTCTATGTGGTCAGTACGGGCGCCGACATCCTGTGCGCCAAGGTCTACAAGGACATGGCGCAACGCAGTTTCCAGGCACGCGTGCAATATCAGGAAGGCCGCAAGGTGCGTGGCAGCCGCCAGGCGCGCGCAATGGGCAAGGCCACCAAGTTCGGCCGGCGCGAAGCCGAGACCGCATGGAAGAACACCGAAGCCGAGGTGCTCTATCAACTGATGGACGCCAGCGTGCACGTGCCCAGGCCGCGCGGCTATTTCCACGGCGTGCTGCTGATGGACCTGGTCACCGACGAGGCCGGCCACAGCGCACCGCGGCTGGGCGAAGTGGACCTGGAGCCGGAGCAGGCGCGCAGCTTTCACAGCAGCCTGATCGGCGATGTGGTCAAGATGCTGTCGCTGGGCCTGGTGCACGGCGACCTGTCCGAATACAACGTGCTGGTCTCGCCCGGGGGCCCGGTGCTGATCGATTTCCCGCAGGTGGTCAGTGCTGCCGGCAACAACGCCGCACGCGACATGCTGCTGCGCGATGTGCACAACCTGCGCGATTGCCTCGGCCGCTTCGCCCCGGAGCTGCTGGACACCCATTACGGCGAAGAGATGTGGGCGCTGTTCGAAAAGGGCGAGCTGCGCCCGGACAGCGTGCTGAGCGGCCGCTTCAGGTTCGACACCCGGCGCGCCGACGTGCGTGCCATCCGCGCCTCGATCGAGGACGCACGCCAGGAAAACCTCATCCGTCAGCAGGGCCGCGAGGCCGCTGCCGAGGACGACGACTAGGCCGCTGTTGCGCGCGCGCGCGATGCGGCGTCACAGCAGCGACACAGTTGGCGCGCATGCCGGCATGCATCGCTCATGACTGTCATGCAGGTGCGCGCCGATGCAGGCGCGCAGCCACGATGCAGTGCAGCAAAAAACCAACAGATGCTGATGATGCGACTGTTCGCCAGGCATCGCCATGGCAGGCGCATGCAGCGGTATCACAGGGGTTTTTGCGGTGCTGCGGCGCATCTCCGGCAACGTCACTGAACCGATTGATGGCGTCGAATGGTGATTGATCATAAGTATCTGGCAGGCTCAGCCATCGTCTCCCGGAGAGTCCGCCATGTCGTTTGATCCCGATGTCGTGCGCCTGTTTGCCCAGCTTCAACACGCCGCTCAACCACCGATGGAAACCCTGCCGATCGAAGGCGCGCGCGCCATGATGCGTGCACTCGGCACGCAGCTGGGCTTTCCGCGTGTGGAGATGGCCGAGGTGCGCGACCTGCAGGCCGGCACCGCTGCCGGCCCGGTGCGCCTGCGTCTGTATCGCCCGTCCGGGCTGGCTGCCGGTCCGGCCCCGACCTGCCTGTTCGTGCACGGCGGCGGCGGTGTGGTGGGTGACCTCGACTCCCACGACGATGTCTGCCGGCAACTGGCGGCGCGTGCCGGCTGCCAGCTGCTGGCGGTCGACTATCGCCTGGCGCCGGAACATCCCGCGCCGGCCGGCGTGGAGGACGTGATTGCGACCATGCACTGGCTGCTTGCCCAGCCCGATGCGGTCGGTGCCGACGTGCAGCGCCTGGCCGTGGCTGGCGACAGCATCGGCGGGGCCATGGCCGCGGTCGCGGCGCTGGCCGCGCGCGATGCCGGGATCGCATTGCGCTGCCAGGTGCTGGTGTATCCGCTCACCGATGCGCGCGAGGACAACGGCCAATACCCGTCGCGATCGCACAACGCCGGCCTGCCGCCGCTGACCACAGAGGCGGTGCGCTTCTTCAATCGCCATCTGTTGCCCGACCCGGCCATTGCACAGGACTGGCGCGTCTCGCCGATGCTGGTGCCGGAGGTGGCCGGCGTTGCGCCCGCACTGGTCATCGTGGGCGAGCGCGACATGCTCTACGACGAAGGCCGCAGCTATGCCGAACGCCTGCGCGCCGCCGGTGTGGAAGTCACCCTGCACAGCTTTCCCGGCATGATCCACGGCTTCATCAATATGGGCGGCGTCCTGCGCGCCGCCGGCGAAACGCTGGAGATGGCAGCGCTGCTGCTGCGCCAGCGCCTGCTGCCTGCCGTCGAGCGCAGGGCCGCATAAGGGCCTGCGGCAGGCGTGCCATGCGCGCGCTGCCGCAGCGCTGCAGCGATGCCGGCATGCGGATCACCGCTTGAGGGAAAGACGACGATCCAGGCCCGCAGGTGCGCAAGCCTTGCGGGCCACCCATCAGAAGTTGAAGCGGAACGTGGTCATCAGCACGTGGTTTTCGCGGTCCACCGTGCTGGTGTTGACGAACTGACCCAGATAGCCGACGTCGACATTGGCAATGTCATTGAACTTCCAGTTGATGCCGACGAAGACGCGGTTCTGGTCGAGACCGCGTCGGGCGCCCCACTCGGTCTGGTCGAGATTGACGAACAGTTCGTTGAACGCCACCCACGACAGTTGCGGAGACAGCGCACTGGGCCGGACCGCCCTGATCATCTGGCGCACCCGATACCCCTCGTCGCTGAAACCTTCGCGGTGACGCTGCTCCAGGCGGGTGCGACTGGTGATGGTGATATTGGCAATCGGATCGAACTGATATTGAAACTGCCCCCACCAGCGATTTTCGCGGTTGGAGGATTGCCCGGCCGGGTGGCTGATGATGGTGTCGTAACCCGTCCAGACACTGGCCTTGGGAGTGAACCGGTAAAACACCGCAGGGCGCAGGATCAACTGGTCGAACTGTTCGCCCTCTTCGCGCCAGCGTGGATGCACATCCATGCTCCAGTACAGGTTTTCGACCGGCAGCTTGCCCTGGGCATACACGCTCAGCCAGTAACGCCCGTCTTCCTCGGTCTGCGCGGCCGCTTGCGAGGTGCCGCCCAGCATCAGCAGCAGGGCCGGGCAGGCGATTCGGTAGGTGGCCGTCAGCAGCGCGCGCAGTCTGTTCATGATCAGGAAGTCGTCAGTGGTGCCGGAGCATACCAACTCGATCGCGACCTCCATCAAACTTCCCGGCACCGCCGCTGCGATACCGGTGTGTTGCTTCGCCTACGGCGACATGCCATCGCGCCGTGACATCCGCTGACAAACATTCGCGCGTTAGGCGCGTAAAACGCGCGTGTCCGAACAGGCGGCCGCCATGCAGCTGCCCGCGCACCGGGCGAGCGCTTACGCCACCTGGCTGCGGCGCGCGCGCTCCAGATGCACCAGCAGCAGCGAGATCGCCGCCGGCGTCATGCCGGCGATGCGTTGCGCCTGGCCGATACTTTGCGGGCGCACGCGCTCGAGTTTCTGCTGCACTTCGATCGACAGCCCGCGCACGCCGGCATAATCGAATCCCTGCGGAATCGGCGTGGTTTCGTGGCGCTGCTGGCGTGCGATGTCGTCGCGCTGGCGGTCCAGGTAACCGGCGTATTTGACGCTGATCTCCACCTGCTCGGCCACCTGCGCATCGTCCACGCCCGGCCCCAGCGTCGGCACGCGCATCAAGGTGGCGTAGTTGAGTTCGGGGCGCTTGATCAGGTCCAGCACGTTGGTTTCGCGGCTCACCGCCACGCCCAGGGTCTGGGCCACTTCGCGGCCCAGCGCATTGCCCGGGGTCGCCCAGAGCACGGACAAACGCGCGCGTTCGCGCTGCACCGCCTCCTGCTTGGCCGAGAAGCGCGCCCAGCGCGCATCGTCGACCAGGCCCATCGCGCGGCCGACACCGGTCAACCGCGCATCGGCGTTGTCCTCGCGCAGCTGCAGGCGGTATTCGGCGCGGCTGGTGAACATGCGATATGGCTCGGTGGTGCCGTGGGTGATCAGATCGTCCACCAGCACGCCCAGGTAGGCCTCGTCGCGGCGCGGCGACCACGCCGGCAATCCCTGCACATGGCGCGCGGCATTGAGCCCGGCCAGCAGGCCTTGTGCAGCGGCCTCCTCGTATCCGGTGGTGCCGTTGATCTGCCCGGCGAAGAACAGCCCGCCCACCGCCTTGGTTTCCAGCGAGGCCTTGAGCCCGCGCGGGTCGAAGAAGTCGTACTCGATCGCATAGCCGGGGCGGGTGATATGCGCCTGTGCAAACCCGTGGATCGAGCGCACCAATGCCAGCTGCACGTCGAACGGCAGCGAGGTGGAGATGCCGTTGGGATAGATCTCGGCCACGTCCAGGCCTTCGGGCTCGGCGAAGATCTGGTGGCTGCTCTTCTCGGCAAAGCGCACCACCTTGTCTTCGATCGACGGGCAGTAGCGCGGGCCGATGCCTTCGATCTGCCCGGAATACAGCGGCGAGCGATGCAGCGCGTTGCGGATGATGTCGTGGGTCTGCTCGGTGGTCTGGGTGATCCAGCAGCTGACCTGGCGCGGGTGATCGCCGCGCTGGCCCATGAACGACATCACCGGCAGCGGATCGTCGCCGGGTTGTTCGGCCATCGCGCTGTAGTCGAGCGTGCGCCCGTCGATGCGCGGCGGGGTGCCGGTCTTGAGCCGGTCGATCGCGAACGGCCGCTCGCGCAGGCGCGCGGCCAGCGTGGTGGCCGGCGGGTCGCCCATGCGTCCGGCCGCGTACTGGGTCTCGCCGACGTGGATCTTGCCGGCCAGGAAGGTGCCGGCGGTCAGCACCACCGAGGGCGCTTCGAAGCGCAGCCCGGTCTGGGTGATGACCCCGCGCACGCTGTCGGCTTCGGCGGCGCCGTTGTAGATGATCAGGTCGTCTACCGCCGCCTGGAACACGGTCAGGTTGGGCTGCGCCTCGACGATGCAGCGGATCGCAGTGCGGTACAGGTTGCGGTCGGCCTGGCAGCGGGTGGCGCGCACCGCCGGCCCCTTGGAGGCATTGAGCGTGCGCCACTGGATGCCGGCCTGATCTGCCGCGCGTGCCATCGCCCCGCCCAGCGCGTCGATCTCCTTGACCAGATGGCCCTTGCCGATCCCGCCGATGGCCGGGTTGCAGCTCATCGCGCCCACCGTCTCGATGTTATGGGTGAGCAGCAAGGTGCGCGCACCGGCGCGCGCGGACGCCAGTGCGGCCTCGGTGCCGGCATGGCCGCCGCCGATCACGATGACGTCGTAGCGATAGAAGGAGTCGGACATGGGCGTGGGACCAGGATGCAGAAGGAGGTTGGCGGCCGCGAACGTAGCGGCTGAAGGGCGAGCGAGGTCACTTAATCGGTAAAAGTGTGATGTGAATCACATTATTGAACACTGACCCTCAAGTTGGCATGTTCCGTGCGGATATCCCTAGTGCACCCGTCGTGGCATTGCGACATGGGCGCAAGGCTGGAATTGGAACAGGGGCCAGCCACGCGTGCGATGGGGTAGCGTAAGGGTCGGTAGTCGGGGGACTGCCGACCCTTATTTTTTCCCGCGATCCAGCGCCCGCCGCAGCCCTGACTGCTCCAACGGGGATGCCCAGGCGTGGCAGAGCAGCCCGCACGACAAAACATAAAGCCCCGGCATGCCGGGGCTCTATGCGTTGGAGGCGCCGATATCCGACAGGGCCGGAACAGGGGGGATCCAGATTTCCCTGTCGGACATCGACATAAGTCGGTCAGTGAGCCGGGCCAGGTCAAAACATGACGTGGCGGGTCACAGAGCGCCTAGCTTGCGACCAAGTGCCGGCTGAACGCAAGCCCCCAACATCACCATCTGTGGGCCACGTCGCAGTCAGCAACTCAGGGAATCTGCTCACGCGTATTGCGCGGTGCGGTCTGCCGTTGAATCTCCCGGATCACCCGTGGCGGCGCACCGATGCGTGGCGGCTGCGACGGCGGAGCGCCGGCCGCCGGTGGGCGACTGGGGCGCTGCGGGCGCGGGCCGTTGGGACGGGGACCATTGTTGAACGAGCCGTTCGGACGTGGCGGCCGGTACTGCGGGCGGCGATCGTTCGGGCGGTAGTAATAGCCGCCGCCGCGGTAGACCGGATATGCCGGGTAGCCGTACAGCCCGATCGAACCGGCGCCGTAAGGGTAACCGTAGGGGTTGCCGTAGAAATACGGCGAGTACCCCGGCGGGTAGCGGTACTGCACCGCAGGCGCGCCGCGGTAATAGCCGCCCGACCCAGCACCGGTGTAGTCGTAGGTTGCGCAGCCGCCCAGGGCCAACAGCCCGGCGGCGAAGATCAGACGGAATTTCATGAATGGTGCCCTCCTGCAACCATGGTGTCACTGTCGAACCGATGCATTGAATCGGTCCTTAACTGTGCCGCAATGTGGTGCTTCTGCATCGATCCAGCATGCGCGGGCGCTGCGCGTGCAGCCGTGAAGGCAGAGACGATACGTTAATCTTGCAGGCATGATCGAGACGGTCCCGCTTGCCCATTCCGACGTCCTGCAAGCCGCTGCGCGCATCGCGCCGCAGTGCGTGCCGACACCGTTGCTGACCTCGCACAGCCTGGACGCCCTGTGCGGTGCGCAGCTGTTCTTCAAGGCCGAACACCTGCAGCGCAGCGGCGCATTCAAGTTCCGTGGTGCCTGCAACGCGGTGTGGTCGTTGCCGGAGGAGCTGGCCGCGCGCGGGGTGGTCACCCATTCGTCCGGCAATCACGGCGCCGCACTCGCACTCGCCGCGCGCACGCGCGGGATCGGCTGCCACGTGGTGGTACCCGAAGGCGCGGTGGCCGCCAAGCTGGCCAATATCTCCCGTCACGGCGCCACGCTGTGGCGCTGCGCGCCCACCATCGCGGCGCGCGAGCGGATGTGTGCCGAGGTCCAGGCCGGCAGCGGCGCGACGCTGGTGCATCCGTATACCGATCCGGCGGTGATCGCCGGGCAGGGCACCGCCGCGCTGGAGCTGCTGCAGCAAAGCGGCGGGCTGGATGTGCTGGTGGCACCGGTCGGCGGCGGCGGGCTGGCCGCCGGCACTGCGCTGGCGCTGCAATCGGCGCCGGGCTGTGCGCTGGTGCTGGCCGAGCCGAGCGGGGCGGCCGATACCGCACGCTCGCTGGCGGCCGGGCAGCGGCTGGTCGATTTCGTGCCGGACACTGTGTGCGACGGTCTGCGCGGTAGCTTGGGCGCGCCCAATTTCACGCTGCTGCAGCACGCCGGTGCACAGGTGATCACGGTCGACGATGCCGCGGTGGTGCAGGCGATGCGGCTGGTCTGGCAGGTGCTCAAGCAGGTGGTGGAGCCGTCCTCGGCAATTGCGCTGGCGGCGGTGCTGGCCGACCCGGTGCGCTTTGCCGGGCGGCGGGTCGGGCTGATCCTGTCCGGCGGCAATGTCGACCTGGATGCGCTGCCCTGGGCCGCGGCGTGAGCAGGCGCTCGCGTGGGGTCGGTCTGTGGGGCTGGTGCTGGCGCCTGTGCATGCTGACGCTGATCTGGCTGGTGGGCGTGGCCGGCTGGATCGTGTGGGTCGGCGATCGCGACCAGGCCGCGCCGGCCGACGTGATCATCGTGCTGGGCGCGGCCGCCTACGACGCGCGCCCTTCGCCGGTGTTCGAAGAGCGCATCCGGCATGCGCTGGACCTGTACGCGCAGGGCTATGCGCCGCGGCTGCTGTTCACCGGCGGCTTCGGCAATGGCGCGCGCTTTGCCGAGTCGCAGGTGGCGCGGCGCTATGCGCTACGCCACGGCGTACCGCCGGAGGCGATCGTGATCGAGACGGTCTCGCGCACCACCCGGCAGAATCTGCAGCAGGCACGCGCGCTGATGGACCGGCACGGCATGCACCGGGCGATCATCGTCAGCGACCCGTTGCACATGGCGCGCGCGCTGCGGCTGAGCGATGAGCTGGGGGTGGACGCGCTGGCCTCTTCCACGCCCAGTACGCGCTTTCGCAGCTTCCACACCAGTTGGCGCTTCCTGCTGCAGGAGGTCTATTACTTCCATCGCGACCTGGTGGTGCAGGGCGCCTGACGCCGGGTATGCCGCATGGCAGGCGTGTTCAAGCGCAAGACGCGCTCTATGATGCGGCTTTCCCAGCGGCAGGTTCGAGCATGAGCGAGCGCAATCGACAACACGCCACCGGCCTGGTTCAGGCCTATTACGCGGCATTCAACCGCGGCGATTGGGATGCCATGCTGGCGTTCCTGGCCGACGACGTCGCGCACGACCTCAACCAGGGCCCGCGCGAGATCGGCCGGGCGGAATTTGCCGCCTTCCTGCAGCGCATGAACGACAGCTACCGCGAACAGCTGCGCGACATCGTGATCACCGCCAACGAGGATGGCACGCGGGTCGGTGCCGAGTACGTGGTGCACGGGGTCTACCACACCACCGACGAAGGTCTGCCGGAGGCCAACGGGCAGACCTATGTGCTGCCGGGCGGTGCGTTCTTCGATGTGCAGGGCGACAAGATCACCCGCGTCACCAACTACTACAACCTGCAGGAATGGATCGCGCAGGTCTCGCGCTGAGCGCATCGACCGTCACGGCGTAGGAGCGCACCAGGGCGCGATAAGGCGTTCCCGGCAATGCCTGGTGGCGCCCGGGTGGATTGGTGCTCTGCCTATGTAGGAGCGCGCTCGCGCGCGATGGGGCGTTACCGGTAATGCCTTATCGCGCCCGGGTGCGCTCCTACGTGGGTGGGTGGGGTTACAGCAACACGATCCCGACCACCACCAGGATGAAGATGCCCCACTTGAGCGTCTGGTACAGCGGGTTGTTGCGTTCCTTCAGCGCCTTGGCCTTCAGGCGCGCGGCATAGAAATAGCGGAACACGCGGTTGATGCCGCCGGTCTTGTCGCCTTCCTGATTGGGCGAGGCGCCGGCCGAGAGCAGGCTGCGGCCGACGAAGCGGTTCACCGCCGCGGCCCAGCGCCAGCGCATCGGGCGCTCGATGTCGCAGAACAGGATGATGCGGTCCTGGTCGGTGTCGTTGCGCGCGTAGTGGATATAGGTCTCGTCGAACATCGTCCACTCGCCATCGCGCCAGCTGTGGCGCTGCCCGTCGACATCGATGAAGCAGCGGTCGTCGTTGGGCGTGGCCAGCCCCAGGTGCAGGCGCATGGACCCGGCGAACGGGTCGCGGTGCGGGCGCAGTTCGCTGCCCGGCGGCAACTCGGCGAACATCGCGGCCTTGACCGTGGGGATGGACTGCAGCAACGCAGTGGTCTGCGGGCACAGTTCGGACGCCGACGGGTGCGCGGTGCCGTACCACTTCAGATAGAAGCGCTTCCAGCCGCGGCGGAAGAACGAGTTGAAGCCGATGTCGGTATAGCCGTCGGCGGCGCGGATCTTCTGCATCTGCTGCAGCGCCACCGCTTCATCGCGGATCAGCGGCCAGTTGGCGCGCAGCGGCGCCAGCTCCGGGAATTCCTTGCCGGGATCGATGAACGGCGTGGTCGGCACCCGCGAACACAGGTACATCAGCGTGTTGATCGGCGCCATGAAGGTGGAATGGTCCAGCAGCTGCCGGCTGAGCCGGTGCCGCACGCGACCGCGGTAATGGATGTACAGCGCCGATGCGATGAACAGCGCGATGATGAGCCACTTCAACATTGGGAAGGCCGATTGGGGGGCGGGGGCCGCAAATTGGGGGACGGGAGCCGTAAACGTAAGAGCGGCGATCAAACGACAGTGCAGCGGCCTGGGGCGCTGCCGGTGCGCGGAGCCTGCATGTACCACGCGTACACAGCGGTTCCTGCGCGCCGCCTGCAGCCACCTGACGACTGCTTGCTGCGTTTTGCTAGCCACTCCGGTCGAGACATCGAAAAAAGGCAGGCCGACACAGGAACATGCGGCCGTTAACTGCTGAATTCTACCGGGTGTGGCGACCGCGCCTGACAACTCTGCATGGGTGCCGTCGCAAAACTGTGTGTCTCGCCGGCAACGGCTACGTTGCTGCCGGCGATCTGCACCGCCGCTAGTCGATGCGGCGGCGGATCGGGATCGAGGCCACCGGGACGCTGGCGACATCGTGTCCCTGCTCGCGGATGGGCGCGCCCGGCGCCGGTGCCCAGGCGTGGGCATAGATCACTTCCCAGGAGCTGGGCAGGGTGCCGTCCGGCCGCCGCAAGGGCTCGTAGGCGGCGCTGGCGGCGGCAAAGCGGCCGCGTCCGGTCAGGGTGGCGCGGCGATTGCTGAGTGCGTTGGTGGCGCCCATCGCGCGCAGCTCGCGCATCAGCGCGGGCAGGTCGCTGTAGGTCAGCGTGAACAGGTCGCGGTCCAGCACCGGGTCGCGGAAGCCGGACATCAGCAAGGCATCGCCGAACTGGGCGATCGGCGGAAAGCGGCTGACATGCGGGGCCGGGTCGGCCTGGGCGAAGGCCTCGCGCAACTCGATCAGCGTCTCCGGGCCGAAGGTGGAGCACAGCAACAGGCCGCCCGGCCGCAGCGCGCGGCGGAAACCGGCGAACACCGCCGGCAGGTCTTCCACCCACTGCAGGCACAGGTTGCTGAAGATCACGTCCACGCTGCCGTCGGCCACCGGCAAGGCGCGTGCATCAGCGCAGACCTGCGCGAACGGCTTCCACCAGCCCGCCGCCTTGCGCGCCTGGCGCAGCATCGGCATGGCCTGGTCCAGTGCGATCACCTGCGCCTTGGGCCAGCGCTTCTTGATCGCGCCGCTGGCATGGCCGGGGCCGGCGCCGACATCCAGCACCACCTTGGGCACCTGGTCGCCCAGGTAGTCGAGCGATTCGAGCAGGCGCGCTTCGGCTTCGCGCTGTAGCGCGGCGGCGGCGGCATAGCTGCTGGCGGCACGCGCAAAGGCGCGCCGGACGTGGCGGGGGTCGAAGGTACTGTTCATGAGCGGCGCTATTGTCGCCTGTGGCCGGGGCGGAGGGAATCGATGGATGGCCTGGCATCGGCCTGGCGAGTCTGCAGACGTTCGGTCTGCCGGTGGCTGCGCGGCGAGCGGCAAGGGGTTCAACGGGGCTTGGCCAAAACCCCACCGGATGTCCGCGGCGGTCGCCACGACTCGCCGCGTGGCCGAGGCGCTCTAGAACGTGCCGGGATAGCTGCCGCCGTCGATCAGCAGGTTCTGCCCGGTGATGTAGCCGGCCTGCGCGCTGCACAGGAACGCGCAGGCCGCGCCGAATTCGTCCGGCTCGCCGAAGCGTGCGGCCGGAATGCCCGCACGCTTGCGCTCGGCGACGTCTTCGGCACTGCTGCCTTGCCGTTGCGCGATCGCCGCGAAGTTGCCGCGCAGGCGGTCGGTGGCGAACTGGCCGGGCAGCAGATTGTTGATGGTGACGTTGTCGGCCACCGTGCTGCGCGCCAGCCCGGCGACGAAGCCGGTAAGGCCGGCGCGCGCGCCATTGGACAGGCCCAGGATGTCGATCGGCGCCTTCACCGCACTGGAGGTGATGTTGACGATGCGGCCGAAGCGCCGCGCGCGCATCGCATCGACGCTGGCACGGATCAGTTCGATCGGCGCCAGCATGTTGGCGTCCAGTGCGCGCAGCCAGTCATCGCGTTCCCACTGACGAAAATCGCCCGGCGGCGGGCCGCCTGCGTTGTTGATCAGGATGTCGACCTGCGGGCAGGCGGCGAGCGCCGCGCTGCGTCCTTCCGGCGTGGCGATATCGGCGACCACGCTGCGTACCTGGCCGGCACCGGGAAGTGCGCGCAATGCATCAGCGGCGTGTTCCAGTGCATCGCGGCCGCGCGCGGCGATCACCACATTGACGCCTTCGCTGGCCAATGCGCGTGCGCAGCCCAAACCCAGGCCCTTGCTGGCGGCGCAGACCAGGGCCCAGCGCCCGGCGATTCCCAGATCCATACGATGTGTCCTCGATCAGCGATTGCGCATGATCGACGATCCGCTCACGGCACGGACGCAACGAAGCGTTGCAGCGCCTCGGCGACCTGATCGGCATGGCCAAGAAACGGTGCGTGACCGCCACCGGCGATGGTCAGGGCCTGCGCGTGCGGCGTCAGCGCGGCGGCGGCCTGCATGCCGGCCGCCGGCACCAGCCGGTCGCGTTGGCCCGCGATCCACAGGCTGGGGCGCGCGAGTTGCGGCAAGGCGCGGCGTAGATCGGTACGTTCGAGCAGGGTGAGCCCTTGCTGCAGTGCTTCGGCGGCCGGTTCGCCACGCGCCACCAGCGTCTCGCGCAGGCTGCGCAACTCGCTGCGGGCATGCGCCGAGCCTAGCGTATCCAGCGCCAGAAACCGCTCCAGCGTGCCGCGATAGTCGCGCGCCAGGTCCTGGCCGAATTGCACGAACACCTCGCGCTCGACCGCGTCGGGCCAATCGTGGCCACGCACGAAACGCGGCGTGGCCGCGATCATCGCCAGCCCGCGTACCTTGGGCTGGGTGGCCGCGGCATGCAGCGCAAACAGCCCGCCCAACGACCAACCGATCCACACCGCCGGCGGGGTGGCGGCGGCGATGCCGGCGACCACGTCCGGCAGCGCCAGCGGCGTGCTGTCGCCACGGCTGAAACCGTGCCCGGGCAGATCCACCAGATGCAGTTGATGGTGCGCGGCCAGGCGTTCCACCAATGGCGCGAACACGCCGCCGTGCAACGCCCAACCGTGCAGAAGAACCAGCGCAGGCCCGTGGCCGATGACATCGATATGCATGCGGGGATTGTCGCTGATGGCGCCGACCGGCGCATGGGTCGGCGCGTGCGGCGCGCAGTGTCTTGCGCCAGCATGCATTGCGCGTGGCGCCGATCTGCGCTGCGCGCCAAGCCGGTTGCGGGAGTGCATGAGCGCGCCGACAGCAGCGATCCTGGTCGCATCAGCGACGCGGACGCCGCCACGTCGGACACGGCCGCTCCTGCGCAATCGTCTCGATCGTCGCCCTCAGGCAGACGCACGCAGCGGTTGCCGGCTGACCACATCGCGCGCCTGCACGATGGCCTCGATCAAGGCCTGCACCTGCTGCGGCGTATGCAGCGCAGACAGGGTTACACGCAGACGCGCCTTGCCTTCGGGCACGGTGGGCGGGCGGATCGCGCCGACCAGGAAACCGGCCTGTTCCAGCGCGGCGGACATCGCCATCACCGTGGCTTCTTCGCCGCATAGCAGGGGCTGGATCGGCGTATCCGAGGCCATCAGCTCGAAGCCATGCCGGCGTGCACCATCGCGGAAACTGCCGATCGACTCGACCAGCTTGGCGCGCCGCCAATCGTCGCGACGCGCCAGTCGCACTGCTACCAACGTCGCGGCGACCTGCGCCGGCGGCAACGCGGTGGTGTAGATGTAGGGGCGTGCGGTTTCGGCCAGATGGCGCACCAGCGCGTCGTCGCCGACCACCACCGCGCCATAGCCGCCGAGCGCCTTGCCCAGGGTCACCAGTTGCAGCGGCACTTCGGCCGCGCCCAGTCCGGCATCGGCCACGCAGCCGCGCCCCTGCGGGCCGAGCACGCCCACGCCGTGGGCATCGTCGACGTAAAACAGCGCCTGCTGCATGCGTGCCACCAGGCTCAACGCACGCAGCGGCGCGACATCGCCATCCATGCTGAAGACGCCATCGCTGGCCAGCATCGCCGCGCCCTCGGGCGCGCCCTTGAGCTGACGCATCGCACCTTCCACATCCAGGTGCGGATAGCGGCGCAAGCGGCAGCCGGCCAGGCGCGTGGCATCGAGCAGGCTGGCGTGGTTGAGCCGGTCCTGCACGCAGACATCGTCGTCCTCGCTGAGCAGGGCCTGCTGCACTGCCAGGTTGGCGATGAAGCCGCTGCCGAACAGCAGCGCCGACGGATAGCCGAGCCAGTCGGCGATCTCGCGCTCCAGCGTTTCGTGCGCGGTGTGGTGGCCGCAGATCAGGTGCGAGGCGGTGGCGCCGGCTCCATCGCGCGCGGCGGCGTCCTGCAACGCGGCGACCACTTCGAACTGCTGCGACAGGCCCAGATAGTCGTTGGAGCAGAAACCGGTCAGCCAGCGGCCATCGACCTCCAGCCGCACGCCATCGCGACGGCCCACCAGCCGCCGCACCCGCACCCGTTCCTGGGCCACACGCAAGGTGCGCAGCGACGAAATCCGTTCGTGCAGATCGGGGCGGGCCATGGGGGCGTTCAACGGCAGAAGGGGGCGTTAGCGTAGCCTGCCGCGCCCGGCACGCCCAGCCGGCACCGACGACCGGTGCCGGACGTTCGATTCGCGGTTAGGCGGCGTGCTCGCAGGCCGTGCTGCGGGTGATCTCCGCATGCACGGTGCCGGGGTGGTCGTGCTCGGCGGCGTCGACGGTGATCTGCATCGGCCGCAGGCCCAGGCGCTGGAACAGGGCCTGGTCGCGTTCGGTGTCCGGGTTGCCGGTGGTGAGCAGTTTTTCGCCGTAGAAGATCGAGTTGGCACCGGCCAGGAAGCACAGCGCCTGCAGTTCGTCGCTCATCGCTTCGCGGCCGGCAGACAGGCGCACCATCGAACGCGGCATCGTGATGCGGGCGACCGCGATCATGCGCACGAACTCGAACGGGTCCAGTTGCTGGGTGCCGTGCAGCGGGGTGCCGGCGACCTGGACCAGCTGGTTGATCGGCACCGAATCCGGATGCGCCGGCAGCGTGGCCAGCGCCAGCAGCAGGCCGATGCGGTGCTCGCGGGTTTCGCCCATGCCGACGATGCCGCCGCAGCAGGTCTTCAGGCCGACATCGCGCACATGCTCCAGCGTGTTCAGGCGGTCCTGATACTGGCGGGTGTGGATGATCGAGTCATAGTAATCCGGCGCGGTGTCCAGATTGTGGTTGTAGTAGTCCAGCCCGGCGTCCTTGAGCGCGCGTGCCTGGCCGGCGTCGAGCATGCCGAGCGTGGCGCAGGTTTCCAGGCCCATCGCCTTGACCTCGCGGATCATCGCCGCGACCTTGGGGATGTCGCGCTGCTTGGGCGAGCGCCAGGCCGCGCCCATGCAGAAGCGCGAGGCGCCGGCGGCCTTGGCCTGGCGTGCCTTGGCGACGACCTCTTCGGTCTCCATCAGCTTCTGCGCGGTCACGCCGGTGTCGTAGCGCTGCGCCTGCGGGCAGTACGCGCAGTCTTCCGGGCAGCCGCCGGTCTTGACCGACAGCAACGTGGAAACCTGCACTTCAGCCGGATCGAAATGGGCGCGATGCACGCCGGCGGCGCGGTGCAGCAGCTCCGGAAACGGCAGCTCGAACAGCGCCTGCAGCTCTTTGCGATCCCAGTCATGACGGACGACAACAGACATCGGGGTTTCCTGACAGTCAGCGGCTTGGAAGCCAGGCAGTCTGGTGAGCATGGAGGAGGCTGTCAACTTCGATGAGGTGCGCTCGGTTTACAGGTGGCCGCGACGGGTGTTGCGGTTGCTGCTGCCGAGCCTGTGCCTGGTGTGCGCGGAGGCAGGCAGCGACGATTGCGATCTGTGCCCGTCGTGTCGCGCCGCGTTGCCGGAGCACGCGCACGCCTGCCTGTGCTGCGCACTGCAGTTGTCTGCCTGCGATGGCGCGCTGCTGTGCGGGCAATGCCTGCGGCATCCGCCACCGCTGCAGCGCGTGCATGCGTGCTTCACCTATCGCTGGCCGGTGGACGGCTTGCTGCGGCGTTTCAAGTTCCACCAGGATCTGGCTGCCGGGCGTCTGCTCAGCGCGTTGATGGCCAGGCGTTGCGCAGGCCTGCCGCGTCCGCAGGCGCTGGTGCCGGTGAGTCTGCATCGGCAGCGCTTGCGCCAGCGCGGTTACGATCAGGCGCTGGAGCTGGCCAGACCGCTCGGCCGCGCGCTGCGGCTGCCCTGCCTGCCGTTGCTGCGCCGGGTCCGCGCGACCGCGCCGCAATCGGAGCTGGATGCGGCCGAGCGTCGGCGCAATCTACGCGATGCATTCGTGGCACGCGGCGCGTTGCCGGCGCACGTGGCCCTGGTGGACGACGTGATGACCACCGGTGCGACGCTGCACGCGGCGGCAAAGGCGTTGCGAAAGGCGGGGGTGCAGCGGGTGGATGCATGGGTATGCGCGCGGGTGCCGTGAGGCCTGGTGGGCTGCGGATTGTGAGCTGCAGCATGGGGGCTTCGCCCGTACCCTCACCCCAACTCCTCTTCCGCGGGGGGGGGGGGGCTGAAGCCGAGGCGATTGACCTATCTGCGCGTCAGCGCACTGCCAGGGCTACGGCGATGCCGACGAAGATCGCCAGGCCCACCCAGTTGTTGTGCAGGAAGGCGCGGAAGCAGGGGCCGCGTTCGCGGTGGCGGGCAATGCGGAACTCGTAGGCCACCAGCAGCGCGGCCACGCCCAGTCCGGCCCAGTACGCGATGCCGAGACCGGCGCGCAGGCCGACCAGCGCCAGTGCCGCAAACATCGATGCATACAGCAGGCCCTGCGCGACCAGGTCGAACCTGCCGAACAGGATGGCGGTGGATTTGCTGCCCATGCGGATGTCGTCCTCGCGGTCGACCATCGCGTACCAGGTGTCGTAGGCCGTGGCCCAGAGGATATTGGCCGCATACAGCAGCCAGCCCAGCAGCGGCACGCTGCCCTGTACCGCGGCGAAGGCCATCGGGATGCCCCAGCCGAAGGCCATGCCCAGATAGACCTGGGGCAGGTGGGTGTGGCGTTTGAGATAGGGATAGCTGGCGGCCAGCAACACGCCCGGCACGCTCAGGGCCACGGTCAGCCAGTTGAGCGTGAGCACCAGCGCGAATGCCACCAGCATCAGCACCACGAACACCCACAGCGCTTCGCGTCCGGACACCGCCCCGGTGGCCAGCGGACGCGACTTGGTGCGCTCCACATGCGGGTCCAGCCAGCGGTCGGCATAGTCGTTGATCACGCAGCCGGCCGAGCGGGTCAGCCAGACCCCGGCGGTGAACACGAACAGCGTCCACAGCGGCGGCAGGCCACCGGCGGCCAGCCACAACGCCCACCAGGTGGGCCACAGCAATAGCAGGCTGCCGATCGGACGATCGCCGCGGACCAGTTTCCAGTACTGCCCCAGTCGCTGCGGCCAGGTCAGCGCGGGCGCTGTCGGCAGCGGTTCAACACCATGCTTGCTCATGCTGCAAAGGGTAGCAGCGCGGCTCGGCTGCGGTCATGCGCTGGTTGATGGTCGACCTGTGCATCGCCCAGCCTTCCGGGCGGCTGTGCGAGGTCGCGCCGAGCCGGTCGGCGCAGGCGCTGGGCCCGGGCCGGGGCCGGGCCCCGTTCGGCACCCGGTGGTGCCTGGCCATTTGCAGGCCTGCGCTGCGGGCGTCACGCGCACGGTCGTGGTTCTGGCATAATGCCCGACCAGGCGCTCGTAGCTCAGCCGGATAGAGTAGTGGCTTCCGAAGCCATTGGTCGGGGGTTCGAATCCCTCCGGGCGCACCAGATGAACCCTCCAGGGACATCCAAGAAGGTCCAAAACCCCCCCGAGAAATCGGGGGTTTTTTGTTGTCCGTAGGTCCGTCAAGGTCCACCCTCATCCATTGAAATCCAGGTCGATCGGGGGCATAGATGGGGCACCGGCCCCGGTAATCCCCCCCGCAGGTTAGCAGGCGTCAGAAGTGGAATTTTCTCGTAGTCTTTCCCGAGGAGGTTCCATGAAAAAGTCCCGCTTCACCGACAGCCGGATCATCGCCGTATTCAAGCAGGCCCAAGCCGGCACGCCGGTGCCGGAGTTGTGCCGCGAGCATGGCATCGGCTCAGCCACCGTCTACAAGTGGCGCAGCAAGTTCGGCGGCATGGACGCATCGCTGATGTCCCAGCTCAAAGAACTGCAGGACGAGAACCGGCGCCTGAAGAAAATGTATGCCGAGGCCCAACTCAGTGCCGACCTGCTGAAGGAAGCGATGGCAAAAAAATGGTGAGGCCATCTCAGCGCCGGGAGATGGCCCGATGGGCAGTTGAAGGTGGGCAAACGAGTATCCGGCACGCCTGCCAGACCTTTGCCGTAAGCCAGACCTGCTTCCGCTACCAGGCCAAGGCGAGTGAAGAGAACGGACGGATCGCCGACTGGCTGGTGCGGCTGACCACGGCCTATCGCGACTGGGGCTTCGGCTTGTGCTTCCTGCACCTGCGCAACGTCAAAGGCTTTGGCTGGAACCGCAAGCGGGTGTACCGCATTTACCGGGAGCTGGAATTGAATTTGCGGATCAAGCCGAGGAAGCGTCTGGTACGGGAGCGACCGGAGCCTCTGGCCGTACCCGATTCGATCAACCAGGTCTGGTCGATGGACTTCATGCATGACCAGTTGGCCGACGGGCGCAGCTTCCGGCTGTTGAACGTGCTGGACGACTTCAATCGCCAAGGCCCGGGGATCGAGGTCGATCTGTCGCTACCTTCGGCCCGCGTGATCCGGTCGCTGGAGCAGATCATCGAATGGCGCGGCAAGCCGCGCACCATTCGCTGCGACAACGGCCCGGAATACATTAGTGGCGCGCTGCTAGCCTGGGCGCAGCGGCACAACATCCGAATTGAGCATCTCCAGCCGGGCAAGCCGCAGCAGAACGCCGATGTCGAGCGCTGCAACCGCACCGTCCGCTACGCCTGGCTCGCCCGAATCCTGTTCGACACCATCGAGCAGGTACAGGACCAGGCCACGCGCTGGCTCTGGACGTACAACCACGATCGCCCGAACATGGCGCTCGGTGGCATCACGCCGGCGATGAAGCTGGCGATGGCCGCATAGCTCCACTTAATGTCGCGATTGTTGACCGCCGCTCCATAGACCTGCGATGTCGCACCTGGGTCGGGATCGAAGCTATTGTCTTCGTTCTCGCTGAAGAGCAGGCCATCGATGTTCTTATAGGGACAACGCCATCCACTGGCGCGTGCCATCGGTGATAGTCCGCGCCGCTTAGGAAAATCTGCACCACCGCCCCCCCCCCACAAGACGCTGCAATACGTCTTGGCTTGGATTGGCGAGCATGTCTTGTAGCGAGTAGCTTTGCTCCTTGATCCAGAACACGGCGCTCTGTTGCATGTTAGTTGCGATGTGATACACCGTGCCGTCGTTGGGCGAGGTAATGATGCTGGCATCGTATTCTCCAGCCAGAGGCGGCAACGGGCCTGGATTTCACGATGAAGAAAAGCGTTGTAGGACTGAAAGCCGCCGTGCTTTGCATCCCAGTCGATGACGAAATCGGCAAGCTTGAATTCGGCGATGGCTGCCGTACCAAACCAGCCAACGTTGGGATCCCGGTTAAGCACCCAGCAGCTGGCATGACTGTCGAGATACGCCGCCCATGCCTTCAGATGGCCCTGAGCGCTTCATTGAACGAATCGAGGCGGAAGAGCGCCTTACCCGCGGGTGTTGCCATCATGCCGACAAACAGCGCTGACATCGGGAACAGTACGTGTGCGTTTTTGTTGACGTTGTATTCGGGCGCCGTGGTGCAAATGACATCGAGCTGGGCCAGCATGTCCTGGATGCTGGTGATGTTTTTCGTAAACGCGCTCGTCTGGTCGATGGCCTCGGTGACATACATCCGCACGATGCCATTGGCCTCGATCAGGTCGGCCAGATTCTGCACTGCCTGGTTGGCGTAGCCAGATCCTTGGTCGCTGCGCAGTCGGGTAGCTTTTTGGCGAATATCCGCATGCCACGCGGCCTGCCCACTGCGATCTTCCGGAAGGTATCCGGCAAACGCGCCAAAGCTGCGTTGATAGTGCGCGTCCATCAACGATGTGGTAACGCTAGGCATGGCGGATGTCCTGGTCGGGTGAGGGGCAGACTTACATGTCGGCGAATTCGGGAGTTGCTGATGCAGACCTGAGCACTACCAAGCTCGATGCCTGTGCAGTGGGCAGCTATAGCGCAAGCAGGGCGTGCAGCTCGCCCTCCGTTCGTCCGGTGCGGCGTGCCGCCGCCTGCGCGCATTCGATGAGCGTGCGTGGACGACACGCCGCGTGGCATCAGGCCAAAGAACTGCCAATCAATGAGCGGCTCGATCCCGACCCGGTAGCGGTGACGGCGAACCGCCAGGAAGGTTCGGCCTGCAATGGGGGATTCGCTTGGGCTTGCACCCGATAGCCAACTGCGAAAGCTCTCCGGCGTGTGCGACGCGATGCTCAACCTGGTGGTAGCAGGCAGGCGCACAACGCACGGCAATACGATTGCGAGCGCTGCTGCATCGATCTGCGCATCAATGTCTGCCTCTTCCAGATCTCGCGCGCTATTCCTGCAGGTGTCGTCGTTTGATCAGATGCTGTCTGACCAACCGGGCCACGCGCACACCGACGTAGGCCCAATGCAAGGACCGGGGCAGAGGCACGGCCTGGCGATCCATGTCGGTGGGAAAGAGCAATCCCGGCAGCACGTTTAGGCGGCCGCGCCATGTCGATTGCAGAGACAGCAGGTGCCTGATGTAGGCAAACAGTCCGATCCGCACCGCCAGATCCGCACCGCGATCGGACCCGATCGCATCCATGCACGGTAACAGCGCAGCGGCGGCCGGTCGGGCTTTGTGCAGCAAAGTGGTTTGCTGCCGTAGCGCCGCGGGTAGCGCGATTCCCAGACTTGCTTCGGCCAGCAGCGCACTCAGCGCCAGCTGTCTCTCCACGCCAAGTCGGCGTGCCAGCGCGAGGACCGCCCCCCAGTCCAGCTGCGCACTGCCAAGCGCCTGCGCCATGTCCACCAGCCAGAAGGTGCGATGCCAGTGGTGCTTGGTGCCATGGAATGCGGCATAGACCACAGCTGCTGGCTGCGACAGCGTGGGCACATGCATCCCGCCCAACACGACTGTGGTGAGATGATCGCGCCAGACCTGTTTGCTGAGCGGAAACTGGTGCTCGTGGTTGGCCAGTCGCAGATGCAATTCCAGCACCACCCTGGTTTCGGAATGACGCAGCGGTAGGGCATGGTTGTAGCGGCTATATTCCGTTGGATCGAGTGCGGCGTCCGATTGCAGCACATAGCCCAACGCGCTCAGTGCGGACAGCGCGTGTTGGCTGGCATGCGGCTCGATCAGCACATCGATATCGCTTGCTTCGCGGCGATGCAGTTGGCCAAACTGCGCGGCATACCCCAATCCCTTGAGCAGGCAGCAACGGATGCCCGCCTGCTGCAGCGCAGTCACCATCTCGCGGATGGCGGCCGTTTGCTGCAATGACTGCAGCAGCATGCGTTGCTGCCGACGCCGCAGTGCTTCGCGTATTGCGACAGGAACGCTGGCCGCCAGGATGTCGGCCGCAGGTAACGCCAATGCCATTCGATGCTGTGCAAGCGAATGTTCGAAGGAAACCACATCGGGTGGCGATGCCGCCGCCGGTAGTGCTGCAGCAGCAGGATCGTGTTGCCGCCATAGCGACAGAATGTAGCCGAACGCAGACGACCACGTCGCACAAGCGTTCTCAACCGTTAGGGTGCAATGCACTTCAGCGCGCAGTTGCACGAGAATCGCAAGTGGTGAACGCGCGCACCTTAGCGCGTCTGTGGCCTGTGCTACGTTTGCTGCCAGGGGCCATATCCGCGTTTGCGGATTGCGAGGGACACTGAGCGAAGTGGTAATCGATGCGCATCGTTTTGAGCCGCCTGACGGCCGTGTTTGTCATGCCGGCCCAGCGCCGATGCGCTGTGCATACCCCGCGCTATTAATAGCACAGCATTTGCCGTGTCGCGGCTTGCTCATGCGCGTAGCGGAAGGGGGTGCGCGAGGTTGCCGCGATGGCTTGGGTCAATCCCAGGTATCTTACACATGCGCTTGATATTGCCGATCGTTGAGGAGCCGCTCCATGAATGAGACCGATGCATTTGTTGGTGAAATCCGCCTGTTTCCGATCGACTGGGCGCCCGCCGGATGGCTGCCCTGCGATGGCCGCCAGCTGCAGATCAACAGCAACGTCGCGCTGGCGTCGCTGCTCGGTAACCAGTTCGGCGGCGACGGCAAGACCACGTTCAATCTGCCGGACTTGCGCGGTCGTGTCCCCGTCAGCCAGGGTATCAATCCGCTCACCTCGCCGCCGGTGTCCTACGTGGTGGGCACCTATGGTGGGTTGGAGGGCGTGGCGCTGACCGCGGCGCAGGTTCCGCCGCATATGCACGCCATGAATGTGATCGATGCGGCAGCCACCACCGGCGCGTTGGACGGTAGCGGACTCTTTGCGCAGACACCGACCCCGCACAATCTGTATGCGCCAAGCGGCACATTGGTCGGTCTGGCGGCGGATTCCGTCAGCCAGGAAGGCGCCGGTGCCGCCCACAACAACATGCAGCCATCGCTGGTGCTGAATTTCTGCATCTGCACGGTCGGCATCTACCCGCAGCGCCCCTGAAGCGGGCCATAAAGGAACCACACCATGGATGCCTACATCGGTCAGATCATTCTGTTTGCCGGCGATTACGAACCCCAGGACTGGGCGTTCTGCGATGGACGTCAGCTGCAGATCACCACCTACATGGCGCTGTATTCGCTGATCGGTACCACGTACGGCGGCGATGGTAGGACCACCTTCAACCTGCCGGATCTGCGCGGCCGCGTGGCGGTCTCGCAAGGGCAGGGCGTCGCGCGTGCGCAAACGCCGCAGTTGACCGCACGCGTGCTGGGTCAGCAGTTCGGCACCGCGACGGTGTCCCTGCAGACGGCAGAGATGCCGGCGCACAGTCATACCCTGCAGGCATCGACCGCACCGGCGTCTGCGCTGACGCCGAGCAACAATCTGCTTGCCGTTCCGCAGAATGCGGAAGTGTTCTATTTCGTTCCGCCCACGGGGAGCAGCCCGCCGGTAACCAACTTGGCGGCCACCGCGGTGAGCGTGAGTGGAGCCAGTCAGCCCCACGACAACCACATGGCGGCGCAGACGCTGAGCTATCTGATCTGCCTGAACGGGTTCTATCCGCAGCGGCCCTGACCGGCTATCGCAAAGGAGTTCGACATGTCCAATAGCTTCATCGGGGAAGTGCGCGCATTCCCTTACAACTTCGCGCCGGAAGGCTGGCTCGACTGCATGGGGCAGACGGTCAGCATCAATCAGTATCAAGCACTGTTCGGGGTGATCGGCTTTACCTACGGGGGCGACAAGCAGAGCACGTTCGGCCTGCCGGATCTGCGCGGCCGCGCCGTTACCGGCCAGGGACAGGGGCCGGGCTTGAGCAACTGCACCATCGGTCAGTTGCAGGGTGCCGATTCCGTTGCGCTGGCTTCTGCCTCACAATTGCCGGCCCATACGCACACCATCTCCAGCAAGTTCCTTGGGCCTGTAGACGCTCCGGGTGGCTCGGTCAATATGCCGGGTTCGTCCGCTTACATCGCGCGTCTGTTGAACCTGACCCTCACGCCGAAAAAGACGTATGTCGCGTATGCGTTAGCGACGTCGACGCCTGTGGCGCAGATGTCGCCCAATGCGTTGGCGCCTTTTCCTTCCACCGCAGCAGCAGTACAGGCGCATGAGAATCGCCAACCGTTCACCACGGTGCGCTATTGCATCTGCGCCACGGACGGCATCTATCCACCCCGGCCGTGATGCCGCTGCACTTCGCCTGCCCTGCGCCCTTGCTGGCGCAGGGCATGGCGATCCGTCCCGAGGGCATGGCGGACCTACCCGCGCTACGCGAGCTGCTTCGCCGCGAGCACTGGGGCGAATTTGCGATGTTGCCGTGGGACGATGCGGCAAAGGCCGCATTGCTCGATCAACAATTCGAGGCGCAGCGCCGCCATTACCTCCGCATGCATCCTGGTGCCTTGTTTTTGGTCCTGGCGCTCCGGGAGAGAGTGATTGGTCGTCTCTATCTGGCGGCGACGGAGAAGGGCGAGCTGCGTGTGCTGGACATTCTGTTGTCGCTCGATCAGCGGAGCCAGGGAGTCGGAACGCTGCTGATCAGCGCGGTGCTGGATCAGGCGCGCGCCGAGGGACAGTGTGTGCTGCTTGAAGTGAAAAAAGGCAATCCTGCGGTCAACTTGTACCAGCGGCTCGGCTTCCAGGAATTTGCCGATGCGGGTATCTCCTGGCACATGGTCTGGCATCCTGTCGTTAGCGGTAGCCAAGCCAGTCCATGACGACACCGTGGTCGGAGGCCACGCGTTGGGCCTGTTCCGGGGTGAGCGCGGACCGCCAGGCGCCGGCGCGGCCCTGGCGAAAGAATCGCGTCTGTTCACGGCGGCGTTCGGCGAATCCGCGACGGTCCTCAATGCTGCGTAGCGTTTCGAAATGGGACGCGGCGACAGCGCGTGCCACATGCGACGAGCCGGAAGGCAGCCCAAGAAACGTCGCCAGGCGTGTCGTCTCGCGCAAGGGCTGGGCCAGAAGATCTTCGTAATGCAGAATTAGGCGCGGCCCTGGCGCCTGCTGCAGCCACGACGCGACATGTCCTGACCAAGACCCATACCATTGTGGTGTCTGTGTATAAAACGAGCGGCCCATGCGGCTCATGGTCATGCGTGAGTCGCGCATCTGGCTGATGGCGGCGTCTACGTCCATGCTCATCTGGTCGGCCCAGGAGGGCGCGATGTCGCGTGGGTCGCGCACGATGTAAATCGTTGCGAGCGTCGCATCTGCTGGAAACAGCGTCGGGTCGTAGCGGTCGTGTACTTTGAGCAGTTCAAGCGACTGCGCTGCGCATTGTCGATAAGCGCTGTTGCGCAGAAGGTGCAGTTCGGACGATGTGAGATCGCTGCTGTCGACATCGACGAATTGCTCGAGCCAATCGCGCGAGGCCGCAGGCGGCAGGCTCTTGCCGAGCCTATCCAGGTCCACTTCGGCTGCGCCCGTTTGCAGGCTGGAGATCAGGCAGCGCACCCAGGTGTTGCCGGATTTTGGATACGACGCCAGCCAGATGATGCCGCGCTGGCTCATGTTCCCAGGTGTGTCTCGATCAGTTCGGCGCCGTCGTCCAGTGCATCAAAACGCAACGGACGCAGCAGGTGCCAGACCGGTACTTGACGTGCGATGGCGGCGGCCTGGGCAAAAGTCGCCGGTCGCAGGCCGAGCCGCAGGGCGGCCGTTGGCCGCGCCAGGTAGTTGTGCAGCAAGGGCAGCGCGGCACTGGGGGAATGGCGCTGCATGCTCATTTCTGATGCCTCTTTCAGGATAACGATCGCATCCAGTGGAGCCGGGGTGGGGTCGAATCCCGATTGCGGGCGTAGATCGAACTTGTCCATCCCCTTGCGCACCTGCGGAAGCCCGACGCATGGCATCTGCAGGGAATCGAGCGTATCGCGCCATAGTTTCAGGCGTGGAAAGGCCGGCAACACCTCGATGTCGCCTTCAGTGCGGATGACGGTCAGATCATCGCTGAGCAACCCATGGCCGCGCCTGACGAGGGCTGCCGACAGCGTGGACTTGCCGGCGCCACTATGCCCGGCGATGGCCACGGTGCGGTTGCCGATGCGCAGGCAGGCCGCATGCAGCGGGAACAGGCCGCGCTGCAGGCAGAGGTAACCCAGTGCGGAGCCGAGCAGGAACAGCCGCCAGCTCTCATCGTCCTGGCGCAATCGCTGTACCTGAATCGAACGCCCGCCGCGCACGAGAATGCGGACCAGATCTGGCACCTGCAGCAACACCGAGCCGTCTGCTCCGATGCTCAGCCAGGTGTCGGCGGGATCGGCAGCATCAAGCAGGCTTGGCAGTGGCGCTTCCTCGATCACCACGTCCGAGGTGTCGCTTGCAGTCACCGACGCCGGCCAGTGCGGCAACTCAGGAAGTAGCAGGGTGCTGCGCACGTGCCAGCCGCATAGCAAGTAGTCACGCAGAGGTTCCGCCGCTGACAGTGATGCCGAAGTTTTGCAACTGCTGTTCAGGCGCGGATCTCGACAGTGCCAGCGCCGCGCAAGGTTTCCAGCAACGACGCTACGTCGGTCTCGATCCTGGATCGTGTCGTCGCGTAGTCGGCGCACAACCGGTCGCACAGCGCGACGAATGTGCAGGGCGATGCGAGATGCGTCCAGATCTGCTTGCCTATCGGGTCAAGCGAGAAATACAGCCCGCGCTCAGTGTTCATGACCACCAGCTCTTCGCCCATTTCCGCAGCCAGGCAACCAGGCGCCTGCACGATCAAGGCGTTCGGATCGATGCGCATGGCGAGTCATCCGCTTGAGGAGTTGAAACCTTAACCGGGAAACGTCTTCCTTGGAAGGAGCATAGGGCGGCCTCAAACGCCAGCAGCGACCCGGTCACTTGGGTGTTCGCGGCGACGAAACACCACCTCGTCATCTGACTGAACGGGCAGGCGTCGATTGTCTGGGCCGAACAGCGGGGTGTCCGCTTGTGCAGCTAGCGGAAGGCGGAGGACTGGGTCGAACCAGCGCGCTGCGGCGGTATCTCGAAGGCGGAAATTTGCGTGCCGCAGCATCAACAATCCGCCAGGGCGCAGGCAGCGGGCGAAGTCCAGCAACTGCGCCTGCACATCTTCGAATCGGATCAAGTGGTCGCAACGTTCGCCCTGGTGTGAAGCCAGATCGCCGCGGCGCAAGACCGCCAGGCAGAAGATCGCATCGTAGGACGCGGCGGTTTCACGCGCCGTACTGCCAGCCAGGCGAAACTGAATGGCAGAGTCCGGTTGCCTTTGAAGCCGGAGGTTGCAGGCCGCAATATGGCCGGGATGGATATCCAATCCCGTGATGGCAGCTTCCGGGAAGTAACTGCGTAATGTGAAGACTTCTTCGCCGCTGGAACAGCCGAACGACAACAGGCGCAGGTTCCCAGTCGCTCCCAAGGTGTCCTGCGCAAAGGCAAACAACGTGGGATAGCGATCCATGGCGGTAGTGCCGTAATCCTGGAAAACGGACGCGGCCGAGGTCAGGCGCAGCCAGGTATACGTTCGGCTTTCACGGTCGCGCAGCGCGCGATACAGCTGCTTCGCCCACGAGAAGTGGGCCAACCTGCGCCAATGGGGCAGAAGTCGGCTCATCTATGTGTGGAATCTGCAAAGAGCAGTAGAATGGACCTGGCCGGCCGCAGCAGGATGATTGGCGCATCGGATAGGATTGGCACTACCATCGGTCATGGAACAAGCAGCCAGACTGCAGCGGGGATGTTGCTTGAAGCGTAGCCGGTAGCGGCCATCAACGACACAGCGTGCTACCGGACACGTGGGACGTACGCGGTTGACACTGCGCGCTGTGCTGGGCGGCGCGTACGCGAGCTGCCGGCGACTTTACAAAAAACGGGAGTGTGCGATGTACGAGAATGATCAGGCAGTAGCGTCCGATACCTCCTCGCAGACCGAGCGCAAGGTATGGGCGACACCGGTGGTGTCGTTCCTTGCCATCGATGAGACCGCCAACAATATTTACGCAGGGAACGATGGCGTGGGAAACGGGACCGGTTCCTGAGTCCGTCTAGTCGATCAAGGTGAGCGATTTCGCGGGGGTGTGGCGTCTCGACGGCGCACCTGTCTCCGCCGTGGATGTGGTGCGTCTCGATCAAGCGCTGGAAGCACGCGGAATCGGCTCGCGGCGTGTCTGGCACGGTGGCGATATAGCGATCGTCCATCGCCAGCATTACTTCACAGCGGAGGACGCCTGCGAAGCGATGCCATGGGTGGGCGGGACCGGGGCAGTCCTTGCCGCAGATGTCGTGTTGGCCGCGCGCCGCGAGCTCGCCGCCGCGCTAGGTGAGCCTCCCAGCAGCTGTAGTCCCGATGGCGCCTTGTTGCTGGAGGCCTTGCAGCGTTGGGATATCGACGCGTTGCCACGTGTGCATGGGTCCTTTGCGCTTGCGTTGTATCGGCCCGACCAGCGCCGGTTGTTGCTGGCCCGCGATCCAGTGGGTATCCGCGCGTTGTTCGTGCATCGTGGCCCGAACCTGATCGCGTTTTCCACCCGTTTACGGGCGCTGCTGGCGTTGCCGGAGATTCCCTCGGATCTTGATGAGCAGGCGCTGGCCGGGCAACTCGTCATGGACAGAACGCGGGCGACGCGCACGATCTATCGCTCTATCGACCGGGTGCCGATGGCACATGTCCTGAACATGACGCAGGAATGGACGCGCGTGCAGCGATGGTGGTCGCTGCCGCAAGCCGGTGTCTTGCATTTGCGCAACGATGAGGAGGTCGAAGAGGCCGCCGCTGAGGTACTGGATCTGGCCGTTGCCGACTCCCTGCGTGCGCCCGGTCGTGTCGCCATGTGCCTGACGGGTGGCCTCGATAGTACGTCGGTCGCTCTTTCCGCCGCGCGTCAACACACCGCTGCGCCACTTCTTGCTTTCACGCGGTTCCCGCAGGCGGCGACTGCAGCGCCCAACGCACGCCACTACTATGACGAATCGCCGCGTGCCCGCTTGCTGGCCGCCAGCCATCCGGGCATCGACTGGCACATGGTCGGCGACGATGGCCAAGACTGGGGCGAACACGATGCTGAGCGTTGGCTGCGCGAAGGTGCGCAGCCAACGCGCTCCCCACTGAATATGGCCTGGTTTTTTCCCCTCTATCGTGAGATGGAGGCGTGCGGCTGCAGCGTCCTGATCGGTGGCGAGCTAGGCAATGCGTTTTTCAGCAATGACGGCTTGTCCCGGTTGCCGGACTTGCTCCGCGACCGCCAGTGGCGCACGTTGCTGATGCAGACGCGTGCGCTGGCGGCCACCGAAGGGTTGAGCGTGCGCAAGGCGCTGCAGCGCCACGTGCTGCGCCCTTTCATGCCGATCGCGGTTATCCGGCGCTGGCATGGTCTGCCCGCCGACATATGGATGTGCAACGCCGCTCTGAATCCCCAGTTTGCACGAGAGCTGGATCTGCGCCGTACGTTGGAAATGAGCCGCCACCGGATTCTTTTCCGTGCCAACCATCCTTCGCTCGCGGTGCGGCGAGAGTGGTTCCTGAGCGATGCCGTGGCGATGGAGACCTATGGGGTGCTTCGCGCAATGTCTGGCGTGGATATCCGCATGCCGCTCGCCGACCGGCGCGTCATCGAGTTCTTCGGCAGCCTGCCGCTGGATCAGTTCCTGCGCGATGGCGTCAGCCGATCGCTGCCGCGTCGGTTGCTCGCCGCACGCGGCGCACCTCCGGAAATTTCCGCCAACCGTCAGGTGGGCGTGCAGCATGGGGACTGGTTCGCGCACCTGAGCGCGCGGCGCGCCAGCATGCAGCAGCAACTCCACACGCTGCAGGACTCCGCGCTGGCGCGGCGCGTGCTCGACCTGCCGCGACTGCAAGGATTGCTGGACAATTGGCCGCGCGATGCTCAGGCCGCTGAGTCCAAACGTGAGGCCTATCTACAGATGCTGGTATATGGGTTGCAGACCGGCGGCTTCCTGGCCTGGCACGAGCGCGGCGGTCGCTGATCGCGATCAGCGACCGCCGCGTGGGCATACAGCCCGCGCCAAGGCTGCGCCGCGATCGACAGCGCAACGCGCCCGGTCTGACGTTTGTTAGGCTAGCCGACACGGCAAGGCACTCGGCCATGGGAAGCCGCTCGGGCCCGCGTGATGGCATGAGCTCGATCGCGTCTGCCGCCCTTCCCTCGACACGTGCCTGCGCCATGCTCTTTCCTCCTTCGGTCCTGCAGTCACGAATGCGGACACCACAACGTTGCTTGGCGGGAGTGCGCCATGCTCATATCGCGGCGGTGGAGTCGATTGCCGCGCAAGATCACCCTAGCTGGGATGAGGGCTGCCCGTGAGCGTTTCCCGCGCTGTCAGCGGCTTCCATCGCAGGCTGGTCGCCTTCGCGCGCCTGCCTCGCTTCGAGCGGCTGTTACTGGTGCCGGCCTGGCTGCTGCTGGGTGCAGCGCGGGGCGCCGTGCGGTTGGTGGGCTTTCGCCATCTGGCACCCTGGGTGGGCCAGCAAGTGGCAGTACCGCCAGCGTTGCCACGCCTGGATGAACGTGCGCAACGTCGCGCCCTGCAGATCAGCCGCACCCTGCGGCTGGCCGCACGCCACACGCCCTGGGAATCCAACTGCCTGGCGCAGGCGTTGGCGGCGCGTTGCCTGCTAGGCCTGTTCCGGGTCGCCCATTTGCTGTGCCTGGGCGTTGCGCGTAGCGCAGACGGATCCGCACTACAGGCGCATGCCTGGGTATCGGCCGGCAGCCAGCACGTCACCGGCGGACACGGGACCGATCGCTTCACTCGCGTGGGTTGCTTCCTGCCACGCACACGGCAAGCCCGGTGACAGTCCTGCGCTTTGTTGCCGGCCTGTTGCGGTGGGCGCCGCGCGGCCGCTGCATCGGGCTGGCGCTGCTGATGGTGCTGGCTGCGGTTACCGAAGGCATCGGCATGCTGCTGCTGGTGCCGCTGCTGAGTGCCATGCAAGGCGCTAGCGCTGCGATCGGAATGGCGCACCAACTGCTGCGCCTGCTGGCAGCACTTGGCCTGCCGGCGAACGCGCCGATTCCCTTGCTGCTGCTGTTCTGTCTGATGCTGTTACTACGCAATGCGATCCAGTTCGGTCGCGAACAGCGCGCGGCGCGACTGCAGCAGGGCGTGGGCAAGCGGCTGCGCACGAGTAGCTTCGCTGCCCTGCTCGGTGCGCAGTGGCGCTGGCTGGCGGGCCTGCGCGCTGGCGACCATGCCAGCCTGATCCTGAGCGATGTAGGCCGCGCTGAAATCGGGCTGGGACACGCTCTGGCGATGTTTGCCTCGGCGATCACCGCCGTGCTCTATCTACTCGCCGCCTTCGCGTTGTCCTGGAAGCTGGCGCTGGTTGCGGTGCTGAGCGGTGTTGCGTTGCTGCTGGTGGGCGGCCAGCGGCGCGGGCTGGCGCTGCTGGGATGCCAGCTGACCGAGGCAAACCAACGCTTGCATGCAGGTCTGCACGACCGTCTGTCCGGTTTACGGCTAGCCAAGATCCTCGGTGCCGAAACGGCGTATCTGGTTGCGTTCGAACAGACCGCCGGCACCATCCACGACCAGCAACTGCGCTTTGCGCGCGGCTTGAGCGTCTCCAAGGCCTGGCTGCAGAGCGCAGGCGCGATCCTGTTGGCGTTTTATGTCTACCTGGGCTTGCAGGTCCTGCATATGGCGTTGGCCGAGCTACTCGTGCTGGTGGCCATTTTCGCGCGCCTGGTACCGCTGCTGACCACGGTGCAACAACAACGCCAGTACTGCCTGCATGCGGCAGCTGCGTTCAGCGCGATCGAACGCCGGCTACAGGAGAGCCGGACCTGGGCCGAGCCGCCCCTGCCTGACACGATGCCGCGGATCCAGCTGACCACGTCGATTGCGCTATCTGCGGTCCAGGTCCAATACGCCGGACGCGATACGCCCGCGCTGCAGGATCTGTCGTTACGACTGCCGGCACGGACCACCACCGCCGTGGTCGGCGCCTCCGGTGCAGGCAAGAGCACCCTGGCCGATGTCCTGAGCGGCCTGCTTGGCCCCGACCAGGGCACGTTGGAGATCGACGGCGTGATGCTGGACGCGGCCGCGCGACGGGCCTGGCGCCGCTCGGTGGCCTATGTCTCGCAGGACGCCTTCCTGCTCAACGACAGCGTGCGCAATAACCTGTTGATTGCTTGTCCGGATGCAAGCGAACAGGCGTTGTACGCTGCGCTGGATCAGGCTGCCGCCCAGTTCGTCCATGCGTTGCCACAGGGTTGGGACACGCCGGTCGGCGAGGGCGGCATGCCGTTGTCCGGGGGAGAGCGGCAGCGCCTGGCACTGGCCAGGGCCCTGTTGCAACGTCCGGCCTTGCTGATCCTGGACGAGGCGACCAGCGCGCTGGACCATGACAACGAGGCACGCATTCGCAGCGCCGTCCAGAACCTGCATGGTGACCTGACTGTCCTGCTCATCGGCCATCGGCTGGCCTTGCTGGAACAGGCCGACACCGTGCTGGTTCTGGATTATGGGCGGCTGGTGGCGCAGGGCCCATGGCAGGTAGTGGGGCCGGTCTGGATCGGCGCCCGGTGATGCCTCGCCTGCCGCCTGCGTGGCGTGGCCTCGCGCGCGGTTTGTCGGCGCAGTGGGTGTCGATCCTGTTCACCGCCGCGGTCTCGCTGGCGCTCTCGGTGTGGCTGGCGCGCGGGATGGGCCCGGCCGGCTTCGGTCGCTACGCCTATCTGCTCAATCTGGCGACCTTGCTGGCGCTGCTGCAGGATGCCGGCATGCGCACCCTGGTACTGCGCGAAGGGGTTGCGGCCGGCATCCCGGCGACGATGGCGCGCGCGCTGCCGGGCCTGGCACGCGGGCATCTGCTGTGGTCCACGCTGCTGCTGGTCGCCGCAACCCTGGCAGCGACGCACGCCGGCAGCGATCCGGCACTGGTCTTGGCGGTGCTGTGCTTCGGCGCGGTCACTCTGACCCAGCTGGTGTCGGCGCAACTGAAGGCGGCAGGCCAATGGCAACGCGATGCCGGCTGGCTGGCGGGTGCGCGCGCCCTCAGCGCGGTGCTGGTGGTGGCGGCAGTGCTGCTGCTCGGCCACGACCCTGGCGTGGTCTTCGCTGCCTGGGCATGTGGCCTGCTGCTGGCCTACGTCTGGTTGGGGCGCGGCCTGCACGATCGACCGCTCTGGCGGCCACAGCCGCTGGCATATCGCGCGGCCGCCGGCTTTTTCTGGATCGATACCGCGACCGGCCTGTACCGTCGTAGCGACGTGGTGATCCTGCAGCACATGGTGCCAGCGGCCGAGGTTGGCCAGTATGCCGCCGCGTATCGCGTGTTCGATGGCGTGCTGTTGCTGGCGATGCCGGCCGCCTTGCTGCTGTTCCGCCAGTTGCGCCTGGCACGCGCGCAGGCCGAGCGCGCGCGCCGGCTTGAGGACCGTGCCCTATGGGTGGCCGGCGCGGCGGGTTTGGCGCTGGCGGCCACCGGCGCCTGGCTCGGGACCTGGCTAATGGAAGTGTTGTACGGAGCGTCCTATCGCGTGGTGGCGGGGCAGCTGCTCGGTTGGTTGTTTGCCGCCTTCGTGTTCGTACTGCCGAATTACGTGCTGACCCAGGCCGCCATCGCCTGCGACCAGCAGCGTTGGTACGTGCTCGGCGCCGGTGTCGCGGCGGTGGTCAACATCGCGCTGAATCTGCTGCTCACCCACCACTACGGTGTGCACGGCGCAGCCATCGCCGTGATCGCCACCGAGGCGGTACTGACCGCCACATTGTGGTGCGGGCTGCGCATTGCAGGGCGCGGTCGCACTCTCGCATAGCTGCGTTGCCGCCGCTGCAATCGCTGTGGCACAGTGCTGCCGGTACGGCATGGCGCTCCCATGCCCCTTGAACCCAAGCGAAGATCTGATGCCGGGTATAGACGAGATCCCTGAACGCCATGACGAGGTCTCCCTGGGCGATCTACTGCTGGAAGTGCTGCGCTTCTACCAACAGTTCGGGCGCCTGCTGATTCCGCTGGCATTGCTGTTTGGGGCAGTGGCCGGCGTGCTCGTGGTCATGCGCCCCCTGTATGCGCTCACTGCGCTACTGGAAACGCCGCAGATGAGCCTGGAACAATGGCGCAAGCTGCAACCCATGCTGGCCGACCGTCAGTTGGTGGCGTCCTCGCTCGCCAGCATGACCGACTTGCCGACCGAGCAGCGCGAGCGCCTGCAACGGGCTTTCTTGCGCAGAAATTACTGGGACACGCGCGTGACCTACCGCAGTGCGGTCGAACGCGATGACATTCGCAAACAGGTCAACATCGATCCCCAAAGTGTCGGCGCGCTGGGATTGGAAGTGTCGTTGTACGCACGTGACGATGCGGCTGCGAACCAGCAGCTGGACGCCATTGCGCAGCATGTGCGCCAGGTCGTGCTGTGGGCCGGGATGCGTGACTATCTGGACAGCCTGCGCCAGCAGACGCTCCAACAACGCTCGCAGTTGCAGATCGCCCAGATACAGCAGCGTTTCGCGATCGAACAGAACGAGCGGCAGTCCGCGGATATGCAGCGGTTGCTGGAGCGCTACCCGGAACTGCGGCGCAACGAGGTCAACACGGTCGTGTCGGTAGGCGATGGTGGCGGACGCTATCTCTCGCCACTGGCGCAGATCGTCGCACTGCAGTCGACCATCGCCGGGACGCGGACTACGTTGCGTCAGGTAGAACGCGACTTGGAACAATTGGATGGCAAACAGCGCTTCCTGGCACGGGTAGACCAGCGCGCGCCAGCGCTGCATCTGGGCACGTCCCTGGCAGATTGGATACAGAGCTGCCGACGCGCCGTCTTCGGAAACGGCGCCCCCTCCGGTTCGGCGCTGTCGCAGGTCGCCAGCGAAATAGACTTGGCGCTGTCGCAACAGCGCTGGCGCGCGCAACTGGTGCGCTACCGGGCCATCCCGGCGTTGTCACCGGCGCCAGTACCCTCGCGCCGGCCGGCGCTGGTTGGGCTGGCAGTCTTCTTAGGGGTGTTGCTGGTCTCGTCGCTGGCATTGGCGATGTATGTCATCGTACGCCGCCATGGCGACCGGCACGCACCCTGGTCGGCACATGCCGATCCCCTGTTCGCCTGGTTGCCGCAGCGCGTGCGGCAGCTGTTGCTCGGGTCGACCGACCCGCGCCCGCTGGGGCATGGATGAAGCGTGTGCTGGTCACCGGCGCGGCCGGGATGATCGGGCGGCGTGTGGCGAGCGCGTTGTTGCGGCGTGGCGATGCGGTTGCAGGGCTGGATGATCTGTCCAGCGGCATGTCCTTTCCGCAAGGCCTGCATGCAGCAATCGTCGCCGACGTGGGCGAGCGCGAGACAGTGGCCGCCGCGTTGCGTGCGTTCCGCGCCGATGCGCTGATCCATCTGGCCGCCCTCCACCACATTCCCACCTGCGAGACGCAGCGCATGCGCTGCCTGCAGGTCAACGTCGTCGGCACCGAGAGCGTGCTGCACGCAGCCGGCGACGCGGCACTGCGGCAGGTGGTCATCGCCTCCAGCGGCGCGGTCTACGCGTGGGGCGACAGCGCACTGGACGAGCACGCCAGCGCGACCGAGGCACGCGATAACTATGCGCTGTCCAAACTTTGCAACGAGTCCCAATTACGGCTGTGGTGCACCGCAGAGCCCGGCCGCAGCGGGCGCGCAGCGCGTCTGTTCAACACCATCGCCCATGACGATCCCAATGCGCACCTGATACCGGACGTGTTGGCGCAACTGGCGGCCGATCCGGCCGCGACGCCAACCTTGCGCCTGGGCAACCTGCAACCGTGCCGGGACTACCTCCACGCAGACGACGCTGCGGCAGGGCTGATTGCACTGCTCGACGATGCGCGGCCGGACCCGGCCTTCGATGTCTTCAATCTGTGCTCGGGCGTTGAGCATTCGGTTGCTGAACTGGTGCAGCAGATCGGCGCAGTGCTGGGGCGATCGCCGCGTCTGGAAGTCGACCCGCAACGTCAGCGGCGCATCGACCGTCTCCATCAGTTGGGCAATCCGGATAAGGCGGCGCGCGTGCTGGGGTGGCGGGCGCGCTGGAGTCTGCGCGAGGCACTGCAGCGCGTGTTGGAAGCCACCGATGCGCCCACTGCCGGGCAACACGCGTGAGCCTGCGCGATGCAATCACATCGCCCGCTGCCACGCTGATCGCAACGCCTGCGGTGCAAACAGCCCGCGTTGTCGTGCGACATCACTGCGCCGTGCCATCGCAGGTTGAACGATTGCGGCAATGGCACCACGCGCCCATCTCGAGATGGGTCTGCTCAGTGCGTGAATCCGGCGCCACACCGACCAGACATTCACTGCCGGATATGCGCTGCGTCGCATTGAGCTCTGGCGCTGGCCAAACGCGAGCGATTGTCTTCATGGGGAGTGCGGCCTGCAATTGCGTTAGTGCATCCCCAGCCCGGATACTCCGACTGCGGTATTCCCCGTTCCTGCGAGGGGGTCTGGCTTGTCTGTGACGACCATTGAACGCCTCAAGCTCGCCTACCGTCGATTGCGCGTCGGAGCGAACCTGCACCGTAACGATGCGCTCGGCGCGCTGTTTCGTGCATGGGCCTATACGCATGCCACGCAGCTGACTGGCGACTATTACGAATTCGGCGTCTATCGCGGCAACAGTCGCGCGCGCGTGGCTGCCATGGGTCACGCCGGTACTGGCCGCAGGTGCGACGACACTGCTCAGCAGCGTGCTGGCGGCCTTGTTGGTCGGACGCCACCGCGAAGCGACGCTGGTTCCATTGCTATGGGCGGCGCGCCCTACAGCGCGCTCCTGCAGGTCGCCGCAGCGGCGGCGCACGCGCCACAGTGGCTGCTATGGCTGCGATTCTCGTGCGTGCTGGCCATGGCGGCGGCGAGTCTGCACTTGTGTGGGCTGCGCTTGAACGTCGGTGGCCACGCGGCGCTGCTGCTGGTGCCGGTGGCGTGGACGGTGTGGCAGCGCCGCAGCCTGCTGCACGCCACGCTGCCGGTCCGCGCGTGATGCCTGGTTGCAGCGTGTTGGCGATGCCCTGCCGCCGGAAGCGGAGGCCAGCATGTGCGGCATAGTTGCGCTGCGTAGCTTCGTGGCGGAGACGCCGTTGCAGGCGCTGGCCGAGCGCGCGCTGGACGCCTTGTCCCGTCGCGGCCCGGACGCGCAGGGTCTGCTGTGCCTGGAGCAGCCAGTGCCGACGGCGCTAGGCCACCGTCGCCTGGCGATCCTGGACCTGACCGATGCCGCCACCCAGCCGATGCGCTGCGCCGAGACCGGCAACGTGGTGGTTTTCAATGGCGAGATCTACAATTTTCTCGAGTTGCGCGAGGAACTGGAGGCGCTGGGCCACCGGTTCCGCACCGGCAGCGATACCGAGGTGATCCTGCATGGCTGGCGCGCATGGGGCGAGGGGCTGTTTCCCCGCTGCAACGGCATGTGGGCGCTGGTGCTGCTGGAGCAGGCAAGTGGCGATCTGATCTATTGCCGCGACCGGCTGGGCGTCAAACCCTTGTACCTGCACCACGACGGGCGGCAGCTGGTGCTGGCCAGCGAGATCCGCGCCATCGTTGCCAGCCTGGGGGGCTACCCGCCACCCAATCCTGCCGCGGTGTTCGATTTCCTGGTTACTGGTCTCTCCGACCACACCAGCGACACCTTTTATGCCGGCATCCGCGCGGTTCCTCCCGGCTGGCTGTATCGGGTGTCGCCAGCCGGCCATAGCCGGCGCATGCCGTACCACCAGTGGCCGCTGCCCGGTGCAGTTGCTCCGCTGGACGCGCAGGCCACTATGGAGCTGCTCGAAGACTCCACCCGCCTGCGTTTGCGCTCGGATGCGCCCACGGTGTCACTGCTGTCGGGCGGGTTGGACAGTTCAATCCTGACCACCCTGAGCGTGCAGGCCGGTGCGCTGCCACGCACCTGTTTCGCCGGCGCCTTCACCTATGGCTACGACGACACCGAGCAGGCCGGCTTCGACGAAACCGAGGCCGCAGCGAGCTTGATGCAAACGCTGGGGCAGAGCGAGCGCCACTTCGTGCATCGCGCCCGCGCGATTCCGGACGAGGAGGAACTGCTGGCATTGGTGGCGGCGCAGGAAGAGCCGTTCTGTACGCCGTCGATACTCGCCAGTTTCCGTATGTATCGCGCCATCCGCGCCGCCGGTTACAAGGTGGTGCTCAATGGTGAAGGCGCCGATGAGCTGTTCGGTGGGTACGTGCGCCTGTACCTGGCTTTGAGCGCGCGCAGTGCGCTGCACCAGGCACGACTGCCGACCGCCCTCCGGCTGCTGTCCACCGGCGCGGTGGACCCGCGTCTGCTGCTCAATCGTCTTGCATGGGATCTGCCAGCCGGCGCGCTGGGCGCACTGCTGCGCCGGCAGCGGCCGAGCGTGGCCTGCATGTCCTCGGCGCTGTGGCACGACCAGGCCGCCCGGCTGCAGTCGTTGCAGGTCGATCGCCGCGCCGATATCGAGGCGCGTTTGCGTCGCGACGTGCTCTCGACCAACCTGCCGATGGTGTTGCGCATGACCGACCGCAACAGCATGTCCGCCGGCATCGAGGTGCGCGCGCCATTCCTGGACTATCGCGTTGTCGAACGCGCGTTGTCGACGCCGGCACTGCAGCGGATGGGCGACTACCATGGCAAGGCCATGTTGCGACACGCGTTCGCCGACCGCTTGCCGGCACGCGTGACCACACAACGCAAGAGCACCGGCTTTGGACATGCCGAACAGTTTCTGGTCGACCGCATGCCGTTGCAGCACGCGTTGGCGACCTTGCCTGCGGGCGTGAACGAGCTGCTGGATGTCGCACGGCTTCGCAAGGAGCTGGCCAGCGGACGGTCGCACAGCACGGTGTGGTTCGCGGTCTCGGTCGCGCTGTGGTATCGGAGCGTCTATGCGTAGCGCGCCGCCGACATCGCTGGAGTTGTGGACGCCCGACCATGGGCATTGCCGCTGTTGCGGCGGCACGCAAGCGCAACGCACGGTGTGGGCAGAAGTCTATGTAGGGACTGGTCAGGAGCTGCGCCGCTGCGGTGCGTGCGCGGCGGTGTATCTGGCGCCTGACCTCACCGAAGCGGCGCTACAGCACTTCTATGCCCACGATTATCGGCAGCTGTTTCCCGCCGAAATCCCGTGGGGTAGCCAGCGGCGCTTCTTTGCGTGGCGCGGCGACCGCTGGATCGCGCACAACCGGCTACAGCGGATCGCGCCCGCGCTTGCACCTGCAGCCAGGGTGTTGGAGGTGGGTTCGGGTTTCGGTGCCTTTCTTGGCGCCGCTGCCGCCATGCGACCAGACCTGCGCCTGTCGGCGTGCGAGCCGGATGTGACCCATCGCCACGTCTTGCTGGATGGCGCGGCGGTGACCTTCCTGCCTGCGCTGGACACGCTGGCCGACGGAGAGTTCGAGGCCGTGGTCGCCTTCCATGTGCTTGAGCACTTGACCGACCCGCGCGCGTTCCTGTCGTCGCTGGCGCGCATCCTCGTTCCCGAGGGACAGGCGTGGATCGAGGTCCCGGACCTGATGAGTGGATGGCGTTCGCGCAACTATGTCCACCCGGCCCATCTAAGCTATTTTTCGGCGCCGTTGCTACGACGGCTGGCCAATGCGGCAGGCCTGGAGGTCGTGTCCTGCGGTCCGTATTCCGATCGCGGTGTGTTGGCTGGAAACATCTGGCTGCAGTTGCGGCAGCCTGCGCAACCGCGCGCCGCGACACCGCTGGAGCTGGTTGACGCGCACGAGGTCGACGCGGTCGACGCGCGGCTGGACATGGTCCGGTGGAGCCGGCGGGACCGGCTGCAGCGGCGGCTCAAGCACGGCCTGATCCGGGTGCTCGGCAGAGGTCTGTTCGGTGAACTGCAGCGCTGGCGTGGCTACCGCCAGCTGCGCAAAGACCAGGTGCACGATGGACTTCGCTGACTTCCAGCAAGCCGTACATGCCCAATTCGGCGCGGAGGCGGCCGCGGTACGCCATGAGATCTACTTCCTGACCCGCCGACGCGGCGCAGGGCTGCGTGCCGCTCTGGCCGTCCTACGCGATGCATGGCTGTGCCTGCGGCTGCCGCAACGCCCGCCCGTGCTGTCCACGTGGACGGCGCTGGCAACCCTGCCGGGCAGCAACGGCTGGGGCGCACTGGCGCCATACCTGGCCGATCTGCAGCGGCAGGGCGCGGCATGCACGGTGCTGATCCATCCGCGCCTGCGCGGCAGCGTCGAGGGACAGCTGCCCGCACGTCCAACCTGGGACAGCTGGCGTGCGGCTTTGCGCGCCCTGGCCCTGCGCCGCACGCCGTCCGGGCCGGCGGTCGCTTCGCTCTGGATCGTGCGCGCCAGCGTCTTGCGCCAGCGCCTGTGGCACGGTGCATGGCAACGCACGCTGGGCGCCGCGCCCGCCGGAGCCACACTGCTGCTGCACAACGACTTCGACATGTATGCGGCGGCGGCATTGCACGCTGCCGGCGACGGCTGGCGGAGCGTCTGCGTCCAGCATGGTCTGCCAACCGACGAGTTCTTCCCGGTTCGGGCCCGGCACCATCTGCTGTGGGGGCCTAGCAGTGCGCAGGTCTACCGCAAGCACGGCGTCGCACCTGCCGCCATCGGCTACGGGCCAACGAGGGCGTTGACCGATCTCGATACCGCAACGGTGCCAACCGCGCTGTATCTGATGTCGCAGAGCCACACACCGATTTATGGACCCACCCTTGCCGCGCAGTTGTTGGCCTTGGCGCAGGCGCTGCCGGCGCTGGAGACAGACGGTGTGGCCGTGCGCATCCTGCTGCACCCGGAGGAAGTGCGCGGCAGCCATCCGTATGCAGAGCCGGCACTGCAACAGCGCTGCCAGCCTCCCCCGCACGCGATCCTGGAGGCGGATGTGCGTCCGGCGTTGGTGGTGGGATTTTGTTCCACCGCGCTGCTGCAAGCCGCCTGCCGCGGTCACTACGTGATCGGCATGGCATGGCCCGCGTCCGCGTCCCACGATGCCTTGGCGGTCGGGCGGCCCGCACATCAGGTCGCCGATGCCGACGCGCTGTCTGCACTGGTGCAGGCGCTGCGCAGCGACGCGGGCGCGCGCACGCGATTTGCCGCGCAGCAACGGCACTGGCTGCAGCAGACCTTCGCTGCCGATGCGCGATGGTCGCAACGCCTGGAAGCGACACCATGAAGCGCGCCTACCTGCTGCTGGCAGTGCTGCTGGCGATCCACCTGGGCGATCTGCTGGTGGCATGGCTTTACCATGGCGGGGCGCTGCCGGCGGCTGCCCTGTTGCGGCCGATGCGCGATGCCACGCTCATCGTGCTGGCCGGCATTGCACTGCTGACGGTGCGCATGCCGCGTGCGTTGCTGGCAATGATCCTGATGTTCGGGCTGATCGCACTCGCATACGCGCCGATTGGATACGCACATGGGTTACCGGCCGGCGTGGT
The DNA here is from genome assembly GCF_002940205.1 of Xanthomonas arboricola pv. guizotiae. GTDB lineage: Bacteria > Pseudomonadota > Gammaproteobacteria > Xanthomonadales > Xanthomonadaceae > Xanthomonas > Xanthomonas arboricola_C. The sequence continues at coordinate 75,520 of NZ_MDSK01000022.1, forward strand.
CGTCGGCTCGCTTGGAACATTGCTGCTGCCCATGCTGCTGGTGCTTGCCGGGTATTGGTGCATGCCGCATCCACACGATTTCAGGCAGGGGGCGCGCTGGCTGGTCTGGTTGGGCATCGTCAGCGCTTTGTTCGGTGCATGGGACCTGGCGCATACCGATTTTTGGGTGCGGACCGTACGCTTGCCGGACTACCTGGCGCAGGTGAAAGGCGTGCTTCCCAAGGACACCGACCCGGACACCGGGCTGCCATGGAACTTCTTCGGCGGCGAAAACTACACGCGCCGGGCCGGTGGACTGGTGGCAGCGCCCTTGGCGCAGGGCCAGTTCCTGATCACCGCGGCACTGACCGCACTGGGCCTGTGGCAGCGACGCTGGCCGTGGCGCGCCCTGCTTACGTGCCTGGGGTTGCTGGTGGGCGTGTGGATGTCGGGCACGCGGGGCGCCATGCTGGCCGGCATCGTCGGAGTGCTGGGCTACCTGGTCAGCGCACGCGGTCTGGTGCGATCGCCTCTGGCGCGGCTGCTGCTGGTGGGCGGTATCGCGTTGATGCTGGCGGCCGCCTCCTACGGCATCGTGGTGACGTCGGTGAACTTCCGCGACGGCTCCACCATCGGCCACTGGCACGCGCTGCAGCGCAATCTGGCCGACCTGCACCAAGTCATGCTGTGGGGCGGTGGGCTAGGCCGCCAGGGAGCGGTGGCTGCGCGTCAGGCGCTGACCGATCTGGGCGGTGGCGAAGGTGCCATCTTTACCATCGCATACCAGATGGGGTTGCCGGCGGCCCTGCTGTTTCTGGCGTTTGTCGGCTGGAGCCTGCATGCGTTGTGGCGTGCCTATCGCCAACGCGACGATCACCTGGCATTGGCGATGTTCTGGCTGTTGTGCGGCATGGCGACAACCTTGATCTCTTCCGACAACGCAATGACCGTGTCTGGCGCTGGGGGGTTCTGGTTGCTACTCGGCGGCGCGTTGCGTCATTGCCAATGTCCGCTGCCAACCTCACGAGCGATCGCACGTACACGCAGGGACGATACCGCGCCTGCCGCCAGCATGGCCGCAGGCTGAGCGATGCGCATCCTGCACGTTTACAAGGATTTCGCGCCGCACAGCGGCGGCGGCGGGGTGGCGCGGCACATCCATGGGCTGGCAGTGACCCTTGCCGATGCCGGGCATACGGTGCGGATCGTGGCCCCGTTGGCCGATGACGGCATCTCGCCACACGGCTATACGGTGGTCCGCGCTACCGCATCGCAGCTCTGGCATCACGTCGGCTGGGCCGATGTAGTGCACGTGCACGGTGCGCGCACGCCAATCGCCGCGATCGCCGGTGCGCTTGCCCGGCTGCGCGGCAAGCGTGTGATCTATACACCGCATTGTTATTACGATGACGATCTTGCAGCGAGCAAGCGCGCGCGCAAGTGGTGCTGGGATCGCTTGATCGAGAAGCCGCTGCTGCGAAGCGCACAACCCACCGTGCTGCTGTCCGCGTATTGGCAGCAATACCTCTCACAGCGTCGGCTGCCGCCCAAGCGCGCCTTGCTGCTGCCCAATGCCGTGCTCGCCGCCGAGCAGTGCCTGCCCGCGACGTCACGGCAACCGTTGCTCGGTGCTCCGGCGCTGCTGTCGGTCGGCCGCCTGGACGCGGTCAAACGGCTACAGGATGCGATCGCAGCCCTCACCCAGCCGAATATGGACGCTGCCGTGTTGCACGTGGTCGGACGTGGCCCGGATCGGGCACGCCTGGAAGCCTGCGCCGTGGCGTTGGGGGTTGCTGCGCGCGTGCACTTCCATGGCTTCGTCAGCGATGCCGAGGTTGCAGCGATGGCCGCACAGGCCGATGTCTTCGTGTTGCCATCGGCAGTGGAGGGCATGCCGACCGTCTTGATCGAAATGCTGCTGCATGGGTGTCCGGTGGTTGCCAGCGACATTCCCGGCAATCGCTCGATCCTGGCCCAGATCGGCCTGCAGGCGGCCTTGCACCGGCTCGGCAACAGCGCCGCGTTGGCGGGATGCATTCGCGTGCAACGACAGCAGCGGATTGGGCCGGAGCGCATCGCGCGTGTCCGGGCAGACTTCACCTGGGAGGGCCTGCGAGCGCAGGTGCTGTCACTGTACGATGCTCAGGTCGTAAAGGAACCCGCAACTTGACCACACCGCCGGCTCGCCTGTCCTTTTTCGGATGTCCGTTGGACCTCCTCCCCACGGACCAGATTCTCTTGCGTGCGCAGCACGCCGCCGAGGGCGGCGCGCCGATCCGGGTGGAGGGCTTGAACGTTGCCAAACTGATCGATGCGCGCGCCCAGCTGTCGCTGCGCCAGGCGCTGGAACAGGCCGAAGTGGTGCACATTGATGGCGCCGGCATCAGCCTGGGCTTGCGTTGGTTCGGGGTGGACGTGCCGCCGCGCAGGGCCGGCATCGACCTGATGCAGGACATGTGCGGCCAGGCCGCCCGCAGCGGTGCAGGGGTCTATCTGCTCGGTGCGCGCCCGGCGGTGGTCGCGGCCGCGGCAGAACGCCTGTGCACGCACTGGCCCGGTCTGCACATTGCCGGCATGCGCGATGGTTATTTCAGCGACGCCGAGGAGGACGCGGTGATCGCGGCAATTCGCCACTCGGGTGCACGCTATCTCTTCATCGGCATCAGTTCGCCGAAGAAGGAACTGCTGCTGGAGAAACACTGGCAGACCCTGGGCGTGCCGGTGGCGATGGGCGTGGGCGGTTCGTTCGATGTGCTGTCGGGCATGTTGCCGCGCGCGCCGCGGTTGATGCAGCGCTGCGGCATGGAGTGGCTGTTCCGGCTCGCGCTGGAACCCCGCCGGCTGGCCTGGCGCTATCTGCGCACCAATGCGGCGTACCTGCTGCTGTTGCTGCGCGCCCGCCTCAGCCGACGCTACCGCGCGCAGGCGCTGACGACCTGGCCCACATGACCGCTGGGGCGCCTGCGCGCCAGCCTGCGCAGACGGGGCTGGTGGCCGTGTGCCTGGGCCTCTACCTGCTGTTCTGTCTGCAGCAAGTGGTGTTGACCGGCCGCTACTTTGGGGTCGGTCTGTCGCTGGGATCGATGGCCATCCGTGGCGTTGCGCTTGGCCTGAGTGCATGGGCGTTATGGCGGCACGGCGTTCCGGCATGCCTGCGCTGGCCATTGCTGTCGATTCTGCTGTGTATGACTGCGCTGGCAGCGTCGGTGCTGGCGTCCGAGCACTCGGCCTTGGCATTCAAGTACGCCGTGCGCTATGCCACTGCCTTGCTGTGGCTATGGGCCTTATTGAATCTGGCGGTGGCGTGGCCGCAGTGGCCGCGCGCGGCGACGCTGGCGGCGTTGATCGCGGTGTGGATCAATCTGGTGTTGGGCATGGCGGTACGGCTACAGTGGTCGCCGGCACTGACGCTATCGCTGGCCTTCCATGCGCAGGACAGCTTCAAATATCTGCCACGGGTGTCGGGCATGTACGACCATCCGGCGTTGCTGGCGGCAACGGCCGTCATCGTTGCGTTGCTCACGATCCAGTTGTATCAGCGGCACGAGGTTGGGCGCGGGCAGCTTGCCGCAGCAGTGCTGGCGACGATCGCAGCGCTGGCGTTGAGTGAAGTTCGTAACCCGTTGCTGCCGGTGGCCGCATTGATCCTCTGGTGGGCCTGGTCGCGCCGCAATGGCGCACGCCCTGGCCGCCGCGCGGTCTTGGCCGCCTTGCTCGGCCTGCTGGCCGTTGCCGGCTTCGTGCTTTGGCAGCGCTACGCGGAGATGACCAGCGCAGTCCACGAAAGCCCGCTGACCGCATTTTCGTTGGGGCGAACCTACCTGTGGTCCGGCGCGATCGAGGCATGGCGCACGCATCCCTGGTTCGGGCTAGGCGCCGGTGTTTTCCAGTTTCTGGTTCCCGATTACACCGGTGGTCGCTTCGATCGCGGCGAGCTGCACGCACACAATGCCCTGCTGGCGGTGTTGTCGGAAACCGGGCTGTGCGGGCTGGTTGCGTGCCTTTGCCTGTTGGGGGCGCTGTGGGCGCCGTTGCTGCGCAACCCTGCCGAACGTGGCTGGGCGCTGATCTGGCTGCTGTTCCTGCTGGGCTTGAACGTGTTCGACTTCTATCCGCTGTTCTATCCCTTTTCCCTGCATGCGGCCTTGGCGGTGGCGCTGCTGTATGCCCGGCATGTCACGCTCGGCAAGGGAGCGCGGTCTGGGATTCACTGAGGCCGCATCGGCGCTCGGCAGTTGGCGTACCGTACCGGCATGAAGCAGCCCAGCCATCCCGCCCCTGCGCAGCGGGCGGATCCCGTCGACGATGCATGGTGCCTGCGCACGCGTGCGCGCTCGGTCCCGGGAACGCGCGCAGGCTCAGCGCAGGTCGCCGCCCGCCGAGCGAGGCGGCGTTGGTGCACGCGGCCGGCGCGCTCAAGCACTTCGTCTGCGGCTGCCTAGGCGTGCTGCAGGCGTGGCTGCTGTGCGCTGGCGCGTTCGTCCCTGGCCAACAGCGTATCGAGGATGCAGCGGAACGCATGGCCATCGCCGAATGGATTGCGCCACGCCACCGAGCGCGCCAGCAAGCGATCGGCGGCTGACCGCAGCGCGTCCTGGTCAAGGCCGTCGGGCAGTTCCGCCCCACCGATCTGCAGGGTTTCCGGTCGCTCGGTGTTGGTGCGCAGCACCAGACATTTGCGCTGCAGGATGCAGGCTTCCTCCTGGATCCCGCCACTGTCGGTCATGATCAACGCCGCGCCTTGCTGGAGCGCCAGCATGTCCAGGTACCCCACCGGACCGATCGCCCGCAGCACGCGATGCCGCGCAGCCGCCGCGCTCCCCAGTGCATCCAGGCGCGGGTGCATCGGGAACACCAGCGGCAACCCCTGCTCTTCGGAGATCGAGCTGACCGCCTGCATCAGCGCGGCAAAATGGGCGGGATCTTCGGTATTGGAACGGCGATGGCAGGTGAGCAGGTGATAGCCGCCTTCGTGCAGCCCCAGCCGTTGCAGGATGGTCGAGCGGCGCAGCGCAGTCTGGGCATGCGCCAGGGTCGCATCGGCGACGGTATTGCCGGTGATGCGGATGCGTGCGCCGGTCAGGCCTTCATCGCGCAGGATCTGCGCCTGCAGTGCGGTGGGACAGAACAGGTAATCGGACAGGTGGTCGATCAGAACGCGATTGACTTCTTCGGGCATGCTGCGGTCGCGACTGCGTAGGCCCGCCTCGACATGGGCCACGGCGATCTCCAGCTTGTTGGCCGCCATGGCACCGGCCAGGGCGCTGTTGGTGTCGCCCTGTACCACCACCACATCCGGCTGTAGCGTCGCCAGCACCGGCTCGATGCCGCACAACATGCGTCCGATCTGTACGCCGTGCGGCGCCGAACCCACGCCAAGATTGTAAACGGCCGGGGGCAAACCCAACTCGTCGAAGAACACCCGGTCCATCGCCTCGTCGTAATGCTGGTTGGTATGGACGATCGAAAAATGCAGCCCATCGCGCAGGCTTGCGGCGATCAGCGATGCCAGCTTGATGATTTCCGGGCGCGTGCCAAGAACATAGGTGATGTGCATGGGACTTCCCGATCCGAGTTCAGTAGGCATCGCGGTCGAACAGAACGATCACGCAGGTCTGCGCGATGATGCTCAGATCCAGCCACAGCGACCAGTGCTGGATGTAGGCGAGATCGTGTTGAACACGGCGGTGCATCTTTTCCACCGTGTCGGTCTCACCGCGCAGGCCATTGACCTGCGCCCAGCCGGTGATGCCCGGCTTGACCCGCTGGCGTTGAAGATAGTTCGGCACCAATTCCTGATATTGCGCGTTGTGCGCCAGCGCATGCGGCCGCGGCCCGACGATGGCCATGTCTCCCTGCAGCACGTTGAGAAACTGCGGCAATTCGTCGAGGCTGGTGCGCCGCAGGAACGCGCCGAAGCGCGTGACCCGTTGATCGCCCCGGCTGGTCTGCGAGGCGGCGGTTGCCGCATCGTGTACCTGCATGCTGCGGAACTTCCATAATTCGAACGGACGTCCGTCCCAGCCCTGCCGCGTCTGCCGAAACAAGACCGGTCCGGGGCCGGAGAGCTTCACGCCTGCGGCCAGGGCCAGCATGAGCGGTGCACTCGCCACCACGATGACGGACGCCAGCACACGCTCGGTCGCTTCCTTCAGCGCGCGCGACAGGCCCGTCAGCGGGCGGACCGACAACGCCAGCATCGGCGGGCGGCTCATCTCTTCCAGGCAGGATTGCCCTGGACGACATGCGAACAGGTCGGGAATCCAGCAGGCGTCCACGCAGCAGGCATCCAGTTGCGCGACGCTGTGGCGAAGTCGCGCTTCCTCGCGCATCGGCCAGGTCACCCACACTTCGCCGACATGCTGGTCTTCCAGCCAGGACGACAATCCGGCGGTGCCGCCAAGCGCCAGGTCCATCGGTACCTGCAGCAGTTCGATCCCCGGGCATGGTTGCCGCTGGATACTTTTCGCCAAGATGTCGCTGCATTCGGGCGGACCGAGCAGGGCGATGCGTCGGCGTCCGATCTCGTGAGAATGCAACCAGGCAAGCGCGCCCTTCATTGCATAGCGTACGCACAGCAAACCGGCGCCACCGCATCCGGCCCAATACAGAAACCACAGGCGGGAGAAACCCGCACCGGTTGCGCTCAGAAAGCCGATCGACATCAACGTGCTCAGCACGATTGCCCACCCCGTCAACACGCGGCCGGCTACCATCGTCAAGGCCACATGCGGTCCTTGGCGATAAAGCGACAGGCGGCCGAACACCAGCAGCGTCAGCGCCGCGGCGGCGAGTAACGCATACGTATAGCGGGGCGCTTCGGGCAATGCCGGTTGCCCGACGCGCATGGCATAGGCAAACAACCCGCTGCCGACCACCACGCCCATATCGGCGACCTTCACCAGGCTGGGGACCGACCCGAGCAGATCGCCCGATCGCCTGGGCACGAGGGCCACACGCGGCAACAGTGGATCGAGCGAACTCATCCGCCAACCGCAGCCCGGCAGTAGGGCTGCGCGCCTGCACATGGATTGATCAGCATTCCTTTCCCTTCATCCCTGGTTTCCTCCAAGAGTGGCAGCTCCGCCAGCGGCACCGTGGACCTGGCGATAGAGCGTGGCATAGGAACGCACCATCGCCGCGCCGGTGAAGTACTGCCGATAACGGCTCAACGCCTCCTGCCCCAATGCGTTGGCCACCTGCGGATGGTTCCATAGATAACCCATTGCATCGCGTAAGGCCACCGGATCTTCCGGCGCCACCACCAGGCCGGTGCGTCCGGCCACGTTCACAAAGCTGGTCCCGGTGCCGATTTCGCAGGAGATCATGGGCTTGGCATGCATCGCCGCTTCCAGCAAGGTGATGCCGAACGCCTCGGCTCGCAGATGCGATGGAAATACCAGCCCCTCGCACAGTGACAGCAAAGCATGCTTGTCGGCATCGTCCAGCACGCCCAAAAAGTGAACGTGGGTCAGGCCGAGCTGCCGCGCCTGCTGGCGCAGGCGCGCGCCTTCCGGCCCGTCGCCAACGATGGCCACCGGGATCTGCGTCTGGCGGACCGCCTGCAGCAGGTATTGCAGACCCTTGTAGTAGCGCAGGACCCCGACGAACAGAAAAAACCGTGGGCCCAGGCGCGTGCGCCAGGCCTGCGCGCGTTCGGCATCCGGCGTGTGGTGAATGGAGAGGTCCAGTCCGATCGGTATCACGCTCAGCTTGGCTTGAAAGTCGGCCAGGACCGGACTGGTGGCGCGGTAATTGGGCGACGTCGCGACAATATGATCCACGCGCTCGAGAAAGCGCCGTTGCAGCGGCCGATACAAACGCAATAAACGGCGTTGTCGCACGATGTCGGCGTGGTAGGTCAGCACCGAAGGCGTGCGAACCGCGCCCGCCAGATGCAGGACATCCATGAACGGCCATGGAAAGTGGTAATGGATCAGATCGAAGCGACGGGCCAGACCTGCGAACCGGCGCAACAAGCGCAGCGATACCGGCATCGACGCCACTTCGAAGTCGCGTCGGAAGCGGTGCAGTGCGTAGGGGCCCTGCATGCTGGTGCCCGCTAGACGCCCATCGGCGCACAGGGTCACCACCTCGCTGTCCACCGCGTACCGATGCGATTGCATGGCAAGCGTGCGGATCACCTGTTCGGTGCCGCCCATGGTTTCCGGCAAGCTGGTCTTGTAGACCTGCAACACCCGTAGCGGCGGGGATGCAAGGCTCAAGCGGACAACACGTCGCGGTATGCGTCGGCCGTCGCTGCGGCGCAACGCTGCCAGCTGAACTGGGCTGCGCGCTGCAACCCCGCCTGGCGCGCGGTTTCGCGCCAGGCGGCATCGTCGATGCCTTGTGCCAGCGCCAGGGTCAACCCGCTGACGTCGGCAGGATCGAACAGCATTGCCGCATCGCCGGCCACCTCCGGCAATGCCGACGCCGACGCGCACAGCACCGGCGTACCGCTCGCCATGGCCTCCAGCACCGGCAGCCCGAACCCTTCGTAAAACGATGGAAACACCAACAGGCGGGCACCCGCCACCAATGCCGGCAGACGGTCTTGCGGGACGTAGCCGAGATAACGCAGCCAACCGGCCTGTTCGGCGCTGCGTATGCGCGCATGCAACGCCTCGCTGGACCAGCCGCCGTGGCCGGCGATCACCAGCGGGTGGCGAGCACGCACTACGGTGGGCAAGGCCGCATACGCCGTCAACAGGATGTCGATGTTCTTGCGCGGTTCGATGGTACTCACGCACAGGCAATACGCCTGGGTCTGCAGGCCCAACGCCTGCAGCGGTGCCGCTAATTCGCCCCAAGCATGGGGCCGGAACGCCGCATCTGCCGCCAGCGGGATGGCGCGAATACGCTCGAGCGGCAAGGCAAAGTGCGCAGCAATCTCCTGCCGCGAAAATTCCGAGACCGTCAGAATCAATTGCGCGCGCTGCACCGCCAGCGCCAACTCCTTGCGCATATAGCGCACCCGATCTGCGCGGTGGCATTGCGGCCAGCGATAGATCGAAATGTCGTGGAAGGTCGCCACGCTGGGACCGTCGTAGGCCGGCAGGTAGTAATTGCAGCCATGAAACAGCGCCGGTCCCCGCCCGCGCAGCGCGCGCGCCTTGGCCAGATTGCTGATGCGTCGATACGCATCTGTCGCGATTTCGATACGCGAGAAACGATCACGCATCCACGATGTCACGTTCGATGCCGGCCCAGGAATCGGTCGCTGTTGCAGCAGGCGTCTCCCATGCAGGTACTGCAAGGACTCGATCTGCGGCAGTGCGGCCAAGTGCACCGCCAGTTCCTGCGTATAACGCCCGACACCGGTCAGCGGGTGTCGAATCGACTCGGTAGCTAGGATGATGTGCACGGCGCGTCGCAGCGATCAGGGCCGTTGGCAGCCGACGACGCGGCTGTCCAGGGCACGCTGCGCCGTCGGCTGTTTATTGATACCTGGATATAACGACCGGCATCGGCCCATTCCATGCTCCTCGTGGCGACCCTCTCAGTCTACCCGCTGCCGAAGACCGCGGCGACCCAAGCCCTCCTCCATGCCACGGTGACGTCAGTCCATGTACGCCGCGCTACATCTTCACCCTCTGGGAGCGCGCCTGTCAGGCGAGAGACCCATCCGGCGGTCGCAGGCCGCAAAGTCAGCATCTCCCGTTTTCGTTATCCGCTGCATACGCAAAGCAGCGAGCTAGGTCCTGTTAACGCTAGTGGCTGGGGAGGTTAAACTATTGGACATGGAGATCACGCCAGCACAATTTGCCCTCATCGAACATTGCTTACCT
>NZ_MDSK01000023.1 GCF_002940205.1 Xanthomonas arboricola pv. guizotiae
TCCAAAGCGCACTAGGGATCTCGTTGCGACGTGTCATGCCGGCAATGTTGTCGCCGACTCAACAGAATTCAAGGGTTTTGTTAGCCGCTCTTATATATTTGCACTACCCAAGTCCATCGAAACACGGCAACTAAAAAAGAGGCCTGGAACCGTGCACACCGACCATTTCCACTGGTCCCTGTCCGCCCACCGTCGCGGGACCTTGCGCGGCATGGATGCCGCGCCACCGCCTAGATGGATGTACTTGCAGCGTGTTCTGCGATGGCGGGCGGGCAAGGGCCCTGCAGCCAAGCGGCAGCACCACGCGCTCTACACTTGATCCATGTGCACTATCCAGCCACTGGGAACACAACGCCCAAAGCAACCAGGACTTCACGCGATCGTGTTTGTCAGCCGCTGTTAAAGATTTCGTTTTACCGCCGATATCAAGGCGACGCCGGGACAACCGTTCCGGCGGCTTCCCGCATCTACTGTGCCTGTGCCCATGTCCCAAGGCGATACCTCCGAGCTGGACCACGACGCCGACCACCTCGCCGAAGGCGACGAGCGCTATCTGCTACGCAACAAACGGCAGATCCGTGGCCTGCTGCGCCAGTTGCTCGACCAGCGCGCCATCGTGACCATGCATGTGGCCGGGCGCGACATGGCCGTGCCCACCGCCGTGCTCGAGGTGGACGAAGACGACGACTGCGTGATTCTGGACGGCAGCCATAACGAGGCCTCCAACCGCGCCATCCAGGACGCCAAGTACCTGCTGTGCTACGCACAACTGGAACGGGTCAATATCCGCTTCCGCCTGGAAACGCCCGAGCGGCTGGAGCGCGACATCCACGTCGCCTTCCGCGCCGAGCTGCCCGAGGCGATGTATCACCTGCAGCGTCGCGAGTCGTACCGGCTGGAAACGCCGATCACCGACTCGCCCGTCTGCATCATTCGCCAGGACGAGGCACAGGGCGGCACTCTCAACCTGCAGCTGCGCGTGATCGATATCAGCAGCGGCGGCCTGGCGGTCTCGCTCACCGACGGCATGCCCCTGCTCGAACCGCAGCGCACCTACCGCAATTGCACGCTGCAACTGCCCGACACCGCGCCGATCACCCTGCCGCTGACGGTGTGCAGCCAGTACAAGCAGACCCTGCCCAACGGCAGCGAAGGTTTCCGTGTCGGCATGCAGTTCAGCGACCTGCCACGCGGTGCCGACGAGACCATCCAGCGCTACATCTTCCGGGTCGACCGCCAGCGCAATGCGCGCAAGAGCGGCGTGTTCTGAACCCGCCCGCACCAGCCATGGCGCGCGGCTAAAGTTGCCCTGCGCTGCGCCGATGTTGCTAGGGCAATCCTCATCCGCATGCTTTTCCCATCGCTGCAATCCGACACTCAGCCGCAACGCCCGGAGTTTCCATGAACGACAAAAGCACGACCACCGGCACCGGTGGTGAATTCCTCAGCTTCGCCTTGGGCGAAGAACACTACGGCGTGGACATCCTGAAGGTGCAGGAAATCCGCGGCTACGATTCGGTCACCCGCCTGCCCGACGCACCGGACTACATCAAGGGTGTGATCAACCTGCGCGGCACCATCGTGCCGGTGATCGACCTGCGCCTGAAGCTGCGCCTGAAAGAAGCGCGCTACGACGCCTTCACCGTGATGATCGTGCTCAACGTCGAAGACCGCGTGGTCGGCATCGTGGTGGACAGCGTCTCGGACGTGATTCCGCTCAACGACGACCAGATCCGCCCCACCCCCGAATTCGGCGCCTCGGTCGACACCCGCTTCATCTCGGGCATCGGCACCCAGGACGATCGCATGCTGATCCTGCTCGATATCGAGACCTTGCTGGACAGCACCGAGCTCGGTCAGCAGCAACTGGCCGAAGAAGCGGCCTGATTCAGACCATCTGGTGTCGGGAGCTTCCCGACACGAGACACACAACGAAGTTGAAGTGTGATTGAAATCACGTTTTTCGGATTCAAGTTGAACGGCGGCTAGCCGATAGCTGAATAGAAGCCCGCGTCCACAAACGGGTCACCGTTCGACTTTTGATTCTGGAGAATCCCAATGAAGTTCCTGCTCTCGCTCCTCCCCGTCGCTGCTCTCGTGATCGTCGCTCCCACGCTGTCGGCTCAGTCGCAGGAAATGATTCCGCCGGAAATGGCGACCCGTTTCGTCGGCAAGGACGGCATGGTGTGCGGCAAGGTCGAAAAGGCCAAGTACGCCCAGAGCTCCGAAGGTGAACCCACCTTCCTGTACATGGGCGGCATGTTCCCGCGTCACACCTTCTCGGCCCGCATCGACGGCGCCAACCGCGGCAAGTTCAGCTTTGCCCCGGAAACCCTGGAAGGCAAGGACGTGTGTGTGCTCGGCAAGATCCAGCGTGACAGCTCGCGTGCCGAAATCGAAGTCAGCTCACCGGCCAGCCTGAAGTTGGCCACCATCAAGTAATCGCCTCGCAGATCGCCACGCCCTCGCGCGTGGCGATCTGCCGTTTGCGGTTATGCGCACTGACTTCTACCGGGGAATCGTGTCAATGCAATGGATCAACAATCTGAAATTGATGCCCAAGCTGATGCTGGCGTTCGGCATCGTGCTGCTGATCATGCTGGTGCAGGGCATCATCGCCTATGCGGGCCTGGCGTCGCTCAATAACGTCACCCGCGACCTGGCCGGCAACACCATGTCCAGCGTGCGCGAAGCAGGCGACCTGCGCGGCATGCTCGGCGAATATCGAAATGCGGCCTACCAGAATCTGGTGCGCGCCAGCGACTCGGTCAAGCAGGAAGCCAAGGTCCGCGCCAAGCGGCTCCATGGCGAAATCGATGCCACGATCAAGGGCTACCCCCGCCTGATCGAGAGCCCGCAGCAGAAGAAATTGTTCGACGTGTTCGTGGCGGACTGGAAGAAGGCAGCGGAGTCCTACGCCAGCGTCGATGAAATGATCGAGCTCAACCTGCCCGACGACGCCATCGACACCTTCGTCGGCGAGACCCGCACCCTGCACAACAAGGCCAAGGATTCGCTGGCCGCATTGATCACCGAAGACAACAAGTTGGCGCAGGCTGCAAAGAGCAAGGCCGAAAAAGTCCATGCCACCTCGGTCTCGTTGACGGTGATGGTGCTGTTGATCGGCATCGTCGGCGGCCTGGGCCTGGCGTTCCTGTTCGCACGCTCCATCGTCAAGAGCATGCGTGGCGCCGTTTCCACCGCCACCGAAATCGCCAGCGGCAAGCTCGACGGCCAGATCAATGTGCAGGGCCAGGACGAAGTGGGCGAACTGATGCGCTCCATGCACCGCATGCAGCGCGACCTGAAGGAACGCATCGAACGCGATCAGAAGATCGCCGACGAAAACCTGCGTATCCGTACCGCACTGGACGAATCCTCCACCGGCACCTTCATCACCAATGCCGATCGCACCATCATCTACGCCAACGAGGCGTTCATGAAGATCGTGACGCATTACGAAGGCAGCATCCGCCTGGCATCGTCCGACTTCGATGCGAACAAGATCATCGGCCAGCACATCAGCTATCTCGGCCTGCCCGAATCGACCGTGCGCAAGGCCATCGCAGCACTGGAACGCGACGGCATCACCAGCTTCGAAGAGCGCTATGGCGAGTTCGTGGTGACCCAGACCGTTACCTCGATCAAGAACGAGCACGGCGAAAGCACCGGCGAAGTCTGCGAATGGCGCGACCGCACCATCGAAGTCCAGGTCGAAGAAGAAGTCGCCCGCATCGTGCGTGCTGCCGCCAGCGGCGACATGAGTGGGCGGGTGGAAACCGACGGCAAGCAGGGCTTCTTCCTGCAGCTGGCGCAACAGCTCAACGGCCTGCTGGATGCCAACGCCGGCAGCCTGGAGCAGATTTCCGCATTGCTGTCGGCGCTGTCGCGTGGTGACCTGACCGTACGCATGCACGGCGAGTTCAGCGGCGTGTTCGCGCAGATGCGTGACGATGCCAATGCCACCGCCGAGCAGTTGGCCGACATCGTCGGACGCATCAAGGTCTCGTCCACCGCGATCAACTCGGCCGCCGGCGAGATCGCCTCCGGCAACAGCGACCTGTCGCACCGCACCGAACAGCAGGCCGCCAACCTGGAAGAAACCGCCGCCTCGATGGAGGAGCTGACCTCGACCGTCAAGCAGAACGCCGAAAGCGCCCGTCAGGCCAACCAGTTGGCCATCGGCGCCACCGGCGTGGCCTCGCAGGGCGGCGAAGTGGTGTCGCAGGTGGTCACCACGATGTCCGGCATCGAAGCCTCGTCCAAGAAAATCGCCGACATCATCTCGGTGATCGATGGCATCGCGTTCCAGACCAACATCCTGGCCTTGAACGCGGCGGTGGAAGCCGCCCGTGCAGGCGAACAGGGCCGCGGCTTTGCCGTGGTCGCCTCGGAAGTGCGTACGCTGGCACAGCGTTCGGCCGGTGCGGCCAAGGAGATCAAGGGCTTGATCGACGACTCCGTGCACAAGGTGGCCGAAGGTTCGGCACTGGTGCGCAAGGCCGGTGCGACCATGGCCGAGATCGTGGCCAGCGTGCAGCGCGTGACCGACATCATGGGCGAGATCTCCGCTGCCTCGCAGGAACAGTCGGCCGGCATCGAGCAGGTCAACCAGACCATCACCCAGATGGACGAAACCACCCAGCAGAACGCCGCCCTGGTGGAAGAAGCCACCGCCGCTGCCCGCTCGATGGAGGAGCAGGCCGGCCACCTGGCCGAAGCGGTGTCGGTGTTCAAGCTGGACGAAGCGGCGCAGGTTGCGCAGACCGCGCGGGGGCGGCCGATCGCCTCGCGCCCGGTTGCAGTGAAAAGCGCCGCCAAGCCGGTGGCGCGGGCTGCGGCAAGCGCGTCGCGGCCTGCCAAACCCCAGGCCGCACTGGCCGACGGTAACTGGCAAGAGTTCTGATTCACCGCTGTCACCCACAACGCCCCGGCACTGCCGGGGCGTTGTGCATCTGCCCACCTGCGCCGAGCACGGGGCGCACGATGCCGGAATGACACAGCGTGCAGCCTGCAGCGGCTGGCAAACGCCACCGCCCTGCCCCAGCACACTGCAGACCGAACCCAACCGCGTGCAATCCACGCATTGACGCTTCAGTTGCGCGGCTCCGTGGCCGATATCCAGTTATAGCTCACGACGCGTATGGATATGACGACCACGACTTCCGCTTCAGACACACGCGAATTTGATTTCGGCGACCGCGATTTCAAACGCGTCTGCGACCTGATCTATCAGCGTGTCGGCATCGCCCTGGCTCCGGCCAAGCGCGACATGGTGTATGGCCGGCTGTCGCGTCGCCTGCGCGTGCTCGGCCTGCGCTCGTTCCGCGATTATCTCGATCAGCTCGAAGCCGGCAACGACGAGGAGGAATGGCAGGCGTTCACCAACGCGCTGACCACCAATCTGACCGCGTTCTTCCGCGAGCCGCACCACTTCGACAAACTGCGCGAAGAACTGCAAAAGCGCGCCTCGCAGGCGCCGTTGAAGATCTGGTCGTGCGCGGCCTCCACCGGCGAGGAGCCCTACTCCATCGCCATCACCGCCTGCGAAGCCTTCGGCACCCTGACCCCGCCGGTCAGCATCGTCGCCACCGACGTCGACACCCAGGTGCTGGAGACCGCCTCGCGCGGCGTCTACGCCATCGACCGCGTCGCCTCGCTGGACGCATCGATCAAGCGCAAGTACTTCCAGCGCGGCAGCGGTCCCAACGAGGGCAAGTGCCGGGTCATTCCGGCGCTGCGCCAACTCATCGAATACCGCCAGCTGAACCTGCTGGCACCGCGTTACGACGTCGGCGGCCCGTACGCGGCGCTGTTCTGCCGCAACGTGATGATCTATTTCGACAAGCCGACCCAGCGCGGCATCCTGTCGCGGCTGGTCAGCCACATGGGCGACGACGGTCTGCTCTACACCGGGCATTCGGAGAACTACCTGCACGCGGCCGATCTGATCCAGCCGTGCGGGCGCACGCTGTATCGGCGCAGCCCGCGCGCGGGAGCGTCCGCATGAGTACCGCCGTGCAGGTCGACGATGTCATGCGCTACCGCGATTCGCGGTTCCAGACCATCACCGCCAAGCTGCTGCCCACCCAGTACCTGGTGGTCGACGACGACACCGCGTTGACGACCACCTTGGGATCGTGCGTTGCCGCCTGCCTGCGCGACCCGGTCCTGAAGATCGGCGGCATGAATCACTTCCTGTTGCCGGAAGGCCAGGTCGGCGATGGCGCACCCGCGCGTTACGGCAGTTATGCAATGGAGTTGCTGATCAACGACATGCTCAAGCGCGGCGCGCACCGCAAACGTATCGAAGCCAAGGTCTTCGGCGGCGCCAACGTGCTCAAGGGCTTCACCAGCAACCCGGTCGGCACCCGCAACGCCGAGTTCGTGCGCCAGTACCTGCAGGCCGAACACATTCCCATCATTGCCGAGGATCTGTGCGGCATCCATCCGCGCAAGGTGTGGTTCTTCCCGACGACCGGACGCGTGGTCGTGCAGCGTTTGCCGCATGCACACGAAGCCGAAGTCGCCGCCGCCGAATCGGCCGTGCGCGCCCGTCTGTCCAAAGCACCGGTTACCGGTGGAGTGGAGTTGTTCGAATGACGCTGGAAACCCCTGTACGCGTACTCATCGTCGACGACTCGGCGGTCGTACGCCAGATGCTGACCGAAATCCTCTCGCGCGATGCCGGCATTGAGGTGATCGGCTCGGCCGCCGACCCGATCCTGGCGCGCGAAAAGATCAAACGCCTCAATCCGGACGTGATCACGCTGGATGTGGAAATGCCGCGCATGGACGGCCTGGTGTTTCTGGAAAACCTGATGCGCCTGCGCCCCACCCCGGTGGTGATGATTTCGTCGCTGACCGAGCGCGGCGCCGACACCACCTTGCAGGCCTTGTCGCTGGGCGCGGTGGATTTCGTCTCCAAGCCCAAGATCGACGTCGCCCGCGGGCTGGAAGGCTACGCGGAAGAGATCGTCAGCAAGGTCAAGATGGCCTCCAAGGCCAAGGTCAGCGCGCTCAATCGTCCCAGCGCGCCCAAGGTCACCCTGGACATGCAGTCCGCGCCGGTCCCCGGCAGCGCGCTGCGCTTCCGCACCACCGACCGCCTGATCGCCATCGGCGCCTCGGCCGGCGGCACCGAAGCCCTGCGCGTGGTGCTCGAACACATGCCCGCCGATGCCCCGGCGGTGGTGATGACCCAGCATCTGCCGGCCAGCTTCAGCACCGCCTTCGCCGATCGCCTCAATCGCCATTCGGCGATGTCGGTGCGCGAGGCCAGCGATGGCGAGGCGATCCTGCCGGGCCACGCCTACCTGCCGCCGGGCGGCCAGCACTTGCGCATCATCCGCGACGGTGCGCGCTGGCGTTGCCGCATCGACGACGGCCCGCCGGTCAATCGCCACAAGCCGGCGGTGGACGTGCTGTTCCGCTCCGTCGCCGCCAATGCCGGGCCGAATGCGGTCGGCGCCATCCTCACCGGCATGGGCGACGACGGTGCACGCGGCCTGCTGGAAATGCTGCAGGCCGGCGCGCCGACGCTGGTGCAGGACGAAGCCAGCAGCGTGGTGTGGGGCATGCCCGGCGCCGCCTACAAGCTCGGCGCCGCGCAGGAAGTGGTGCCGCTGGACCGCGTTGCCGAGCGCCTGATCGCGCTGTCGGCACAGGCGCGTTGATCCGGCATGACCGTCCGTCCCCCGCATCCGTCTGAACAGGCGGCGGTTCCCGGCGTCGCGGTCACCGCGTCGCTGGCGACGGCGGATAGGCCGGCAGATCACGCGCCCCTCCCCAGGACGCTCAAGGCGGGCCCGATCACCGCTGGCGTGAGCAGGCCGGACGAACATCCCGACGCCACGCGCTCGCGCCTGCTGGCCGAAGCGCTGGACGGCAGCAGCAGTGCGATCCTGATCTGCGATCTGCAATCGCGCCTGCTCTACGCCAACGACGGTTTCCAGCG
Source organism: Xanthomonas arboricola pv. guizotiae (assembly GCF_002940205.1). GTDB lineage: Bacteria > Pseudomonadota > Gammaproteobacteria > Xanthomonadales > Xanthomonadaceae > Xanthomonas > Xanthomonas arboricola_C. The sequence continues at coordinate 7,958 of NZ_MDSK01000023.1, forward strand.
CATGTTCGGCTATACCGAAGCCGAACTGGTCGGCAAGCGCCCGTCCGACGTGCTGACCCGCGCGCAAAGCGACCAGGACGAGGTGGCGCGCATCCGCGACCGCGCCGACGCGTTGCAGCAGACCCAGGCCGACCTGCTGGTGTACCGCAAGGACGGCACACCGCTGTGGATTTCGCTCAACTTCAATCCGATCTACGACGCCAGGCATCTGCCGTCGCATTACGTGGCGGTGCTGACCGACATCACCGACACCAAGATGCATGAGGTGCTGCAGCACCGCGTGCTCGAGGCGCTGGTGCAGGAGCGGCCGCTGATCGAGGTGATGACGCTGATCTGCACCGAGGTCGAGCGCATCGCGCCGGACGTGCTGGCCACGGTCATGAGCGCGGACAATCAGGGCTGCCTGCATTCGCTGGCCGCGCCGAGCCTGCCGCCGGAATACGCCGATGCGGTCAATGGGCTGAAGATCGGCCCGGGTGCGGGCGCCTGCGGCACGGCCGCCTGGCGCGGCCGCGCGGTGATGGTGGAAGACATCGCCACCGACCCGCTGTTTGCGCAATTCCGCGACCTGCTGCTGCCGATGGGTCTGCACGCGTGCTGGAGCACGCCGATCCGCTCCAACAGCGCACGCGTGCTCGGTACCTTCGCGTTGTACTACCGCAAGGCGCAGCGTGCCGATGCCTGGCACGTACGCCTCACCGATCTGTGCCAGCAGTTGTGCACGCTGGCGCTGGAACGCGAACAGATCCGCCAACGCGTGCATCAACTCGCGTTCTACGATGCGCTGACCGGCCTGCCCAACCGCATCATGTTCAGCGCACGCGCCGAGCAGGCGCTGACGCAGGCCGAATACGCCGGCGAACCTGCCACGTTGATGTTCATCAACATCGACCGCTTCAAGTTGATCAACGACAGCCAGGGCCACGCCGCCGGCGATGGCCTGTTGCGCGACATCGCCTTGCGCATCGGCGAGCAGCTGACCGCCACCGCCATGCTGGCGCGCCTGGCCGGCGACGAATTCGCGCTTGCACTGCCGCAATGCAGCGCCGAGCAGGCCAGTGCCGCCGCAGAACGCGTGCTGGGCACCATTGCCAGGCCGCTGCCGGTTGGGCACATGACGGTGCATCCGTCGGCCAGCATCGGCGTGGCGATGTTTCCCGAGGACGGCCGCGACATCAACATCCTGCTGCGGCATGCCGATCTGGCCATGAACCGCGCCAAGCAGGAAGGCGGCGGACGGTTCCGCTTCTTCAGCTCCGACATGAACCGCATGGCGCAGGAGCGCGTTGCACTGGAAGCGGAACTGCGCCAGGCGATCGACCGCGATCAGCTGCAGTTGCACTACCAGCCGCAATTGCACAGCGCCGCGCCGCACGCGCTGTACGGCGTGGAAGCGCTGTTGCGCTGGAATCATCCGCAACTGGGCGCCATTTCGCCGGCACGGTTCCTGCCCGTGGCCGAAGAGCAAGGCATGATGCCGCAGATCAACGACTGGGTACTGCGCAGCGCATGCCGGCAGGTTGCCGATTGGCGCAAGCGCGGCGTACCGGTGGCACGCGTCTCGGTGAATCTGTCGGCCAGCAGTTTCGAAAGTCCGCGCATGCTGTCGGATCTGCTCCGGCTCATCGCCGACATGGGCGTGCAGCCCTCCGACCTGACCCTGGAACTGACCGAAAGCGTGATGCTGTCCGGGCAGCCCGGCGTGCTGGAAAACCTGCACGCCATCCGCGAAGCCGGCATCTCGTTGTCGCTGGACGACTTCGGCACCGGCTATTCCAGCCTGAGCCACCTGCATCGCCTGCCGATCGACGAACTCAAGCTGGACATGAGCTTCGTGCGCGACATCGAACACAGCGAAGACGCCCGCGCCCTCACCACCTCGGTGCTGCGCATCGGCGAGCATCTGCGCAAGCACGTGGTCGCCGAAGGCGTGGAAAACGAAGCCCAACGCCTGTTCCTCGCCGACCTCGGCTGCGAAGTGCTGCAGGGCTATCTATTTTCGCGGCCGTTGCCGGCAGCGGCACTGGAAGCCTGGCTGGGTGCGCAGCCTTAGCGCGGCTCACGACACTACGTCGTGGTTTGGCAGGCCGTTCTCATAGCGTTCTACGCTCGCATCAACAGATCGAAGCAAACTGCCAGAAGGCAAATCATCTGATTTGGTGCTTCGGTGCAGGGCCCTTGCCCGCCCCCCTCGCAGGACACGCCGCAAGTACGTCCCTGTAGGACCTTACGCGGCATCCATGCCGCGTAAGGTCCGGCGACGCTGAGCGGGCAAGGACCAAGTGAGGTGGTCGGTGCTCATGATTGCAAGCAGCGCCAAGTGAGGTGGCCGGTGCTCATGCTTGCAAGCAACGCATGGTGTCGTTCTGATCGCCAGATCAGCAGCACATCATGGGAGCGGCGCCTGTGCCTGAACGCTGCCTTCAAGCGCGCGCCTTTGCATCCGCGTCGAATCCGATGCCACGGTGCGCTTCAACCAACCCAGCAACTGCGCGGTGACGAACGCCGGATTCTCCAGCGAGGCGATATGTCCGGCATCGGGGATCAGCTCGTAGTCGCAACCGACCACCTCGGCCATCAACCACAATTCTTCCGGCGGCCGCGCAATGTCGTCTGCGCCACCGAGCAGGAAGGTGCTGGCCGGATCCAGCGCGGACATCGCCTCCAGGCGATTCGCGCGCCCGAAGATCAGCCGGCCCAGCGGCACGATCGAGGTGCGCAACTGCCCGGCCGACATCGCCGCCAGGCACTGCGCAAACGCAGCCGGCAGCGCGGAATTCAGATCGATGCCGGGGCGGAAAAAGGTCGGCACGATCGCCTCGATCAACGCAGGCGTCACCTGCCCGGCTGCTTCGATCGCATCGAGCAAAGCGAAATAACGCGTTTGCGTGGCCTGCGGCTCGGCACCCAGGAAGGTATCCATCAGCACCAGGCTGCGCACACGCTGCGGTGCCAGCAGCGCCAACTCGGCGCCCCACATGCCACCGACCGACAGGCCGACCACTGCGCATTGCGGTAGCTCCAGCGCATCCAGCAACAGCAGCATCTGCCTGGCAAGGTCGCCCACCGTCTGCGTGCCCGCTGGCAGTGCCGCCGATTGCCCGTGCCCCCACAACTCGGGAACGATGACCCGATAGTGCGGCGAGAGGGCCTGGATCTGCGGTTCCCACATGGCCGCGTCCCAGAGATAACTGTGGCCAAGCAACACCGGAAACCCTTGACCGTATTGTGCGTAATGCAGCGTTTGACCAGCGATCGTGCAAGTAGGCATTGGAGATCAATCAGAGCGATGGGAGCGGCCACTCTAGACCCGCCGACTTCAGATTTTTGTTGCAATGCGACAGACGAGTTAACTGCGCTTGCCTTAACTCCCGACATTACGCAGCTGAAACGAAGTCATCGCCCGAATAACGAAAAACGCCCGGCGTTGCCGGGCGTTTTCGAACAGGTGAGCAACCAGCTGGATCAGGCAGCGACGGTGTCGGCCACGTCCTGATATTGCTGGATCTGATCGAAGTTCATGTAGCGGTAGATCTGCTCGCCACTGGTCTTGATCACGCCCACATCGGCCATGTACTCGTCCTTGGTCGGGATGCGGCCCAGACGCGAGCAGATCGCCGCCAGTTCCGCCGAACCCAGGTACACGTTGGTGTTGCGGCCCAGACGATTCGGGAAGTTACGCGTGGAGGTGGAGAACACCGTGGCGCCCTCGCGCGCCTGCGCCTGGTTGCCCATGCACAGCGAGCAGCCCGGCATTTCCATGCGCGCGCCGGCCGCGCCGAAGGTGCCGTAATGGCCTTCCTTGGTCAGCTCGGAGGCATCCATCTTGGTCGGCGGCGCCACCCACAGGCGGGTCGGGATATCGCGCTTGCCTTCCAGCAACTTGGCCGCGGCGCGGAAGTGACCGATGTTGGTCATGCACGAGCCGATGAACACCTCGTCGATCGCCGCGCCAGCCACGTCGGACAGCGTCTTGACGTCGTCCGGGTCGTTCGGGCAGGCCACGATCGGTTCAACGATGTCAGCCAGATCGATCTCGATGACCGCCGCGTATTCGGCGTCGGCATCGGGCTGCAGCAGCTGCGGATCGGCCAGCCACTCTTCCATCTTCTTGATGCGGCGGCCCAGCGTGCGCGCATCGGCATAGCCTTCGGCAATCATCCAGCGCAGCAGGGTGATGTTGCTGGTCAGGTATTCGATGATCGGCGCCTTGTCCAGGTGCACGGTGCAACCGGCCGCCGAACGCTCGGCCGAGGCGTCGGACAGTTCGAACGCCTGCTCCACCTTCAGGTTCGGCAGGCCTTCGATTTCCAGGATGCGGCCGGAGAAGATGTTCTTCTTGCCCTGCTTGGCCACGGTCAGCAGACCGTCCTTGATCGCGTACAGCGGGATCGCGTTGACCAGGTCACGCAGGGTCACGCCCGGCTGCATCTCACCCTTGAAGCGCACGAGCACGCTCTCAGGCATGTCCAGCGGCATCACGCCGGTGGCGGCGGCGAAGGCCACCAGGCCGGAGCCGGCCGGGAACGAAATGCCGATCGGGAAACGCGTGTGCGAGTCGCCACCGGTACCGACGGTGTCGGGCAGCAGCATGCGGTTGAGCCAGCTGTGGATCACGCCGTCGCCCGGGCGCAGCGAGACGCCGCCGCGGGTGGAGATGAACTCCGGCAAGGTGTGGTGGGTCTTGACGTCGACCGGCTTCGGATAGGCGGCGGTGTGGCAGAACGACTGCATCACCAGGTCGGCGGAGAAGCCCAGGCAGGCCAGGTCCTTGAGCTCGTCGCGGGTCATCGGGCCGGTGGTGTCCTGCGAGCCCACCGAGGTCATCTTCGGCTCGCAATAGGTGCCCGGGCGCATGCCCTGGCCTTCCGGCAGGCCGCAGGCGCGGCCGACCATCTTCTGCGCCAGCGAAAAGCCCTTGCCGGTGTCCGGCGGGTCCATCGGCAGGCGGAACAGGTCCGAGGCCGGCAGGCCCAGGAACTCGCGCGCCTTGGCGGTCAGGCCGCGGCCAACGATCAGCGGAATGCGGCCACCGGCGCGCACTTCGTCGAACAGCACATCCGACTTCATCGCGAACTCGGCGATCACCTGCCCGTTCTTCAGCGCCTTGCCGTCGTACGGACGCAGCTCGACCACATCGCCGTGCTCCATCTGCGACACGTCCAGTTCGATCGGCAACGCGCCTGCGTCTTCCATGGTGTTGTAGAAGATCGGGGCGATCTTGCTGCCCAGGCACACGCCACCGAAGCGCTTGTTCGGAATGAACGGAATGTCTTCGCCGGTCCACCACAGCACCGAGTTGGTCGCCGACTTGCGCGAGGAACCGGTACCGACCACATCGCCGACGTAGGCGACCAGATGGCCCTTGTCCTTGAGATCGGCAATCGCCTGGATCGGGCCGCGCTTGCCGTCTTCTTCCGGCTCGAAGGCCGCGCCGTCGCGCTTGTTCTTCAGCATCGCCAGCGCATGCAGCGGGATGTCCGGGCGGGTGGTGGCATCCGGTGCCGGCGACAGGTCGTCGGTATTGGTCTCGCCCGGCACCTTGAACACGGTGACGGTCAGGCTCGGCGGCACTTCCGGCTTGCTGGTGAACCACTCGGCATCGGCCCAGCTCTGCAGCACGGCCTTGGCATGCGCATTACCGGCTTGCGCCTTTTCCTGCACGTCGTGGAAGGCGTCGAACACCAGCAAGGTGTGCTTGAGCGCTTCGGCGGCGGTGGCGCCCAGCTCGGCGTTGTCGAGCAGGTCGATCAACGGCTGGATGTTGTAGCCACCCAGCATGGTGCCGAGCAGCTCGGTGGCACGGGTGGGGCTGATCAGCGCGGTTTTCTCGGTGCCGAAGGCCACCGCGGCCAGGTACGAGGCCTTGACCTTGGCGGCATCGTCGACGCCGGCCGGCACGCGCTGGCTGAGCAGCTCGACCAGGAACTCTTCTTCACCCGCCGGCGGAGCCTTCAGCAGCTCGATGACCTCGGCGGTCTGCTGCGCGGTCAGCGGCAGCGGCGGGATACCGAGCGCGGCGCGCTCTGCAACGTGGTGGCGGTAGGCTTCCAACATGCGGATTCTCCGAAAGACAACAGTGAATGTGTAGACGCGAAACGTGGATCAGCTTGCGGGTTTGGGAACAACGATCTTCAAACCCTTGAAGTAATCGCGGAAGAAGCCCTCGTCGCGGGTGATCAAGCCGTCGCACTGGAGCAGCGCGTGGGCGCCGATCAGGAAATCGGCCACCACCCGCTCGCGCTTGCCGCCGCGCGCGCGGAAGCGCTTGTTCATATGGCCGGCGCGCACCGCCGCCGCTTCCTGGGTGGCTTCGTAGCGCACCCCGATCGAGGCCAGGGTTTCCATCAGGTCGACCTGGGTGTCGAGCATGGCCAGCACTTCGGCCACTACCGCATCGCAGACCACCACCTCGTCGCGCGCCAGCGCATCGCCGATGCAGATCTCCGACACCTCGCCGTAGACCGCATCGCCGACCAGGATGTCCAGCAGCACCGAGGAATCCAGCGCGATCATGGGTCGAACGGGTCCCCGGGGGCGCGGCCGCGGATGGCGCGCATCGCCTCGTCGGTGCTGGTCAGCCCGTCGACCAGCTTGAACTTGCCGCGCACCTTGCGCAGCGCCTCGCTGACGTCCTTGCGCAGGATGATGCGCCCGCCGTCGAGCTCGATCTTGAGCGTGGTGCCCTTGGTCAGGCCCAGGGCATCGCGCACGGCCTTGGGCAAGGTGATCTGCCCGCGTTCGGCAACTGTGGCTTCCATGGAGGTGGCCCCGGCAGAAAGTATGCGCAGATTCTACATACTTGACTTGTCGTACTCAAGGCCACATACCCTGTCCTGCAACCGAACGTACACACTGAATTGGTCACACTGTTCAGAACAGACCTACAGCCTGCAGCCATAGGAGTGATGCATGAGCGATTCCTTTTCCACCCGCACCTCGCTTGAGGTCCATGGCAAGCGCTACGCCTACTACAGCCTGCCGAAGCTGGGCGAGCGCTTCGAGATCGGCCACCTGCCCTACTCGATGAAGATCCTGCTGGAGAACCTGCTCCGGCACGAGGACGGTGGTGTCACCGTCGGCAAGGACCATATCGAAGCGGTCGCCAAGTGGAACCCCACCGCCGAGCCGGATATCGAAATCGCCTTCATGCCGGCCCGCGTGGTGCTGCAGGACTTCACCGGCGTGCCTTGCGTGGTCGACCTGGCGGCGATGCGCGATGCCGTGGTCAAGCTCGGCGGCAACGCCGACCAGATCAACCCGCAGATCCCCTCCGAGCTGGTCATCGACCACTCGGTGCAGGTGGATGTGTTCGGCAAGCCCGACGCGCTCGACCTCAACGGCAAGATCGAATTCCAGCGCAACCAGGAACGCTACGGCTTCCTGCGCTGGGGCCAGAAGGCGTTCGAGAACTTCAAGGTGGTGCCGCCCAACACCGGCATCGTCCACCAGGTGAACCTGGAAAACCTGGCGCGCGTGGTGATGAGCGCGGACGAGGACGGCAGCCTGGTCGCCTACCCGGACACCGTGTTCGGCACCGACAGCCATACCACCATGATCAACGGCATCGGCGTGCTCGGCTGGGGCGTCGGCGGCATCGAGGCAGAGGCCGCAATGCTGGGCCAGCCATCCTCGATGCTGATTCCGCAGGTGGTCGGCTTCAAACTCAGCGGCAAGCTGCCCGAAGGCGCCACCGCCACCGATCTGGTGCTCACCGTTACCCAGATGCTGCGCAAGGCCGGCGTGGTCGGCAAATTCGTCGAGTTCTACGGCGAAGGCCTGCAGCACCTGCCGCTGGCCGACCGCGCCACCATCGGCAACATGGCACCGGAATACGGCGCCACCTGCGGCATCTTCCCGATCGACGACGAATCGCTGACCTATCTGCGCCTGTCCGGCCGCAGCGAGGAGCAGATCGCGCTGGTCGAGGCCTATGCCAAGGCGCAGGGCCTGTGGCACGACGCCAACACCCCGCCGGCGCAGTACAGCGCCACGCTGGAGCTGGACATGGCCGAGGTCAAGCCGTCGCTGGCCGGCCCCAAGCGTCCGCAGGACCGCGTACTGCTGGAAGACATGCAGTCCAACTACCGCGAAAGCCTCAAGCCATTCGCCGACGCGCGCAGCAAGAAGCTCACCGATCTCAAGCAGGAAGACCGTCTCAAGAACGAAGGCGGCGGCGGCACTGCGGTCGGCGCGAAGGCATCCCAGGCCGAAAGCGCCAACGCCAGCGGTGCCGGCTGGCAGCTGCGCGACGGCTCGGTGGTGATTGCCGCGATCACCTCCTGCACCAATACCTCCAACCCGGCAGTGATGCTGGGCGCCGGCCTGCTCGCGCGTAACGCGGCGGCCAAGGGGCTGAAGGCGCAGCCGTGGGTGAAGACCTCGCTCGGGCCAGGCTCGCGCGTGGTCACCGATTACCTGAGCAAGGCCGGCGTGCTCGCCGATCTGGAAACGCTCGGTTTCTACGTGGTCGGCTACGGCTGCACCACCTGTATCGGCAACTCCGGCCCGCTGCCGGACGATGTGTCTGCGGCGATCGCCAAGGACGACCTGGTGGTGTCATCGGTGTTGTCGGGCAACCGCAACTTCGAAGGGCGCGTGCATCCCGAAGTGAAGATGAATTACCTCGCCTCGCCGCCGCTGGTGGTGGCGTACGCGATCGCCGGCACCACCGACATCAACCTCACCACCGATCCGCTGGGTACCGGCAGCGACGGGCAGCCGGTGTATCTGCGCGACATCTGGCCGAGCAACAAGGACATCGGCGACACCATCGCCGCCACCGTCGGCCCGGAAATGTTCAAGCAGAACTACGCCGACGTGTTCAAGGGCGACAGCCGCTGGAACACCATCGCCTCCCCGGATGGTGCGCTGTACGAATGGGACGCGGCCTCGACCTACATCAAGAACCCGCCCTACTTCGACGGCATGACCATGCAGGTCGGCCATGTCGAGGACGTGCACGGCGCGCGCATCATGGGCCTGTTCGGCGACTCGATCACCACCGACCACATCTCCCCGGCCGGCAACATCAAGAAGGATTCGCCGGCGGGCCGTTTCCTGCAGGAGCGCGGCGTGCAGCCGGCCGACTTCAACAGCTACGGCAGCCGCCGCGGCAACGACGACGTGATGGTGCGCGGTACCTTCGCCAACATCCGCATCAAGAACCTGATGTTCGGCGGCGAAGAAGGCGGCAACACGCTGTATTACCCGGCCAATGGCGGCGAGCCGGAAAAACTGGCGATCTACGATGCGGCAGTGAAGTACAAGGCCGAGGGCGTGCCGCTGGTGGTGCTGGCCGGCAAGGAATACGGCACCGGCTCCTCGCGCGACTGGGCGGCCAAGGGCACCAACCTGCTCGGCGTCAAGGCGGTGATCGCCGAGAGCTTCGAGCGTATCCACCGCTCCAACCTGGTCGGCATGGGCGTACTGCCGCTGCAGTTCCTGGACAACGAAAACGCGCAGACGCTGGGCCTGGATGGTTCGGAGGTGCTGGACATCACCGGCCTGCAGGACGGCGCCAGCCGCCGTGCCACCGTGGATGCCAGAAAGTCCGACGGCAGCGTCAAGCAGTTCCAGGTCAAGGTGCTGTTGCTGACGCCCAAGGAAGTGGAGTACTTCAAGCATGGCGGCCTGTTGCAGTACGTACTGCGTCAACTGGCGGCGCGCGAGGCGGCCTGATCGCAAGGCGCGCTGCGCCATCAGCTCGACCGCACTCCCGCCGCCTGGCGGGAGTGCGGTTTCGGCGGCCGGAAGGTGCCGACGCTGGACGGATGAATCCTCGTCGGAGGCAGCAAGAGGCAGCACGCGAACGCAACGCAACGCAACGCAACGGGAAGATACCTAGCCAGCGGACACCGGCCGCGCTCGCCTGGCGATGCGCACACCGCAGTCGCCGCGCTCAGCGCCCTACCGGCTCCCATTGCGCGTGATACAGCTGCCAGTCGTCGTCCTGCAGGCGCCAGCACGACCAAAATCGCGACCAACCCGACCCGCCACCGCGCTTGAATGCTGCTGTGCATCACGCTTCGCCTTTTCCATGCATGACGGTATGCTGCCCACTGTCGTAGTGCCGTGGAACACACCGCGTCACGTACCGAATACCCTGGAGGGGGGCAGATGAATCAGGCACGTCCTTGGTTGCAAAGTTATCCGGCCGGCGTCTCCGACGAGATCGATCTGGAGCAGTTCCGTACCGTGGCCGAGGTGTTCGCCACCTCGGTCAAGCGGTTTGCCGACCGCCCCGCGTATCACAGCTTCGGCAAGACCATCACCTATCGCGAAGCCGACCAGCTGGTCGAGCAGTTCGCCGCCTATCTGCTTGGCGAACTGCAGTTGAAGAAAGGCGACCGCGTCGCCCTGATGATGCCCAACTGTCTGCAGTACCCGATCGCCACCTTCGGCATCCTGCGTGCCGGCCTGACCGTGGTCAACGTCAATCCGCTCTACACCCCGCGCGAGCTGAAGCATCAGCTGATCGACTCCGGCGCCAGCGTGCTGGTGCTGATCGACAACTTTGGCACCACCGTCCAGCAGGTCATCGCCGACACCCCGGTCAAGCAGGTGATCACCACCGGGCTGGGCGACATGCTCGGCTTCCCGAAAGCGGCGCTGGTCAACTTCGTGGTCAAGCACGTCAAGAAGCTGGTGCCCGATTACCGCATCAATGGCGCGATTCGTTTCCGCGAGGCACTGGCGCTGGGCCGCAAGCACAGCGTGCCGACCCTGCAGATCGAGCCCGACGACATCGCCTTCCTGCAGTACACCGGCGGCACCACCGGCGTGGCCAAGGGCGCGATGCTCACCCACCGCAATCTGGTGGCCAACATGCAGCAGGCCCATCAGTGGCTTGCCGGCACCGGCGAGCTGGAAGAAGGCGCCGAGGTGGTCATCACCGCGCTGCCGCTGTATCACATCTTTGCATTGACGGCCAACGGCCTGGTCTTCATGAAGATCGGCGGCTGCAATCACCTGATCAGTAATCCGCGCGACATGCCCGGCTTCGTCAAGGAACTGAAGAAGACCCGCTTCACTGCCTTCACCGGGGTCAACACGCTGTTCAACGGCCTGCTCAATACCCCTGGCTTCGATCAGGTGGATTTTTCATCGCTCAAGATGACCCTCGGCGGTGGCATGGCGGTGCAACGTTCGGTGGCCGAACGCTGGAAGAAGGTCACCGGCCTGACCCTGGTCGAGGCATACGGCCTGACCGAAACCTCGCCGGCCGCCTGCATCAACCCGATGGACCTGAAGGACTACAACGGCTCGATCGGCCTGCCGATTCCGTCCACCGATGCCTGCATCAAGGACGACGCCGGCGCCGCGCTGCCATTGGGCGAGATCGGCGAGCTGTGTATCAAGGGCCCGCAGGTGATGAAGGGCTACTGGAAGAAGCCCGAGGAAACCGCCAAGGTCATGGATGCCGACGGCTGGCTGCACACCGGCGATGTCGCGCGGATGGACGAACAGGGCTTCGTCTACATCGTCGACCGCAAGAAGGACATGATCCTGGTGTCCGGCTTCAACGTGTATCCGAACGAGATCGAGGACGTGATCGCCGAGATGCCCGGCGTGCTGGAGGTGGCCGCCGTCGGCATGCCGGACGAAAAGTCCGGCGAGATCGTCAAGGCCGTCATCGTGAAGAAGGACCCTGCCCTGACCGCCGACGCCGTCAAGGCGCACTGCCGCGCCAACCTGACCGGCTACAAGCAGCCGCGAGTGATCGAATTCCGCAAGGAACTGCCGAAAACCAACGTCGGCAAGATCCTGCGCCGCGAATTGCGGGATGCACCAACCAGGTAATCGCAGGCATGTTCCGGCAGGAAGTGAAGACCCTGCCGAAGATGTACACCAGAGGGCTTTCCCGGCGATGGGAAGGCCCTCTGCGTTCGTGGAGATAGTGCCGGTGTAGCATCGATTCGGAGTGGATCGTGCGCGCCCGCCGGCATCCACTCTCCCACCGCGGGCCCTCCCAGGATCATGCCCATGAACAAAATTGAAAAGCGCTACCTCGGCCGTCCTCATTCCACCATTCGTGTCGACTCATCGGTCGCCGACGGCACCCACTGGTTGTTTATGCATGCGGACGCGGACGCCGGAGTACGGCCGTGCTGCCGGACCGACTTGCTGGAAGACATGTGGGAGATCATGAGCACCATCACCCGCGCACCGCACGAGCGTCGCACCGGCGAGCTTCGTCATTTCGTCCTCGCCTCCGACGCGGACGCCTTCAATCTCGGTGGCGATCTGGACCTGTTCGCACGCTTGATCCGCGAACAGAATCGCGAGCAGCTCATGCGCTACGCGATTCGCTGCGTGGAAGGCGTCCATCACCTGCATGTCGGCTTCGGTGGGGACGTGCGCAGCATTGCGCTGCTGCAAGGCGATGCATTGGGAGGCGGGCTGGAGATGGCCCTGGCCTGCCACACCATCGTTGCCGAGGAAGGCATCGGCATGGGGCTGCCCGAGGTCCTGTTCGGCCTGTTTCCGGGCATGGGCGCGTATTCGTTCCTCTGCCGTCGCGTGTCGCCCCAACTGGCAGAGAAGATCATTCTCGATGGACGCGTCTACAGCAGCGAAGAGATGCATGCGATGGGAATCGTGGACGTGCTGGTGCCCAAGGGACAGGGCGTCGCCGCTACCCAGACCCTCATCCGTCAGCAGAAGCGCATCTCCAACTCCTATCTGGCAATGAACGCGGCACGCAATCTGGCCCAGGCAGTGCCTTACGACGAATTGCTGCGCATTACCGAAGTCTGGGTCGACACGGCGCTGGCACTGAGCGACAAATCGCTGCGGACGATGGACCGCCTGGTCAAGGCACAAAATCGCCGAGCCAGCGCAAGCGTTGCCTGATTTTTGGTCGATCCAATACTGGGGGAATCAGGCCCGGCCGATGGCCGGGCTTTGCTCAGCCCGAATCGCCTTTACCGGTGGCGTCGCCATCGGATGTTTTGTGTACACGCTGGGCAAGCGCTTCGCGTCCTTGTACCAATCCGTGATTGAGCTGCTCCAGCCGCTGCCGCCATTCGGCGCGTAACTGGGTTTCGGAAAGCCGCATCAACTCGCCACCCTGCTCGGCCAGTCCGACCAGCCCGAGATTGCTGGAAACGCCCTTGACGGCATGCGCATGCTCGCGTAGCAGCTCCCAGTCCTGGTCGGCGGCGGCCTTGCCAAGCTGCACCACACAGGCAGCCGCGTCGCTGAGGCACTGTTGGATGAACTCGCGTTCGAATTCCTTCCCCATGCCCAGTTCGGCCAGTTCGTCCAGGACGGCAGGATCGAGCACGACACCGCTCGGCGCCGGTCCGCGCTGGGCAATGGCCGGATCGGCCTGACGCAATTTCTGGTTGACGGCGATGTCGGACAAGGTGTCCAGCAACTTGACCGCCGCAACCGGCTTTGCCAGGAAGGCATATGCCCCGGCTTGCTCGCAACTGCGAATCGACTCGGGCGTCACGTCGGCACTCAGCACCACCACCGGCGTGCCCGGTTTGCCGCCCGCCTGCATGACCCGCAGTTGCTTGAGCATGTCCAGGCCACTGACGCCGGGCATGTGCAGGTCGACGATGGCAGCGTCGTAGTCGGTGTCGGCCAACGCGTCCAGTACCGCCTCGCCCCCATCCACGCAGGTCACGCGATGTCCCGCTTTCTGCAACAGCCGCTGCAGCACCAGGCGGTTGGCCAGGTGATCGTCTGCCACCAGGATCATCATGCTGCGCACGCGGGCGCGATGGCGCAGGAATGGATCGGCAAACGCGATCACGTTGCCCGGGATCGTCGTGGCATCGGCGTCCGCCAACACGGGCGGTGTCGCGGCGGCCGGCTTGGCGGACGCCGGACCGAACGGAAGCTCGAACCAGAACAGGCTACCGCCTTGTGGATTCTCCTCGAAACCGATTGCGCCGCCCATCGACTGGACCAGCCCCCGCGCGATGGTCGTTCCCAGACCGCTACCTTCGAACCGCCGGGCCAGCCCGGTATCGGCCTGTTCGAAGGCCTCGAACAGGCGCGGGCGCATGTCGACCGGCACGCCGATCCCTGTGTCCAGGATCTCGAACCGCACACGCAGTCCCGTGCGGGCATGCGCCGCCGTCGCCACGTGGGCATTGCTGACCGCCACGGTCAGCTGCACGCAGCCATGGTCGGTGAACTTGACCGCATTGCCGACCAGATTGAGCAGGATCTGCTGCAGGTGCACCGCATCCCCATGCAACAGCGTCGGCACGTCTTCTGCCACGTTCGCCCGGTAGTCCAGGCCCTTGGTCTTCGCCTGCGGTTCCAGGATCAGGGCGATGGCCTGCAGCGTATCGCGCAACGCAAAATCGGACGCATTGATGCGGAGCTTGCCGGCTTCGATGGCCGAGATATCCAACACCTCTTCCACCAGCGCCAGCAGGCTGCGCGTGGAGGCTTGAATGGTTTTCAGGCATTCGCGCTGCTCGCTGTCCAGCCGCGTCGTTGCCAATACTTCGGTCATTCCGGACAGACCGTTGAGCGGTGTCCGAAACTCGTGGCTCATGTTGGCCAGAAAGCGGCTCTTGGCCTCGCTGGCACGACGCGCCTCGGCGGTTGCACGGGTCAACTGCCGCAGAAGACTGGAGAAATACAGCGGAACGGCAGCCAGACCAACCGCAAGCCCGACCCCAAGGCGCTGGTTGCGTTGCCAGTATTCGGTCATCGACAGCGTCGTGGAAAAGCTCACCACCGCCATTGCCACCGCAAGATACAGATACTGGTTGCCATAGCGCAGGCCATTACCGACGGTGACCCACATCACCACGACATAGACCCAGGCCAGCGGCTCGCCCATCTGGATCATGCCGGCCGCCATCAGCCCGTAATCGGCCAACATGCCCAGGATGCGGCGCGCATCCGAGCGGTCGGGTCGCCACAGCAGCCATCCGAACAATGCAAGGCCCAGCCCGAGGCCTGTCAGCACGATGACCAAGACCCCGGTGTGCTGGTGCAGCGGCAAGCTGTGCCGGACATCCGGCACAAGGACATATGACAGGATCAAGCTGATCAGCACGATGCGGACGATCGCCTGGCCATGTTCGCTGTCAGGTCGATTCATCAACCGCTGCCGGATCCTTCCGAACGGATTCATAGCCTCACACCCCGGGTCGTGCCGATGCGGTCGAGAATTCGCCGCAGATCTGGTCCAGCTGCGTGCGGCCGCGCAGCAGCGCATCCACGCAGCGCGGGTCGAACAGGCGACCGCGCTGTGCGTAGAGATAGGCCAGCGCGGCATCCATGGTCCAGGCGTCCTTGTATGGGCGCGGCGACAGCAGCGCGTCGAACACGTCGGCCACCGCCACGATGCGCGCTTCCAGCGGAATCGCCTCGCCGACCAGTCCATCCGGGTAACCGGTGCCGTCGTAGCGCTCGTGATGACGCAGTGCGATCAGGGCGCCGACCTGGATGAAGCGGTTCTGGCTGCCGCTGAGCAGCTCGTAGCCGATCCGCGGATGCCGCTTCATGATGCTCATCTCGTCGTCGGTGAGCTTGCCCGGCTTGAGCAGCACCGCATCGGGAATGGCGATCTTGCCCATGTCGTGCAGCGGTGCGGCCATCTCGATGATGCGCACCTCTTCTTCCGACAGGCCGAGCTGCTCGGCGATCAGGCCGGCCACGTGCGACATGCGCTCCAGGAAGGCGCTGGTGCCCGAGTCGCGGTACTCGATGGCGCGCGCCAGCCGCGACAGCGTCTCGCGTTCGCGCTCTTCGACCTCGTTCATGCTGGCCAGCAGGCGCTGCTCCAGCGACAACGCGCGTTGCTTGACGCTTTCGCTCTGCTGACGCAGCTGCAGCAAATTGGCGCAGCGCGCACGCAGTTCGCGCGGGCGGATCGGCTTGACCAGGAAATCGATCACGCCCGCT
This sequence comes from Xanthomonas arboricola pv. guizotiae, assembly GCF_002940205.1. Taxonomy (GTDB): domain Bacteria; phylum Pseudomonadota; class Gammaproteobacteria; order Xanthomonadales; family Xanthomonadaceae; genus Xanthomonas; species Xanthomonas arboricola_C. The sequence continues at coordinate 23,840 of NZ_MDSK01000023.1, forward strand.
TCCAGCGCCGCCTGACGGATCGGCTCGTCGCCGACGATGGTGATCAGGATGATCGGAATATCGCGATGGCTGGGCAGCCGGCGCAGACGCCGGGCGAATTCCAGGCCATCCATGCCGGGCATGCGGTAGTCGAGCAGCAACAGATCCACCCGTCCGGCCTCGCACCACGCCAATGCATCGAGCGGGTCACCGAAATCGTAGACCTTCAATTCCGGTGCGATGTCCTCGATGACGTGGCGCAGCATCGTCCGCGCGGACATCTGGTCATCGACAATGACGATGTTCAATCCCAGATCCGCCTTTTCCGACCAGCTTCCCGATGGATCCGCCGACGAGGCGCCGGCAAGATTACCCAAAACATCCTGCATAGCCGTTGCTCCTCTATCCCGAGAACGGAAAAGCGATGACGCCGGCCGCTGCGCCGACTCCCCCGACGATACGCCATTCGGGGCTCCGCTCTAGCATATGCAGTATCTGTGCCGTCGGCACGCCGACGACACAAAAAAGATCAGGCCTCCGGACGCATGTACGGGAACAGCAGCACATCGCGGATCGAGGTGCTGCCGGTCAGCAGCATCACCAGGCGGTCGATGCCGATACCCAGGCCGCCGGTCGGCGCCATGCCGTACTCCAACGCACGGATGTAATCGGCGTCGTAGTGCATCGCTTCGTCGTCGCCACCGTCCTTGGCCTGCACCTGCGCCTGGAAGCGCGCGGCCTGGTCTTCCGGGTCGTTGAGCTCGGAGAAGCCATTGGCCAGCTCCTTGCCGTTGATGAACAGCTCGAAGCGGTCGGTATACCCCGGCTCGGTGTCGCTGGAACGCGCCAGCGGCGACACCTCGACCGGGTGGTCGGTGATGAAGGTCGGCTGCACCAGGGTGTGTTCCACGGTGGCCTCGAAGATTTCCAGCAGCAGCTTGCCCCAGCCGTAGGACGGCTTGACCTTGATCTTCAGCCGGTCGCAGTGGCGCAGCAGCGCATCGCGATCGGTGCAATCGGCCGCGCTGATCTCCGGGTTGTGGTGACGAACGGCCTCATCCATGCGCCAGCGCCGGAAAGCCGGCGCCAGATCGATGGCGGCGCCGTCCCAGTTCACCTGGGCGGTGCCCAGCACCGACTGCGCGGTGTCGCGGATCACCTGCTCGGTCAGGTCCATGATCTCGTGGTACGTGGCATAGGCCTCGTAGAGCTCGAGCATGGTGAACTCGGGATTGTGCCGGGTCGACACGCCCTCGTTGCGGAAGTTGCGGTTGATCTCGTAGACCCGCTCCAGCCCACCGACCACCAGCCGCTTGAGGTACAGCTCCGGCGCCACGCGCAGGTACAGGTCCAGGTCCAGCGCGTTGTGGTGGGTGGTGAACGGCTTGGCGGTGGCGCCACCGGGGATGTAATGCATCATCGGCGTTTCCACTTCAAGGAAGCGGCGCGCATCCAGCCAGGCGCGGATCGCGCGGATGATCCTGGAGCGCTTGATGAAGACCTCGCGTGCCTCCGGGGTGACGATCAGATCGACGTAGCGCTGGCGATAGCGCTGCTCCACGTCCGACAGGCCGTGCCACTTGTCCGGCAACGGCCGCAGCGACTTGGTCAGCAGGCGCAGCGCAGTGGCCTTGACCGACAGCTCGCCGGTCTTGGTGCGGGTCAGGCCGCCCTCCACCGCCACGATATCGCCGACATCCCAGCCCTTGAACGCGGCATAGGCATCGCCGAGCACGTTGCCCTGCAGGAACAACTGCACGCGCCCGGACTCGTCCTGGATCTGCGCAAAGCTGGCCTTGCCCATCACCCGCTTGGCCATCAGGCGGCCGGCCATCCTGACCGTGCATCCGCTCGCTTCCAGCGCCTCGGGGGACCAGGTGCCGGCATCGGCGAATTCGGCCTGCAGGTCGCCGGCGAAGTGCTCGCGCACGAAATCGTTGGGATAGGCGATGCCCTGGCCGCGCAACGCGCCCAGTTTCGCGCGACGCTCGGCGATGAGGCTGTTCTCGTCGGCGGGGATCTGCGGCGCGGGGGTCTGCTCGGTCATGGCGGAAATCGGTCTGCGATAGGTCGGGCGCATGCCCGGTGGAGAATGCGGAACCGGGCTGGCCGGCTCCTGCGTTTTACGGTGTCTCGGTGACAATTGCACGGCGCAACGGGACGGCGTGGCGATTTACCGGCTGCACGGCGCTGCATAGCGCGGCAGGGCGCGGATGACGTCGCTGCGCAGCAGGCGCGGCAACGTCTCACTGCGGTCAGGCATCCAGGCGTTTGGAGCCTGCCGCCAGACCGGCCTTGAGGCTGGCCTCGACGAATTCGTCCAGGTCGCCATCCAGCACTTTCTGGGTGTCGCTGCGTTCGATGCCGGTGCGCAGATCCTTGATGCGGCTCTGGTCGAGCACGTAGTTGCGGATCTGGCTGCCCCAGCCGATGTCGGACTTGGTCGCTTCCAGCGCGTCGCGCTCGACGTTGCGCTTCTGCACTTCCAGCTCGTACAGCTTGGCGGCCAGCATCTTCATCGCGTTGTCGCGGTTCTGGTGCTGGCTGCGGCCGGTCTGGCAGGCGACCACCGTGTTGGTCGGGATGTGCGTGATACGCACCGCCGATTCGGTCTTGTTGACGTGCTGACCACCGGCACCCGAAGAGCGGTACACGTCGGTCCGCAGGTCGGCCGGGTTGATGTCGATCTCGATGTTGTCGTCCACTTCCGGCGACACGAACACCGAGGTGAAGCTGGTATGCCGGCGGTTGTCCGAATCGAACGGCGACTTGCGCACCAGCCGGTGCACGCCGATCTCGGTCTTCAGCCAGCCGTAGGCGTACTCGCCCTCGATGCGGATGGTGGCCGACTTGATGCCCGCCACTTCGCCGCCCGACACTTCCATCAGCTCGGTCTTCCAGCCGCGCGACTCGGCCCAGCGCAGGTACATGCGCAACAGGATTTCGGCCCAGTCCTGCGCCTCGGTGCCGCCGGCACCGGCCTGGATGTCGACGAACGCGTTGGCGCCGTCCATCTGGCCGGAGAACATGCGCTGGAATTCCAGTTTCTCGACATGCGCCTGGTACTTGTCCAGATCGGCGATCACCGCCATCGCAGTGTCTTCGTCCTGCTCGATTTCGGCCAGCTCCAGCAGATCGACGGCATCGCTCAGGCCGGCCAGCACATCGGCGATGCCGATGACGGTCTTTTCCAGCAGCGAGCGCTCGCGGCCCAGGGCCTGCGCGCGCTCGGCATCGTTCCACACATCGGGGCTCTCGAGCTCCCGGCTGACTTCTTCTAGACGTTCTTTCTTGACGTCGTAGTCAAAGATACCCCCTGAGCGAGAGCACGCGATCGTTGAGATCGGTGATGCGCTGGCGGATCGGATTGGTTTCGATCATGACGGACTTCCGGCAAACAAGCCCGGTAGTTTAGCAAGCGGGCGACGGTGGCGGAACGCGGTGGCGGTCGTGACGGGCCGCAGTTTCATGCCGGCCGTGACGTCATGGCGACCACTGCAAGCTCGGACCGGAACAAGGCAGCCAGGAGGCGGCTCAGATGACGGGCGCCTGGGCCCATCTGCCACTGCGAAGCCATCGGTGCGATCGCACGGCTAACAGCCTGGATAACCGTCAGCCCTGCGCGGCCTCCACACGCTGCGGCGTAGGCGCCTGCCCTGCCACCACCCGTAACGCGGCCAGGTAACGGCGACTGCACGGCAGCACGGTGGCGTCGGCCAGGTGCACGCGGGCGTCGCCGGATTCCAGCGGCTCGATCGCCAGCACGCGTGCCAGCTGCACCAGATAGCTGCGATGGATGCGCACGAACACGGCCGGGTCGAGCCTGGCCTCGATCGCGGCCATCGTGCTGCGCAGCGGGTAATCGTGGCCGCGTACATGCAAATTGACGTAGTTGCCCGACGCCTGGACCCATTCGATGTCGGCGGTGGCGACCAGGAAGTCGCGCCCCAGCTTGCGCACCAGAAAACGCTCCGGACGGTCCAGCGGCTCGACCGGCGGGCCTTCGTCCGGGGCGGCCAGCAGATGTGCCTCGCCCTGCCGACGCCGGCCATACCATGCCAGCGCATGCCGTAGCGCCACCAGCAAGGCAAAGGTGCGCAGATCCTTGGAGAGTTCATACAGCCACTGCAACCGCAAGGCACCGAAATCGTAGTGCGCACCGACCGCCAGATAGACCAGCTTGCGCAGCAGCACCATGCCGCTCACGTGCAGCAGCCACCAGACAAGTGCGGCCGCGAGATAAAGAGGAACGCGCCGCCGCCAGACATCGGCATGCAACGGCCAACGCGTGCACAGCCAGATCAGTGCCGGCAAGAGCAGCAGTGAGACGGTCGCGCTGCTCAGCTCCCAGGTCAGCACCTGCCACAGCAGCAGTGGCTGACCATCGCGGCGTGCCGCCAGCCATGTGCTCGCGGTGTTGCCCAGCGCGCTGCCATAGAAAACCAGCAGCCAGATCAACGCCACCCAGCGCCTGCCCGCGCCGGCATCGCTGTCGGTCGCGCGTGCGATAGCCCCGGACACAGGTGAATTCATCCGCGCATTCTATGCAAACCGCCCGTTTGCCGTCCCCGGTTCGTCACTGTGGGACAGCAACTGGTCACTCGGGGACGGCATTGCCGCCCTTGGCGCAGCTGCTTGTTGCCTGCGTTGCCGAGGATGCGGGCATGCCTCCTGCCGACACCACCATGACCGAACGCCGTCACGATATCGATGCCTTGCGCGTCTTCGCCTTCGCACTGCTGATCCTCTATCACGTGGGTATGGCCTATGTGGCCGACTGGGATTTCCACCTCAAGAGCGTGCACACCGCGCAGTGGCTGCAATGGCCGATGATCGTGCTCAACCGCTGGCGGATGCCCCTGCTGTTCATGATCTCCGGCATCGCGATCGGGCTGGCGCGGCCGCAGGCCAGGCCCTGGCGCTTTGCCTTGCAGCGCTGCGGGCGATTACTGCCGCCGCTGTTGTTCGGCATGTTCGTGGTGGTCGCGGTGCAGGCCTATTGCCAGGGCGTGAGCAACGGCAAGGTCAGCCCGGGCTTCGGCAGCTTCCTGCTGCGCTACTGGCAGGTGCGGCCATGGCCGGCCGGCAGTTTCGATGGCTGGGAGCACGGCATCACCTGGAACCATCTGTGGTATCTGGCCTATCTGTTGCCCTACACCATCGCCTTGATGGCGCTGGTGTCGCTGACCCGCCCGCTGCGGTTGGCCGCGTGGCCGCGCTTGCCCGCTGCGCTGGCGGTGCCGGCACTACTGCTGTTGCCGATCCTTTGGGAAGCGTTCTGCGTGCTGTGGGTAATGCCGCGGCATCCGCCTACCCACGCGCTGTTTGGCGACTGGTTCGTGCACGCCGAATCGTTCCCGCTGTTCGTCCTGGGGTATCTGCTGGCACGCCGCGAACGCTTCTGGCAGCTGGCCGTACAACTGCGCTGGCTCACCTCGGTCGCCGCGCTGGTGGCGATCGGCACCGAACTGGGCATTCGCTATTCCGGCACCCATGGACAGCCAGCGCAACTGGGTGCACCGCTGGCCGCGCTGCCGTGGGAGGCGATCGAGCATAGCGCACGTGCCGCCTACACCTGGCTGGCGCTGCTGACGATTCTTGGCTGGGCAAGGCATCGTTTGAACCGCCCGCTGCGCTGGCTGGCGTACTGCACGGAGGCGGTATTCCCGTGGTACATCCTGCACCAGAGCCTGATCATCGTGACGCTGTACTGGCTGATGCCCCTGCATCTGAATGCCTGGCTGGAGCCGGCGCTGGTCCTCGCCGCCACCGTGATCGGCTGCCTGGCGTTGCATGAGTTTGCGATCCGCCGGCTGCGCTGGTTGCGTCCCTTGTTCGGATTGCGTGCGCTCAGGCCGCGCCTGGCGGGCAGGACCGACAGCGCGCCGGTGCCGTCATGAAAATGTTGCGCAGGCGTGTCCCGCTTCGGCATGCGCAGCCCTGGACGGCCCGTCGGCAGCAACGCACGATGCGCGCCGGACACGCTTTTTCGAAGACACCATGCGCCCTACCCTGCTTGCCGCCACCTTGTTGCTCGCGCCTGCCGCCGCCCTTGCCGATGCGCCGGTCGGCATCGCCTTCGATCACCAGGACTGGACCATCGCCTGCGACAACACCCGCACCTGCCGCGCTGCCGGCTATCAGCCGGATGACGACGACAGCACGCCGGTGTCGGTCTTGCTGACGCGCAAGGCCGGTGCGGGGCAGCAGGTCACTGCCGAGTTGATGCTGGGCCAGTACGACGAGGTCAAGCTGCCGGCATCGCTCACCTTGCGCATCGACCAGCGCGACCTGGGCAAGCTGGCATTGAATCGCGACAGCGGCACCGCGCCGCTGACCAGCACGCAGGTGACCGCACTGCTGGCCGCACTGACCCGCAGCAGCAGGATCGTGGCGCTCGGCAACGATGGTCGCCGCTGGCAGCTGTCCGATCGCGGCGCTGCGGCGGTGCTGCTGAAGATGGACGAGTTCCAGGGCCGGCTGGGCACGCGCGGCGCCCTGGTGCGCAAGGGCGATCGCGACGAGGCTGCAGTGCTGCCGGCCGTGCCGGCACCGCAGGTGCGAGCGGTCAAACTCGCAGCAACGCAAGCAGCCGATGCGCGCCTGGGCACGCTGCCGGCGTTGTACCAAGCGCTGCGTGCCAGCTTGCCGGCCGACGAGGAATGCAAGGGGCTACAGGCCGGCGATGCAGCCGAGCCGCTGTCGGTCACCCGGCTCAGCGGCGACAAACTGCTGGTCTCGACCGACTGCTGGATGGGCGCCTACAACGTTGGCACCGGTTTCTGGGTCATCAATGCACGCGCGCCGTTCGCGCCGACATTGGTGACCACGCAAGCCAGCGATATCGACGGCTCCACCATCCTTGCATCGCAGAAGGGACGCGGCCTGGGCGACTGCTACAGCGAGTCCAGCTGGACCTGGGACGGCCGCCGTTTCGTACCGACCTCCGAATCCACCTCCGGCCTGTGCAGATTGGTCGCCGCCGGCGGCGCGTGGGAATTGCCGACCTTGGTGACCGAGGTCAAGAAGGTGCCCTGACCGGGGCGAGGTCAGTACGAGCGCAGGTCTGCTTGCAGCACTGTCTTGCAAGACGCCTTGAGCGACGAACGAAACCACCTTGCCGCCATCAGGCATGCGTACTTGCGGCATGTACCACCACGTGCATGCCGGCTGTGGGTGCGCCCTCCCGTGCAGAGCGGTTGATGTGAAGCCTGGCTGCAGGGCCGCGCTGTCGCCCCTACCGAAGCCCGCGATTGACAGCCGCGCGCTCAGCCCGTGACTGTCGCCGGCTCGCAGTGCTCGACGATCAGCTGCACCGCGGTGCCGCCGCGATAGTCGTCGCTGACCAGGCGGTACGCCAGCCGCACCAGGCGTGCCGGTTCGCTGCCGCGCCAGCCGTTGAAGTGGATGGCGTTGAGCGGTTCGGCGCGGCCGGCGCAGCGCAGGGTCAGCTTGAGGTGGCGCTCCTTGAGCACGCGGTACTGCAGCACTTCGAACCGACCATCGAACAGCGGCTCGGGAAAGCCCTGCCCCCACGGCCCGGCCACGCGCAGCGCCTCGGCATGCAGGTGATCGAGTTCGTGCGCGGCCAGTTCGCCATCGCTATGCAATTCGGCATGCAGCAGCGAGGCGTCCACCATCGCCTGCACCTGGCGCTGGAATGCCTGTTCGAAGGTCGCCAGCGCGGCATGCTCCAGACTCAGCCCGGCCGCCATCGCATGCCCGCCGAACTTCTGGATCAGGCCCGGGTGGCGCGCATCCACTGCCGCCAGCACGTCGCGGATATGCAGGCCGGGGATCGAGCGTGCCGAACCGCGCAGCTGGCTGCTGCCCGGCTCGGCCGGCGCCAATGCGATCACCGGGCGATGCAGGCGGTCCTTGAGCTTGGAGGCGACCAGGCCGATCACGCCCGGGTGCCAGTCGGCATCGAACAGGCAGGCGGCGATCGGCAACGCGCCATCGGCATCCAGCACCACCCTGGTGACGGCCTGTTCGGCATCGTCGGTCATCAGCTGCTGCACCGCGCGGCGCTCGGCGTTGATCTCTTCCAGCGTGCCGGCGATCGCGCGCGCCCGGTTCCAGTCCTCGCTGAGCAGCAACTCGATGCCCAGCGCCATGTCTTCCAGCCGGCCGGCTGCGTTGAGACGCGGGCCCAACGCAAATCCGATATCGCTGGCGCTCAGGCGCGCCACGTCGCGGCCGCTGGCATCGATCAGGGCGCGCAGGCCGATGCAACCCTTGCCCTCGCGCAGGCGGCGCAGGCCGGCCGACACCAGCGCCCGGTTGTTGATGTCCAGCGGCACCAGATCGGCAACGGTGCCGACTGCCACCAGGTCCAGCAATACCGACAGATCCGGCTCGGCGCGCTCGGCGAAGGCACCGCGCGCGCGCAGCACGCCGCGCAACGCCATCAGCACATAGAAGATCACCCCGACCCCGGCCAGGGATTTGCTCGGGAAGCGGTCGTTGGCCAGATTCGGATCGACGATCGCGTCGGCCGGCGGCAATACCTCGCCAGGCAGGTGATGGTCGGTGACCAGCACCGTCCAGCCGCGCGCCTTGGCGGCGGCCACGCCGGCGTGGCAGGCGATGCCATGATCGACCGTGACCAGCAGATCCGGCTGCAATGCGGCCAGTTCCTCCACCAGTGCCGGCGACAGGCCGTAGCCATGCACCATACGATTGGGTACCGCGTGATGCACATCCAGCGCGCCGAGCATGCGCAAGCCACGCACGCCGACCGCACAGGCGGTGGCGCCATCGCAGTCGAAATCGCCCACCACCAGGATGCGCCGTTGCCGGGCGATCGCATCGGCCAGCAACTCGGCCGCCACGTCACTGTTGTGCAGCAACTGCGGCGACAGCAATTGACCCAGACGCGGCTGCGCGCCGTGGGTATCGGTGACGCCGCGCGCGGCATAGATGCGGCGCAGCAGCGGCAACATGGCATCGGGCCAGCTGCCGGCCTGCCCGGGCGGGCGCCGGACGATCCGCGGGGTGGAGGTCATTGCGCCAGCTGTGCCCGCGGCTTGCGCCAGAAACGCCAGCGTTGCGCATGCGTCAGCGACACGGTTTCGCCATCCTGGAAATCCAGCACCAGCCGATCCAGTTCGCCACGCGCCATCGCCGCCAGCAGCGGCGCCACCGCATCGTCGCTGAACTGCTGCAGCGAGCGCAGATGGCGCAGGTCCACCAACGCATCCACGCGTTGTTCGCCCTGCGCATCGGCACCGGCCGCCAGCGCCAGCGCACGCAGCAGCGATTCGCGGCTGCGTACCTGACGGTGCGGCGAGCTCACCGCATGCGGTAGCACGCCGCCGCCCCAGAACCACAGCGAATTGATCGCCGGCTTGCCGCTGGCCACGCGGCCCTCGTTCCAGGGGTGCTGATGCAGCAGCACCTGCGCTTCGGTCAGCAAGGCACGCCAGCGCCGGCCGATCTCGCCGGCCGGCAGATGCTCGAACAGGTCATCGCCGATCGCCAGACCCGGTGGCGCAAATTCCGGCAATTTGGCATCCGGCGACAGCCGCAGGTACCAGCGCGCAGGCGTGGGCGCATCCAGCAGGAAGCCCGCATCGCCGAACATCGGCTTGAGGATGGGCAGCAACACCGCCAGGTCCTCGGCCGTGGGGCCGAGCGCCTCGCCGTAGCCCATCAAGCGCGCGCCCTGCATATCCGGCACCACATAGGCCGGATCCGCACGCACCCAGGTCGCACCAGCCGCATCGCCGGCATCGAGCTGGCGGGTCAACGCGGCCACCGGCCAGTGCGCAGGCGTCAGCGTGAAGTGGCGCTGCAGCTGCGCCACTTCGCCGGGCTCGGCACCTTGCTGGTCGGCACGCGCCAGTGCGCGCGCCACCGGCGTGTCGCCCAGTTCACCGGGCAGGCGGCGTTTTTCCGGCAGCAGCAGCGTGGCGGTGGTCATCGGGCGGTTGCGTCGTTCAATCCCGGCGCGTCAGTCCAGGTAGGCAACGCTGACCACTTCGTACTCGCGCTGGCCGGCCGGCGCATCGATGGTGACCGAGTCGCCTTCCAGCTTGCCGATCAACGCACGTGCCAGCGGCGAGGAGATCGCGATCATGCCCAGCTTGATGTCCGCTTCCAGATCGCCAACGATCTGGTAGCGCTTCTCTTCGTCGGTCTCGGTGTCGGCCAGCGTCACCGTGGCGCCGAACACGATCTTGGTGCCGGCCGACAGCTTGGTGATGTCGATGATCTCGGCATGCGAGAGCTCGCCTTCCAGCTGCTTGATGCGGCCTTCGATGAAGCTCTGCTGCTCGCGCGCGGCGTGGTACTCGGCGTTTTCCTTCAGATCGCCGTGCGCGCGCGCTTCGGCGATCGCGTTGATCACCGCCGGACGCTTGACCGACTTCAGCTGGTCCAGCTCTTCGCGCAGACGCTGCGCGCCCTTTGCGGTCATGGGTGCTCTCATGCTTCCAGCTCCTTGTGCAGTTCCTGCAGCGACCAGACCGGGCCGGTGCCGCGGAATTCCAGCGAATGCACCAGCGCCTTGGCGCCGGCGACAGTGGTCGAATAGGTCACGCGATGCTGCAACGCTTCACGCCGGATCGAGAACGAGTCGGAGATGGCAGCGCGACCTTCGGTGGTGTTGACGATGTAGACGATCTCGCCGTTCTTGATCGAATCGACGATGTGCGGGCGGCCTTCGGCCACCTTGTTGACGATCTCGCAGCTCAGCCCATTCTGCTGCAGCCAGGCACCGGTGCCGCGCGTGGCCACCAGCGTAAAGCCACGTTCCACCAGCGCCTGCGCCACCGGCAGCACGCGCTGCTTGTCCGGGTCACGCACCGATACGAACGCCTTGCCCACCGGCGGCGCCTTGATGCCGCCGGCTTCCTGTGCGCGCGCGAACGCCGCGCTGAAGCTGCGGCCCACGCCCATCACCTCACCGGTGGAGCGCATCTCCGGCCCGAGGATCGGGTCCACTCCCTGGAACTTGGCGAACGGGAAGATCGCCTCCTTCACCGAGTAATAGCCCGGCACGATTTCCTTGGTGGCGCCCTGCTCGGCCAGCGTCTTGCCGGCCATGCAGCGTGCGGCGATCTTGGCCAGCGGCATGCCGATCGCCTTGGACACGAACGGCACGGTGCGCGAGGCACGCGGGTTCACTTCCAGCAGATACACGATGTCGTCGCCGGCCTCGTTGACCTGCACCGCGAACTGGGTGTTCATCAGGCCGACCACGTTCAGGCCTTCGGCCAGCATCACCACCTGGCGACGCAGCTCGGCCTGGGTCTGCGGCGAGAGCGAATACGGCGGCAGCGAGCACGACGAATCGCCCGAATGCACGCCGGCCTCTTCGATGTGTTCCATCAGCCCGCCGATCAGCACGTTGCCGTCCTTGTCGGCGATGATGTCCACGTCCACTTCCACCGCGTTGTCGAGGAAGCGGTCCAGCAGCACCGGCGAATCGTTGGAGACCTTGACCGCATCGCGCACGTAGCGCGCCAGGTCGGATTCGCCGTAGACGATTTCCATCGCGCGGCCGCCCAGCACGTAGCTCGGGCGCACCACCAGCGGGTAGCCGATTTCGCGCGCCAGCACCAAGGCTTCCTCGGCATTGCGGGCAATGCGGTTGGGCGGCTGCTTCAGGCCCAGCTTGTCGACCAGCTGCTGGAACCGCTCGCGGTCTTCGGCCAGATCGATCGAATCGGGCGAGGTGCCGATCACCGGCACGCCGTTGGCTTCCAGCGCGCGCGCCAGCTTCAGCGGGGTCTGGCCGCCGTACTGCACGATCACGCCCTTGGGTTGTTCCAGCTCGACGATTTCCAGCACGTCTTCCAGCGTCAGCGGCTCGAAATACAGACGGTCCGAGGTGTCGTAATCGGTGGAGACGGTTTCCGGGTTGCAGTTGACCATGATGGTCTCGTAGCCGTCATCGCGCAGCGCCAGCGCCGCGTGCACGCAGCAGTAGTCGAACTCGATGCCCTGGCCGATGCGGTTGGGGCCACCGCCAAGAATCATGATCTTGTCGCGATCGGTCGGCAGCGCCTCGCACTCGTCCTCGTAGGTCGAATACAGGTACGCGGTACTGGTGGCGAACTCTGCGGCGCAGGAATCCACGCGCTTGTAGACCGGGCGCACCTTGAGCGCGCGACGCAGCGTGCGCACCGATTCTTCATTGGTGCCGGTCAGCTCGGCCAGCCGCGCATCGGAGAAACCGGCGCGCTTGAGCGTGCGCAGACGCGCCGCATCCAGTGCCGGCATGCCGTCGTCGGCCAGTTGCTGTTCGTGGCCGATCAGTTCTTCGATCTGGTCCAGGAACCACGGGTCGATGAACGACAGCGCGTAGACATCGGCCACGCTCATGCCGGCGCGGAAGGCGTCGGCAACATAGAACAGACGCTCCGGGCCCGGCGCCTTGAGCTCGCGCTTGAGCGCGGCGATATCGTCTTCGCTGCTCAGATCCAGGCCGGTCGGATCCAGCCCGATCTTGCCGGTTTCCAGGCCACGCAGCGCCTTCTGCAGCGATTCCTGGAAGGTGCGGCCCATCGCCATCACCTCGCCCACCGACTTCATCTGGGTGGTCAAGCGCGCATCGGCCTGCGGGAATTTTTCGAACGCAAAGCGCGGAATCTTGGTGACCACATAGTCGATCGACGGCTCGAACGAGGCCGGGGTCAGCCCGCCGGTGATTTCGTTCTTCAATTCGTCCAGCGTGTAGCCTACCGCCAGCTTGGCGGCGACCTTGGCGATCGGGAAGCCGGTGGCCTTGGAGGCCAGCGCCGACGAACGCGACACGCGCGGGTTCATCTCGATCACCACCACGCGTCCGGTGGTCGGGCTGATGCCGAACTGCACGTTGGAGCCGCCGGTATCCACACCGATCTTGCGCAGCACCGCGATCGAGGCATCGCGCAGGCGCTGGTATTCCTTGTCGGTCAGCGTCTGCGCCGGCGCCACGGTGATCGAGTCGCCGGTATGCACGCCCATCGGATCGAGGTTTTCGATCGCGCAGACGATGATGCAGTTGTCCGCGGTGTCGCGGACCACTTCCATCTCGAATTCCTTCCAGCCCAGCACCGATTCTTCCACCAGCACTTCGGTGGTCGGCGACAGTTCCAGGCCACGGCCGACGATCTCGATCAGCTCCTCGCGGTTGTAGGCGATGCCGCCGCCGCTGCCGCCCAGGGTGAAGCTGGGACGGATGATGGTCGGGTAGCCGACCCGGGTCTGGATATCCAGCGCCTCTTCCAGCGTGTGCGCCACTTCGGCGCGGGGGCAATCCAGGCCGATCTCGCCCATCGCCACGCGGAACAGCTCGCGGTCTTCGGCCATGCGGATGGCTTCGCGCTTGGCGCCGATCAGCTCGACGTCATACTTCTCCAGCACGCCGTGGTCGGCCAGATCCAGCGCGCAGTTCAGCGCGGTCTGCCCGCCCATGGTCGGCAGCAGCGCGTCGGGCTTTTCCTTGGCGATGATCTTCTCGACCGTCTGCCAGTTGATCGGCTCGATGTACACCGCATCGGCCATGTCCGGGTCGGTCATGATCGTGGCCGGGTTGCTGTTGACCAGCACCACGCGATAGCCCTCGTCGCGCAGCGCCTTGCACGCCTGCGCGCCGGAGTAATCGAACTCGCAGGCCTGGCCGATGACGATCGGGCCGGCGCCGATGATGAGGATGGTTTTAAGGTCGGTGCGCTTTGGCATTTTCTTCCAGCTCTTTAATCAAATCTTGGATTTTTTTGATGTCTTGATCGTGACTGATCAGCTCAAGATCGTTGAGGTTTGCGCAAACACAGTGAAAAACATCAAAGCGCTTCTTATCGATAGCACGCTCTGCATCATCTCGACGGTCATGTCGGAAGACCTCGGCAGCCATGCGAGCATCCTTGGCTCCAACCTCGAATTCCTGAAAAGCATTCAGGATCTGCTCCAGCTCATCGAGTGGTACACGTTTTGCTCCGCGCAAGACCTCATAACGAATCAGAGGTGAGATAGCCACACGTACACGATCATCCGTCAGCAAACGCTCAACCTCGGCCTTGGCTGATAAATGCACAGAGTTATTCGGATCAGTATCGAGCGCACCGATCAGCAGGTTTGCATCCAGCAAAATCGCGCGGGTCATGACTGACTATCACTTTTGATCAACTTCAGTAGAGCGGCCTTCGCTTTACCTTGATCCGTCGATGCTAGTGACGCGCGCTTCAAAGCGTTCAGGTCGACGCCAAATGTTTCTTCGAGAACGTCAGCGAACGCTTTCATGTTGGGAGAACTGATCTCGGCCACCTTGACCACACCATCACCCTCATCGCGCTGAAGAAGATATGCCTCACCCTGCTCTAGTTGCGTTAGCACTAACGGCGAATGAGTGGCGATCACGAAGATACTCTTCGGAAAAAGGTCCTTAAGTTTCTTCACAATTATTGTTTGCCAACTGACATGCAGATGACTTTCAATCTCATCAATCAGAACGACACCTGGCAGGTTGCGCAAGTTCCTGGAATTAGTGAAATTCGAGTAGGCCGAAATGATGGCCTGAAACAACTTCACCACCGATGCAAAGCCAGAGCTGAGTTCACCCAGTTCGAGCATCCGGCCATCTACACCCAAGAAAACACGTTGGGCTCCATCAATTTGAAGCTTGCCAGCATCGACTCGGGGATCGACTTCATGGATAAGCTGTAGTACGGCGTTGATCTCGCCTTGCAAGTTATCTTTTTCCACTTGGTATGGATTGACAGACTGTGCGCGCTGGACAAACCAAGCTCGCACATCTGCATTCATCCCGGAGGTACGAAGATTTCCCGACGTTATTTCCTTGGCTAGCCGGTCAAAATGCGCTTTGCGTCGGTCATCAAACTTCCCCAAACGACCAACATCAGCAGGCTCTGCCGCTACAGAAGAACGCCCGCCGGCACCGATTAAGACAATGCAAGCAGAATGATTGGCAGCTTCCGCAAAGAAGTTCCCAAGAATCGGGAGTCCGCTGGACGATTTGTTAATGTCCAGACAAACCTCCTCATCGATGACTACTTTTTTAGCTGGCTCCCATGCCGTGTCATGGATCAGTGTATGGCGGGCGGCAACTGCAAAGTCCTGCTGAGAGAACAACAGCCCTAGGTAAATGGCTTCAAGCGTCTTTGTCTTACCGACGCCATTAACGCCAAACAGCACACGCACACGGTGGTTGGGATCGAACCGAAGCTCGACATTTCCCACACCTCTCAAGCCTTCAATGTCAACTGAATCCAACATTCGTGCCTCCGCATGTGCAGCTTGCTCGAAACTTCTGACGGCGCGCTGGAGTCGACCGGACGTCCGAACTCCAGTTCGAGTGATCATGAAATAATTTGCCGTGCATCAAAACTTAGCTTTCGCCATCAACGTCACGAACCGATCGAACAAAGGCCCCACATCGCGCGGGCCCGGCGAGGCTTCCGGGTGGCCCTGGAACGAGAACGCCGGCGCGTCGGTCAGCGCGATGCCCTGATTGGTGCCATCGAACAGCGACCGATGGGTCACCCGCACATTGGCCGGCAGCGTGCTTTCATCCACCGCAAAGCCGTGGTTCTGCGAGGTGATCATCACCCGCCCGCCGTCCAGATCCTGCACCGGATGGTTGGCGCCGTGATGGCCGGTGGTCATCTTCACCGTGCTGGCGCCGGCGGCCAGCGCCAGCAGCTGATGGCCCAGACAGATGCCGAAGGTGGGCACCTGCCTGGCGATCAGTTCCTGGATGGCGCTGATGGCGTAATCGCAGGGTTCCGGATCGCCCGGGCCGTTGGACAGGAACACGCCGTCCGGATTCATCGCCAGCACCTCGGCCACCGGCGTGCGTGCCGGCACCACGGTGACGTCGCACCCACGGTCGGCCAGCATGCGCAGGATGTTGAGCTTGACGCCGTAATCGTAAGCAACAACCTTGTGCTTCAGCTCGGCGCACACGAAGGTGTCCGAATTCAGATCCAGCGAGCCTTCCTGCCAGCTGTAGCTGGTCTCGGTGGAAACCACCCTGGCCAGGTCCATGCCCTTCAGGCCGGGGAAGCTGCGCGCCGCTTCCAGCGCCTTGTCGACCTCGATCTCGCCGGCCATCAGTGCGCCGTTCTGGGCGCCCTTCTGCCGCAGCAGGCGGGTCAGCTTGCGGGTGTCGATGCCGGAAATGGCCACCACACCGCGGGCCTGCAGCCACTCCGGCAGTGCGACTTCGCTGCGCCAGCTGCTGGGGCGACGCGGCACGTCGCGCACGATCAGGCCGGCCGCCCAGATCTTGCCGGCCTCGTCATCCTGATCGGTAAAGCCGGTGTTGCCGATATGCGGATAGGTCAGCGTGACCATCTGGCGGGCGTAGGAGGGATCGGTCAGGACTTCCTGATAACCGGTCATGGCGGTGTTGAACACCACTTCACCGACGGAAAGCCCGTTGGCGCCTACGGATTCGCCCTCGAACACGGTGCCGTCTTCGAGGACAAGGATTGCGGGTTGGGTCACGTGGGGTCTCGCTCTGGCTGCCTGGGACTCCGATGCGCTTCCGGCCAAATTCCGGTTGCAGCAAAGCGCGGACGCGGTGCTGAGGACCGGTCCGACGCTGGTTCGGGCAAGCGAGAATTGTAAAGGCAAGTGCCCCGGCATGCCAGCCTGGAGAACACCGGTTGCCGCAGCGCCATCGCAATGGCGGGATGAATGCGCCACCGCGATCATTCGCCATTCATGCGCGGCGACGCGCCGGCTTACAGCACCAGGTCGCGCACGCGATAGCTGCCGGCCGGCTTGCCGAGCAACCGCTTGGCCGCATGCAGGGCACCGCGCGCAAAGATGTCGCGGTTGGTGGCGCGGTGCACCAGCTCCACCCGCTCGCCCAATCCGGTGAACTGCACCGTGTGCTCGCCGACGATGTCGCCGGCGCGCAGGCTGGCAAAGCGCGGCTGCGCGCCGCTGCCGGTGGCCGCCTCCCCCAGCGTCAGTGCGGTTCCGGAGGGTGCGTCCTGCTTGTGTACGTGATGCGCTTCGACGATGTCGCAATCCCAGCCCGGCAGGCTGCCGGCGGCACGCTCCACCAGTTCGGTCAGCACCGCCACGCCCAGGCTGAAGTTGGACGCCCACACCAGTGGAATCTGTTGCGCGGCCTCCAGCAACGCGGCGCGCTGCGCCTCATCCAGGCCGGTGGTGCCGGACGCCAGCGGTTTGCCGCGCTGCGCGCACAGCGCCAGGATCGGTGCGAAGCCCTGCGGCAGGCTGAAGTCGATCGCCACATCGAAGGCCGGCGCACCGCCGAGTTCGCTGGCGGCAAAGTACGGCACGCCGTCCACCACGCGCTGCGACGGCGAGCGCCCCACCACCGCACCGACGACGTGCAGCGCCTCGTCTTCGGCAGCCAGGCGCAGCAACGCCTTGCCCATCCGCCCGGAGGCGCCGTGGATCAGAACTTTCACAGGAGACGTTGTCATGGCGGCAGGCCTAGCTGGGCGGTGGGGTTGTACAAGATAGCTGGGATTCGGGATTCGGGATTCGGGAATCGTTGGTGCGGGTGCGGGTGCGGGTGTGCACTGTTTTGCCTGCAGTAGCGCTTTCGCTTTGGCTTGGTGGCGTCCGCGAGACGCACGTGGTGGTTGTTTGCTGAGTTAAGGCGATACCACTTGGCGGGCAGGTGTGGGTTGGCGCGGCGGGTGTTCGACGTTCGTGAACGCATGGCACACGCTGCAGCTGGCGCGGCTGCGGCCTTTGATTGCATGCGATGGTGTTGGCGACTCTCAGTCGCTTGCGCCGTGCAGGCGTTTGCTCCAGCTCTCTATTTCGCGGCGTTGCAGGCGGCGTTCGAACAGTGCCTGCCATGACGGCACCAGCGGCAGCTGCAGCACCTCGGTGATGGCGGCGACATCGACATCGCGCGCATACAGCAGCTGTTGCAGGCGCGACAGCGTCCAGTGCGGATGCGGCCGCTGCTGCAGTGTCAGCGTATCGCCGGCCGCCACCTCGCCGGGCTGCAGCACGCGGTAATACCAGCCGGTGCGGCCGGTGTCCTGCACGCGGCGCGCCATGTCGCGCAGGCCGAAACGGTCGGACAGCTTCCAGCATGGCTGACGCAGCTGCGACACCTCCACCACCGCCGTGCCCAACGCAAAGCGATCGCCCAGGCAGACATTGGCTTCGGTGAGGCCGAGGCTGCTCAGGTTCTCGCCGAATGCGCCGGCCGTCTCCAGCAAGGCATGCGCACCAAGCTGGCCCTGCCAGGCGGCGTAGTGATCGCGCGGATAATGGTGGATCGCCTTGTCCGGCCCGCCATGCACACGCCGGTCGCCCTGCTCGTCGCCGTGCAGACCGTCGGGACCGACGCGCACCCTGCCGTCCACCGCCCGCTTGTCGATCGCGCTGCGGCTACCGGGCCGGGTGAAGTCGCGTGCGATACCGACCGCGACGCTGTCGATGGTGATCGCGAGCGCAGGCGCCTGCACGCCAGCGGCCTGCGTGCTCACGCGCCCTGCCCGGGCAATTCGGCCAGCGCCTCGCGCAGTACCTCGCCCAGGACCTGGATGCCGGCATCGATCCTGTCGCCGGGCACGGTGACGAACGACAGCCGCAAGGTATTGACCTGCGGCAAGGTGGCGTAGAACGGCGCGCCCGGCACGAACGCCACATTGCGCGCGATCGCACGCGCCAGCAGCGCGGTGCCGTCCAGCCCGGGCGGCAGGGTCACCCACAGGAACATGCCGCCTTCGGGGCGATTCCATTGCACCTGGGGCGGGAAATGCCGATCCAGTGCCTCCAGCATCAGGCTGCACTGACGCGCATACAGCGCGCGGATCTGCGGGATATGCGCGTCCAGGAACTCGTCCTGCAACGTCTGGTGGACCACGCGCTGGGTGAACGAGGGCGTATGCAGATCGGCCGCCTGCTTGGCCTGGATCAGCTTGCCCAGCACCGCTTCGGGCGCGACCACGTAGCCCAGCCGCAACCCGGGTGCGAGCACCTTGGAGAACGAGCCCATGTAGATCACGCCCTCCGGGTTGAGCGACAGCAGGCTCGGCAGCGGCTGGCCGCTGTAATACAGCTCGCCATACGGATCGTCTTCGACGATCGGCACGCCCGCCTCCGCCGCGCGCGCCACCAGGGCCTGACGGCGCGCCAGCGGCAACCGGCGACCGGTGGGGTTCTGGAAGTTCGGCAGGCAATACAGAAAGCGCGCATCGGCCAGCACCGCAGGATCCAGCGCGTCCACCACCACCCCGTCCGCGTCCGAGGGCATGCCGACGAAGCTCGGCTGGAACAGCGAGAACGCCTGCAGCGCGCCCAGGTAGCTCGGCGTTTCCACCAGCACCTTGCTGCCTTCGTCGATGAAAACCTTGCCGAGCAGGTCCAGGCCCTGCTGCGAGCCGGTGGTGATCAACACCTGGCTGGGCCGGATGCTGGCGCCGTCGCGGCTCAGGCGTGCGGCCACCCATTCGCGCAGTGGCGCATAGCCTTCGGTGGGGCCGTATTGCAGCGCGGCCTGCGGCGCATCGCGCAGCACCTGATCGCTGGCCGCGCGCATGCGCTCCACCGGAAAGGTGGCCGGCGACGGCAGCCCGCCGGCGAAGGAAATCACCTCCGGCCGCTCGGTCACCTTGAGGATTTCGCGAATCGCCGAACTGGTCAGCGCCTGCGCACGTCGGGAGATCTGGAAGGAGGTCGTCATCGCGCAAGCATAGCGAAGGCCCATGGCCGACGCGCTGTGCACTGCAGCGTCGGCTACACAACCCGGCCAGTGACGGTGTTGCTGCTGCACCGACCATCGCCACGCGTCACCACACACGCCTGGGTTGCGGTGGCGCTACCGAAGAACTGCGGTGTGTCAGTGACGACGTGGCGGCGCCGGCCCGCAGCTGTCGCAGCCACCGCAGGCCGCGGCGTTCTGCGCGGCCGGCGGCGCCACGCGGCGGCCCAGCGCCCGCATCCACGCAGGCCGCCCATCGCGCAGCAGGCCGATCGCCACTGCGCCACGCACACGCCGCAGCGTGCCGGGGAATTGCTTCTTCATCACCACCCACAGGCTGAGCAACACCGCCAGCGCGATGACCAGGTATTGCAGCGTGAGCGACAGATCCACCTCAGCCGGCTCCCAGCAGCACGGCCAGCTGGTAGGTCACCAGCGAGGCCAGGTAGGCCAGCGCGAACAGGTACACCGCGCTGACCGTCATCTGCTTCCACGAGTTGGTCTCGCGCTTGATCGTGGCCAGCGTGGAGATGCACATCGGCGCGTAGATGTACCAGACCAGCAGCGACAGCGCGGTGGCCAGCGACCAGCCATCGCTGATCAGCGGCGACAAGGCCTGCGCGGCGGCATCGTCGTCGGCAGCCGACAGCGCGTACACGGTTGCCAGCGAGGCCACCGCCACTTCGCGCGCGGCCAGGCCGGGGATCAGCGCGATGCAGATCTGCCAGTTGAAGCCCAGCGGCGCGAAGAAAGTCGCCATCGCATGGCCGATGCGCCCGGCGAAGCTGTAATCGATCGCCGGCAAGGTGGCGTCGGCCGGCGCGGCCGGAAACGACAGCAGGAACCACAGCAGGATGGTCAGGGCCAGAATGATGCCGCCGACGCGCTTGAGGAAGATCAGCGCACGCTCCCACAGCCCCAGCGCCAGGTCGGGCAGATGCGGCAGGCGATACGACGGCAGCTCCAGCATCAGCGGGTGCTCGCTCTTGTCGCGGCGCCACTTCTTCATTGTCCACGACACCAGCAGCGCGCTGACGATGGCCGCGGCATACAACCCGAACAGGATCAGGCCCTGCTGGTTGAAGATGCCCCACACGGTCTTCTGCGGGATGAAGGCGCCGATCAGCAAGGCATACACCGGCAGGCGCGCCGAACACGTCATCAATGGCGCGACCATGATGGTGGCGAGCCGGTCGCGCGGGTCTTGGATGCTGCGGGTGGACATGATGCCGGGCACCGCACAGGCAAAGCTCGACAGCAACGGGATGAACGAGCGCCCGGACAAGCCGGCGGCGGACATCATGCGGTCGAGCAGGAAGGCCGCGCGCGGCAGGTAGCCGGACTCCTCCAGCGCCAGGATGAAGGCGAACAGGATCAGGATCTGCGGCAGGAAGATCACCACCCCGCCCAGGCCGGCGATGATGCCGTCCTTGAGCAGGCTGTTGAGCGGGCCTTCCGGCAAGGTGGCGCCGACCCACTCGCCCAGTGCCGAGGTGCCGCCGTCGATCAGGTCCATCACCGGCGTGGCCCAGGCATACACCGCCTGGAAGATCAGGAACATCACCACCGCCAGCGTGACCAGGCCCCAGAGCGGGTGCAGCAGCCAGCGGTCCAGCGCATCGTCCACCCGCGAGGTCCGCGTCGGCATGGTCACCGCCGCACTCAGGATCTGCCGCACCTGCGCATGGTAGCTGCCATCGGCCGGCGGCGTGGCGCTGGGGGCGGCCAGACGCGCGGCCTGCGTATCGAGCCGCTCGACCAGCGCCTTGGCACCGCCGCGGCGCACCGCCACCGTTTCCACCACCGGCACGCCGAGCGCCTGCTCCAGCGCCGGCAAATCGATGACGATGCCGCGTCGCTGCGCCGCGTCGACCATGTTCAAGGCCACGATCATCGGCCGGCCCAGCTCGCGCAGCTCCAGCGCAAAGCGCAGGTGCAGGCGCAGGTTGGTCGCATCCATCACGCAGACCAGCACGTCCGGTGCCGGTTCGCCGGGATAGAAGCCACGGCACAGGTCGCGGGTGATCGCCTCGTCCAGGCTGGCCGGCTGCAGGCTGTAGGCACCGGGAAGATCCAGCACCGCGAAGTCGCGCCCGGACGGCGCACGGAACTGCCCTTCCTTGCGTTCGACGGTGACGCCGGTGTAGTTGGCGACCTTTTGCCGGCTGCCGGTCAGCTGATTGAACAGCGCGGTCTTGCCGCTGTTGGGATTGCCCACCAGCGCCAGCCGCAACGGAACACTTGCCGCGCTCATGCCTGTGCTCCGTCGACGCGTACCTGCACGCGTGCGGCCTCGCTGCGGCGCAGGGCGAACCGGGTGTAACCGACCTGCACCAGCAGCGGTTCGCGCCCGACCGGCCCGGTCGCCAGCACCGTGACTTCTTCGCCGGCGACAAAACCCAGTTCGCGCAGACGCCGGGCGATCGTATCGTTGGGGAGGCGATCCTCCACGGAATCCACGATGGCGGCGCGATGCAAGGGCATGTCGGACAGCGTCACAAAGACGGCCTGATTGTTAGGAATGGTTCTCAATTCTAGCATCGACGCACCGCGTCATGGCTCAGCCGACCCGTGCCGCTATCATGGTTCGCATCCCATTCATGGACGTTGACGCAATGCAGGACACCGGCTTGATCGTGGAGGACCAGGGAGCGGTCCGCACGTTGCGACTGCACCGCCCGGCGGTGCACAACGCCTTCGATGCGACCTTGATTGGCGCGCTCACCGACGCCTTGCAGCAGGCCGGCCAGGCAGCGCAGATCCGCGTCGTGGTGATCACCGGTGCCGGCGCCGCGTTCTCCGCGGGCGCCGACCTGAACTGGATGCGCGGGATGGCCGGTGCCAGCGAGGTCGACAACGCGGCCGATGCGCTCGCCCTGGCGCGCCTGATGCGCACGCTGGACGAACTGCCCAAGCCGACCATCGCGCGCGTCAACGGCGCGGCGTTCGGCGGCGGCGTGGGCCTGGTGGCGTGCTGCGATATCGCCATCGGCTGCACCGAGGCGCGCTTCGGGCTGACCGAGAGCAAGCTCGGCCTGCTGCCGGCGGTGATTTCGCCGTATGTGATCGCCGCGATCGGCGCGCGCCAGGCACGGCGCTGGTTCGCCACTGCCGAGATCTTCGATGCGGCGACCGCGCAGTTGCTGGGCCTGTTGCATCAGCTGGTGGCCGCCGACCAACTGGATATCGCGGTGGAGCGCCAGGTCCGCCTGTTGCTGGCGGCCGCACCATTGGCCGCGGCCAGCGCCAAGGCGCTGGTGCGCGCGGTGCTGCCGCCGATCGACCGCGACGCCATCGACGCTGCCAATGCCGCATGGATCGCACGCCTGCGCGTCTCCCCGGAAGGCCAGGAAGGCCTGGGTGCCTTCCTCGACAAGCGCAGCCCGGCCTGGGTGCCGGAGGGCGCGGCGTGAGCGACTTTGTCCGCATTGTCGAGGTCGGCCCGCGCGATGGCCTGCAGAACGAAGCGACACCGATCGCCACCGCCGACAAGATCGCCTTGATCGATCAACTCTCCGCGACCGGGCTGCGCAGCATCGAGGCGACCAGCTTCGTCAGCCCGCGCTGGGTGCCGCAGCTGGCCGATGCGGCCGAGGTGTTTGCCGGCATCACCCAGGCGCCGGGCATCGCCTATCCGGTGCTGGTGCCGAACCTGCAGGGCTATGCGCGCGCACGCGCCGCCGGTGCGCAGGAGGTTGCGGTGTTCACCGCGGCGTCGGAGGCCTTCAATCGCACCAATACCAACGCCGGCATCGACGAATCGATCGCGCGCTTTCGGCCGATCCTGGAACAGGCCGCGCTCGACGGCGTGCGCGTGCGCGGTTACGTCTCCACCGTGCTGGGCTGCCCGTATCAGGGCGAGGTGCCGGTGGCCGACGTGGTGGATGTCGCGCAACGGCTGTACGCACTGGGCTGCTACGAGATTTCGCTGGGCGACACCATCGGCGTCGGCACCCCGGCCAAGGCACGCCAGATGCTGGCCGCGGTGGCGCAGGCGGTCCCGATGCCGGCATTGGCCGTGCACTTCCACGACACCTACGGCCAGGCGCTGGCCAACATCGCCGCCTGCCTGGAGCAAGGCGTGCGCGTGGTCGATTCGGCGGTGTCCGGTGCCGGCGGTTGCCCCTACGCCAAGGGCGCCAGCGGCAATGTCGCCAGCGAAGATGTGGTGTATCTGCTGCACGGGCTGGGCATGCCGACCGGCATCGACCTGCCCGCCCTCGCCCGCACCGGCCGCTGGCTGGCGCAGCTGCTGGGCCGCGAGACCGGCAGCAAGGTCGGCAAGGCCCTGGCGGCCGCCGGCTGAGATTTCGGTCCCGCACGCTGCCGCACCCGCGCATCTTCCAGGGCGGTCACACGGACGCTTCGGCTAGAATCGCCGGCTGCGTCGTCACCCGTTCGCCTGCCGGCATCCACCGGCTTCCAGGATTTCCAAGGAACCACCGCATGCAGCCTTCTTCTGTTCTTGCCATCGTCACCGGCGGCGTTTCCGGCCTGGGCCTGGCCGTGGCGCAGCGCATCGTGGCCGACGGCGGCAAGGTCGCCCTGTTCGACGTCAACGCCGACAAGGCCGAGGCGGCGCTGGCGCTGCTCGGTGACGGCAACGCGCAGTATTTCGCCACCGACGTCACCGACGAGGCGCAGGTCGCCGCCAACGTGGCGCAGGCCGCGCAGGCGCTGGGCGGGCTCAACCTGGCGGTGAACTGCGCCGGCATCCTGGGCGCGGGCCGCGTGCTCGGCAAGGAAGCGCCGATGCCGCTGGCGACCTTCCGCACCACGGTGCTGGTCAACCTGGTCGGCAGCTTCAATGTCGCCAAGGCCGCGGCCGATGTGATGCAGCACAACAGTGCCGGCGACGACGGCGAGCGCGGCGTGATCATCAACACCGCCTCGGTGGCCGCCTACGAAGGCCAGATCGGCCAGGCCGCCTACGCCGCCAGCAAGGGCGGCGTGGTCGGCATGACCTTGCCGATGGCACGCGAACTGGCCCGCTTCGGCATCCGCGTGATGACGATCGCGCCAGGCGTGTTCTGGACCCCGATGGTGGACGGCATGCCCGAGGCGGTGCAGCAATCGCTGGCCGCGGCGATCCCGTTCCCCTCGCGGCTGGGCCAACCCGACGAATACGCCGACACCGTCGCCTTCATCCTGCGCAATCGCTACCTCAATGGCGAGGTGATCCGCCTGGACGGCGGCGTGCGCTTGGCGCCCAAGTAGCGGGGAATGGGGAATCGAGAACGGGGAATCGTAACGGCGCCCTACTCTCAGCACCCCGGCCCCGGCTTTTTCGATTCCCTATTCCCAACTCCCGATTCCCATGAAAGCCAACGACATCAAGAAAGGCAACGTCGTCGAATACAACGGCGGCATTTACCAGATCCGCGACATCGAGCGCAGCTCGCCGCAGGGCCGCGGTGGCAACGTGCGCTTCCGCTTCATCATGTACAGCGTGCCCGGTGGCGCCAAGCTGGACGCCAGCTTCGACGCCGACGACAACCTGCCGGAAGTGGAGTTGCTGCGTCGCCTGTCGACGTTTTCGTACAAGGATGGCGAGGCGTTCGTGTTCATGGACGACGAGGACTTCACGCCCTACACGCTGGATGCGGACGTGATCGGCACCGATGCCGGTTACATCATCGACGGGCTGACCGGCATCTACGTGCAGGTGATCGACGACCAGCCGGTGGCCGTGCAACTGCCGCAGACGGTGACGCTGGAAGTGGTCGAAACCCCGCCCGAACTCAAGGGCGGCACCGCCACCAAGCGGCCCAAGCCGGCCAAGCTCAATACCGGCCTGGAAATCATGGTGCCCGAGTACATCACCAACGGTGAGCGCGTGCTGGTCAACACCACGACCGGCGAATTCGCGGGCCGCGCCGACTGATGCGCAATCGGTGCAGGCGGATCTGCAACCGGCTGGCTGAGGTGCGCCGGCTGGTGTGACAGGTGCCAGTTGGTGCGTTGCGTCGTCCCTGGCCGGAGCACTGGGAACTGGGACTTGCAGCTGCATGCGACAGCGCCACTTTCTCCCATCGGGAGAAAGTGGCGCAAAGCGTCGGATAAGGGTACGGGCGAAGCCTCATGCAGTTGGACCTATACGAGAGCTTCGCCCGTACCCTCACCCCAACCCCCGCTCCGCGCCCCGGCCCGCGCTAGCAGCGCGGGCGCTCCAAGCCACGCGCGCCAATGGCGCGCAAGCGGTGCCTTCTCGCCCAGTAGGGAGAGCGGCTGGTACCGCCCTCCGGCGTGGTCCGAATCGTTATTGCGCCTGCAGAGGTATACCCATGTCAGACCGCACTTTGTCGGCAGCCGCATCACCGCGCGCCAGCACGCGCAGGCGTGCGCGCAGGCGTTGCACATTCGCCTCGCCCTGCTCCAATCCCGTGCGGACGTCGGCCGGCAGTTGCTGCCGCCCCAGCGCCTGCAGCTGTTTCCAGCCGTCGACCAATACGCCGGTTTCCTGCGCCACGCGCGCGCTCAGGTCCTGCCGCTCGTCTGCTTGCGGCAGTCCATAGCCGGCGCTGCCCAACAGCGTGGCCGGGTGGCTGAGCCGGGCCTGCCGCGCGAACAGCGATTGCAGCTGACCCTGCACCGAGTGACGCCCGGCTGCGCCGGGTGTCAGCAGGCGCTTGAGCGCATCGCGTGCCAGCAACTCCTGGCGGCGCAACGCGGCCTGTTCCAGCAACAACGCTGCAGCCGTCTCGCGTAGACCGCCGCGGTCGAACCACTGCGCACGCGCGTCCGCACGCGCGTCCAGCCATTGCTCCACGCTGGTCTGCGGCACCGGCAGGCCGCGGCGGATCACCTCGAACATGGTCTGGTAATGCGCCGCCGCCGACTCGAAGTAATAGCCCTGGCGAATCGCCTGCGCACGCTCGTCCAGCACCTGCATGTCGGCGATGCCGGCGCGTTGCAAGCGCTGCCTGACGCCGCGCGGAGTGATCGACGACAGCCGGGCCGCGGCCAGCCGCGGCACGCCATCGTGCAGGAGCTTGAAGGTCTCCACCGCAGAGTTGTTGCCGATGAAGTAGTAGCGGCCGTCGTAACTCCAATGCACCTGCGCGGCGCGTGCGAGCAGCGCGGCGATCTCCCCGGGCGCCAGTGTCAGCGGCACCGACGACAGCGCGCGCAGCTCCACCTTGGTGTATTCGTCCACGACCTGATTCAACGGCAATACGAACAGCCGCGAGGGATACGAGCCGGTCAGCCCGCGCCAGCTGGAAATCTGCACATCGCCGACGAAGGCGCGGAACGACAGCACGCGGTGATACTGCAGATCCAGACGGCAATCGGGGCCCGGCGCGCGGCCAGGCGCACAGATCACCAGACGCAGCATGCTGTGGCCCCAGCGGCTCATCGGCTGCGCATTGCCCTCGGCCAGCAGGTAGTCCACCGCGTACACACGCGCTGGATCCAGTGCCAGCAGCGACATCGCGCCGGCATCGTTATCGGCCTGCAGGTACGGCAGCGTCGTCTCGCAATGGGTCGTATCGGGCATGCCACCGACCTGCTCGGCGAACCAGGCCGCCAGCGCCGGACGCCGGCAGTGATAGTCGGCATCGAGCACGTAGTGTTCGAGATTCACCGCGACGAATTCGGCTGGGCTGCGCCGCTCGTAATCGTCGGGGCTGCGATCGCTGAACCGGTTTGCGCCACGCCCGATCCGCCAGGGACGCACCTGCCAGCCGGCCAGATCGCGCAGCCGCGGGTCGCGCGACAGGCCGCCGTGCGCACCGCGGTCCAGCACATGCGCCAGTTCATGCACCACGGCGGCCATTGCCGCGCGCGTGGCCGGTGTCTCGGGGTCGGTCTGCGTGGCTGTCGCCTGCACGCTCCGGGCATCCAGCAGGTCACGATCGAGCAGGATGCGCCGGCCGATCGCGCGGCCATGCACGTGTGCCGGCAAGTCCGTGCGCCACTGCAGCTGGATCGGTGCGTCGATGCGCTGCATCCAGGCCGGCGGCAGACGCTGCGCCACCTGTTTCACCAATGCGTGCGTGGTGTCGATCTACGCCGCAGACAGGCCCCGCGGATCGACATCGATGCGTAATTCGGCCTGCGCCGCCGGTGCGATCGCTGCGGCCAGCCACAGCCACCAGCACCGGCGAAGAGAACTCACTGGGCCAGGATGGACTGCGCCAGTTCCAGGTCGCTGGACAGCCGCGCCGCATCGCTGCGACTGCGCAACTGCAGCAGCGCCGCTTCCAGCCGCGCGCCGCGGATCACGCCATCGCTGGCGACGAAGCCGGCGGCATCTTCGCGTGCGTCTGCCACTACCTTGTCGTCGCCGGAACTGCTGCCGGAGGAATTGGACGAACCGGCCGACGATGCACCCGCCGAGGTTCCGGCCAGGCTGGATGCGAAGGCCGCCAGCGGCAGCAGCGTCAAAGCGCAAAACACTAAGGAGCGCATCATTGGCGTATCGATTCCATGTGAAGGTGGTGAAAGACTAACCGGCACGCGTGGCGGCAGGCGCGTCGTCCATCTCGAACAGCTTGCCGGGATTCAGCAAAAGATGAGGATCGAGCACATGTTTGATCCCGCGCATCAAGGCGATCTCCTCGCCCGAGCGCGTGCTCCACAGGTAGGCCTTCTTGACCAGGCCGATGCCGTGTTCGGCGGAGATACTGCCGCCGAAACACTGCAAGGCCTGCGCCAGCAACTTGGTCACCTGATCGCAGGCCGCCACGAAATCGGCCTGGCTGGTGTCGTCGGGCTTGAGCACGTTGATATGCAGGTTGCCGTCGCCGATATGGCCGAACCACACTACATCGAAATGCGGATACGCATCGTGCAGCAACGCCTGGGTTTCGGCCAGGAACGCCGGCATCGCCGAGATGCGCACCGACACGTCGTTCTTGTACGGCGTGTAGCGCGCCAGCGCTTCGGTGATGCCTTCGCGCAGTCGCCACAGTTGCGCGGCCTGCGCATCGCTCTGGCTGATTACCCCGTCGCTGACCCAGCCCTGCTCCATGCAGGTCTCGAATGCCGCCATCGCTGCGGCTTCCTGCGCCTCGTCGCCGGCAGCGAATTCGGTGACCACGTAATACGGATGCACCTGCGCAAACGGCGCCTGCGCGCCGTGCGCCAGCACGTGTTCGAGCGCGCGGTCGGTGAAGAATTCGAACGCCTCCAGCCGCAGTTGCGCGCGGAACGCGGCAAACACCTGCATCAGCACCTCGAACGAGGGCAGCGCCAGCAGCATCACATTGCTGGGCGGCGGCGGGTCGGTCAGTCGCAGCGTCGCCTCGACCACCACGCCGAGCGTGCCTTCGGAGCCGATCATCAGATGGCGGAAATCGTAGCCGCTGGAATTCTTCACCAGCGCGTTGTTGAGTTCGAGCAGATCGCCGGCACCGGTGACCACCTTCAGGCCGGCGACCCAGTCGCGGGTATTGCCGTAGCGGATCACGCGGATGCCACCGGCATTGGTGGCGATGTTGCCACCGATCGAACACGAGCCGCGCGCGGCGAAATCCACCGGATACACCAGCCCATGCGCGCGCGCGGCATTGTGCACCGCTTCCAGCGGCATGCCGGCCTGGACGCTGAGCGTGCGATCCACCGCATTGAACTCCAGCGCCTTGTTCAGGCGCTCCAGGCTCAGCACCAGCTCGCCGTTGGCGGCCACCGCACCGCCGGACAGGCCGGTGCGCCCGCCCGAAGGCACCACCGCAACCGCATTCGCATTGGCCCAGCGCAGCACCGCCTGCACCTCGTCCACCGCACCGGGCAAGGCAATCGCGAGCGGGTTGGGCGTCCAGCGCCGCGTCCAGTCGCGGCCGTAGTGTTCCAGGTCGGCCGGCTCGGTCTTCAAACGCAACCCGGGCACGGCCTGTTGCAACGAAAGGATACGGGGATCGGTCATGGCACACGGCGCTGCAGTAGGAACCGCACAGCGTGCCAGTGCGCGCCAGGCGCGTCCAGTTGCACGGCGTGGCGCCGCCACGGCGTTGGATTCAGCTGAAACCGTTGCACCGCAAGGACTTCGCCTGCGCAAACACTGCGTTGCGGGCGCCCCATCGCGCGGCGCATCTGGCATAGTTGCCGACCCGATTGCTGCAATGCGCTCCCCCATGTCGCCGAAGAGAACCTCGTTTCCCAAGCAGGACATCCGCGTCCTGTTGCTGGAAGGCATCAGCCAGACCGCCGTGGATGTGCTGCGCGCCGCCGGTTATTCGCAGATCGAACTGCACGCCAAGTCGTTGCCGGAAGACGAGCTCATCGCGCGCATCGCCGAGGCGCATATCGTCGGCATCCGCTCGCGCACGCAGTTGAGCGCCGAGGTGCTGGCGCATGCCAAGCGGCTGATCGCAGTGGGCTGCTTCTGCATCGGCACCAACCAGGTCGATCTGGACGCGGCCGAGCTGGCCGGCATCCCGGTGTTCAACGCGCCCTACTCCAATACCCGCAGCGTGGCCGAGCTGGTCATCGCCGAGGCGATCCTGCTGTTGCGCGGCATCCCGCAAAAGAACGCCGAATGCCATCGCGGCGGCTGGTCCAAGTCGGCCGCCGGCAGCCACGAAACGCGCGGCAAGGTGCTGGGCATCGTCGGTTACGGGCATATCGGCACGCAGGTCGGCGTGCTGGCCGAATCCTTGGGCATGCAGGTGATCTTCCACGACATCGAAACCAAGCTGTCGCTGGGCAACGCGCGTGCGGCGATCGATCTGAACGACCTGCTGGCGCGCTCGGACGTGGTGACCTTGCACGTGCCCGAAACGCCGTCCACCAAGGACATGATCGGCGCTGCAGAAATTGCCCGCATGAAGCATGGCGCGCATCTGATCAACGCCTCGCGCGGCACCGTCATCGATATCGACGCGCTGGATGCGGCGCTGACCTCCGGCCAGATCGGCGGCGCGGCGGTGGACGTGTTCCCGATCGAGCCCAAGGGCAACGGCGATGCGTTCGAATCCCCGTTGATTGCGCACGACAACGTGATCCTGACCCCGCACGTGGGCGGCAGCACGCTGGAAGCGCAGGACAATATCGGTGTCGAAGTGGCCGCCAAACTGGTGCGCTACAGCGACAACGGCAGCACCTTGTCGGCGGTGAATTTCCCTGAAGTCACCCTGCCCGAACATCCCGACAGCCTGCGCTTGCTGCATATCCACCGCAACGTGCCGGGCGTGCTGTCCAAGATCAACGAACTGTTCTCGCGCCATAACGTCAACATCGACGGCCAGTTCCTGCGCACCGACGCCAGGGTGGGTTACGTAGTGATCGATGTCAGCGCCAGCGAGGCGCAGGCCACCGCGTTGAAGGAAGGATTGGCCCAGATCCAGGGCACCTTGCGGACGCGCATCCTGTATTGAGGGTGGATATCGCCGCCCGATATCCGCACCGCTTTTACGCTACGCATGCTCTCTGACTGCGTAGGAACGTTTTCGCGAGGCAAAGCAGCGGGCATGTGCTGGAGCTGACCTCCCGATCCAGCATCGTGCACATCGTCTCGACATTGCGCAGACAATGAGAGCGAGGCTGCGCAGCATCCGATACCTGGCATCAGGCACACGTTCCGATCGCATCCAGTGCTAGTGTGCGAACAAGGCAGCGTTCGCAGCGCCCCCTCTTTCAAGCAGCCGCTTTCCTAATAGGGACGATACGGATGAGGAGCAGGTTTCATA
This sequence comes from Xanthomonas arboricola pv. guizotiae, assembly GCF_002940205.1. GTDB lineage: Bacteria > Pseudomonadota > Gammaproteobacteria > Xanthomonadales > Xanthomonadaceae > Xanthomonas > Xanthomonas arboricola_C. The sequence goes on from NZ_MDSK01000023.1 coordinate 55,103, forward strand.
GCGCGTGGTCTTCGCCGAAGGTCGCCAGACACATCGAGCAGATCGTTTTTTTCATCACGCTGGCGTTGCTGCACAGCACGTACGCGCAGGCCAGTGTCTTGGAGCCTCGCTCTCGCTTTGCTCTACCGAGGGCATGCACGGCAACACGGCCCGCGACGGCAGGCCGCTTCATTTCTTTCAACGCCGGCCCTTGGAAGAGACTTGCAACGGCCGACGCCGTCATGATCGGCGATGGACAAAACGTCTCCATTGCCGTGTGCAACGAGCGCAATGCCAGCGTGGATAATGCCCGCATGACAGCCTCGCTGTTGCCTTTGCTGGTGTATGGCATAGGACGGTCCGCCGACGTCCGGCTGCTCGTCCGCCACAGTGGCAACCTCCACGTCTCAGGCCTGCTCGATATCAGTGACGACAGCGCTGCGCAAGCGCCGATGAGTCTGGTGGCAGGACCGGTGGGCAAAAATGCGTATATTCGGATAGCGATTGAAGATTCAGCGAACATCCTGCTATCTCAGCCTGGCGCTGAAGTCCGCATCGGCCGTACCGGCCCGATGCCGCCGAGCCGGAGTTCATTCATGGACATACGCACGTCCAATCCCTCGGTGGCCCCTGCGATCGCCATCGAACTGCGCCGGAGCGCAAACGTTCTAGGCAGTCAAGGTACGCTGAAAATCGATCGAGCCTATTTGCCGTATGCCTCGCTTGTCTCGTCGATGCGAAGCGGCACGACCGGCGTGCATCTCGACCAGGCCGCAAATGTCGAGGCAGGCAGGATCGAGATCAGACAAGGCGCGTTATTGAGCAGTATCGTGGAGACGCCGTCTCTGGAGCGAGCCGATGTTCGCGTGACCATGCGCCAGAGCGGTAACCTTCATGCACACCAGGCGCTGGTCATCGATCATGCAGAACTGATCGATGAACCGGTCGACGCAAAGCGCATTCGCAATAGCAAGGTCAAGGTCAGGCTGCGCGATTCCGGAAACGTCCGGGGCAACGGCTGCGTGCGTATCGACGAGGGAGAATTGGTCGATGAAACCCTGGACGCACCGTCTATCGGCAAGAGCAAGATTGCTCTGGATCTACAGGATGTTGCCAACGTGAGCGCACAGACGCTGACGATCCGGCACGGGGAACTGATTGACGAGATGATCGATAGCGACGACATCGACGCGTCCAGCATCCGGCTGCGGGCACGGCACATTGGTAATGTCGCGCTGAGCGGTGATCGAGGGGCTGCCACCCATTCGCAGCCGCTATCCGATTCCATAGATCGCTGCAGACCCTAGAACTCGCGCTTCGGGCGCATCAGTCCTGCAGCGATACACTGGCGGTGCCTCGGAACCTCTTGTCAGCTCAGCCAGACCAATGGGCGCGCCACCCACTTCCGCGCCATTCGCCGCAAGGAGGTATCCAGGTCCGGTTCCGCGAGCAGTTCGGCGATCGGCCTCCAAGCCAGGGCCAGCGACTCCTCGCTGACCTGGAAGTGCTCGTTCTCGCCGGCGACCACCAAATAGCGCGCATCGTAGTGCCAATGCCCGGCCACCTCGCCCCTTGCTGGAATCCAGTGCCGGTCCAGGTCAAAGATTGCCGGCTCCGCCAGGCGCAGCCCGCTCAATCCAGACTCCTCCTGCGCCTCGCGCAAAGCGACCTGCGCCAGATCGCGGTCGCCGTCGGCGTGTCCGCCCAGCTGCAGCCAACGCTGCAGCTTGCGGTGATGGGTCAGCAGCGTGCGCGTGCCATCGGCGCTGACCACCCACGCAGAACCGGTGAAATGACCTTCGACACGCTCGCGCACGAATGGATTACTGGCATCGTCCAGCAGTTGCGCGAATTGCTCGGCCAACTCGGCTTCGTCCGGCCAGCGTGCGCGATAGGCAGCCAATTGCTGTTGCAGCGTCGCATCCACCATCTGTCGTTCTCGGTCGCCCGTTGCGGGCCAGGCGCTCATTATCGTCGTTCATGCTGCGTACGTGCTTGTCGTGAGCGCGTAGCTTTGGCAAGGTAGGCCGCTTGCCTGTCCCACCGGGATGCGGCGCACCACCTTCGTCCAGGCGCGCGCGCCTTAGCTTTGCCACTTGGGGATGTACCGAATGCTGAAGTCTCTGTTGAGGGTCAAACCGATCGAGCCCGCTGGACATGTCGATGGGGGCGAACCGGTCGAAGGCCGCCTGCAAGGCGAGGCCACACTGCAACGCACCCTCACTGCCAAGCATCTGATCATGCTTGGCATCGGCGCGGTGATCGGCGCCGGCATCTTCGTGCTGACCGGCCAGGCCGCTGCCAACCACGCAGGACCGGCGGTGATGCTGTCGTTCGTGTTTGCCGGCATCGCCTGCGCGTTCGCCGGCCTGTGCTACGCAGAGTTCGCGGCGATGATGCCGGTTTCCGGCAGCGCCTACTCGTATTCATATGCCACCCTCGGCGAGGGCATCGCCTGGTTCATCGGCTGGTGCCTGGTACTGGAATACCTGTTCGCCGGCTCCAGCGTTGCGGTCGGCTGGTCCGCCTACCTGATCAGTTTCCTGACCGGCACGCTGGGATTGCCGTTTCCGGCGGAGCTGGCCGGCGCGCCACTGGCCTGGGACGGCCACAACTTTGTCGGTTCGGGCAACCTCATCAACCTGCCGGCCGTGCTGATCGTGGCGGCGGTGAGCATGCTGTGCTACGTCGGCGTCACCCAGTCGGCATTCGCCAACGCCATCGTGGTGGCGATCAAGGTGGTGGTGATCTGCCTGTTCGTCGGCTTCGGTATCGCCTACATCGACCCGGCCAACTGGCATCCCTTCATCCCGGAGAACACCGGGCCGGGCCAGTTCGGCTGGGACGGCGTGTTCCGCGCCGCGTCCATCGTGTTCTTCTCGTATATCGGCTTTGACGCGGTCTCCACCTCCGCCGGCGAGACCAAGGATCCGCAGAAGAACATGCCGATCGGCATCCTGGTGTCGCTGGCGGTCTGTACCGTCATCTACATCATCGTCTGCGCGGTGCTGACCGGCCTGCTGCCCTACACCCAGCTCGGCACCGCCAAGCCGGTGGCCACCGCGCTGGAAGCGCACCCGCAGCTGACCTGGCTCAAGACCGCGGTGGAGATCGGCGCGATCGCCGGCCTGTCCTCGGTGGTGCTGGTGATGCTGATGGCGCAGCCGCGCATCTTCTACACCATGGCCAAGGACGGGTTGATGCCCCGGCTGTTCGGCAAGGTGCATCCGAAGTTCCATACCCCCTACGTCGGCACGCTCTTCGTCGGCGTGGTCGCGGCGCTGCTGGCCGGCTTGATCCCGCTCAGCGTGCTGGGCGAGCTGGTGTCGATGGGCACCCTGCTCGCCTTCGCCACCGTGTGCGCCGGGGTGATGGTGCTGCGTTTCACCAAGCCGGATCTGCCGCGGCCGTTCCGGGTGCCGCTGGCGATGCTGATCTGCCCGCTGGGCGCGCTGGCCTGCCTGTTCCTGTTCTTCCAGGCCTTCCAGGAACACTGGAAGGTGTTCGTGGGCTGGACCGTGATCGGCCTGGCCATCTATTTCGGTTATGGCATTCGCCATAGCCGGCTGGCCCGCAAGGCTTGAGTGCGAGTCCTTCGCAAGAGCCCGCACATCCGTGTGCGGGGATTTGACGACACGCGTCCCTCGCAACAGCCCGCACATCCGTGTGCGGGGATTTGACGACACGAGTCCCTCGCAACAGCCCGCATATCCCGCACACGCCCGCACCGCCACGTGCAGGGATTCAACAGGAACCGCTGCATGTTCAAGCAACTCTGGGCCACCAAACACCCGCACGCCAGCCACGAGGCGGCCGACGGGCTGGGCCTGCAACGCGCACTCGGGCCGTGGGGGCTGACCGCCCTGGGCATCGGCGCGGTGATCGGCGGCGGCATCTTCGTCATCACCGGCCAGGCCGCGGCCGACCACGCCGGCCCGGCGATCATGCTGTCGTTCGTGCTGGCCGCGGTGTGCTGCGCGTTCTGCGCAATGGCCTACGCCGAGTTCGCCGCGATGGTGCCGGTCTCCGGCAGCGCCTACACCTATACCTATGCCACCTTCGGCGAACTGGCGGCCTGGTTCATCGGCTGGATGCTGGTGCTGGAATACGGCGTCTCCGCCTCGGCGGTGGCGGTCAGCTGGACCGGCTATTTCCTCAGCCTGCTGGAACATTTCGACATCCACCTGCCGGCCGCCCTGGTCAGCGCGCCGCTGGACGGCAAGCTGCAGCGCACCGGCGCGATCGCCAACCTGCCCGCGGCCGGCATCGTGCTGCTGCTGACCTGGCTGTGCTATGTGGGCATCCGCAAGTCGTCGGCGATGAACATGGCGATGGTGATCCTCAAGACCGGGCTGATCCTGCTGGTGATCGCGGTGGGCTGGAAGTACGTGGATACCGCCAATTGGCACCCGTTCATTCCGGCCAACGAAGGTCCGGGCAAGTACGGCATGGACGGCGTGCTGCGCGGCGCGGCGATGGTGTTCTTCGCCTATATCGGCTTCGAGGCGGTGTCGGTGGCGGCGCAGGAATCGCACCGCCCGCAACGCGACCTGCCGATCGGCATGATCCTGTCGCTGGTCATCTGCACCGTGCTCTACATCGCCATGGCGGCGGTGATGACCGGCCTGGTGCCCTACACCCTGCTCGGCACCGACGAGCCGGTGGTCACCGCGGTGGCGGCGCATCCGCAGCTGGCCTGGTTGCGCGTGGTGGTGGAAGTCGGCGCGCTGATCGGGCTGTCGTCGGTGGTGCTGGTGATGATCATCGGCCAGCCGCGCATCTTCATGATCATCGCGCGCGACGGGCTGCTGCCGTCGGTGTTCACCCGCATCCATCCCAAGTACCGCACCCCGCACGTCAATACCGTGATCACCGGCGTGGGCATCGCCGTGCTGGCAGCGGTCTTCCCGCTGGACGTGCTGGGCGAGCTGACCTCGATGGGCACGCTGATCGCCTTCGCGGCGGTGTGCGCCGGCGTGCTGATCCTGCGCCGTACCCACCCGGAACTGCCGCGTCCGTTCCGCATGCCGGTGGCCTGGCTGATCTGCAGCGCCGGCGTGTTGAGCTGCCTGGCCCTGCTGTCGGCGATGACCCTGCACAACTGGATGCTGATGGGAGTGTGGACGCTGGTCGGGCTGGTGGTCTATTTCGGCTACGGCTATCGCCACAGCCGTCTGCGCGATGGTCGTTGATCATACGCGTGGGCTGAGAGCGGCTGATGGAACGCCTGCGCGCTGGCAGCCTATGGCGAAGCGATGATCTGAGCCTTCGCTGCAGGGGGACTGATCTGCAGATTGGTTGGTGGCCGCTGATCTGCGACTTGGCTGCAGGGTCCTTGCCCGCCCACCATCGCAGGACACGCCGCAAGTACGTCCGTGTAGGCTCTTACGCGGCATCCATGCCGCGTAAGGTCCCGCGACGGTGGGCGGGCAAGGACCTGTCGAGATAGTCGGTAAGCAGGGTTGCGAGCAGAGCATGCGGTGTGTTTCTCGGATCGCATCGCTTCCGATCAGCTTCCAGATTCAACCCGAGCAACAAGCAGCTTTCACACGACCACCGATTCACTCTCTGGTGCGGTGGCCTCGCCGATTGCGGGACCGTGTGGCGGCATGGATGCCGCCACCGAGCCTACATGGACGTACTTGCGGCGTGTCCCGCGGGCGGTGAAGGCACCGCGCGCTCGACCGACCAGGCATTTGACCTGGGCTTCTGACTGCATCCAACAACAGACGACTGACGAACCACCGCGCTCACTGCCAGGCGCGCGCTCCTCACGTTTAATAGGCCGCTCTGGGTACGGGCCTAGCAGGAACAAAACCCTGCTGCGCTGCACCTGACCGTGATCCGGCGGGGCAGTAGAATAGGTCCATGAATGCGACCACTGCCCCCCTGCCCTATAGCGCCGCGCGTCTGCACGAGCTGGCGCACCTGCTGATCGGCAATATCCGCGAGCTGGCCCAGGCCGGCTGGACGCCGGCCACCAGCAGCAATTTCTCCCATCGCCTGGACGAACAGCACGCGGCGATCACCGTGTCCGGCCGCGACAAGGGCCGCCTGGTCGAAGAAGACATCATGGTGGTGGACTTCCACGGCCTGGCGGTCGGTCGCCCGTTGCGCCCGTCTGCGGAGACGCTGCTGCATACCCAGCTGTATCGCCGCTTCCCCGAGATCGGCTGCGTGCTGCACACGCATTCGCCGGTGCAGACCATTGCCTCGCGGCTGTACGCCGGCAGCGGCGTGATCCGTCTGGAAGGCTATGAGCTGTTGAAAGCCTTCGAGGGCAACACCACCCATGAAACGGCAGTGAACGTGCCGGTGTTCGCCAATACACAGGACATGCAGGTGCTGGCCGCGCAGGTCGAGGCCCTGCTGGACAAACAGAGCCTGTGGGGGTATCTCATCGAAGGACACGGTCTGTATGCGTGGGGCCGCAACATGGCCGAGGCGCGCCGTCACCTGGAGGCCTTCGAATTCCTGCTGCATTGCGAGCTCGAGCTGCTGAAGCTGCGCGGCCGGCGCTGAGTCCTCGTCACCTCCCCCTTTCCTCTGTGAGCCAGATCGCCATGAGCCGACTTCGCATCTACAACGATTCCGATCCCAACCTGCCGCAGCTCGATAGCCGCGACGGCGAGCAGATTGCCGCCGAGCTGAGCAAGATCGGCGTGACCTTCGAGCGCTGGAAGGCCAATCAGCCGATCGAGCCGGGCGCATCACCCGAGCAGGTGATGGCAGCCTACCGCGAGGATATCGAGCGGCTCAGCGCCGAGCGCGGGCTGAAGACCGTCGACGTGGTCAGCATCGCGCCGGACAATCCCAAGCGCGAGGAAATGCGCGCCAAGTTCCTGGACGAGCACTTCCACAAGGAAGACGAGGTGCGCTTCTTCGTCGCCGGCTCGGGCCAGTTCACGCTGCACGTGGACAACAAGGTCTACGAGATCGAATGCGTGAAGGACGACCTGATCGCCGTGCCCGACAGCACCCTGCACTGGTTCGACATGGGGCCGGAGCCGCACTTCGTGGCGATCCGCTTCTTCACCGAGCCCGATGGCTGGGTCGGCCACTTCACCGGCACCGAAATCGCCCAACAATTCCCCCGCTACGCCCCCGAGAAACCTCCAAAGGCCAGCTGACGATGACACGACCGCAAGCGATCCTCACCGATATCGAAGGCACCACCAGCAGCATCTCGTTCGTCAAGGACGTGTTGTTTCCGTATGCGCGCCGCGCCATGCCGGCTTACGTGCAGGAGCACGGCGGTCACCCGCAGGTGCGGCACTGGCTCAACCAGGTGGCCGACGAGATCGGCGAGGACGTGCCGGACGAAGTCCTGGTCAGCACCCTGCAGACCTGGATCGACGAGGATCGCAAGCACACCGCACTCAAGGCGCTGCAGGGGATGATCTGGAGCGAGGGCTACAAGACCGCCGACTTCACCGCGCACATCTATGCCGATGCGGCGATCCAGCTGCAGGCCTGGCATGCGGCCGGCATTCCGCTGTACGTGTATTCGTCCGGCTCGGTGCCGGCGCAGAAGCTGTTCTTCGCCCATAGCGATGCCGGCGACCTGAGCGGGCTGATCAGCGACTGGTTCGATACCGAGGTCGGCCCCAAGCGCGAGAGCGCCAGCTACCGCCGCATCGCCGAACGCATCGGCGTGCCGCCGGGCGAAATCCTGTTCCTGTCGGACGTGATCGAAGAGCTGGACGCCGCCAAGCGTGCCGGCATGCGTACCGCGTTGCTGGACCGTCGCGAGGATTACCCCACCCCACGCTCGGCCGACGAGATCGGCAGCCACCAGCGCGTGGAAAGTTTCACCGAGCTGGCGCTGTAAGCGCGATCGGCAAGCCCGCTGCGCTCATCCTCGGGTGAGCGCAGTCGTTACTCCGCGTTGCATGCGCTCCTGATGCATTGCGGTTCAAGCGCGCCGTGCGCACCCGCCTGACGGCAGGCCCGCGGCGCTGTTGCAGGCGTGGCTCAGCCGACCTTGCCAATGCGCAGTGGCGAGACTTGGCAGGCCTGCTGCAGGCAACGTGTTCTGCAAGATGTGCTTGAAGCGGATCGATGACCGTTGTGCAACGTCATGGCCTGCGTTGCGATCACTGCGCCCAGGCGCTCCACCCGTTCCCAGACCTCGGCGTTCTTCATGTCGCTGCATCCTACCTTCGGACCGAACGCCTTGCTGCGGCGACTCTCCTTGTTGATCCTCATCGTGGCGTTGATGGCCGGCTGTCATCCCGATGCCGGTGCCGCACTGCCGAACCAGGCGGCGGCAGGCAAGGATGAGGTGGACCCGGTCGACCAGGCGGCGCTTGCGCAGGCATTGAACGCACTGCAGCCGCAGCGTCCTGGGGTGACCGACCTGTATGTGATCGGCTTCGCCGGCGATGCCAGCGACGATGTGTTTCGCAACGAGACGCTCTACCTCAGGCAGCTGTTCGAACAACGCTTCGCTGCGCGCGGCCGCGTGGTCACCCTGGTCAACAACCCCGACAATCTGGGCGAGCGGCCATACGCACCGCTGGCGACCTACGACAACCTGTACGACACGCTCGCCGCAATCGGCAAGCGCATGGATCGCAAGCAAGACGCGCTGCTGCTGTTCGTCACCACCCACGGCACCGAAGACCACACGCTGTACGTGCAGGTGGACCAGAACGAGGAAGACTTCATCAGCCCGCAGGATCTGCGCCAGGCTTTGGACGATGCCGGCATCGGCAATCGCATCATCGTGCTGTCGGCGTGCTATTCGGGCGGCTTCATTCCGGCGCTGCGTTCGCCCGACACGCTGATCCTCGCCGCCGCGCGCGCCGACCGGCCCTCGTTCGGCTGCGGCAACACCTCCAATGCAACCTACTTCGGCCAGGCCTGGCTGATCGATGCGATGAACCGCAGCGACGACCCGCTGGCCGCGTTCGATATGGCCAGGACGGCGATCACCGCGCGCGAGCAGCAGGAAGGCGAACTGCCGTCGTTGCCGCAGCAGTCGCTCGGCAGGCGCATCGCGCCGGTGCTGGCACGCTGGCGTGCGGGACTGCACGCAGGCGCGGCCGTGGCCTACCCGTATCCGCCGCTGGAGACCGCTCCGGATGCCGGGCAGGGCCAGGATCCGCAAGCTGAGTCCGAGACGAAGCCGGTGGACAATCCGACCGAGGCCAAGGTGCCGGCCGCACCGGCCAGCCCGCGCAAACCGTCGCCCGTGCCGGCACCAGCGACGCCTTGACGGCCCCGGCGTGCTGAGACTAATTCTCGTTTCGTCAGCGCTGGCGCAGCCTCGCTACACTCGCCCGGCCAGCCAGCTCACGCCAGCCAGCATCGATCCCCGCCAGCGCGCCATCGCCTGCCAGCGCGGATCCCAAAACGCCTCCCTCGTGGAGGCGTTTGTGTTTCCGGCGATAGGGTTCAAGCGTCAACGAACCAACAACCCACCACCGTAGGAGCGCATTGATGCGCGACGGGCTCCACACCAGACCCCTCGCCCCACACACGCCTCCTCCTCCTCAAGGATCGGCGCGCTGCAAGCGATACACCGTGCGTGCGCTGTACTGCCCCGTTGGCAGCGATGCGCGCACGTCCACCGCGTGCTCGCCCACCTCCAGCGTGGTCGGCAACGCACCGCGCCATAGATGCGTGGACGGCGTGGCCTCGGGCGAGCGGTCGTAGCCGCGCAATTGCTCGGCCGCATCGTCGCGCACGTTCTCGGCCAGCAGGCGCGGATCGGCGCGCTCCACCCGCTTCATCGGCTGCCATGCGCCATTGTCGATACGCATCTCGACGAGGGTGTCGTCCTGGCCCATGAAGACATTGGCGTAGATCCCCCAGGCCGCATACGCACCCTGGCGCAGCACCTTGGGCGCGTGCAGCAGCAGTTGCGCGTCATCGACCGAGCGCGCGACGTGATAGGCCAGCGTGTAGTCGCCGCCGGGCGCGACCTGCAGCACCGCGTAGCCGTTCGGCGTGCCGTCGCTCATCGTCGCGTCGGGAATGCCAGCGGCATCCTTGGCACCGGACCAGAACGCACCGCAGGCCGCGCCGACGTTGTATTCGTGCAGCGGGCGGGCGCCCTGCCAGCCTTCGTCGGCGCCGTGATCGACCTGTCGCTGGGTATGACTGTGTGCGCTGAGCACCAGCACATGCGGAAAATCCTTCAACAAGGCGAACAGGCGGCGACGATCGGCATGCCGGAAGGTCTCCTGCCCCGGCGCCGCGTCGAACAACGGAATATGCATGCCCAGCACCAGCAGCCGCTCGCGCGGCAGCTGCGCCAGATAGGCCTGCAGGAATGCGAACTGGTCCTCGCGCAGGCCGCCCACATAGGCCGGTTTGCCGCCTGGCGTATAGATCACATCGTCCAGGAACACGAAGCTGGCATTGGCCTCTTCCACCGCATAGGTGTCCGGGCCGTAGACGGCACGCCAGCTGTCGAGCGAATGCGCATCGTCGCCGGCGTCGACGTCGAGATCGTGATTGCCCGGCACATGGAACCACGGCACGCCCAGCTGGGTGGTGACCTTGTTCAAGGCCGGGTACAGGCTCAGATCGTCGCTGACGATATCGCCCAGCGTGGTGCCCAGCCTGGCCGAGGTCTTGCCGACGATCGGTGCCACGATATCGCGCTGGTAGTAGCCCACGTCGGTCAGGCTGGCGGTCTGGCTGTCGGCAAACACCAGCATCTGGAAGCCCTGCTTGCCGGCACTGGCGCGCGGGGTCAGCGCAAAATCCCAGTGCTGCGTATTGCGCCCGGTCGCGGCGATGCCTGGGTAGTTGCGCTTTGCCGAGCCCTCGGGCGCGTAGTGACGCCAGAAACCCGGCAGTCCGTCGGCGGCTGGCACGAAGCTGCGCTCGCCCGGCTTGATCACGAACACCGTCTGCCCGTCGCGCACCGGCAGGCGGTAGTGGCCTTGCGCATCGGTACGTACCAGCTGCTCGCCGTTGGAGACCACTACATCGGCAATGCCTGGCTCATCGGCGCTGCGCCCGGCACGCCCGTCGCGTTCTTCGTAGACGGTGCCATCGACCACGGCATCGCGCGCGTACGCGCTCCCCGCGAGCACACCCAGAGCCAACAGAGCGAAGCGGAGCTGCATGGGTTTTCCTGCGCGAAGATCAGCGGAAAGTGTACCCGCCATCGCCACAAAGACACGCCGCCACATCCCGTAGGAGCGCACCCGGGCGCGACGGGCCTACCGATAACGCGTCGCGCCCAGGTGCGCTCCTACGCGACCGCGTTATCTGTGCCGCGACTCCAGCAACGCCACCGCATCGTCCAGGCCCAGGCCACGCGCGCGCAGCAGCACGATCAGGTGATACAGCAGGTCGGCCGACTCGCCGAGCAACTCGGCATCGCCCTGCACCACGCCGGCCAGTGCGGTTTCCACGCCCTCCTCGCCCACCTTCTGCGCGATGCGGCGGATGCCCTGCTCGAACAGCTTGGTGGTGTAGCTGCCGTGCGGGCGTTCCTGCTCGCGCGAGGCGATCAAGGCGTCCAGGCTGCCGAGGAACTGGCCGGGCGCGCCCGGAAAACAGCTGGTGCGGCCCAGATGGCAGGTCGGCCCGTGCGGACGCGCCTGCACCAGCAGCGTGTCGGCGTCGCAATCGGTCTCGATCGACACCACCCGCAACACGTTGCCCGAGCTCTCGCCCTTGGTCCACAGGCGCTGCTTGCTGCGGCTGAAGAAGGTCACTTCGCCACCCTGCTGCGTCACCGCCAGCGCTTCGGCATTCATGTAGCCCAGCATCAGCACGCGCAGGTTGTCGGCGTCCTGCACGACCACCGGCAACAGGCCCTCGCCCTTGCTCCAGTCCAGCGCGGCCAACGCGTCGCCCGCTGTCATCTCGTTACTGCCCATCACGTACCTCGATCTGTTGCGCGCGCAGGAATTGCTTGAGTGCCGGGATCGGAATCGCGCCGCTGTGAAACACGCTTGCCGCCAGCGCGCCATCGACATCGGCCTGGTCGAACACATCGGCAAAATGCTGCATCTCGCCAGCACCGCCGGAGGCGATCAACGGCACGCGGCACAACGCGCGCACCTGACGCAGCTGCGCGATGTCGTAGCCGCGCCGCACGCCGTCGTTGTCCATGCAGTTGAGCACGATCTCGCCCGCACCCAGGCGCTGCGCTTCGGCCACCCAGTCCAGCGTGCGCATCGGCAAGGCCTGGGTCTTGCTCGGGTCGCCGGTATAGCGACGCACCCTCCACTGCCCATCGTCCTCACGAATCGAGTCGACACCGACCACCACGCACTGCACGCCGAAGGCATCGGCCAGCTCGGAGATCAACTGCGGCCTGCCGAGCGCCGGCGAGTTGATCGAAATCTTGTCGGCACCGGCATGCAGCACCGCGCGCGCGGTTTCGACATTACCGATGCCGCCGGCCACGCAGAACGGGATATCGATCAGCCGCGCCACCCGCTCGACCCAGGTGTAGTCGACCGAGCGCCCTTCCGGGCTGGCACCGATGTCGTAGAACACCAGTTCGTCTGCGCCCTGGTCGCGGTAGCGCAGCGCCAGTTCGACGATGTCGCCCATGTCGATGTGGTCGCGGAACTTGACGCCCTTGACCACGCGCCCGTCGCGCACGTCCAGGCACGGAATGATGCGGCGGCTCAGCATGCCAGTGCCTCCTTCAATGCCAGATGCCCTTCCAGCAAGGCCTTGCCGAGCACGATGCCGGCGCAGCCGGCAGCCTTGGCGGCCGCGACATCGGCCAGGTTGCGCGCACCGCCGGACACCTGCACCTGTAACTGCGGCGCCAGCGTGCGCAGGTGCGCGTACAAATCCATGTTCGGGCCGGACAGCATGCCGTCGCGCGCGATGTCGGTGCACAGCAGATGCTGCAGGCCGGCCTGCGCGTAACGCACGGCCAGCTGATCCAACGTGGCCTCGGCGGCTTCGGTCCAGCCATGCACCGGCAACTGCCATACGCCGTCCGCGTCCTGACGCGTGTCCAGCGCGATGGTCAGCCGATCGGCGCCGAATTCCTGCAGCCATTCGATGACGGTCCCGGCCTGGCGCACCGCCAACGAGCCGATCACCACGCGTGCGGCGCCGGCATCAAGGATGCGCGCCACATCCTCGCGCGAGCGCACGCCACCGCCGGTCTGCACCCGCAAGCCGGTGGCACCTGCGATCTCGCCCAGTGTGCTGGCCAATGTGTAACCACCGGCCTTTGCCGCATCCAGATCGACCAGATGCATCCATTGCGCGCCGGCATCGGCAAGCGCCTGCGCGCGCGGCAGCACATCGTCGCCGTACTGCGTCTCGCGTGCGTAGTCGCCTTGCAGCAGGCGCACCACGCGGCCGTTGCGGATATCCAGCGCCGGGTAAACGGTGAAACTCATGGGAAGCTCATCTCAAGAAAATTGCGCAGGATGCGTGCACCGGTCTCGGCCGAACGCTCGGGGTGAAACTGCGCGCCGCAGCGCAGGCCTTGCTGCACCACCGCCGTGAACAGGCCGCCGTGATCGCAGGCGGCCACGGTGTCGGCCGTCACCGGCGCGGCATACCCATGCACGAAATACGCACTGGCACGCTCCGGCAGGCCGTCCAGCAGCGCGGACGCGCGCATCGGCACCAGCTGATTCCAGCCCATATGCGGCACGCGAATGCCGAGCGCCGGCGTCATGTGACGCACGATGCCCGGCAGCAAGCCCAGGCAATCGACATCGCCTTCTTCGGAACGCTCGAACAGCAACTGCATCCCTAAGCAGATGCCGATCAGCGGCACCTGCAGTTGTCGCAACGGCTCGACCAGGCCCTGTGCGCGCAGGCGCGACATCGCCTCGGGCGCAGCGCCGACGCCAGGCAGGATCACCCGCTGCGCGCCCTGCAACCCTGCGGCATCGCGTACCAGGCGCGCTTCCACGCCCAGCCGCTCCAACGCGTAACGCACCGAGCCCAGATTGGCGCCGCCGGCATCGATCAACGCGACATCGGTCATAGCGCACCCTTGGTGGTGGGCAACGCCGTGCCTTCGCGACGGATCGCCTGGCGCAGCGCACGTGCCAGGGCCTTGAAGCAGGCTTCCACCTTGTGGTGATCGTTCTCCCCGCGCACGCTCAGATGCAGATTCAAGCCGGACGCATCGCAGATCGAGCGGAAGAAATGCGGCACCAGCTCGGTCGGCATGTCGCCGACGCGCTCGCGCTTGAACTCGCCGTCGAACACGAAATACGGCCGGCCGCTGAAATCCAGCGCAGCACTGGCGATGGTTTCGTCCATCGGCAACGTGAAGCCATGCTGCGCGGTGGCGCCGGCAACTTGCCATGGGCCGCTTTCCGGATCGAACCCGTAACGGCCGATGCCGCGCTTGTCGCCCAGCGCTTCGCGCAAGGCCTGGCCCAGGGCCAAGCCAGTATCTTCGATGGTGTGGTGCTCGTCGATATGCAGGTCGCCTTCGGCGCGGATGTCCAGCGCAAAACCGCCGTGCTTGCCGATCTGTTCCAGCATGTGATCGAAGAACGGCAGGCCGGTGGCGGTGTTCGGCTCGGCCACACGGTCCAGATCCAGTTCGACGCGGATTTTGGTCTCCCTGGTGTTGCGTTGAACCACCGCGCGCCTTGGCGCATCGGCCAGCTCGTGGGCGATGCCGGGCCAGTCCCACTCGCCACCGAACTCGTCGGTGCGCAGCTGGAAGCCGCGGATATTGAGGTTCTGCGCGAACTGGATGTCGGTGACGCGGTCGCCCACCATTGCCGAGCGTGCCCAGTCGATGCTGCGGTCCTGCAGGTAAGGCACCATCAGGCCGACGCCGGGTTTGCGCGTGGGCGCGTTGTCGGCCGGCCAGCTGCAGTCGATCAACACCTCGCGGAACACGATGCCCTGGCTGGCGAAGATCTGCAGCATCAGGTTGTTGGGGCCATCGAAGGACGCGCGCGGATAGCTGTCGCTGCCCAGCCCGTCCTGGTTGCTGACAATGACGAACTGATAGCCGGCATCGCGCAACTTGAGCATCGCCGGAATCACGTTGTCGACCAGGCGCAGTTTTTCGTAGGCGTCGATCTGGTAATCGGCCGGCTCGGTGATCAGCGTGCCGTCGCGGTCGACGAAAAGAATCGGGGTCATGCGACGGCCTCCTGCGTGCGTTGCAGCGCGCTCAGCACGCGCTCGTTCTGTTCGGGCGTGCCCAGGGTGATGCGCAGCGCGTCGGACAGCTGCGCAACCGCGCGTTGGTCGCGTACCACCACCCCGGCCTCCAGCAGCGCCTGGAAGGCCGCCTCTGCATCGTCGAAGCGCACCAGCAAGAAGTTGCCCTGCGAGGGATACACCTGACGCACACCGGCCAGCTGCTCGAGCGCCTGGTGCACGCGTTTGCGCTCGCTGCGCACCTCGGCGATGCGCCGACGCGTGACCTGCAGCGCAGGCGCCGACAAGGCCTGCTCGGCCATTGCCGCACACGGGGTCGGCACCGGGTACGGCGCCTGGCAGCGCCGCAGCAGGGCGATCAGCTCGGCGTTGGCGATCAGGCTGCCGATGCGCGCCGCTGCCAGCGCATGCGCCTTGGACAGCGTGCGCAACACCGCCAGATTGTCGTAGCGCGCCAGCAGGCTCACAGCCGACGGCACATCGGAGAATTCGCCGTAGGCCTCGTCGACCACCACCAGCGCCTTGCCCTGCAGGGCCTGCACCGCGGTTTCGATCGCGTCCAGGGCAATCGCGGAGCCGGCCGGGTTGGACGGCGAACACAGGAACACCAGCTTGGCCCGCGAGGCCAGCGCTGCCGCGACAATCGCCGGGATATCCGCGTGGAAACCCGCAGGGCCGTCCACCAGCGGCACGTCGACCAGGGGCGCGTTCTGCAGGCGCGCGCACACCGCGTACATGCCGAACACCGGTGGCGTCACCACCACCGCATCGCGCCCGGGGACGCACAGACCGCGCACCAGCAGATCGATCGCCTCGTCGCTGCCGCGGCCGATCAACAGCTGCTCGGACGTGCAGCCGTACAACCCCGCCAGGGCGGCACGCAGGCCCTTGGGTTGCGGATCCGGGTAGCGCCGCGTGCTCGCGCCCGGGTCGGCCGGATTGCCCCAGGCCGACTCGTTGGCGTTGAGCCACACATCGCCCTGCAAGGCGCTGGTGCGCGCCGACGAATAGCCGGCGAACGCACGCAGGTCCTCGCGTACCAGTTCCAGAATCGATGACGTGCTCATGCTGCCACTCCCATGCGCAATGCCACTGCATTGGCGTGCGCATCCAGGCCTTCGGCGCGCGCCAGAATCAGCGCGCATGCGCCGATGCCGTCGATGCCGGCCTTGCTGGCGGCCTGCACGCTGACCATGTTCTGGAAGCTGGCCACGCTCACGCCGCTGTAGGCGCGCGCCGCGCCGCTGGTCGGCAACACGTGGTTGGTGCCGCTGCAGTAATCGCCCAACGCTTCGGGCGTGTAATCGCCGAGAAACACCGAGCCGGCCGCTTC
This sequence comes from Xanthomonas arboricola pv. guizotiae, assembly GCF_002940205.1. Taxonomy (GTDB): domain Bacteria; phylum Pseudomonadota; class Gammaproteobacteria; order Xanthomonadales; family Xanthomonadaceae; genus Xanthomonas; species Xanthomonas arboricola_C. The sequence goes on from NZ_MDSK01000023.1 coordinate 71,499, forward strand.
GACCTGGCTCAGCCACGCACGCGGCTCGCGCAGCGCGAGAATCAAATGTTCCGGTGCATAGCGGTTGCTGATCGCAAACGCCTCGTCCAGGGTCTGCACCTTGATCAGGCGCGATTGCGCCAGCGCCTGGCCTGCGATCCCGGCACGCGACAGTTGCGCCAGCTGGGCATCGAGTTCCACCTGCACCGCCGCGATCAGCGCATCGCTGTCGGACAGCAGCAGCACCTGCGAGTCCGGGCCGTGTTCGGCCTGCGACAGCAGATCGGCGGCAACGAAGGCCGGCTGCGCACCGGCATCGGCGATCACCAGCACTTCGGACGGGCCGGCCGGCATGTCGATCGCCGCCGCGCCGGACTGCGCCACCTGCTGCTTGGCCTCGGTGACGAAGCTGTTGCCGGGGCCGAACAGCTTGTCGCAACTCGGCACCGATTCGCTGCCATACGCCATTGCCGCAATCGCCTGCGCACCGCCGAGCTTGAACACCCGGCGCACGCCGGTCAGCTGCGCGGCGACCAGCACCGCCGGGTCCACGCTGCCGTCCTTGCGCGGCGGCGTGCACAACACCACCTCGCGGCATCCGGCCAGACGGGCCGGCACACCCAACATCAACGCGGTCGACGGCAACGGCGCACTGCCGGCCGGCACGTACAGGCCGACCCGGCCGATCGGCCGCACGATCTTTTCGCACACCACGCCTGGCGCGGTTTCCACCGCATAGCCGTCGCTCATGCCGGCGCGGTGGAAGCTGTCGATGCGCGCCACCGCATCCTGCATGGCCTGACGCAGTTCCGGCGCCACCGCCGCTTGCGCGGCGGCGAATTCGGCCTCGCTCACGGCGAAGCTGTCCAGCGCCACGCCATCGAAACGCGCGGTGATCTCGCGCAAGGCGGCATCGCCGCGTGCGCGCACATCGGCAATCAATGCAGCCACCGCGTCGCGCGTCTGCGTGGCCACGGTCTGCACCGGGCGGGTCAATGCCTGCGTCCGCGCAGCGGCGTCCAGTTGCGACCAATCGAGAATCTTCATGCCAGCGAGCGCTCCACCGTCAACACCATCAAACCTTGCGCACCTGCGCGTTCGAGTTCTTCCAAGCGTTGCCAGGTCACCGCGCCATGACACATGGTCTGCAGGCGCAACGCGCCGTTGCCATCGTCGGGCAGTTGCACCAGCGGCTCGGCATCGGGCAGCAGACGGCGCAGCGCATCCACGTTGCCGTGTTCGGCGCGGAACATCAGCAGCTTGCTGTCGCGCAGCTTGAGCACGCCGTCCATGCGCCGCAGCAGCATCGCCAGCAGCGCGGCGCGTGCGTCGGCCGGCTCGCGCACCGCACCGGCCAGCACCGCTTCGCTCTCCATCACCAGTTCGACCGGCTTGAGCTGGTTGGCGGCCAGGGTGGCGCCGCTGGAAACCAGATCGCAGATCAGATCGGCAGTGCCCAGGCGCGGGGCGATCTCCACCGAGCCGGACAATTCCACCACCGTCGCATCGATGCCCTGGCGCTCCAGCCAGTCGGCCAGGATCGCCGGGTAGCTGGTGGCGATGCGCTTGCCGGCCAGTTGCGCCACGCCCCGCCAGTCCCACTCTTCCGGCACTGCGAGCATCAACCGGCACTGGCCGAAACCGACCCCGCGCACCGCGTGATACGCGGCCGGCAGGCCGTTGCGGCGGCGCTCGGATGCCTGCTCTTCGAGTTCGTTCTGGCCGACGATGCCCAGATCGCAGACGCCATCGGCGATCAGGCCGGGGATATCGTCGTCGCGCACCAGCAGCAGGTCCACCGGCAGCGATTCGCCATAGCAGAACAGCTTGTCGCGGCTCTGCCGCCAGCTCAGCCCGCAGGCTGCCAGCAGGCTGCGCGCCGGTTCGGCCAGGCGGCCGCTCTTCTGGATGGCGATACGCAACCGGTCACGTGCCGGTGCTGCCGTGGAAGCACTCATCTTGTTCTCTCAGTGGGATTCGACAGGGCGCGACGATTGCTCGCGCAGGGCCTCGGCATAGCCGCCGGCACCATGTTCCAGGGTGCGCGCAACGCGCCCGATGGTGGTCACGCTGACCTGGGTCAGTTCGTGGATTTCGCGATACGGCACGCCCTTGATCAACAACGGCACCACCCGCCAGCGGTCGGACATGGCTTCCAGCTCGGCGGGCGTGCACAGATCGCGCAGAAAGGCCTCGACCGCGCCGGGTTCCTTCAGGCATGCCAGCGCATCGGCCAGCATCTTGAGGGAGGCGGCGGCATCGGCACTTTCGCGGGTGGCAGGTCTTTGTTTCATTGCATTAATGTAATAGCGTGTTAGTACATTAACGCAAACGGTGGCGTTTGTCACCTGCTCGGGCGGTGACGTCAGGACAGCTCGGTTGGCGTCTAGTCATGCGCTTTGCGCTCGCCTGCTCTCGACTCACTGCACTGCGAACCCAACAAGAGGTCCTTCCCCCGCCTGCGAGGGGAAGGTGACCGGAGGGCGGACGGAGGCGAAGTCTCGTGCGGCACCATTCACCGCTTCACATCCACCGCATCAAATGCGGATTGCACGCCCCGCCACTCGCAAACCCGCAACACCGCCTGGGTGAAGCGTTGCACGCCGATTCTTAGCTGAGCTGCAGGAAGCCCCAGAGCTGCCCTCATCCGGCGCTGCGCGCCACTTTCTCCCGTTGACGGGAGAAGGGAGCAAAACAAGGCGTCTCCGGCGCGGAGGACACCCGCCACCCTTCCCCGCCTGCGGGGGAAGGTGCCCGGAGGGCGGATGGGGGCGAGACCTCGCGCAGCACCACCCGTCGCTTCACATACTGAAGTGCGTGCGCCGGTAATCGAAAACCAGTAACGACCACCTCGCCTTACGGCATCACCTTGGCTTGCTCCAGTTCAACCTGCAGCGTGCTGGCCAGCTCGTCGCGAGCCACATCGAATTGCTGCTCGCGCACCAGGTCCTTGACCGCCACTACCCCACGCGCCAGCTCGTCGTCGCCAGCCAGCACCACGAAGCGGATGCCCGCGCGTGCGGCGTACTGGAACTGCTTGCCGATCTTCTTCGGCTCCATCTGCACTTCGGTATTGATGCCGCCGATGCGCAACCGGCGCGCGATATCCAGCGCATCGTCCAGGCGCGACTCGTCCATCAGCGCCACCATCGCGTGCACGCTGCTCTCGGCGATGCCCTGGATCAGGCCGGCCTCGCGCAGCTGCCAGAACAGCCGGGTCAGGCCGATCGAGATGCCCACGCCGGGCAACTTGGACTTGGTGTAGTGGCTGGCCAGGCTTTCGTAACGGCCGCCCGAGCAGATCGAGCCGATCTGCGGGTGGTCGGTCAGCGTGGTCTCGTAGACGGTGCCGGTGTAGTAGTCCAGCCCGCGCGCGATCGAGAAGTTCAGGCAGTACGCGCTCTCTGGCACGCCCAGCGCCTTGACCAGTTCCAGCACTTCGCGCAACTCGGCGATGCCCTCGCCCAGCGTCGCGCTCGCGCCGGCAGAGGCTTCCAGCGCCTGCAGCTGTGCCAGCGCATCGGCATGCCCGTTCGAGCGCACCGCCACGAAGGCCAGGATCTTGTCGACCTGCGCGGCGGCGATGCCGAAGCCGTCGCCCACCAGCGTGTCGCGCACGTAATCGGCGCCGCGCTTGTCGATCTTGTCGACCTCGCGCAACACCGCCAGCTGCAACTCGCCTTCGGCCACGCCCAGGCTTTCGAAGACGCCGCGCAACAGCTTGCGGTTGTTCAACTGCACCTTGAACGCGCCGATGCCCAGTTCGGCGAACACCGCGTGGATCACCGCCAGCACTTCGGCGTCGTAGCGGATGCTCAACGCATCCTTGCCGATCACGTCGATGTCGCACTGGTAGAACTCGCGGAACCGTCCGCGCTGGGCACGCTCGCCGCGATACACGCGCTGCATCTGGTAGCGGCGGAACGGGAAGCTCAAGTCGTGCTCGTGTTCGGCCACATAGCGGGCCAGCGGCACGGTCAGGTCGAAACGCAGCGCCAGCTCCGGCAGGCCGCCCTCGCCGCCCTCGTCTGCCGCCGCGGCCGCATTGGCCAGCGCGCCGGTGGACTGCACGAAATACACCTGGCGCTCGGTCTCGCCGCCGGACTTGGTCAGCAACACGTCGGACAGCTCGAACACCGGGGTTTCAACCGGCAGGAACCCGAACCGCTCGTAGTTGCGGCGGATGACGTCCAGCATGCGCTGGAACGCGATCTGCTCGCGCGGCAGCAATTCCATGATGCCAGGCGGCGTACGGGGCTTGATCACGAGCGAAACTCCTGCAGGGCAATGTGGCGAACGCGCAATTCTACCGGCTGCCGGCCGCGGTGACCGCATGGCGTATCATTCACACGCATTCCAGCAGTGCGTGACTCATGTACCGGCAGCTTCCAGACCCCAGCACGACCTGCCCGGCGCCCGGCGCGGCCGCGCGCACCGATGCGCGCGGTTCCGACTGCGCACAGTGTGCGGTCCGCGGCCGGGCCATCTGCGCGGCGCTGTCGCCGCAGGAAATGGACGCACTCGACCAGACCACCAGCGCCCAGTCCTACGCGCCCGGCAGCACCCTGGTGCGCGCCGGTGACACCCGCCACCACGTCTATACGCTGACCTCCGGTGCGCTGCGCATGGTGCGCACGCTGGCCGACGGCCGCCGCCAGGTCACCGGCTTCGTGCTGCCGGGCGATTACGTGGGGCTGACCGAAACCCCGCAGCACCGCCACGATATCGAAGCCATCATCGACAGCCGGGTCTGCCGCACGCCGCTGGCGCAGATGCGCCAGTTGCGCGAGCGCTACCCGCAGCTGGAACGCAAGCTGCTGCAGCGTGCCAGCATGGAGCTGGCCGCCGCGCAGGACACCGGCCTGCTGCTGGCACGCCTGCAACCGGGCGAACGGCTGGCGCACTTCCTGCTGCGACTGGCCGCCCGCTCCACCCAGCCCGGCGCCAGCGGCGACACCGTCGCCCTGCCGATGAGCCGCAGCGATATCGCCGACCACCTCGGGCTGACCGTGGAAACGGTGAGCCGCACCTTCACCAAGCTGCGGCAACAGCAGCTGATCGCGCTGCCGCAGCTGCATCTGGTGCAGATCCTGGATTACGCGGCGCTGCGCAGCCTGGCGGGCGATACCGTCTGAAACGTGCCAGCTCGCAGGACCGATGCGACCAGCGAGCGCGAGCGCCCATAGGCGCAAGTGGTGCGGATGCTGGCATCACCAAGATTGCGGATCTTTGCGCGCCCCTCTGCACCAGATCACCGGCCACGCTTTGCGCGTCGCGCAGACAGCAAGCATCGCCGCGCGTGACTGACCCGCAGATTCGAACGCGATGCCGGCACTCCAGGCCGCTCGCGCGATCGTCACCGCCCGCGCCGCCTACAACGACTCAGCGACCGCCCAGATTCGCGCTCGCCACCGACGCGCCGCAGCCGCCGCCCAGCAACCGCGATTGCCGCAGCCAGGCCCGGTCCGGGTAGTAGGCGAATACGAAGGCGCCCTCACGCAAGGTATCGATCAACTGTCTGGCCACCGCCGGACGCACCGCCGGGCAGCCCAGGCTGCGGCCGAGCCGGCCCTGCGTGCGGATCACCGCCTCGCTGACATACGGCGCGCCATGGATCACGATCGCGCGGTCGCGCGCATGGTCGTTGAATCCGGGCTCCAGGCCTTTCAGCCGTAGCGAATAGCCGTTGTGGCCGGTATACGACTCCTGCGCGGTGAACGCGCCCAGGCTGGACTGGAAACTGCCGTCGTCGTTGGAAAACTTGGCCGCCAGGTTGTTGCCGGTATTGCGCCCGTGCGCCACCCATTCCCGGAACAGCAGCCGCTGCCGCTCCAGATCGAACACCCACAGCCGGCGCTCGGTCGACGGCCTGCTGTAGTCGATGACGCTGAGCACGCGTTCGGCGCCCACCTGCTGGCGCTGCCGCGCGCATTGCAGCGCCTCGGCCGCCAGGGCCAGCACCTGGCGATCCAGCGACGGCGCCTGCCGCGCCAGTGCATCGACCAGACCGATACGCGGTGCGCCCAGCCCCGGCAACGGCGCGGCGGAAATGGCATCGGCCGCTCTGGCCATTCCAGCCGCTGCCCACCCGCACAACGCGGCGGCAACGGCGATCACTCGATAAGACATGCAACGACCCACGTCGGAGGCGGCGCCATGGCGGAACCGCAGCCCCTACAAATAGCCGCATGTGCGGCACTTTCCAACCCCGGCAGGCTGAACGCGTTCGGTCAGGCCGCATCCGCAAGCAGGCGCTGCCGGAACGCCGCGTAGTCCGGCGCCAGCGTTTCGGCATGCGCAGGACGCTGCAGCAGCGCGGCCAGTGCCGGCGGCACCTCCACCTCACGCCCGATCAGCGGCTCGACCACGCCCTCGAACTTGGCCGGATGTGCGGTGGCCGCCACCGCCCAGTCGCCGGTGCCGCCCTCGGCCCCTTCTGCGCGCAGCTGCTCCAGCACATGCACGGCGGTGGCGGTATGCGGGCAATGCACTTCGCCATAGCGCGCAAAGCGCTGCTGCACGGTGTGGCGGATCGCGGCATCGTCCACCGAGAGCGCACGGAAGGCCTCGCGCAGCGTCGCATCGTCGCCCTGGTAGAGCCAGCGCAGCCGTTCGAAGTTGCTCGGCGCACCCACGTCCATCGCATTGGCCAGCGTGGCGATGCTGGGCTGCGGCGCGTAGTCGTCGCCGGCAAAATAATCCGGCAACACATGATTGGCATTGGACGCCAACGCGATACGGCCCAGCGGCACACCGAGCGCGCGCGCCAGGATCGCCGCCAGCCCGTTGCCCAGGTTGCCGGTGGGCACCACCAGATTCAGCGCCGCCCCCGCCCTGGCATGGTGCTGCAGGGCGGCGTGCGCGTAATAGCTCATCTGCGGCAGCAAGCGGCCCAGGCTGATGCTGTTGGCAGAACTCAGCGGCAGCTGCGCCTGCAGGTCGGCATCGTTCAAGGCCTGCTTGACCATCGCCTGGCAGTCGTCGAACGAGCCAGCCACACGCAGGGCCTGGATGTTGTCGCCGAAGCAGCCCAGCTGATGCGCCTGGCGCGGCGAGACGCGCCCGTCCGGATACAGCACCACCACGCGCAGACCCGGCTGGCGGTGGAATGCCGCGGCCACCGCAGCGCCGGTGTCGCCGGAGGTGGCGACCAGGATGGTGAGCGGGCGGTCTTCGGCACGGCGCAGGCGGGTCAGGCAGGCGGCAAGAAAGCGCGCGCCGAAATCCTTGAACGCGGCGGTCGGGCCATGGAACAGCTCCAGCGCGTAATCGCCGGGCGTGCCCAGGGCCACCAGCGGCGCCGGGAAGTCGAACGCTTCGGCACAGATGGCCGGCAGCTCGGCCGCCAGCGCATCGCCGTCGAAGAACGGCTGCAGCAACGTGGCGGCGGTGTCGGCCAACGTGCCGCCGGCCGTCAGCGTGCGTGCCGGTGGCAGGCTCTGCGGCACGTACAGGCCGGCATCGGGCGCCAGGCCGGCAGCAATCGCCTGGCTCAGGCTTGCGGCGGGCGCGCCGCCACGGGTGGAGAGGAAGTTCATGGTGACGACTCCAGACAATGCGAAGACGGGGCGTTGCCCGTGAATGAGAAGGCCGGACACTGCGGCATGGCCGCGCCGCGCCGCGGCGGCGCCAGCCAAGGGCGACGCGGCGCTATGCTGCGCGCACCTTCCAGTGGAGCCGGCAGATGATCAAGGTCAGCGTGATGTACCCGTACCGCGAAGGCGCGCGCTTCGACCATGCCTACTACCGCGACGCGCACATGCCACTGGTGAGCGCGCGGATGGGCGCGGCCTGCCTGCGCTATACGGTGGACAAGGGCATCAGCGGCGGCGAGCCGGGCAGCCCCCCGGCCTACATCGGCATGTGCCATATCTTCTGCGAGTCGGTGGAGGCCTTCGGCGCCAGTTTTGGGCCGCATGCCGAGGAGATCCTGGCCGATATCGCCAACTACACCGATCTTGCGCCGGTGATGCAGATCAGCGAGGTCGTGGTCGGTTGAAGCGTGCCTTGCGCGCTGCACGGCCTGCCCGCCGTGCGCGGGCGATCGATCGACACCGAGATGCGCGCGATGGCTCATGCGAGCAACCGCGCGGCCGGGCTGGCGATCGGAGACACCCAGTGCTGGCTGTCCAGGCCGACGCCTGCGAAGGCGGCCTTGACCGCTGCGGCGGCAGCGTCGGCGGTCGCGCGCGATGCGAACCAGGCGAACACACTGGGGCCGGCGCCGGAGATGCTGGCACCCAGGGCATCGTGCTCCAGCGCGGCCTGCTTGGCAGCGGCAAAGCCCGCGATCAAGGGCGCGCGGCGTGGTTCGACCAGCACATCGCGCAGTCCCGCCCGCACCAGCCCCGCATCGCCGGCATGGCAGCCGGCCAGTACCAAGGCCAGGTTGGTGCTCTGCGCGACGAACTCGCGCAGCTGATAGTCGCCGGCCAGGGCTTCGCGCGCGCGGCGGGTTTCCAGTACCGCATCCGGATGCACCAGCAGGCTGTGCCACGCGGCCGGCACGCTGATCGGCACCAGCCGCTCCAACGTGCACAACACCAGGCCGCCTAAAAACAGCGGCCCAAGATTGTCGCCGTGGCGGCTACCACTGGCCACCGCCTCGCCATCGAGTGCGTGCTGATACAACTGCTCGTGACTCAGCGGCGCATCCAGCAGCGCGTTGGCGGCAACCAACGCCGCCACGCATGACGCTGCCGAGCCGCCCATGCCCGAACTCAGGGCGATGCCTTTGTCGATTTCGATTTCAAAGCCGAACGGCAGCGCCAGCGCCGCGCGCAACGACATCAAGGCCGCACCCGCAGTGTTGCGTTCGGCATCCAGCGGCAAGGCCACGGTGGTGCCGCGGATGGCGGCGATGCGCACCAGTGGCGCATCGATGCGCCGCACCGTGACGGTGTCGCCGACGCCGTCGATGGGATAGCCGAGCAGATCGAATCCCACCGCCACATTCGCCACCGAGGCCGGTGCGAAGGCGCGTGCCTGGCCAAGCTCGCGCGCAGCAATCGCCACCTGTTGCATCTCCGCAGACTGGTCTGCAACCGCCTGATTCACAAGCGTGCCCCCTCGCCCGCCGCCACCCGCAGCAGATCGGCAAACACGCCGGCTGCGGTGACTTCCGGGCCAGCGCCCGGGCCTTGCACCACCAACGGGTTTTCGCAGTAGCGACGCGTGGTGAACTGCACCACGTTGTCGGTCAGGCGCAGGTTGGCGAACGCATGATCGGCCGGTAGTTCGACCAGGCCGACGCTCGGTGCGCGATCCGGCGGCAGCTGCGCGACATAGCGCAGCACATTGCCGCGTGCACGTGCGTCGGCCAGGCGCTGCGCAAACGTCGCATCCACCTCATGCAGGCGCGCCATGAAATCGTCCACGCTGGCCTGGCGCAGTGCTTCAGGCACCAGGCTCTCGACCTGCACATCTTCCAGGCTGATCTCGCGCCCGGCTTCGCGCGCCAGGATCACCAGCTTGCGCGCCACATCCACGCCGGACAGATCGTCGCGCGGATCCGGTTCGGTATAGCCCATGCCGCGCGCCTGCGTCACCAGTTCGGCGAACGGCACGCTGCCGTCGTACTTGTTGAACAGCCAGGCCAACGTGCCGGAAAAGATGCCCTCGATCGAGGTCACTGCATCGCCGGTATCGACCAGATCGCGCAGCGTGGTGATCACCGGCAAGCCGGCGCCCACGGTGGCTTCGTAACGGAAGCGCGCGCCGCTGGCATCGGCCGCCGCACGGATCGCCTGATAGCGCTGCAACGGGCCGGAGCCAGCCTGCTTGTTCGGCGTCACCACATGGATGCCGGCGGCCAACCAGTCCGCATAGCGATCGGCCACTTCCGCGCTGCCGCTGCAATCGATGATCACCGTATGCGGCAGATGCGCGGATAACAGGTGGGCAGTGAAACGTTCCAGATCGGTCGCGGTGGCTGCGGAGGCGAAGGCATCGCGCCAGTTGCCGACCAGGCCGCGCTCGTCGAGCAGCATGCGGCCGCGCGAGACCACCGCGCGCAGGCGCAGGTCCAGGTTGGCCTTGCCCAGCAATTGCGGCTGCGCAATGCGCAGCTGGTCCAGCAACGCCGCGCCGACATTGCCTGGCCCGATCACGCCGACCGAGAACGTCTGCGGCGACAGCCAGAAGCCGGCATGCGCCGCGCGCAAGGCCTTGGTGGCATGCGCCGCATCGATGGCCACCGAGATGTTGCGCTCCGACGAGCCCTGCGCAATTGCCAGGATATTGACCTGCGCACGCCCCAACGCTTCGAACAGCCGCGCCGCCACGCCTGGCTGCCCGGCCATGCCATCGCCCACTGCGGCGAGCACACTGATGCCGGTGGTCAGCTGCACACGCTGCACCTGACCGACCGTAAGTTCATGCGCAAAGGCCTGCAGCAAGGCATTGCGTGCGCGCTCGGATTCATGCTGCTTGACCACGCAACAGATCGAATGCTCGGAAGAACCTTGCGAGATCATCACCACCGACACCTGCGCCGTGCGCAGCGCCGCGAACACGCGCTCGGCGGTGCCCGGCACGCCGATCAGGCCGGTGCCTTCCAGGTTGAGCACGGCCAGATCCGGGCTCAGAGTCAGCCCCTTGATCGGCCCGCTCACCGCGCTGCTGGCGGTGATGCGCGTACCCGGATGTTCCGGCTGGAAGGTATTGCGGATGATGATCGGCAAGCCGCGCTCGATCGCCGGCGACATGGTCTGCGGGTGCACCACCTTGGCGCCGAAATAGGCCAGCTCGCAGGCCTCGTCGTAGCTCAGCGTTTCCAGCTGCACCGCTTCGGGCACCACGCGCGGGTCGGCCGAGAGCACGCCATCCACGTCGGTCCAGATATGCAGCTCATCGGCATCGAACAAGGCCGCGAAGATCGCGCCGGAATAATCGCTGCCATTGCGCCCTAACGTGGTGATGCGATCGGCGCGGTCGCGCGCAACGAAGCCGGTGACCACCACTCGTGTCTGCGGATGCGCCTGGCGCCAGGTCGCAAGCCGCTGCGCGCTAGTGTCCCAGTCCACATCGACACCGAGTTCGCCGCGGTTGACCACCAGCACATCGCGCGCATCCAGCACCGCGCAATCCTCGCCAAGCGCACGGAAATGGTCGCCGAGCAATTGCGCCGAATACACCTCGCCCAGGCCTTGCACGCGGTCGAGCACCTCGCGCGGCAGCTCGCCGATCACCGCCAAGGCGCCGAGAATCTGCGACAGATGCTCGAAGCGCTCGTCCAGCCATTCGACGGTCGGCCCGGAATGCTCGCCCAGCAGGGCCACCGCCGCACCGCGATGGCGCGCCCGCGTCTCATGCCAGCGCTCGCGCCATTCGGGGCGGTTCTGCGCGGCCAGTTCGGCCAGCGCGATCAACGCATCGGTCACCCCCTTCATCGCCGACACCACGGTGACCTGCACCGACTCGTCGCGTGCCAGCAACAACTGCGCCACATGCCGGTAGCGCTCGGCATCGGCCACCGAGGTACCGCCGAATTTGTGCACGACGGTGCGTGCGGAAGATGCGGCAACAACGGCGGGTTCGAGCGAAACAACAGGCGATGACATCGACAGACCTCGTTAGGGAGGCCCCGTCCGCATCAGATGAGGGAGGAAAGCCCCCGCATCCTGATCCGGGTGCGGGGCCGTTGTTTTCGGAAGTTACGCGAAGACGACGGGCCGCACCGGGCGAATGGTGACGGTGGTAATGGTGGTGCTAATGCCGGCCACGCCCGCACCCGGCCACAGCTGCGGCTGACAGGTAAGCGAAGCGGTGGCGGAGGCGTTAGGCATGTGTGCAAAAGACATCACCCGGGCGAGGCCTGTCAAGCATTGCGTGAATAGGCTGATGGATACCTTCCGCGTACCTGACAGAAAACCTTGCCGTTCAGGGATTTAAGCGGCGCCCTCGCAAGCAATTGATTGCCATGGAAACTTTTGGAGCCGCCTCGGCGGGCCGCGCTGCGCAGGTTTTGAACGTGGATGGCTGCCGTCGTGCGACTCGGCTGATGCGATGCGACTGAGGAGCCCTTGTGCACGGATGCATCGCATCGCTGCCGGGGTCGCTACGCATCAAGCAACAGGTCGCTTCGCATCAAGCAGTAGATGATCGCCATTGCCGCGACGGTCAGTGCACGCCACGGTGCAAGTCAGCAAGCGCAGCAGGGAGATCAGCCAAGCACCTGAGGATTGAGTTGCCAGACTGCAAAATTGAGCGCCGCCGCGAAGCTCACCCATGCCAGATACGGCAGCAACAACCAGGCTGCCAGCCCCTGTCGCCTGGCGAACACGGCGATCGTTGCGGCCAACACCAGCCACAGCGCCACGATGTCGGCAAATGCCCTGGCCCCCATCTGCCACGCAAAGAACAGCCAGCTCCATAAACCATTGAGCGTCAGCTGCAAGACGAACAGGCCCAGCGCCGCACGCGTCCCCGCCCTGCTGCCGCGCCGCCACACCAACCAGACCGACACCGCCATCATTCCGTACAACACTGTCCACACCGGCCCGAACAACCACCCCGGCGGCGCCCAAGCCGGCCGCGTAAGGTCTGCGTAAAAGCCGGCCGCCTGGATGGATGCCATGGCGCCAAGCCCGGCGACGGCGTAGCACAGCACCAGCCAGCCGAAGAGGCCGAACCATTGCGACTTTTTTGAAATACCTTGCGTCATGACTGCCGTGAATTGTTTTAAGCGCTCCGCAGCGTGGCAGAGCATCTGTGCAAGCTGTGACTACGCGGATGAACCTTACGAATTCAGCCAATCCAACGTGGGTTCGCACCGCCATACCGCAGGCAGCAAGGCAGCAAGGCAGCCAGACTACCTGGGTCACCGACACCCGCCGGATTCGGCGCTCAGCATCAAACACTGGCCTCCAATTTTAGCTGGCACTGAATTGCGGGGAGTCGACACAGCACCTTCTGGCCCTGGTACTCCTGCTCCACCATCCACACGATGTCCTGCGTGAGTGCAGCGGCCTGCGCGGCGGTCAAGCCCACGCCCATGCTCAGTTGCAACTCGCCCGCGGCGACCACGCCGGATTCCAGCAAGGCGCGGTACTGCGCCACGCCGTCGGCGTAGT
>NZ_MDSK01000024.1 GCF_002940205.1 Xanthomonas arboricola pv. guizotiae
GCTCGCTGAAGACGTCTACGCCACGCATGGTAGTGGGGGATGTTCCGACTCAAGTAGTCTACGAGCTGAGAGGTATTTCAGCAGCCTGTTAAGGAAGGCCTGCCTCGGGTCGACTCCAGCCGGTCGAGGGCATGCAGTGCGCTGGTCAAGTCTCGTGCAACGCGTGGTCACGTCGAATGTAAATGACTGGTCAGTGGCAATGCAAACGTGTAGTCAAGTGGAATGCAATTCCCCAACTGATTGAATTATGCACTATTGCTCAATTTTTACGGTGTAACCATGGCGCCACGGAACGAAGAACTTGCTGCACTGTATGAGTTACTTGAAGAAATGACTCTTGCCGAGGACAAAAAATTTTCCTCTTTGTCATCCGAATGGCTGAAGAAAATCGAAAACTGGCTGATGATCAGTTTCTTGATCACGATTCTTGTGATTCTATGTTTTGCAGCGTGGTATCGCTATGGCCCAGATGCGCCAGTCGTGAAGATGATCAGGGCAATGCAGGTTACCAATTGGGCCCTGCTTTTTATTGCACTGCTTTACTTTGTCACCCTCAGCATTGGGTTCTATCAGTTCTTTCGGCAACACCGGAGAAAAAGCTCTGCACTTTTATTAAGACGGTTGGAAAGCGATCTTTTGGACGACGCTCAGTTTCTCGGAAGGCTAGCTGAATTTGACAAGATAACCCTTGAGTATGGATTGCTACAATATAAGCATCGCTGGAGTACTGTTGACGGACGAGTCTCGCTCCTGGTCGGTGATATTCGAAAAATCGGCATCTTCCCAGCTTTTGCAGCTGCCGCAATCTCTGTCACTATCCTAGCCAAGCAAGACAGTAGTTTCATGCTGTGGGCGCCCTTGATCCTAGCGTGTTGCTTTTATCTGATCGCCTTCTATGCGACCGGTCGACGGGAACGCCCCGATCAGGTGATTGCTCTGCTGGAGCTGGTTATTCGTCACGCGAAACAACACGATTTAACTGTAAAACCACAGAGCAGAATAACTTAGGCAATACAATGAACAGAAATAGTTGCTTTAATAATGCGTAATTAAGGCTGACTCATTGCATGTGTCACAGTGACTTTTTTTAACTCGGGATCTTCGAGAGCTTAGCCACCTGATTTGCTGGATTCAATAGTACGGATGTGCTATGGGCAGCATGAGTCAAGCACTCTATGTTAATCAAGCAGTTCGGGTTCCGAAGTGAGCGGGTTTAGAAGAAATTGAGATATGTGCAGTTTGCATGTCGACTTGTTTGATTGCTCAGCGCCAGCATCTCAATGGTATTTATACTAGATATCCTATCTTGAGTTGATGCGCATCTCGTCGACATATCATGAATTGCGTCAGGAAATTCGTCGCTAACCTACGCGATTATACGAGCTAGCAACCGAACCAACCTTGCCCTCTGCTGTTGGCACAGATGATTGTGACTGTTAAGGAGTCTTGCGGATGGAGCTGCGACATCTGCGCTGCTTTGTGGTTTTGGCCGAGGAACTGCACTTCACAAGAGCAGCTGAACGCCTCCATATCGAACAATCTCCTTTATCCAGGACTATCAAGGAACTGGAAGACGACCTGGGCGCTTTACTGTTCAACCGTGATCGAAGAGGAACGCGGCTGACCGATGCCGGCAAAGCATTTCTTCTGGACGTACGCCGTTTATTTATCACTTTGGATCAAGCCCGAGAAAATGTGAAGGCGGTTTCCGCGGGCTTCCGGGTAAGTATGCGGATTGCAGTATCTGACGGAGCGATCGATTCCAGATTATCTGATCTTCTTGCACGTTGTCGCGAGGAGGAGCCTGATGTTGAAATTCGCCTCACAGAAGTCACGCTCTCTGATCTCCTCCATGGACTAAGGTCGGGAGACTTCACCATTGGGTTCACACACACAGAAGAGGTTGGCGATGGCATTGTTGCTGAACCCATTTGGCATGCACGAATGGTTGCAGTGATACCAGCCCGTCATCCGCTACTCGCTTTCAAAGAAGTGCCTATCGAAGAACTTCTCCGCGCCCCATTGATCATGTGGAACCACCAAGCCTATGAGGGCTACGATAAGGCCTTTACAAAGCTGTTGCGAGGCTTGGATGAGAAACCGAACGTCATCGAGCGCGCAGCTTCGCTCGACGTTATGCTAGCTCTTGTTGCGGCTGGTTACGGGATTGGCCTCGCATCTGGCGCGAAGCTGGAACCGTGCAAGCATTCTGATATCGTCATCCGTCCATTGGCAAATCAATCAGCGGTGATTACGACGTACATGCTGAAAGCTGCCAGTGCTGCGCCTTCAATCTCTGTGGATCGCTTCACAACACGTTTGAAAGATAGAAATTAGATAATCGCTGCAATCAAATCGAACACCTCACCCTTCTGAGTCAGCGTACAGAATGCTTTCAGTAGCAGTCATCAGGTTGGCTGCACTGTCGTTCAATGCAATGGATACCCGCAAAATCAGCGCCAATGTAGGCATGTGTTGCCCCCGCTCGATCTTTCCCATGTGAGAGCGCTCAATGCCGGCGAGGGTTGCCAGCTCTTCTTGAGATATGTCGCGCGCAATTCGTGCGGCACGTACAGCCTTCCCGAACGCAATCGCCGGCTCAGCTTCATAGGTGGTGGCGCCCACTGGGCGTCCTGGTTTCATTGTGCGCTTCTGCATCGGCAAAAGCGTCACGCATTAAGCTTAACTAAACCACGTTAAACTTAACTCTTTGCATGATGTTTGGTGACTTTTCCCTTACATAGTCCGGAGGGGCAGACCATGAACCAGAATTGTTGCTCGCGATTGATCAGAGTTGCCGCCGCTCCAGCAGTGCTGTCCCCAGAGTTGGCTGATCTCCTTGCGCTTCAGCGAACAGAAGAGCCTGAAACATCTGTGATATTGCAAGAGGTCACCCAGGACGTACTCACGACTAGCATTCTTGGAGGAGCCTACGATCTAGGGAACCTCTGAACAACTCTTGGCGTTGCGAGCGAACTTGGGATTTCGCTTGATCACGACAATCTCCGTTGCTGAAAATCAATCACTTACGCGTGATGGCTCCAACCTCAGGCGTCGATCAGAAGTCTATCGAGGAGTTGTTCAGAGCTTCCCTAGGCATCGGTTGGCCCGTGGACACCGATGCCCTAGCCGTACTGCCACTGTGGCGCGACCAATTAGCCATCGCTTTGCCCGCTCGTTCCCCACTGCTGGAAAAGCGTGCTATTTCATTACAGGTAACACTCAGTTACCCATTGATTTGTTGGCATCCGGATCCTTGTGTTGAAGGGCTTGATACGGAGGCAGAAACGGATGATCGAAGCGCTCATCTATGCCGTATTGCAGTCACATCCTTCGATCTGCTAACGGTACTCGTTGCGGCTGGCTATGGCATCGGTATTGCGCCGCAGAGCTACATAGTAAGTGCCCGTAACCGAGGTATCGTCATGCGCCAGATCCTCGGCACTCCTCGTTGGGTTTACACCTATCTTTTTCGATCGGCTAATGCTCTCTCACCTGCAGTTGAGAGGTTTGTCGAGCGAGCGTCACGGGTAGCGATGTCCACGGAAAACAAGCGTTTCAGGTGAAAACTGGAGCGGGATTTTGATAGATCGTTTATGGCGTTGTCGTGCATCGCTGCTATCGGCAAAAAAGAGGCTACAGAGAGGGCACAGTCGGCCGCTGCCGAGCTTCTTGCTCCGGAATCTGGTGCGGAGGCTGCTGCTGCTGCGCGCGCTCCGTTACCGACTCACTGCTTTGCAGTTTCCGCACCTTTTCGAAAGATTGCTCAACTGGCGTCTGTATCGCCTCCTGAGTCGGCATGTAAGCGCGCAGGGTTGCAGGGTTGTCTGAAGCGCCCTGCAGAATGAAGATTTTTTCGCCGGGCGCTGCGGCATTGGTCTGCTTGCTCAGTGCGATTTCGTCAACGCTACTGAAGTTGTTTTGCTTGGCGAGCGCATACACGCTGGCGCTAATGCGGGCGCTGTCTGCAGCTTGCACGTGACCGGAATTTTTTAGTCCTTCGATCTTCTCGCGTATCTGCTGCATCAAAGCGTGATCCGGATGACCCTGGCGTATCGGATCGTTGGCCGGGGTAAGCTCTAGCTCCCGGTTCTGGGCTGGTTGCTCGCGGTAGCGCAGTTCCTCTATACGTTCCTGCGGCAGCATACGATTGCCAAGGCCCGGCTCGATCCTGCCAGGAAAACCCTCTACCGGTAAACTCATCAATTCGCCTAAGGTTCGGAAGGCGGAATTGCTATTAACGGTGTCACCAAAGACCTTGAAGCCATACTTGGGATAGTTCAGATTCAGTGCATTGAGTTCTGGCATCGCTTTAACTGCAGTGTTCCAACGCGCAAGGATCTCATCCTTATCGCCGATGGCGACTGTGCGTGATTGCTGGTTATCCTCAATAAAGGTACTTCGACTCACGTCGGTGCCAACTGAGGCTGCATAGGCACCATCGAGCGCAAGGTTCCAAGCACGAAGGGAATGCCTAGCCTCGTCAGTACCTATTGTAAGTGCTTCGCCGGTTTGTCGATCAGTGGCCAGGCCGTGTAGCTCAGCTAGAGCTTTACCCTGCTCATCGCGCAAAACCCAGAAATCGTGTCCAGCTACACCCACAACATTGAGTGATCTTGCTTCAATCGTATACTTGGGCATGCTCTGTTCAATCCATTAATGCTTTGCTATTGCTACTTGCTAGAGACGCACGAGTCTAGCAAGCCCTTGAGGTTGTTCATCGCCTGTGCCACCCCTAGGTCAATAAAGTAGGGACCGCCACCTCTCAGCGTTATATCCGCCTGGTTCGCCCCTTGCGCACGTTCGATACGCATGCGGAAACCGGTGCGGTTCTTATCGTCAAAGGTTCCGGATTCAAGCACTCCATTGCTGATGTCCTTATGCGTGACCTCTCTCCAAGAACTATCGGTTGCAGAGAGTTGGCTGATGCTGAGTTCGGCGCAGTCAAACAGGCGTTGGTTCGGCAGGTCGTGAGGAATTATCAAGTGATAGGAAGCTGTTGGGATCTTCCCGGTGGCTAGGAACGCGTTGCATCCTCCTAATGAGGAGATTGCCAGACTAATGATAGTGAAAACTTTCAGCCAAGGTTTCATGTGGCTCTCCTGATAAGCGTCGAACGCGTCACACTTCGACGATGCTGCGAGAGTGACGGAACACCAGTGTAAGTGGAACAGTAAGGCTTGTCGGTTTGACTACCCATTAGAGGAACACTTGGGGCCTCGCACTTAGACATGACTTTTGAAGCCCCATTCGCCTTGCTCGGCGTTCATCCGCGCCTCAAAATTCAGACATGCATTCGGCAATCCTGTTTATGGGGACTCGCTTCTCAACGACTGGCGTCGTTGCTTCAGATACGGCCCGGCAAACCGCCTCAACCATCGCTTGCTGATTGTCCGAAGTGAGCGCCTCAATAGGCGACTTGCCATCAAGTTCCTCGCGAGGTCGCGTCAAGGCGTAGTAGATATCCCATGTATCAACGCCACGGTGCAGACGCTTGAGTACCGCCTGCACCAAGCGGCGCTTGAACATGTTGAGTTGCCACACCGGAACCCGCTGCCCCTTGTTGCCCAACTGAATTGAAAGTAGGTTGCGGGCCTGGATCTCGTAAGTAATCCACCGCCGCGATTTGCCCGCGAGCTTGGCATAGTCCGCGACGACCAGGTTGTCGGGCCCTTCAAAAATGTCCAGTACCTCCAATCGCTCTCGCTGGACCTCAGAGATCTTCGGTAGAGCGTATTCAGGCATTTGCACTGCAGAGAGCCGCTGAGTCCCGGTGCCGACAGCTGGCATCGTTTGCTCATTGGGTGCTACCAGCATGATGGGAGCGTGTTGGCCCAACGCCGGCAGCGGCGTGACTTTCTGACCGGCAATTGTGGGAACGCCCTGAAGGTGGATGGTGAGGTGCGTGCTGGCAATCTGAACCTGATTTTGCTCGAACAGATCCAGCCGATCAGCCCAGTCCTGCATCATTAGCCGACGCTGTTCAACGTACTCGGCATGGTTGTAGGTGGCGCTGATGCGATTGGGGTCAGCATGTGAGAGTTGCGCGTCGACCCAGACCTTGGGGTAACCCAGCTCATTGAGGGCGGTTGAAATCGTCGCCCTGATGCCGTGACCGGTGAGACGACCGTCATAGCCCAGCCGCTTGATCGCACGGTTGACCGTGTTTTCGCTCATGCGGGCAGTGATTCGCTTCACGCCTGGGAAAAGGTAGGTCTGCGCTGGTTTGAACAGGTCGAGCATGTGCCGCACGATCTCGATGGCTTGCACGGGCAGCGGCACGATGTAGGGCGGGATGTCAGTTACGCGTTTTCGCTTCTTCTTGGTCAGCATCTTGCGCTGCTTGAGCGACATCACCGGGATGATCCATAAACCTTGTTCCAGATCGAATTGGTCCGGCGTGGCCAAACGTAGTTCGCCTGTGCGTACACCCGTCAGCAGCAACAGGCGAATGGCCAATTGGGTCATCTGCATGCCGCGGTACTTGCGAAGTGTCTGCAGAAACAGGGGGAGCTCGGGCATACGCAGGAATGGGTTGTGCTCAACGGGCGGCAACGGAACAGCGACCACGTGTAGATCGATGGCGGGGTGCTCGACCATGCCCGGAATGACCACCATGGCGTAGTCGGCGAGTTGCTTGAGCCAGGTGCGCACCTTTTCGGCGACGGACAGTGACTCGCGTTTCTCGATCCGGCCGATCACCTCCAGTAGCACCGGACGGGTGATCTCGTAGATGGTGTAGCGTTTGAGGTAAGGGAATACATCTTTTTTGAACACGCGGCGGATCTGTTCCAGCGAACTTTGACGACCTTCTTCCAGGGTCAGTTGCCGGTGTTCCATCCACTTTTCGTAGACCGCCATGAAGGTGTTTTCGCCAGCCAACCGGATGGCCTGGCGTTTTTGCTTTCGGTCGGTGCGCGGGTTGATGCCCTTGGCGACGAGGGCACGGGCCTGGTCACGAAATTCGCGCGCGTCGCGCAGAGAGAGTTCGGGATAGCTGCCAAGCGAAATTCGGGCACGTTGTCCAACCCAGGTGTAGCGGAAGTGCCAGGCTTTGCCGCCAACAGGGGAGACGTAAGGAACAAACCGTCGAAGTCTGCGAGGGTGTAGGGCTTGTCGGAAGCCTTTGCTTGCCGGACGACCATATCTGTGAGCATGCGTACCAACTCCTGATGCTGCGAGTTGGATGCGATGTTTGTTCTCAGGTGGCCTGCTCTTCCAGCAACAATGCGGAACGGGTGTTCACCGCATTTTGTACCGCAAAACGTACCGATTTGTACCGGTAGTCAGTGGATTTCGCTGGACGTCACTGGACTGAAGAAGAGGGGTAATTCAGAACCAGATCAGTCACTTACAACGTTCCTTGGCGCTGGGTGGACGTCAGTGGAAAGTCGAAGTGGAGCGGGCGATGGGAATCGAACCCACGTCAGTAGCTTGGGAAGCTACAGCTCTACCATTGAGCTACGCCCGCGCGGCGTTGTGAGAGTTTAGGCGAGTGCGGGGCCCGGGCGCAATGCGTCGATGTGACGAGGGCCGGTTGCCCGGCCCTCGTTTGCAACGCGTATGGTGCTTTGGATCAGAAGTTGCCGCTGAAATTCACGAACAGCGTCGCGTCGCGGGCGCTGCGCTGGGCGGTGGTGGTGCTCAGGCCGATATTGCTCTGCAGGCCCCACAGGCCGGTGCGGGCGCCCAGCACGACGGTGGCGTAGTTGCGATCGAAGTTCTGGCCCGGGACGGTGTACATGCCCACGTCCGGCATCGACTGCAGCCAGGCGCTGGCTTCGGTGCCGTCCTTGAACTCGTGGTCGTAGGTCGCCTGCAGGTACGGCTTGACCATTGCACCGTCCAGGCGCACCTGGAAGCCGATGCGGCCGACCATCGAGTCGATGTCCTGATCGGCGTAGCCCAATGCGGTGGAGCTTTCGTTGCTCTCGGTGTAGCCGTCGAGCTTGAGCTTCTGCCAGGTCAGGCCGACCACCGGGCCGTACTTGACGTTGCCTTCGCCCAGCGAATAGCCGGCGTTGACTGCGGCGGTGAGGTTGCTGCCGTCCGGCGAGCCGCTGTGCACGCGGGTGGCCGGCCCGAGCTGCACTTCGCGGTCGACGTCGTAGCTCAGCCAGCTGTAGCTGACCTGCGCGTTGACCCACACCGGGCCGGTGTACCAGCCGAAGAAGCCGCCCAGCGTGGTGTCGTCCTGCTTGAAGCTGCCGTTACGGTTGCCGAAGTCGGCGTCCATGCTGCCGAAGCCGGCAAAGCCGCCGAACACCAGATCGCCCGCAGTCCAGTCCACACCGAACAGGCCGGCCGGGGCCATGCCGTCGTACAGATCGGCGTGGTCGTAACGCTGCATGTCGCCACGCACGCTGCCCCACCAACGCAGGCCGTCGGCGTCCGGCTTGCCGTCCAGATGCCAGGCCACCTGGTCGGCGCGCGCGCGGCCGATCGCCTGCGCCGAATGCGTGAGCACCTGCTGCAGACGCGGGGCTTCCAGCAGCGAGATGGCGTACTCGCCCAGGATCTGGTGGGTGGCGGTGGTCGGGTGGATGCCATCGGCGAACACATAGGTGTTGGGCGCGTTGGCGGCGACCAGGCTGGTCGGGTTGCAGGCCGGCAGCGGCACGGCGGGGTTGCAGGCGGTGCTGGTGACGTTGCTGAAGCCGTAGGTGCCCGGATCGGCAACCACTTCCTGCAGGATGTGGAAGGTGTCGACCGGGATCACGCGCAGGCCGGCCGACCGCAGGCCATTGAACAATGCGGTGTTGTAGGCGGTTGCCGCCGCAGTGCCCTGCGCCATCGCGGCGGCACCGCCGGCGCGGAAGCGCGGGGTGATGCCCACGTCCGGAATGGTCGGGACCATCACATAGCGCGCGCCGGCAGCCTGCAAGGCGCCGACCGCACCGACCTGCGCGGTGACCGCGTTGCCGATGATGGCCTGCGCCTGGGCCGGCGCGGCTGCAGCGGCGAGCAGATCGTTGGCGCCGCCCCATACGGTGTAGAGCGCATTCGGGTTGGCCTGGCCGCCGTTGGCGCTCAGGTAGGTGTTGATCTGGCTGGTCACCGAGGGCGCTGCACCGAGCACGCTGGTCGAACCGGCCTGGATGCGGGCGCCGCCGGCGGCGTAGTTGTCGCCGGTCTGGCCATTGCCGTTGGGCGCGGCATTGCTGCCGTAGTGGTCGGCGACGTATTCGGCCCAGACCCAGCCCGGGTTGGTGGTGAACTTGCCGGTGACCGCGCGCGAGGCGGCCGGCAGCAAGGGGTTGTAGTAGCCGCTGTCGGTGAGGCTGTCACCGAAGAACACGGTCTGGTCGAACGCAGACGCGGCCATGGCCGGGGTGGCCGCAATGGCAATGGCCACGGCCATCAGGGAACGGATCGGGCGAAGGGTTGAAGCCATGGGAGTGCCTGCTCAAGGTAGTGTGGAACTGGACCGGACCTGCTGACGTACGCCGGCGAATGGCACATGGTTTCACCCTCGCCGCCCGCGCTCACGCTGCATTGCCGCATAACGCAAAAACGCGCGCCCTGGCGGCACGCGATGCCACAATGATGACATGAACATTCAACTCAACGGCACCCCGCGCGACGTTCCCGACGACCTGCTGCTGGCCACCCTGCTGGAGCAGGAAGGTCTTGCACAACGGCGCGTGGCGGTGGAGATCAATGGCGAAATCGTGTCGCGCGGGCGGCATGCCACGCACCGGCTGCGTGCCGGCGATGTGGTGGAGATCGTGCACGCGCTGGGCGGCGGTTGATGCGGCACGCAGGCCGGCGCAGCTGCGCGCGATCGGTGATAATTGCCCGATGACCAATACCGCCCCCTCTGATGCGCTGATCATCGCCGGCAAGTCCTACCGTTCGCGCCTGCTGACCGGCACCGGCAAGTTCAAGGACCTGGACGAAACCCGCCTGGCCACCGAAGCGGCCGCCGCGCAGATCGTCACCGTGGCGATCCGCCGGGTGAACATCGGCCAGGACCCCAACGCGCCCAGCCTGCTCGATGTGCTGCCGCCGGATCGCTACACGCTGCTGCCCAACACCGCCGGCTGCTACACCGCCGAAGACGCAGTACGCACCTGCAGGCTGGCGCGCGAGCTGCTGGACGGCCACAACCTGACCAAGCTGGAGGTGCTCGGCGACGAGCGCACGCTGTATCCGGACGTGGTGCAGACGCTCAAGGCGGCCGAACAACTGGTCGCCGATGGTTTCGAGGTGATGGTCTATACCTCCGACGATCCGATCCTGGCCAAGCGCCTGGAAGAGATCGGCTGCGTGGCGGTGATGCCGCTGGCCGCGCCGATCGGCTCCGGGCTGGGCATCCAGAACAAGTACAACCTGCTGGAAATCATCGAAAACGCCAAGGTGCCGATCATTGTCGATGCCGGCGTGGGCACGGCATCGGATGCGGCGATCGCGATGGAGCTGGGCTGCGACGGCGTGCTGATGAACACCGCCATCGCCGGTGCGCGCGATCCGATCCTGATGGCGAGCGCGATGCGCAAGGCGATCGAGGCCGGCCGCGAAGCCTTCCTGGCCGGGCGGATTCCGCGCAAGCGCTATGCCTCGGCGTCGAGTCCGGTGGATGGCGTGATTGGATGAGTAGGTGGGCTGCGTTGACATTGCGGCCGAGGCGCAATGATTGGCATTGCGGCGTGCTGGATATGACCGCTGCCAGATCGCGCGTTGCTGCGAGCGCCCCCTCACGCCGTACCCTCACCCCAACCCCTCTCCCGGTGGGAGAGGGGCTTTCGTTTTGCCGATGACTTAATTCATGACTGATCCTTTCACCAGCGACGGCGCCAAGATGCCGCCCAAGCCCTTCACCATCGAAGAGGGCCGCCGGCAGGTGCGCAGCTTCGTGCTGCGCCAGGGCCGCTTCACCCCGGCGCAGCAGCGCGCGTTCGACGAGCTGTGGCCGCGCTTCGGCCTGGACTACAGCGGTGCGCCGCGCGATCTCGATGCGGCCTTCGGCCGTCCCGCACCCAAGGTGCTGGAGATCGGCTTCGGCAATGGCGCGGCATTGCGCTTTGCCGCGCAGCAGGACCCCAGCCGCGACTACATCGGCATCGAGGTGCATGCGCCCGGCGTCGGTCGCCTGCTCAATGCGCTGGACGAGGATGGCAGCACGCATGTGCGCCTGTATCACCACGACGCAGTGGAAGTGCTCGAACACGAGATCGCCGATGGCGCGCTCGACGAGGTGCGCATCTATTTTCCCGATCCGTGGCACAAGAAGCGCCACAACAAGCGCCGCCTGATCCAGCCGGCGTTCGCGCAGCTGGTGGTGCGCAAGCTGCGCGATGGCGGCCGCCTGCATGCGGCCACCGACTGGGCCGATTACGCCGAACAGATGTGGGACGTGCTCGATGCCACCCCGGGCCTGGTCAATCGCGCCGGCCCGCGCGGCCACGTCGAACGCCACGCCTGGCGCCCGCAGACCCACTTCGAAACCCGCGGCCAGAAGCTCGGCCACGGCGTGTGGGATCTGCTGTACGACCGGGAATCGGGAATCGGGAATCGGGAATCGCAAGGGCAACTGCCTGCGGCATCCGGATAGCGTCGCCTTGCATCGGCCTATCCCGCTTTCACCATTCTCCATTCCCGACTCCCCATTCCCGGCACCCGATGGACACCGCGCTGACACTGACCAACGATATGAAGCTCGTCCTCGGGCTGGTCGGTTTCACGATGGCGATGTTTTTGTTCGAGCGCATCCGCGCCGACGTGGTGGCCTTGATCGTGCTGGTGGTGCTGGGCGTCACCGGGCTGGTGGCGCCGGAAGAACTGTTCGGTGGTTTTTCCGGTAACGCGGTGATGAGCATCATCGCCACCACCATTCTCGGTGCGGGGCTGGAGCGCACCGGTGCGTTGAATCGGCTGGCGACCTGGTTGCTGCGGCGCTCGCACGGCAGCGAGCAGCGCCTGATGATGATGACGCTGGCCATCTCCGGCTTGAACTCGTCCTTCATGCAGAACCCGTCGGTGATGGCCTTGTACCTGCCGGTCGCCTCGCGGCTGGCCACGCGCACCGGGCTGACCCTGCAGCGCATGCTGCTGCCGATCGCCGCGGCCATCGTGATGGGCGGCGCGCTGACCATGGTGGGCAATTCGCCGCTGATCCTGCTCAACGATCTCTTGGTCTCCGCCAACAACAACCTGCCCTCGGGCATGGCCAGCATCGAGCCGTTGACGATGTTCGCGCCGCTGCCGATCGGCGTGGCCTTGCTGATCGCGGCATTGCTGTACTTCCGCTTCTACGGCGACCGCAAGCTGATCGAAGAAGAACGCCTGATCAACGAAGGCGTCACGCCCTCGCGCACCGAGAGCTATTTCGCCAAGACCTACGGCATCGACGGCGACGTGTTCGAGCTCACCGTCAGCGCCGAGAGCCCGCTGGTCGGCATGACCCTGGGCGAGGCCGAGGCGCTGCACGACGCGCCGTTGCTGCTGGCCCTGAAGACCGGCAACGACACCCGCCTGGCGCCGCCGGCCGACATGCGCATCTGGGTCGGCAGCGTGCTCGGTGCGATGGGGCCGCGCCAGGAAGTGACCGACTTTGCGCAGAACCAGTTCCTGCGCATGTCCTCGCGCCTGCGCAACCTGGGCGACCTGTTCAATCCCAGCCTGGCCGGCATTTCCGAAGCATTGATTCCGCCCAACTCGCGGTTGATCGGCAAGACCGCGGCCGAGTTGCGCCTGCGCAAGCAGAGCGGCATCAGCCTGCTGGCGATCAACCGCGACAAGCAGGTGATCCGCGAGGACGTGCGCAACGTGCCGCTGCGTGGCGGCGACATGCTGGTGTTCCACAGCATCTGGCAGGACCTGGCGCAGGCGGCGGAAAGCCGCGATTTCGTGCCGGTGACCGACTTTCCCAAGGGCGAGCAGCGCCCGCACAAGTTCAAGATCGCCATGGCGATCTTTGCCTTCACCATCCTGATCGCGCTGACCTCGCGCTTGCCGGTGGCGTTGACCCTGATGACCGGCGTGGCCTGCATGCTGGTCAGCGGCGTGCTGCGCATGGACGAGGCCTACGCCTCGATCAACTGGAAGACCATCTTCATGATGGCCGGCCTGATTCCACTCGGCTGGGCGATGGACAGCAGCGGCACTGCGGCCTGGGTGGCCGGCCACACCATCGACCGCCTTCCCGAAGGCATTCCGGTATGGGCGCTGGAAATCAGCCTGGCGCTGCTGACCACCGCGTTTTCGCTGGTGATCAGCCATGTCGGCGCCACCATCGTGATGGTGCCGATTGCGGTCAACCTGGCGCTGGCAGCCAACGGCAACCCCACCGCATTCGCGCTGATCGTGGCGCTGTCGGCGTCCAACAATCTGATGACGGCCTCCAACCCGGTGATCTCGATGGTGGCCGGCCCGGCCAACTATCAACCGCGCGAGCTGTGGCGCGTGGGCGCACCGCTGTCGCTGATCTACATCGTGGTGATGGTGTCGATGATCAACCTGATGTTCTGGTGGGCAGCGCGCTGAGCCGCACCACCTTCAGCAGTCACCCAAGCACCACCTGCTCACCCTCGATGCGCACCGGCACCGCCAGCAGCGACTGACCGCGGCACGGGCCGCTGATGCATTCGCCGCCGGTGAGCTCGAACGCTGCGCCATGCGCTGCGCACACCAGATGGCCGTCCTTGGTCTTGAGGAACTGGCCCGGCGCCCAGTCCAGCCGGCGGCCGGCGTGCGGGCAGACGTTCAACCAGGCGCGCACCTGGGCGCCGTCGCGATAGAGCAGCAAGGACTCCGGGCCGCCGTCCCAGACCGCTTCGACTTCCAGCAATCCAGCGTCGGGGATCTGCGCCAGTTCGGCAAGCGTGGTGGACGATGACGAAGACATGCGGCCTGCGGCTGGAGAACGGACTGCGATTGTGGCATGCGCCTGCATCGCTCCGGCGCCATGGGAAAACAGCCACTCGCGCGTCTACCACCACCACGGGGAATGCGTCTGTTCGGTCCACCGGCGATTCCTTCACCACAACGAACGTGATGGGTTTAACAAAACGCCCGAGTATTTAACGAAGTTTTCACTCAATGACATGAAACCGCAACGATACTGCCTGCCCGTTTCCTGCCCGGCAGCCCACCGCCATGCCTGCACGCATCTTCCAACTCGGCAACCTCCACCACCTGTTTGCCCCGCGCAAGCCGCGTCACCCGCTGGTGCGCGTGGCCGCCGGCCTGGCTGGTCTGGTCATCCTTGCGGTACTGATTTTCGTCAGCGTTTTCGTGGGCACGGCGATGATCCTGGGCGGCATCGCCTGGAAGCTGCTGAGCAAATCGAACCGTCGCACGCCGCAGCACACCCGCGTGGTCGAGGCCGAATACCGCGTGGTGCGCAAGCCTGCGCTGCCGTTGTCGCACTGAGGCTCCAGTCCACCGCCTCCGGCGCGGTGAACATCCAATCCCGAATCAGTCGCGCAGGTATTGACCGGTCTGCGCGAGTTTGCGTGCGCCGATGCAAGCCGTGATCGCAGACCTGCCAGCCAGACATTGCGCCGCACTGCACGCTGCAGCGCGACGGTTACGTCATGCACGGGCAAACGGCTAGACTCACATGCCCCGTTCCCCAAGGATGCGTGCATGACCCACGATGTGATTCCCGCCGCCGATGTTCCGCGCATTCCGGTGGTGGGTGGCGGCAACTTTCCGGTGCACCGCATCTACTGCGTCGGCCGCAACTTTGCCGACCACGCGCGCGAGATGGGCGCCGCTGCGCCTGCCTCCAAGGCCGAGCGTGGCCAGCCGACCTTTTTCATGAAGCCGGCCGATGCGATCGTGGTCGGCCATGGCGACCACATTCCGTATCCACCCTGCACCAAGGAACTGCACCACGAAGTGGAACTGGTGGTGGCACTGGGCAGCGATGCGCCGGCCGGCGAGTTGCCGTTGGAGCAGGCAGAGGCGCTGATCTACGGCTATGGCGTGGGCCTGGACCTGACCCGACGCGACCTGCAGGCGGCCGCCAAGGCCAAGGGCCTGCCGTGGGACATCGCCAAGGGCTTCGATCACTCCGCGCCGATCAGCGAGCTGGTGCATGCCGGCGAAGTGGGTGCGCTGGAGGCCTTGAACCTGTCGCTGGAAGTCAACGGCCAGGTGCGTCAGCAGTCGTTGCTGGATCAGATGATCTGGAACGTGCCGGAGATTTTGCATGAGCTCTCCAAACTCTATGCGTTGCGCGCGGGCGACCTGATCTTCATGGGTACGCCGGCCGGCGTCGGCCCGCTGCTGCCGGGCGATCAGTTCAGCGCACGCCTGGAAAACGTTGCAGAGCGCCACGGCATCATCGCGGGCTGACACGCGGCCCGCTACGATCGCGATGCGGCAGTTGGTCCGCGACCGCATCTGGAGTGCGCTATGGGAATGGTCAGCGAATTCAAGCAATTCGCGATGCGTGGCAATGTCATCGACCTGGCAGTCGGTGTCGTCATCGGTGCAGCGTTCGGCAAGATCGTCACTGCGCTGGTGGAAAAGATCATCATGCCGCCGATCGGCTGGGCGATCGGCAATGTGGATTTCTCGCGCCTGGCGTGGGTGCTCAAGCCAGCCGGCGTCGATGCCACCGGCAAGGAAATTCCGGCGGTGGCGATCGGCTACGGCGATTTCATCAACACCGTCGTGCAGTTCGTGATCATCGCCTTTGCGATCTTCATGGTGGTCAAGCTGATCAACCGCCTGACCCACCGCAAGCCGGACGCCCCCAAGGGCCCGAGCGAAGAAGTGCTGTTGCTGCGCGAGATCCGCGACTCGTTGAAGAACGACACGCTGAAGACACCGGGCATGCCGTAAGCGGACACATCCGCTGCGTAACTTCGCGCAGGAGGATGACCTTTCGCACGCAGACGGGGAGCCTTGCGCTGATAAGCTCGGGGTCCCCCTTGTCGTTGGAGCCGCCCTGCATGCGTCGCCTCGCTGTTGCCATCTCCGCCCTACTCGCCTGCACACCGGCGCTCGCCGCACAGACCACCATCGCCGATGGTGCGCTACGTACCGCCGCGCAGCTGCGCGAGCAGGCCCTGGCCGACACCACCGGCTTTGCGGTGGTGGAATCGTTGACCACCGAAGTGGGCCCGCGCATTGCCGGTGGCGAGACCGATCCGCGCGCGGTGGCCTGGGCCAAGGCCAAGTTCACGTCGCTGGGCTTCGACAAGGTGTGGACCGAGCCGGTGACCTTTCCGAAATGGGAGCGTCGCAGCGAGCGCGCGGCCGTGCTCGGCGCGCATGCGCAGCCGCTGACCATCACCGCACTGGGTGGCAGCCCGGGCGGCACCGTCGAAGGCGAGGTGGTGCGCTTCGAAAACCTGGCCGCACTGCAGGCCGCAGCGGCCGGCTCGCTCGCCGGCAAGATCGCATTCGTCGATTACCAGATGACCAAGGCACGCGACGGCAAGGATTACGGCAATGGCGGCGCGGTGCGCAGCAAGGGGCCGTCGGAAGCGATCCGCAAGGGCGCGATCGGCTTCGTGATGCGCTCGGCCGGCACCGACTCGCACCGCGTGCCGCATACCGGCATCACCCGTTTCGACGAAGGCCTGACGCCGGTGCCGGCGGCGGCGTTGTCGGTGCCCGATGCCAACCAGCTCGCACGTCTGACCGCGCTGGGCAGCACGCGTGTGCGGCTGGCGCTGGATTGCGGCTGGGACGGCACCGCGACCTCCTACAACGTGATCGGCGAAATCACCGGCCGCAGCAAGCCCAAGGAAGTGGTGGTGATCGGTGGGCATCTGGATTCGTGGGATCTGGGCACCGGCGCGATCGACGATGGCGCCGGCGTGGCGATCACCATGGCCGCGGGCCACCTGATCGGCCAACTCAAGCAGGCGCCCAAGCGCAGCATCCGCGTGGTGGCCTTCGCCAACGAGGAGCAAGGCCTGTACGGCGGCAAGGCGTATGCGGCCGCGCACGGCAAGGATGCCAGGGACATGGCGCTGCATCAGATCGGCGCGGAGAGCGACTTTGGTGCCGGGCGCATCTATGCGTTCAACATCGGCTCGGCGGCACCGGACCAGTCGCGCGCAGCGACCAAACAGATTGCCGAGGCGCTTGCGCCGTTGGGCATCGCGTATGAGCCGAGCAAGGGCGGCCCCGGCCCGGATGTCGGGCCGATTTCCGCCAAGGGTGGCGCCTGGGCATGGCTGGCGCAGGACGGCACCGACTACTTCGATCTGCACCACACCGCCGACGACACGCTGGACAAGATCGACCCTAAGGCGCTTGCGCAAAACGTCGCGGCCTACACGGTGTTTGCGTACCTGGCGGCCGAAGCCGATGGCGATTTCGGCAGCCGCGCAAAAAGCGTGCAGCCGCCGAGCGAATAACTGCATTTGCAGACGTCGCGGGCACTCCTCGGTTGAGTGCGCGCGGCACAGGGCACGCGCACGCTGCGCGTTGTCTGTGCCGATACCGACATCGCAGCGACGATCGCCAGCGGCCAGGCACGTCCTGGTCGCTGCAGGCCTCAAGCACGCCACCCGCCTTTCGCTTCCACTCCAGGACGAGCACACACAATGGCGGCCAAGCGCCAACGCAGTGCGAACAACGCGGCAACCCTGCTGGATGTGGCCAGGCACGCCGGCGTCTCGCCGATGACGGCTTCGCGCGTCATCAACCGCCACCCGCATGTCGGCGAGGAGATGCGCGTGCGCGTGGAGGCCTCGGTCCAGGCATTGGGGTATCGCCCCAACCTGGCCGGCCGTTCGTTGCGCACCAGCGGCCTGTTGCGCATCGGCGTGCTCTACAGCAATCCCAGCGCGGCCTATCTCAACCAATTCATGCTCGGCCTGCTCGAACAGAGCAGCCTCAATGGCAGCCAGGTGCTGGTGGAAAAATGCGGCGCCATCCGCAGCCAGCGTGCCGCCACCGAGCGGTTGCTGGCGGCCGGCGTGGACGGCGTGATCCTGCCGCCCCCGCTATGCGATTCACGCCAGACCATCGCCGAACTCGACGCACGCGGCATCCCGGTCGTGGCGGTGGCGAGCGGCGCACCGATGGCGCAGATCAGCTCGGTGCGCATCGACGATTACCAGGCCGCGCGCGCCATCGTCGATCACCTGATCGAACTGGGCCATCGCCGCATCGCCTTGATCAAGGGCGACCCCAAGCACACGCCCAGTGCATTACGTGCCAACGGCTATCTCGACAGCCTGCAGGCTGCCGGCCTGCCCGTGGCCGCAGAGTTGATGGCAGACGGTCTGTTTACCTACCACTCCGGCCTGCTCGCCGCGCGCAGCCTGCTCGCACAGGCGCTACCGCCCACTGCCCTGTTCTGCAGCAACGACGATATGGCGGCAGCCGCCGTTGCGGTCGCACACGGCCTGGGCCTGCGCGTGCCCGAGGACGTATCGGTCGCCGGCTTCGACGACACCCCGGTCGCCACCACCATCTGGCCCGAGCTCACCACCGTGCATCAACCGGTCACCGCGATGGGCCGCGCCGCGGTATCGCTGCTGGCCGATGCGATCCGCCAGCGACGCAAGGGCGATCCCGCACAGGGCGTACATCAGGTGATGAAGTACACCGTGGTCAAGCGCGGCTCGACGGCGGGGCCGCCGGCGCGGTAAGCGCCGCATCGATCGGCATCGCGTAACGCCTTCGGCATCACGCTCAAAAAAACGGCCACATCGCTTCCCGACGATGCGGCCGAATGGGAGGGTGCCCGACGTTGCCGTCAGGCGTACTGCAGCGCCGCAATCGACGGCGACGGGAAGAAAGCGCAATGACCGCTTGCAGAGCGACAACAGCGGACCATGCGCGACACAGCAGGGGTACGCCGTGTCGCACGACGGTACAGCCGGATCAGAAGCGCAGACGCAAGCCCGCGTAATAGCGACGCTCGAAGATGTTCTGGTCGTAGTAGTGATTGGTCCACTGCGCGTAGCGCCGCTCGCTTTCGCCGGTCAGATTGGTCGCCTGGGCGTACAGGGTCAGGTGATCGTTGACGTCGTAGCTGAAGGACGCATCGAGATAGCCCACGTCGTCGTTCCAGATCGCCAGCTCGTCGCCCCAGGCAGCGCTGTTGACCTGGCTGAAGCGCTTGCTGCGCCAGTTGTAGGCCACGCGCGCCTGCAGCTTGTCCTTCTGGTACCACAGCACCGCGTTGGCCTGGTGCTTGGAGTTGTCGCCGATCGGCAAGGTGTTGCCTTCGATATCGGTGTTGTCGGTATCGGCGTCGGAGAAGGTGTAGTTGATGTTGGTACCGAAACCGCTCAACCAGCCGGGCAGGAAGTCGAAGGCTTGCTGATACCCCACTTCAAAGCCCTTGATCTTGCCGCCGCCGCCATTGACGATGCGCTCCACCGGGCCACCCAGCCGCGCCACGCCGTCGGCATCGGGCAACAGTTCGATATTGGTCACCGTGGTGGGGAACGACTTCACATCGATCAGGAACGCACCCACGCTGACCAACGAGGCATCGGAGAAATACCACTCCCACGAGGCGTTGTAGTTGGTGGCACGATACGGATCGAGATCCGGATTGCCGGAGCGGCCATTGAGGAACAGCACCGCATCCGAGGGCAACGCGGGGTTGCGCGGTGGCGTGCCGTTGACCGCATAGAAGCTCACCAGCCCGCGCCCGAGATCGGGCAGGTCCTGGCGCGCCACCGCCTTGTTGTAGGCAAAGCGCAGCTTCTGCGCGTCGGTGATGTCCAGCGACAGGTTGGCGGTGGGCAGCACGTCGGTGTACTGGCGGTTCAGGCGATTGGTACCGATCGCCGGGCTGACGCCGTTCCATTCGACATTGCCGATGAACACGTTGCCGCTGCTCAGGTACTGGTCGATGGCCAGCTTGGTCTGCACGATGCGCGCGCCGATGTTGGCCGTCCACGGGACTGCGCTGCCGGTACCGCCTTCCAGATTGGCCAGAAAGTACGCCGCGGTGCTCTTTTCGGTGACCTTGTAGGAGTCGGCGGCCTGCTGGTAGGCCACGTTGCCCGGATACAGGCTATTGAGATAGCCCACCGGATCTTTCATGACCTGCGGATTGATCGCCGGCAGGCCCTGGCTGCCCAGGCCGGTGACCTTGAGCGGATCGAAGTCGTTGAAATACGCCCAATAACCGGGAATCGAATTGAACGGCAGCAGGCGCGCTTCGGACACGCCGCTGCAGGTGTCCACGATCAGCGGATCCTTGAAGTAATACAGCGAGCGGTTCGGGTCGGCGCAGCTGGTCGATACTGGCGACAGATAGCGATAGGTGTCCAGCTTGACCTCGCGCTCGCCGTAGCGGATGCCGAACTGGAAGCCGCGCACCACGCCCTCGTCGAACTCGAAGGTGCCATCGGCGCGGAACGCGTCCATCGTCGCTTCGATCTTGTTGCCCTGCGCCCAGGTCGACATCAGCTGCCAGTTGTCCGGGTTGGAGACGTCGGTACCGAGGTTGACCGCCGGATAGGTGCCGCGGAAATCCACCGAGGCATCCACTGTCGGCAAGCCGTTGGCGTTCGCCCACTGCGTGACGCCGCCGGCGCGCGTGATCTGGTCGCCACGTGTCACCACTGCATCGGCACGCGCTTCGTCGTAGGTGCGCTGTGCATCGCCATGCACCCAGCGGAACGAGGCACGGAAGGGGCCGCCATCATCGAAGCGCAGCTCCAGATTGGTGTTGAGCGCGTCCGAGTCTGCAACGCCGGCCATCGAGTGGGCCTGGAAGCGGTTGTAGCGGAACTGGCCGTATTCCAGCACGCCGTTGGAATCGACCACCGACCCGGGCTGCAACTGGTTGGTGGCCCAGCCGGTGTGCAGCTGCGCGGCGACCGAGGTGTCCTGGTCTTCGAGCTTGGTGTAGGCCGCATCGGCCAACAGCGTCCAGGAATCGTTGATGTTGAACTGGAACGAGCCGTTGATGCCGGTGCGCTGGCGATCGGTGCTGCGGTTGTCCAGTTCGGTGGCGACCCAGTTGTAGAAATAATCGCGCGGCAGATTGCTGGGGTCGGTGTTGCTGCCGATGCGCCCGTCGCCGTTGAAATCGAAACCCACGTTCTGCTCGGTGGATTTCTGCGCACCGTTGGAATACACGCTGGGGTGCTTGTTCTCCAGCGTGGCATCGGAGTACGACACGGCCAGCAACGCGCCCCAGCGCTCGGTGCGGAAGCTGGCCAGCCCCGAATACAGCTCGTTGAGTTCCTGCACGCGGTCGCCATAGGAGCCTTCGGCCTGGCCGCTGAAGGTCCAGCCTTCCGGCAGGTCGAACGGGCGCCGCGTCTTCAGCGAGACGGTACCGCTGATGCCGCCATCCAGATCGGCGGCGGTCGGCGACTTAATCACATCCACGCCGCTGAACAGCGTCGGCGGGATATCGACGAAATCCGGCTGCGCGCGGCCGATGTTCGGCTGGCCGTATTGGTCGCCGCCACCGGCGCTCAGGTACAACTCGCCGTTCATGGTGGTCTGCACCTGCGGCATGCCGCGGATATTGAGCTGCGAGCCCTCGCCGGCCGAACGCCGGATCTGCACGCCGGGCACGCGTTGCAGCGAATCGGTGATGGTGACGTCGGGCAATTTGCCGATGTCTTCGGCAGAGATCGAGTCGATGATCTGCGCGGCGGTGCGCTTGTTTTCGATGGCCTCGGCCTGCGCGCCGCGCACGCCCTTGACCATGACCTTGTCCAGGTCGGTGACCCCGGCGGTGTTGCCGGCGTCCTGTGCGCCTGCGCTGCCGGCAAGCAGGGTGAGTGCAGCCGCGAGTGCGGCGGCCAGCGGGGTGTGGCGGGTGTTCGAATGCAGCTTGTTCATGGTCCCCTCCCAGGGATGACGACAATCCACGACCGTTTCGAATGGCATTGCAGCAACGGCAATGCGGTATTGGCTGACGCGCAATCGGCGCATCAGTGTGAACGCCGTGGGGGGCACGGCGCGGCAACGCGCTGGCGCCGCTACGGAGGCCCGTTGGCAACGCCTGTTGATGGTTCGACATTCCAGCCGCGCACCTGCAGCGTGGCATTGCGCAGGCTCGCCGCGGACGGGCCGCGGATCTGGATCTCGCGCTGCTCGCCCGGCACCAGGCTGAGATAGTTATCGCTGTAGTACGCCGGCAGGATGCGCTGGCCTTGCGCGTCCACCAGGGTCAGCTTGGCGTTGAGCGCAACCTGTTGCGAGGCATTGCGTACGCTGGCGCGCAGCACCGGTTCGGCGCCCTCCTGCAGCTGCGTGCTGAGCTGCACCGGCACTGCCGCCAGCGCATCCAGCCCCCGCATGGCCGCCGCATCGCGCGCCACCCAGTAGAAATTGCGCGAACGCACGACCGCATCGCGATCGAGCAATTGCAGCCGCACAAAGCCCAGGCCATTGGTGTCCTTGAGTAACGGTGCCAGCTGCAGCACCGGTGCCGACACCGCAACCGCCGCGGCCTGCAGCGCTTGCTCGCGCTGCTGCAGCAGCGTCCCGTCGGCGGCATAGACTTCTGCGCGCACGCGCAGGCCGCTCACCGGCTCGGCCGCGTTGTTGACCACCACCACCTCGTGGCCGGGCAGGTTCATCTGCACATGCAGCATCTCTGCCGCATTGCGCACGCCGTAGTAGGCCGCGTGGGTGTCGTAGTCGTGGCTGTAGATCTGCCACACGTTGCTGGGCCAGGCCGGATGGCTCATCCATAGCAGCCGCCCGCTGTTCTTGCTCCACAGCTGCGCGTTGAAGCCTTCGAAGATGGCGCGATGCGTCTCGTAGTTGAGCAGCTGCGCCTTGCGTTCGAAGTCGGCCAGGCTGGTCGGCGCGCCGAGCTTGTCGGTCAGCGAGCGCATGAAGCTGGCAGTGTCGCCGTTACCGGACTGGTGCCAGTCGTGATACGCCCAGGCATCGCCGATCGGCCACTGGTCCTGCACCGCCGGAACCGACGCCTTGAACGACTCCAGGGTGGAGAACGAGGGCGTGCCCACCTCTACCGAGAAACCCTGCGCCAATGCGTTGAAGTAGCCCACCGGCTCGCGGTAGTTGTACGGGCCGCTGCCCTGCAGATTGACCTGGTTGGAACTGCCGGTGTACCAGCGCGTGCCATCGAGTTCTGCAACCAGCGTGTCCAGGCCCTCGTTGAGGATGGGTGCCGGCACGCCTTCGTTGCGCCCGAACCACAGCACGATGGAGGGATGATTGCGGAAGCGCTTGATCACCTCGGCGGCATTGTCCAGGAACAGCGCCGCGTCGGCCGGCTCCATGTTGTAGTTCTGGGTGGACTGCCAGAAATCGTTGAACACCAGCATGCCATACTCGTCGGCCAGCTCGAAGAAAGTGGCCTCGGTGTTCTGCCCCACCCAGTTGCGCACCACATTGAAATGCGCATCGCGCTGCAGGCGGAAATATGGCTCCAGCCGCTCGCGCGAGACCCGCTTGCGCCAGTCGTCCATGCCCCAGTTGCCGCCCTTGACCGCGATGCGCACGCCGTTGATGCGCAGGGCCAGATACGGCGCCAGCGCATCATCCTCCAGCGGCGTGACCGCCGGCGACACGGCGGCACCGGGATAGAACGACTGCGCATCGCCACCGGGCACGGGCCGGATGGCGCTGTGGCGCGCATCCACAATGCGCTCCCCACGCACACGCGCCTTGTTGAAATCCACCAGCACGCGCCGCAGCGCGCCATCCTCATCGAACAGGGACAACTCGTAGGTGACCTCGCGAATGCCGAAGCGCAGCCGCTGCGTGTCCGAACGCGCACCGGCAACGTCCACGCCCACCTGCAAGGTATACAGCGCCGGTTCGCCATAGCCGTTGGGCCACCACAGGCGCGGATTGGCGACCACCAGCTGCGGCGTATCGGCGGCGGTGAGCTTGAGCGTGCTGCCACCGGCCGGCACCGTGACCTCGCGCTGGATGCGCACATCGCCGAACGCCAGTTGCACCGTGCCCTGCACCGCTGCGGCAGTGTCGTTGCGCAGCGGCAGGTTGATCTCGAGTTCGGCACGGCGGTGATCGGGTGCCAGCCGTGCGGTGACCACCTGCGTGTCGCCGATCGCCAGCGGACCTGTCGCATGCAGTTGCACGTCCTGCCACAGACCGGCATTGCGATCGCGCACCGCCGGAATCCAGTCCCAGCCTTCGCTGGCGATGAAGGTCGGCCCGTCCAGCGCCTGCATGCCGCCATTTTCGCCGACACCGGCCGTCATCGACTGTTCGTGCGCGATGCCGGGATGCGGCGGCGGCGACACCCGTACCGCGATGACGTTCCTGCCCGGCCTGAGCTGCTTGCTGAAATCGAAGCGACCGCGGGCGAATGCGCCGCGGGTACGGCCGACCTGGGTGCCATTGACCCAGATCTCGCCGGCGTAGTTGATGCCGTTGAACAGCAGTTCCAATCGCTTGCCTTGCAGTGCGGCAGGCAGATCGAAACTGCTGCGGTACCACCAGTCCTGCCGGCTCAGCGATTCGGGAATCGCCATGTTGTTGAGGCCGATATCCGGATCCGGATACACGCCGCGATCGACCAGCGTGGTGAGCACCGTGCCCGGCACCGTCGCGGCGCGCCAGTGGGTCTTGCCGGTTGCGTCGTCGCTGCGCGACAGCGTCGCACCGCTGGCCTGCCCGAGCGCTGGTGCAGCAGCGAGTTGCCAGGCACCGATCCGCCATGACGCGGCATCCAGCGGCTGCAACGCGGGCGCCTCCGGCGCCGGCCTGGCGACCGGCGCCGGGAAGGGTGCGGCACTGCGCGGCAGGGTCGCCGCCGCTTGCGGTGCAAGTTGCCCTGCCATCTGCTTGACCTGCACGCGCCAGCCAGGCGATGCATCTTCGAAGCGCTGCAGCGCAGGATCCGGCGCCTGTGTGGCAAGCCGTGCGACGGCTGCCGCCTCCAGTGCACCGGCCTGCGCGCTGAAGCCTGCGATCTCGCCGCCGAAGTGCTGCGCATACGCCGACGGTTGCTGGCGCGGCCCGAACACCAGCATCGGCGCGACTGCGGTTTGTTGCACGCTGCCGCTGGCGACCTGGCGGCCATTGGCATACAGCCTCAGACGCGTGCCCTGCGCAATCGCGGCAACCTGCGTCCAGACACCTGGGCGCAGCGGCTGCTTGCTGCGCAGCACGTGTCCGGCGCCTTGGGCAAAGCCCAGCAGGCCGTTGTCGATGACGAAGAAACGGCCAGCCGCCAGCGGATCGCCGAGGCCGGCAATCAACGCCGGGCCGGTGGTCCCCTTGGACGGCCGCACCCAACCGGACACGCTCCAATCCGCATCGGCGGCCAGCAGCGGGGTTCCGGCGGCGAGCTTCTTGCTCAGCCCGAGACCGCCCGCGAGCACGCGCACGTCGTAGGGACCGGGCGGATCGGCATCGGCGGGTGCAGCCTCCACTGCAGTCCAGGCGATGCAAGCACACAACAACCACAGCGCTCCACGGCGAAACGCCTTGCGAACCATCAGCATTAGAGGCCTCTCCCAAGCTCTACTGCCACGCAACGGTGCACACCACCTCGACGCAACCGCCAAAGCGACGCGTCGTCGCCTTAGTCATTGCATCTGTCGTGATGCCGCCCGTGGCTGCCGCCCCTGTTTCAGCGGCCATGGTGCGAGGTAACGTTACCCCAGGTGGATATCGACGACAACCGTTCTGCGTTAGGGTTGGCGCTCCCAGGAGGAGGGACTCATGCGAAACCTGATCCAGTCCGCATTACCGGCGGCGTGCGCGCTGCTGTGTTCGATCGCACTGCCTGCAGCTGCGCAGCGCTTGCAGGTGCAGTCGCCCGATGCACGCACGCAGGTGGAATTCATGCTGCGCGAGGATGGCGTGCCGACCTATCGTGTGCTGTATCGCAACAAAGTCGTGCTCGACGACGCCCCGCTCGGACTGGATCTGGGCCGTGCCGACACGCTCGGCAAGGCGATGACGCTGCAGGGCAGCACGACCGAGACGCATGACGGCCGGTTCTCCCTGACCGTGGGCAAGACGCGCCACGCACGCGATCACTATCGCGCACTGCGCGTGCGGTTGTCGGACCCCAAGCAGCGACGTCTGACGGTGGAACTGCGTGCCTACGACGACGGCGTGGCGCTGCGTTATGTGCTGCCCGACGCCGGCGAGGTGCGGATTCGCAACGAGCTCACCGGCTTTGCATTCCCCGGCGATTACGCATGCTGGAGCTTGAACCTGGGCCGCTTCGGCACCAGCCACGAGGGCGAATACGATGCGATCGCCGCATCCAGGTTGCGCCCGCACAATCTGCTCGAGTTGCCGCTGGTGTGCCGGACCGATGCCAACGGCACCACGCTGGCGATTGCCGAGGCCAACCTGCGCGACTATGCCGGCCTGTATCTCACCGGCCGCGCCGATGGTGGCCTGGGCGTGTCGGCGAAGTTATCGCCACGCCTGGACGACCCCAAGCTGGCCGTCAGCCTTGATGCCAAAGGCCGCGATTTCGCCACGCCATGGCGGGTGATCATGCTGGGTGACAGCCCGGCCAGCCTGATCGAATCCAATCTGATTTCCGCACTCAATCCGCCGCCGGCCTTCGATGCGAGCTGGGTGCGCGCGGGCAAATCGGCTTGGGATTGGTGGTCCGGCTCACTGGCCAGTGGTGTGGCGCAGCCGGGCATGAATACCGCCACGATTCAGCGCTATATCGATCACGCGCAGCAATTGAAACTGCAGTACATGCTGATCGACGACGGCTGGTATTTCGGCAGCACCGGCGATGGCCAGTACAACGTCGATGCCGATATCCGCCGGCCGGTGGAGCAGCTCGACCTGCCGGGTTTGGTGGCCTACGCACGGCAGCGCGATGTCGGGCTGTGGCTGTGGGCGCATTGGCGCGCGCTGGATGCGCACATGGACGAAGCACTCGCCTGGTATCAGCAGCTCGGCATCAAGGGCATCAAGGTCGACTTCATGGACCGCGACGACCAGCAGATGGTGGATTTCTATCATCGCCTGCTGGCCAAGGCCGCCGAGCACAAACTGCTGGTGGATCTGCATGGCGCCTATCACCCGACCGGCCTGACCCGCACCTATCCCAACTACCTCACGCAGGAAGGCGTGCTC
Source organism: Xanthomonas arboricola pv. guizotiae (assembly GCF_002940205.1). Lineage (GTDB taxonomy): Bacteria > Pseudomonadota > Gammaproteobacteria > Xanthomonadales > Xanthomonadaceae > Xanthomonas > Xanthomonas arboricola_C. Next base: position 26,962 of record NZ_MDSK01000024.1, read on the forward strand.
GGCGCCGAGTACAACAAGTGGACCACCCGCATCACCGCCACCCACAACCTCACGCTGCCGTTTACGCGCATGTTGCTCGGGCCGATGGACTACACACCGGGCGGCTTCCGCAATGTGCGCCCGGCCGAGTTCAGGATGCAGCACATCGCGCCGCAGGTGATGACCACGCGTGCGCAGCAACTGGCGATGTATGTGGTCTACGAAAGCCCGTTCGCGGTGGTCGCCGACAGTCCGGAACAATACGAAAACGTGCCGGCAGCGCAGTTCCTGCGCGATGTGCCGGCGAGCTGGGACGAGACGCGCGCACTCGATGGCGCGATCGGCGAGCACATCGCGCTGGCGCGGCGTAGCGGCAAGGACTGGTACGTGGGCGCGATGACCAACGAGCAGGCACGCACGCTGACCTTGCCGCTGGCATTCCTGGGCAAGGGCCGCTGGACCGCCACCGTCTATGCCGATGGCGAGGCGCCGACGGACGTGCGTATCGACACACGCAAGCTCACCTCCAGCGACAGCCTGCAGCTGCCATTGGCTGCAAATGGCGGCGCCGCCGTGCGGCTGCAAAAAAAGTAAGAACAGCAATGCCTATAGTGAAGTGATCGTGCACACCTTTGCGCATCGGCAACCTGCCGTACGCAAGGGTGTGCATGACCATTGGCACGGCATCCGCTTAGCGCATTGCGCTTGCCGTGTGCCTGATATCACGTAATGCGCCTGTGCAGATCCATTTCTTTTTTTTGGCGGTTAGGATGCGCACGCCTTCAACGCAGGCATGCGCCGCCGAACCGACCCCGGGGCGCCACTGCGAACTGAAGGCGCTGTCCTGCATGCTGCGCCGCGTGCAGGCAGTTCCGTTCCGGCGCGAGGGGGACACCACATGATTTTCCGTACTCATCGGCCGATGTCGATCGGCCGCGCCGTTGCTGCGCTCTGCGTCTGTGCACTGGCTCCCGCCGCTGCCGCCGCCGCGCTGCTACCGCCATCGGTCTCGGCAAGCAGCGACCGCAGCATCGACACACTGATGCCACCGCTGCTGCGAACACCTGCCACCGCAAGCATCGCAGCCGTGCAGCGCGATACGCTGCGCACATCGCTGTCGGCATCGCGTGCATTTCCGCAGGTCACACGCGAGTTCAAGGAGTTTCTGGATGCGCAGGCGCAACTCAGTTACGCCAGCCGTAGCGCCACGGCAAAGGTCAGCAACCCCACCGCCTTTGCTGAAATGCAGCGCTATGTGTTCAACCGTTACAACGGCCTGACGGTACTGCGCAGCGTGCGGCAGGACGGCAAGGTGTTCGACTGCATTCCGCGCGAGCAGCAGCCGGCACTGCGCGACGGCAGCACCCCCGCGATGCCGCCCACCACCGCGGGCAACATCGGCACCGTCACGCCAGTCGATGCGCTGCAACGTTGCGATACCGGCAGCGTGCCGCTGGAACGCATCGGCCTGGCCGAGATGAGCGAGCATGCGGATCTGCGCAGCTTTCTGCGTGGCACCACCCCCAGCGTGATTGCACCCAGGCAGGCGGATGCCGCGCCGGCGGCGCAGGATGCGGCATCGGAGGTGCATTACTACTCCATCATCTACCTGGATACCGCCGGCTCGCCGGTGACCGGTGCCGGCGCCGATCTCAACACCTGGGTGCCGACACTCACCGCCAACGATGTGCAATCGATCAGCCAGATCTGGCTGTCCGGTTACACCCGCCAAGGCGTGATCCAGACGCTGGAAGCCGGTTGGCAGACACAGCCCGGGGCCGGTTGGGGCACGCGGCCGGTCCTGTTTATTTACTCGACCCAGGATGGCTACGTCACCACCGGTTGCCACAACCTGGATTGCGCCGACTTCGTGCAGACCAGCACTGCCAACGTGCTCGGTGCAGCACCGGCCGGTGGCTTCAGTACCGCAGGTGGCAAGCAGGCAATGCTGCATGTGGAATTCCAGCGCAATGCCGATGGCTACTGGTGGTTCGGCTTGAATGGCGAATGGATCGGCTACTACAAGGCCGAGCTTTACGCGGGCGATATTGCCGAAGGCAGCGCGAACATCTTCATCTCTGCGGGCGGCGAAATTTCCACCTGGAATGGTCGTCCCAGCGCACCGATGGGCAGTGGTCGATTTGCCAACGCAGGCTATCGCCAGGCCGCGTTCCAGGCCAACCACTTCTATCGCGATGCGGCGACGGCCACCCATCCAGCGCAGCGCCTGTCGAGCCTGAATGTGGAGCAGCCGTCCTGCTATACGCTGGCGATGGCCGGTTACACCTATCCGTATGCACTTGGCGCAGGCGTCACCCGCACCAGCCTGTCGCCGGAAATGCAGAACGGCGGCATCTACTTCGGCGGGCCGGGCTGCGCACGTTGAGTTGAGCCAAGTTGCATTGAGTCAGTCGCGCGTACCGTGTCGGTGCGCGCGATCGATTACGGCAAGTCCACGCCTGCGCACACGGCCGGGCGTGCATCCTTGAGCGGGCGCACGCCACTGGCGTCGAACTGCAATGCCGCATGCCTGGGCGCAAATGCCGGCCAGGCCGGCAAGCCCTTGGTGTTGGGATTGCCACGCTGCACGAAGGCGGCCCAGTAGCGCTGCAGACTCACCGGCGGCTGGCCGATCGGCAGACCCTTGAACAGGAACGGCAGCTCGGCGCTATGGGTGACCTGGCCGCCTGGTGCGGCGGTGTCGAACACGTAATGCCACACCGGCACGCCAAGCGCGGCTTGATGCCGGGCAACGGTCACCGCCGGGCAACGGAAGGTCAGGTCGGTGGACAGCTGCATCGCCGCATCGCCCTGCCGTGCGGCACGCTGCGCCGCATGCCTGCGCTGCACCTGCAGCACGGCATCGGCCTGCGCCGGATAGTCGCGACGCAACCGCGCCTGCGCGCCCTGTTTGCCGCCGTACTCCAACTCCTGCACCACATAGCCGATCAATAGCGGCACCCTGGCCTGTGCCCCGTCGGCCAACAACGCGGCCGGCGCACGCGGCAGCACGCGTCCATCGACGACCGCCTGCAGCCAGATGTAACCATCGTCATCCAAGGCCGGCACGTCGACCCCCTGCCCGGCCTTGATCAGCTGCTCCACCGGCAGCGCACGCAGCTGCGCCAGCCGCGTGGCAGGATCGTCGATGCCTGCGCGCTTGGCGATCTCCACGCCCAGCGCGCGATTGTCCTCCAGCGAACGCGCCGGCAATCCGAACCCGGCGGTGCCGCTCTGCTCGATCGCCGCCGAAAACAGGCCGCGTGCCAGCGGGCTGAGCATCAGCAAGCCCACATCCTGGCCACCGGCCGACTGCCCGGCGATGGTGACCCGCGCAGGGTCGCCACCGAACTGCGCGATGTTGTCGCGCACCCATTGCAGCGCGGCGATCTGGTCGAGCAAGGCATAGTTGCCGGCGGCTTGATGGTCGCCATCGCGCAGTTCCGGCAGCGACAGGAAACCGAGCGCGCCGAGCCGGTACTGCAGCGTCACCACCAGCATGTCCTGTGCGACCAGGTTGGTCGGCAGATGACCATCGGCGCCGCCGGCCACGTTAGCGCCCCCGTGGATCCAGACGAACACCGGCAGCGGCTTGGCCGGCTGCAGCGTTGGCGTCTGCACTTCGACGTAAAGACAATCTTCCGTACCGCGCCTGGCCATGGCGTTGTTCCAGCCCAGCGCCGGTTGCACGCACGGGGTGGCGGCCTGGGTGGCATCGCGCACCTCCGACCAGGCAGCGGCCGGTTGCGGCGGCTGCCAGCGCAGCGCGCCCAGCGGCGGCGCGGCGAACGGAATCGCGCGGAACACCGCACTGCCGTCGTCCTGCCACTGCCCGCGCACCAAGCCGTGATCGGTGCGCACCTGCGGCGGTGCGGCAGGCGTGGAGGCCGCTGCGGCATGCGCGCTGACGCTCAACGCGCAAGCGGCGGCAAGCAGACCGGCACACAGGCGCATCACGACTCTCCACCCAACGCACGGGCACGCCAGGCGGCCTGGAACACGGCGGTGGCCGAGGCCACGTTGAGGCTTTCGACCTTGCCGCTGCCGCGGATCGACAACTGCAGGTCGCAATCGCGCGCGAACTGGCGGTCCATGCCCTCGCTCTCCGCGCCCATCACATACACCAGCCGTTGCGGCAGCGCGGCGGCGAACACGTCCTGGCCGCCCTCCACCAGGGTGGCCGCCACTGCGAAACCGGCCTGACGCAGCTGCGCCATCGCCGTTGCGGTGTCGGGCAGTTGCACCAGCGGCACCGCTTCGGCGCCACCTTCGGCCACGCGCGCGGCTGCGCCGGACAGACCCAGCAGGGAGCCGGCAGGCAGCAGCAGGCCGGCCACCCCGAAGTGCGCGGACGAGCGCAAAATCGCGCCGAAGTTGTGCGGGTTGCCCACGCCATCCAGCCACAGCGCCAGCACCGGCCCCTGCGGCAACGCCGCCAGCCAGTCCTGCAACGGCTGCGGGGCGACGCGCAGCACATCGGCCACCACGCCCTCGTGGTGCGTGCTGGCGGCGAGCTTGCTGAGATCGGCCTCCTCGACCACGCGGTAACCGATGCGCTGGGCCACGCACCAGGCCAGCAAGGCCTTGAACTGCGGGATGCGCGCCTCGCTCAGGTACAGCTTGCGCACGGCCTCCGGGCGCGCCTTGAACACGGCCTGCACTGCGTTGATGCCGTACAGCCGCAGTTCGCGCGCATTGCCGCCGGACGACGAAGCCGCGGACTGCGCAGCAGCAGGCATGTCAGCCGTTGGCGCCTGCCGTGCCGGCGGGCGCGCTGCCGGTGTGCGCGACGCGGCGCGGCCCCAGGGATTATGCGAGGCGCCGGAGCTGCTGCCATCGCGCGGCGGTCGTCCGCCCCGTCCATCATGCTGTGTCATCGTCGTATCCAGGGTTCGTGTTGCTTGCCGGCTCCGCGGGGACGGTATCGCCCCCTCCGCCACCAGCGGTGTTCGTCATCCTGCAGGCCGGCGCAGCCGGCGGTGCAGACGCATTGGCGACGATGGTAAGCCACTGGCGCAACGCGCCGTATACGAAGCGGCCGAGGCGCGGCTTTCGAGGCCCTGCAGCTGGGGCTCGGTCTGCCGTTGAAGCGATAAGGGACGGGCGATCGGCGCCGATGCCGGTGACGGATCTGCGCCAACCCGCAACGCGCACACGCGCCTGACCGACGCATTCGCCAGCGCAGATGGCCGAGGTCAGTCCAGATCGGCCGGCAACTCCACCCGCGCGAACACGCGCAAATCGTGCAGCGCATCCGGCCGCATGATCGCGCAGCGGCTGCTGCCTTCTTCGACCAGGTCGCTGCGCAGCCGCACCCTGGCCGATGCCGGGTGGTTCCGCCGCGTCCGGCTGGCGGAACCTGCGGTTGCGTGTAGCCGTTCGCGATGTGATGTGCGCGATATCGGCACCGCCGCTACCGCACACCCGGGCCGCAAGCCGCGGCTCAGCGCTTGGCGGTTTGCGCCTGCTTGAGCGCGGCGCACAGGCGGATGGTCTCGCCGGTCTGCGCCATGCCACGGTCGGAGCCACTGAGCGTGGCCAGACGCGGCTTGAAGAACGCGTCCAGGCGGTCGGCTTCTTCCACGCTGCAACCGCCGGACGCACCCAGCGCCGGCAAGCCACCACCGTCGAACGAGCCGCTGCGCTGCACGATGCGGTCGAAGTTGGCGGTGAACCACGGCCACATCGACGCGTGCGAGCTCTCGTAACTGTGGCCGCGCACCAGCAGGCTCTTCATCTCGCCCACCTTGATCGCATCGGTCAGCGCGAAATCACGCACCTGCTTGAGCAGGGCGGGGTCCTGCAGCGTACCCAGGGCGGCGATCATGGCATTGCGCTGCGCCGGGTCGGCATGCGTGCGCAGTGCATCGATCAGGCGCTGCACCGCCGGTGCGCCGCGCTCCTGCGCGGTCACCGCCAGTGCGGTGCCGAGCAGATCCGGATTGGCCTTGGAGAAGTCCAGCGCGCCGTTGCCGCCGGCCAGGACCGCATCGCCCTGCGCCAGCGGTGCCTTGCGCACCTCCGCATTCTGCAGGCGCAGCGCGAACAGCCCGGCCAGCGCCGAGCGCAGGCTGGTGTCGTCGATCGACTCGCCGCTACGCCGCGTGTAACCCAGCTGACGCAGACGCGGCAGATACGCCTGCTCGGCGGCCTTGCGCAATACGTCGCGCTGGGCCTCGCTGATGGCCTGGTAGCGCCAGATCCATACGAAGCGGTTCAGCAGCGCGGTGGACACATCGGCCGATTCGGACGGCGCCAGCTGCTTGAGCGCTGCCAGCACGGCGTCGCCGTCGGTATCGCCGTGGCGGTAGGCCGCATCGATCGCATCGGCATAGGCCAGTTGTTCGTTGTTGTCGAGCTGGCCGACCTGCTTGCCCAGTGCAGCCAGCTGCTGCTTGGGCAGGCTGAAACGGTAGTAGCCGGCGCCACGCGCGTTCGGGAACACCCAGGTGTTCTTGCCGGCGCCGTCCAGCACGATGCTGCCGCTGCCGTCTGCGAGCATCTGGCAGGCAGTGCCGACCTGGTTCTTGCCCTTGCCGTACTTGACGCACACCGGCACGCCCCATTGCTGCGCGGTGGAGCCGGTGGACCCCAGCGGCAGATAGCGCTGCTGCTGCAGCTTGACCACGGTGTTGCCGCCTTCGCGGGCGAGCTGGGTCTGCAGATACGGCACCCCCGGCTGATTGAGGAAGCTGCGGAAGGCGGCCTTGAACTCCTCGCCCTTGCCGGCCGCGTCGGCGATCGCATCGACCAGATCGTCGGCGGTGGCGCTGCCGAAGGTGTGCTTGGCGATGTAGGCGCGCATGCCTTGGCGGAACACGTCTTCGCCGACGAAAGCCTCGAACATCGCCAGCACCGCCGCACCCTTCTGGTAAGTGATGCCGTCGAAGGCGGTTTCGATATCGCCGTTGCCGGTGATCGGCTGGCGGATCTTGCGCGCGCTGACCAGGCTGTCGTTGTCCATCGCATGCTGCGCGCCGCCGATGCGGTCCAGATTGGCGCGGTATTCCGGGTGCAGCTGCATGGTGATCTTCTGCTGCATCCAGGTGGCGAACGCTTCGTTCAACCACAGGTCGTCCCACCACTCCATGGTGACGGCGTCGCCGGTCCACTGGTGGGCCAGCTCATGCGCATTGGTGTTGAAGGAGCGCTGCACGTTCTCGGCCGGCGAGTCCTTGTCCAGCAACAGCAGCCAGTCGCGGAAGGTGACGAACCCGGGGTTTTCCATCGCGCCGGCGCTGAAGTCCGGCGCGGCGACCAGATCGAGCTTGTCGAACGGGTAGCCGAAGGCGTAGTAGTCCTCCAGCGCGGCGATGATCGCCGGGGTCTGGTCCAGCGCCGGGGTGATGCGCGGGCCCTGGCCCCTGGCGGCGATACCGCGCAACGGGGTCGGATTGGGACGCTGCGGGGTGGCCGGCATCGGCGCGACATCCACCACGTCCCACGGGCCGGCGGCATAGGCGACCAGATAGGTCGGCAGCGGCACGGTCGGGGCGAAGGTCACCGTCTTCCAGCCCTTGCCGGCCGGCTTGCTCAAGGTGGCGATGGTGTTGGCCAGCGCCTGGTCGTCGGTGGGCACGGTCAGGCTGAGGTCGAACGGGGTCTTGAATGCGGGTTCGTCGAAACCGGGGAACGCGTAGCGCGCGCTGATCGGCTCCATCTGCGTCATCGCGTAGGCCTGGCCCTGGTACTTCACCTGATACAGGCCCTGCAGCTGCTGATTGAGCGGCGCGCTGTAGACGATGTCCACGGTGAGCGTCTGCGGCTGCAGCGTGCGGCCGAAATCCAGGCGCACCACACCGGCCTGCGCATCGGCTTGCATGTAGCCTGCGGTCAGCGCCTTGCCCTTGACCGGCTTGACCGTGACCTTGCTGACCTTCAGTTCCTTGCCGTGCAGCCAGAGGTGATCGGAAGCCTGCTTGAGCTGCACGCGGATGCGGGTGCGGCCGCTGAACTCGCTCTGGTCCGGATCGATCTTGAACGACAGGCTGTAGCGCTCGGGCACTGCCCAGGTCGGCAGGCGGCCATTGGGCACCGGCTCGCCGGAGGACTGCGCCAGCGCGGTGCCGCAGCACAGTGCGAGGAGCGAGGGAGCAAGCAGGCAGGCAAGACGACGCATTGGCGATTCCGGGCAGGGCAACTGCGGGAGGCGACCACAGCAGGCCATGACTGTCATGTGACCTTAGTCATTGCGCGGCCGATGCGGTGGGCGCAAACGCCCGCCCGCATCGACGCAGCGGCCCGCCGGCGCGCGCTACGACAGATGCAGGCCGTCGCCAATACACCCCCGGCAAGGCAGCAGGCTGCGCTGCGTCATCGCATCGATGACGCTGGCCTGGCGCTGACACGTTCGATGGACACAGCCTGCGCCCCGATGTTTGGGTTTTGTTCGCGCTGCAGCCGCATGCGAACGCAGCGATCAACGCCGGTGCCGCAGCGTCCCCGCGTCGTCGACCACCGGCAGCAGCGCACCGCTGCCGGTCTCACTCAGGCGTGACCGCCTACCGAGGGCGTCTGCGCCTCCAGGGTTTCCAGCTCGCGCGCCACCGCCTCGGGCGACTTGGTGAACGGCGCAATCAGGCTGTAGAACGCCGGCACCACGTACAGCGACAGCAAGGTGGACAGCGACACGCCAAAGATCACCACCACGCCGATCGTGGCGCGGCTGGCCGAGCCGGGCCCGCCGGCCACCACCAGCGGAATCGCGCCGACCACGGTGGCGATCGAGGTCATCAGGATCGGACGCAGGCGCACCGACGCCGATTCCACGATCGCCTGATGCACGCTGCGGCCTTCGTCGCGCAACTGATTGGCGAACTCCACGATCAGGATGCCGTTCTTGGCCGCCAGCCCCACCAGCATCACGATGCCGATCTGACTGAACAGGTTGAGCGTGCCGCCGGTGACCCACAACCCGACCAGCGCGCCCAGCACCGCCAACGGCACCGTGAGCATGATCACCAGCGGGTGGGCGAAGCTCTCGAACTGCGCGGCCAGCACCAGGTACACCACCAGCAAGGCCATGCCGAAGGTCAGCAGCACCGCGCTGCCGGACTGCTGGTATTCGCGCGATTCGCCCTTCCAGTCCACCTGCGCATACTCGGGCAATTCCTCGCGTGCGGTCTGCTGCGCCCAGGCGATCGCCTCGCCGAGCGGGTAGCCCGGCGCCAGGCCCGCCGTGATCGTGATGGCGCGCAGGCGATTGAAGCGGTTCAAGGTTCCGGCCTCGGCCACTTCGCTCAAGCTCACCAGGTTGGAAAGCGGAATCAGCTCGCCACGGTTGGAACGCACGCGGATGGCGGTGAGGTCTTCCGGCGCCATGCGGCCTTCGCGACCGGCCTGCAGCATCACGTCGTATTCCTCGCCGTTGTCCACGAACGTGGTCACCCGGCGCGAGCCCATCATCGCCTCCAGCGCGCCACCGATCGCGGTCACCGGCACGCCCAGATCGGCCGCACGCAGCCGGTCGATGTTGACGCGCATCTGCGGGCGGGTTTCCTTGTAGTCCGAGTCCGGGCCGACCAGGCCGGGATTGGCTTCCATGCGCTGCAGGATGCGATCGCGCCACTGCGCGATCTCCGCATAATCCGGCCCGCCCAATACCAGCTGGAACGGCTGGCCGCGGCTGCGCACCAGGCCGCCGCTCACCTGCGTGCGTGCGCGCACGCCGCTGAGCACGTTGAGCTTCTGCTGCAGTTCGTCGGCCACCTCGGTAGTCGGGCGCGTGCGTTTTTCCCAGTCCTGCAGGAACACGCTGACCCGGCCGGTGTGCATTTCCTCGCTGCTGCCGAAGCCGCCGGGCACGCGCGGGTTGGCGCGCACGATGGGCTTGTCCGGGCCCACGTAGGGGCCGAGGATCGCCTCGACCTGATGCATCTGCCCCACGGTGTAATCGAAGCCGGCGCCTTCAGGCCCGTCGATCATGATCTGGAAGTTGCCACGGTCTTCGGCCGGGGCCAGCTCTGAGGGAATCCGCCCCATCAACCATGCGCTGGCGCCCAGTGCCAACAGCATCAGCAGCGCGAAGATCCAGCTGCGATGCACATGCCGCTCCAGCGAGCGCCCGTATGCAGCGGACACCGCCTGCATGCGGCCATCGAACCAGCGATGGAAGCGGTTGGGCCTGGCCTGCCCGTGCGGGCGCAACAGCTTGGACGACATCATCGGCGTCAGCGTCAGCGCCACGAAGGCCGAGATCGCCACCGCCGCGGCCAATGCCACCGCCAGCTCGCGGAACAATCGCCCGGTATTGCCTTCCAGGAAGCCCACCGGCAGGAACACCGCCACCAGCACCGCGGTGGTGGCGATCACCGCGAAGGCGACCTGGCCGGTGCCGCGCTTGGCCGCCACCAAGGGCGGCTCGCCCAGGTCGATGCGGCGCTGGATGTTCTCCACCACCACGATGGCATCGTCCACCACCAGGCCGATACACAGCACCAGCGCGAGCAAGGTCAGCAGGTTGATCGAGAAATCGAACGCGTACAGCGCGATGAATGCGGCGATCAGGCATACCGGCACCGTCACTGCAGGAATCAGGGCCGCGCGGGCGCTGCCCAGAAACACCCAGATCACCACCAGCACCAGCACCACCGCTTCGATCAGCGTGTGATACACGCGCTTCACCGCCGCATCGATGAAGGTCGTGGTGTCGAAGGCGACGAAGATATTGGTGCCCTGCGGCAGCGATTTCTGCACTTCCTCGGCCTGCGCGCGCGCCTCGCGTGCCACGTCCAGCGCGTTGGCGGTGGAGTTGCGCACGATGCCCAGGCCCACATTGGGCACGCCGTTGCTCTGGAAGTAGGCGCGGCGCTCGGCCGAGGTCAGCTCGACCCTGGCCACGTCGCCCAGGCGCACTACATAGCCGCCCTCGCCCTTGCTGAGCGGCAGCTTGGCGAAGTCCTCGGGCTTGAGATAACTGCGCTCCACGCGCAAGGTGAAATCGCGCTGCGCCGATTCGATGCTGCCGGCCGGCAGCTCCACGTTCTCGTTCTGCAGCGCCGCTTCCACATCGGCCACGGTGAGCGCGCGCGCGGCCAGTTGATCGCGGTCCAGCCAGATCCGCATCGCATAGCGCTGGCGCCCGCCGATACGCACCTGCGCCACGCCGTCCAGGCTGGAGAAGCGGTCCACCACATAGCGCTCGGCGTAGTCGGACAACTGCAGCGTGTCCATCGTGCTGGAGCTCATGTTGAGCCACAGGATGGGGTCGGCGTCGGCCTCGACCTTGGAAATCTCCGGCGGGCGCGCCTGGTCGGGCATGCGGTCGGAGACGCGGCTGACCGCATCGCGCACGTCGTTGGCGGCGGCTTCCACATCGCGCGACTGCACGAATTCGATACTGATATCGGAAGAGCCGTTGCGGCTGCGCGCCTCGATGGTCTCGATGCCTTCGATGCCGGCCAGCGCGTCTTCCAGCACCTGGGTGATGCGGCTTTCCACCACTGCGGCCGAAGCGCCGGTGTATTCCACATCCACCGACACGATCGGCGGGTCGATCGCCGGCAACTCGCGCAAGGTCAGCCGGGTGAACGACATCACCCCCAGCACGATCAGCAGCAGGCTCATCACCACCGCCATCACCGGGCGGGTAATGGACAGGTCGGAGAGTTTCATCGTGCTGCCTGCGGGCGCGCCGCTGCCGGCGCAGCTGCGGCCTGATCGACCACCTTCAGGCCCGGACGCAGCTTGCCGGTGCCGTCGACCACGATGCGCTCACCGGCCTTGACCCCGTCGAGAATTTCCACCTTGCCGTCGCGGCGCTCGCCCAGGCGCACGTCGGCGCGCTCCACGCTGCTGTCGGGCTTGACCCGGAACAGGTAGGACTCGCGCCCCACCTGCACCACCGCAATCTCCGGGATCACCACCGCCTGCCGCGCCGGCTGGAACAGGCGCACATCCAGCAACATGCCCGGGCGCAGCCGGCGATCGCCGTTGGGGAAGTCCGCCCGCACCGTCACCGCGCGGGTGGTCTCGTCGATGCGCGAATCGATCGCTGCCACCACGCCTTCGAACTGCTCGCCCGGATACGCCGCCGCGGTGCCATTGACGGTATTGCCGAGCTGCACCAGGCCGAACTGCGACTCCGGCACCTGGAAGTCCACGTACATGCGCGACACGTCGTCCAGCGTGGCGATCACCGTGCTGGAGGTGATCAACGAGCCCGGGCTGATCTGGCGGATGCCGAGCACGCCGGAGAACGGCGCGCGCACCTCGCGGTCGGTGATCTCCGCACGCATCTGCTGCACGCGCGCCTGCGCCGCATCGCGCAGCGCGCGTTGCGTATCGACGGTGGATTTGGCCACCAGCTGCTGACCAACCAGACTCAACTGGCGCCGGTACAGCTGATCGGTTTCCTCGAAGGTGGCCTGCGCGGCGGTCAGTGCCGCCTGCTGCGAATTGCCGCGCAGCCGCAGCAGCAGCTGCCCGGCCTTGACCTCGTCGCCGCTGTCGAAATACACCTGCTCCACCACATCGCTCACCGCGGCGGTCAGCGCCACCGATTCGCGCGCACGCACGGTGGCGATCGACTGCACGGTCGAGTTCCAGGGCTGGGTGGTCACCGCCTGCACAGAGACCGGGATGGGGTTGGCGGCGGCCGGCGCGGCGGCCTCACGGCTACAACCGGCCAGCGCGACGGCCAACAAGAGCGCTGCGCCGAAACGCGCGCTGGGTCGAACAAGCATCAGAACATCCTGGCGGGGTACGTCGAAAGTTTAACGACCTAGCCGCCATGGAGTTGACAGAAAGGGCGTGCTTTGCACCATGACCAAAGACCCTTGCTGTCGTCGGCACGATGCGCTGGCCAGCGCAGCCACCGACACGGCGGCGTGGCTGCCGGACGGACGCGGCCACCGCTCGGCCGCTGCATGCACGCATTCATGCATGGCGGCTTCGCGTTGCCCACACCGCCTGACGCCTGCCGCTATGTCCTGTCAGCCCCGCTCAGCGTTCCAGCCCGAGAAACTCGAGCACATGACGCGCCAGCGCCTCTACGTTCTCACCATCGGCGTGAAGATGGACCTCCGGCGCCTCCGGCGCCTCGTACGGCGAATCGATGCCGGTGAAGTTGGGAATCTGCCCGGCCCGCGCCTTGCGGTACAGCCCCTTCACATCGCGCGCCTCGGCGACCGCCAGCGGCACGTCCACGAACACCTCGACGAATTCCCCGGCCTCGAAGCGCTCGCGCGCCAGCTGCCGCTCGGCGCGGAACGGCGAGATGAAGCTCACCAGCACGATCAGGCCGGCATCGGCCATCAGCCGCGCCACCTCGGCCACGCGGCGGATGTTTTCCACGCGGTCTTCGTCGGTGAAGCCCAGGTCGCGGTTGAGCCCGTGGCGCACGTTGTCGCCGTCCAGGATGAAGGTGTGATAGCCCAGCGCGTGCAGGCGCTTGTCGACCAGGTTGGCGACGGTGGATTTGCCCGCGCCCGACAGGCCGGTGAACCACAGCACGCGCGGGGTCTGGCCCTTGATGCGCGCGCGCGCGGCGCGATCCACGTCCAGATGCTGCCAATGCACGTTGCCGGCGCGACGTAGCGCGAACTCCAGCGTGCCGGCGGCCACCGTGGCATTGCTCTGCCGGTCGATCAGGATGAAGCCGCCCAGCACGCGGTTGCGCGCATACGGCGAGAACGCGATCGGCTCGTCCAGCGCCAGATTGCAGTAGCCCACCTCATTGAGCTCCAGCCGCTTGGCGGCCAGCCGCTCCTGCGTGTTCACATCGACCTTGTGCTTGATCTCGCTGATGCTCGCGGTGACCGTACGCGTGCCGATCTTGAGCCAGTACGGGCGCCCCGGCAGCAAGGCGGCATCGTCCATCCACAGCAGATGCGCAGCGAACTGGTCGGCCACTTCCGGCGGATCGTCGACGGCGGCGATGATGTCGCCGCGGCTGATATCGATCTCCTCGCGCAAGGTCAGCGTGACCGCCTGGCCGGCGCGTGCGCTGCTCACCTCGCCGTTGGCATCCAGCACCGATGCCACCTGCGTGCGGCGCCCGGACGGCACCACCACCACGGCATCGCCCACCCGCACCTGCCCGGCGGCAATCGTGCCTGCATAGCCGCGGAACTGCGAGCTGACGCGATTGACCCATTGCACCGGCAGACGCAGGCCGCTGCCGGCTTCCGGCGCCTCCACGTGCACGGTGTCGAGATGCTGCAGCAGATGCGGGCCGCGGTACCATGGCATCCGCGTCGAGGGGCTGGACAGATTCTCGCCAGCCAGTGCCGACAGCGGAATGCACTGCACATCGGCGATGCCCAGCTGCGCGGCCAACGCGCGGTAGCCCTCGGCGATGTCGGCGAACACCTGTGCGTCGTAGTCCACCAGGTCCATCTTGTTGACCGCCAGCACCACGTGGCCGATGCCCAGCAGCGACACGATGTAACTGTGCCGGCGCGTCTGCGCCAGCAAGCCCTTGCGCGCGTCCACCAGCACCACCGCGACATCGGCAGTGGATGCGCCGGTGGCCATGTTGCGCGTGTACTGCTCATGCCCTGGGCAGTCGGCGACGATGTACTTGCGCTGGTCGGTATCGAAATAGCGGTACGCCACATCGATGGTGATCCCCTGCTCGCGCTCGGCGGCCAGCCCGTCCATCAACAATGCATAGTCGATACCCTCGCCCTGCGTGCCGTGCCGCCGGCTATCGCTTTCCAGCGCGGCAAGCTGATCGTCGAACAGGCGCTTGCTGTCGTACAGCAAGCGCCCGATCAAGGTGCTCTTGCCATCGTCCACGCTGCCGCAGGTGATGAAGCGCAGCAGCGGCTTGGCTTCGTGTTGATGCAGGTAGGCGCTGATCGCGCCGGGAATCGGGAATCGGGAATCGGGAATGGCAAAAGCGGCATCCTCGAACGATTCAGACGCAGCGAACTGCTGTTCCGATTCTCCATTCCCGATTCCCGATTCCCGGCCCATCAGAAATACCCCTCAAGCTTCTTCTGCTCCATCGACGCACCTGGCGCATGATCGATCATGCGGCCCTGGCGTTCGGAGCTGGTGCTGACCAGCATTTCGGCGATCACCGCTTCCAGCGTGTCTGCAGTCGATTCGATCGCGCCGGTCAGCGGATAGCAGCCCAGCGTGCGGAAGCGCACCGAGCGCAGTTGCGGCGTCTCGCCGTCGTGCAGCGGCAGGCGGTCGTCGTCGACCATGATCCAGGCGCCGTCGCGCTGCACCACCGGGCGCGGCGCGGCAAAGTACAGCGGCACCACCGGTATCCGCTCGCGGTAGATGTACAGCCAGATATCCAGCTCGGTCCAGTTGGACAGCGGAAACACGCGCACGCTTTCGCCAGGTCTGGTGCGCGCGTTGTACAGATTCCACAACTCGGGGCGCTGATTCTTGGGGTCCCAGCGATGACGCGCGTTGCGGAACGAGAACACGCGCTCCTTGGCGCGCGATTTCTCCTCGTCGCGGCGCGCCCCGCCGATCGCCGCGTCGAAGCCGCCCTGCTCCAGCGCCTGCTTCAGGCCCTGGGTCTTCATGATGTCGGTATGCACCGCCGCGCCGTGGCTGATCGGGCCGACGTCCTGGGCGATGCCATCGGGGTTGATGTGCACGCGCAGGTCCACGCCGGTCTCGGCCGCGCGGCGGTCGCGGAAGGCGATCATCTCGCCGAACTTCCAGCGCGTGTCCACATGCAGCAGCGGGATCGGTGGCGGCGACGGCGCGAACGCCTTGAGCAGCAGATGCAGCAGCACCGAGCTGTCCTTGCCTACCGAATACAGCATCACCGGGGCCCGGAATTCGGCGGCGACCTCGCGCAGGATGTGGATGCTTTCGGCCTCGAGCCGATCCAGGTGTGACAGGGGCAGCAGAGTCATCAGGTGTCGTGGGCGTCGGCGGGCAGACCAGCCGATGGTAGGGCAAGGCGCGGCAGTGTGTGGCGCGGGCCGCGCGCACCCAAATAAGCGGCCGGCATAACGCGATAACGGCTCATCCTTTCTGGCCGTGGCAACGCTTCCCTAACATCTCCGGTCTCAGCAACCGCCCTGGATCCGAATGACCGCCGCCAGTTCCGCGCTACCGCCCAGCCCCTTGCCCGACGAGCGCAAGGCGCTGCTGGACCGGTTGGTCGACGGCCTGGATGCCGCGTCGCTGTGGTGGCTGTCCGGCTACACCGCCGGGCTGGCACAAGGCCAGCCGCCGCGCTCGCTGGCGGTGTTGCCGGGCGGCCAGCCGCACGCGCCGGCGCAGGAAAGCCAGCGCCTGACCGTGCTGTACGGCAGCCAGACCGGCAATGCGCGCCGGGAGGCCGAGCAGCTGGCGGCCGAGGCCGAGGCCGCCGGCCTGAGCGTGCGTCTGCTGCGTGCCGACGCCTACCCCACCCGCGAACTGGCCAGCGAGCGGTTGCTCTACGTGGTCATCAGCACCCAGGGCGAAGGCGACCCGCCGGACGATGCGATCGGCCTGGTCGAATTCCTGACCGGCCGCCGCGCGCCCAAGCTGCCCGAGCTCAAGTACGCGGTGCTTGGCCTGGGCGACTCCAGTTACGCAGATTTCTGCGGCATCGCACGCCGCATCGACGATCGCCTGGCCGAACTTGGCGGCAGCCGCGTGCAGCCACGCGGCGAAGCCGACCTGGATATCGACAGCGTCGCTGCGCCCTGGCGCACGCAGGCGCTCAGGCACGCGCGCGAACAGCTCAGGAGCGGCCAGCACTCGGCCACGGTCACGCCGCTGCGCAGCAGCCCGGCCGCACCGGTGTGGTCGCATCAGCAGCCCTTCCCTGCGGAATTGCTGGCCAACCAGATCGTCAGCGGGCGCGACTTCAAGGGTCCGCAGTTCCGCGTCTACGCACTGCCGAGCAAGCGCGTGCGCCACCTGGAATTTTCGCTGGAAGGCAGCGGGCTGAGCTACGAGCCCGGCGACGCGCTGGGCATCCGCCATCGCAATCCGCCTGCGCTGGTGGATGCGGTGCTCGAAACGCTGCGCCTGGACGGTCATGCTGCGGTCACCGTCGGCGAAGAGACTCTGGCCCTGCACGAGTGGCTGGCCACCCGGCGCGAATTGACCAAGCTGTCGCGGCCGCTGCTGGCCGCCCATGCCGAGCGTGCGCGCGCCGACGAGCTGCAAGCGCTGCTCACCCCGACCCAGACCGCCGGCCTGGCGTCATTGCTCGCCGATCACCAGTTGATCGACGTACTGCGACGCTGGCCGGCGGATTGGGACCATGCCGGCCTGCTGGCCGCGCTGCGTCCGCTCACTCCGCGCCTGTACTCGATCGCCTCCAGCCGCAAGCGCGTGGGCGAGGAAGTGCATCTGGTGGTGGATGAACTCACCTACCAGGCGCACGGGCATGCGCACCTGGGCTCGGCCAGCGGCTTTCTTGCCGCTTTGCGCGAAGGCGATACCGCACCGGTCTACATCGAGCCGAACGCGCGCTTCCGGCTGCCGGCCGATAGCGACCGCGACATCCTGATGATCGGCCCGGGCACCGGCGTTGCGCCGTTCCGCGGCTTCGTGCAGGAACGCGCCGAAGTTGGCGCCAACGGCCGCAACTGGCTGTTCTTCGGCGCCCAGCATTTCAATACCGACTTCCTGTATCAGGCCGAATGGCAACAGGCCTTGCAGCGCGGCGAACTGCACGCGCTGGAAGTCGCGTTCTCGCGCGACCAGGCCGAAAAGGTCTATGTGCAGCATCGCCTGCGCGCGCGCGGCGCCGAGGTCTACGCCTGGCTGCAGGGCGGCGCGCATCTGTACGTGTGCGGCGCCATCGGCATGGGCAAGGACGTGCACGCCGCCCTGCTCGACATCGTCGCCACCCACGGCGCCCTGGATGCAGAAGCCGCCGCGGCCTATCTCACCCAGCTGCAGGTGGAGGGGCGGTATGCGCGCGATGTCTATTAGTGCCGGGAATCGGGATTGGGGAATCGGGGATCGGAACAGCCCGCAACTGACCTTTCCTGGCAGACCAAGCCGCTTTTTTCGATTCCCCATTCCCGACTCCCGATTCCCATGACCCACTCCGTCGAAGACATCAAATCCGAAAGTCGCCGTCTGCGCGGGTCGCTGGAACAGAGCCTGGCCGATGCGGTGACCGGTGCGTTGCGCGAGGACGATCAGACCCTGATCAAGTACCACGGCAGCTACCAGCAGGACGATCGCGACATCCGCGATGAGCGGCGTCGGCAGAAGCTCGAACCGGCGTACCAGTTCATGATCCGCACCCGCACGCCGGGCGGGGTGATCTCGCCTACGCAGTGGCTGGCGCTGGATGGCATCGCCACGCGGTACGCCAATCATTCGCTGCGCATCACCACGCGCCAGGCGTTCCAGTTCCATGGCGTGATCAAGCGCGAGCTCAAGGCGACCATGCAGGCGATCAACGCCACCTTGATCGATACGCTGGCCGCCTGCGGCGATGTCAATCGCAACGTGCAGGTCGCGACCAATCCGCTGCTGTCGCAGGCGCATGCCACGCTGTATGCCGATGCCGCGCGGGTGTCCGAGCACCTGTTGCCCAATACCCGTGCGTATTACGAGATCTGGCTGGACGAAGAGCGCGTGTCCGGTTCCGGCAACGAAGAGGAGCCGATCTACGGCGAGCGTTATCTGCCGCGCAAGTTCAAGATTGGTTTCGCCGCGCCGCCGCTCAACGATGTGGACGTGTTCGCCAACGATCTGGGCTTCATCGCGATCCTGCACGACGGCGAGTTGCTCGGCTACAACGTCAGCATCGGCGGCGGCATGGGCGCCAGCCATGGCGATGCGGAAACCTGGCCGCGCGTGGCCAATGTCGTCGGGTTCGTCACCCGCGATCAGTTGCTGGAGGTGGCCACCGCCGTGGTCACCACCCAGCGCGACTTCGGCAACCGTGCGGTGCGCAAGCGCGCGCGCTTCAAGTACACCATCGACGATCACGGCCTGGACACCATCGTGGCCGAGATCGAACGTCGTGCCGGCTTTGCGCTGCAACCCGCCCGGGAGTTCGCGTTCGAGCACAACGGCGACCGCTACGGCTGGGTCGAGGGCGACGACGGGCTGTCGCATCTGACCCTGGCCCTGCCTGCCGGGCGCATCGCCGATACCGACACCGCTGCGCATCTGAGCGGCCTGCGGGCGATTGCGCAATTGAACGTCGGCCAGTTCCGCATGACGCCCAACCAGAACCTGGTCATCGCCGGCGTGCTGGCCAGCGAGCGCGCGCGCGTCGATGCCCTGGTCGCGCAGTACGGCCTGGATGCCGGCAATCGCGCGCCCACCGCGCTGGCACGCGGCGCGATGGCCTGCGTGGCACTGCCGACCTGCGGGCTGGCGATGGCCGAGGCCGAGCGCTACCTGCCGGACTTCAGCGCGGCCCTGCAGCCGCTGCTGGAGCAACATGGGCTGGCCGACACCCCGATCGTGCTGCGCCTGTCCGGCTGCCCGAATGGCTGTTCGCGCCCGTACCTGGCCGAGATCGCGCTGGTCGGCAAGGCACCCGGCCGCTACAACCTGATGCTGGGCGGTGATCGCCGTGGCCAGCGCCTGAACACGCTGTACCGCGAAAACATCACCGAAGCGGACATCCTGGCCGCGCTGGAACCGCTGCTGGCGCGCTATGCCGCCGAACGCGATCAGGCCGGCGACGAAGGCTTCGGCGATTTCCTGCATCGCAGCGGCCTGATCGCGCTGCCGCCCTACCCCACACATCGTCACCTCGACCTGGAATTGCTCGCATGACCGCGCTGCCTGCCGCATCGATCACTGCGTCCGCACTGGACGACCTGGACGCGCTCAACGTGCGGCTGGAAGGCCTGCGCGCCGACGCGCGCGTGGCCTGGGCATTGCAACACGGCCCGCAGCAGGCGGCGCTGTCGTCCAGCTTCGGCGCGCAGTCGGCGGTCACGCTGCACCTGCTCACCCAGCAGCGCCCGGACATTCCGGTGATCCTGATCGATACCGGCTACCTGTTCCCGGAAACCTACCGGTTTGCCGACGCACTGGCCGACCGGCTCAAGCTCAACCTCAAGGTGTACCGCCCGCTGGTCAGCCGTGCCTGGATGGAAGCGCGCCACGGCCGCCTGTGGGAACAGGGCATGGTCGGCATCGACCAGTACAACAACCTGCGCAAGGTCGAGCCGATGCGCCGCGCATTGGACGAGCTCAACGTGGGTACCTGGTTCACCGGCCTGCGCCGCAGCCAGTCCGGCGGCCGCGCGCAGACGCCGATCGTGCAAAAGCGCGGCGAGCGCTACAAGGTCAGCCCGATCGCCGACTGGACAGACCGCGACGTGTGGCAATACCTGCAGGCGCACGACCTGCCCTACCACCCGCTGTGGGAACAGGGCTATGTGTCCATCGGCGACTTCCACACCACACGCCGCTGGGAGCCGGGCATGCGCGAGGAGGACACGCGCTTTTTCGGGTTGAAGCGCGAATGCGGCATCCACGAGGACATCTGAGCGCAGCGCAGTGCGCGCTCGTCACCAAGCTCGCATGCACCACTAAGGCGTCGAGGTTACCGGTAGGCACACCGCCGGGCGCATCCCTGACTCGGCGGGTCTGCAGCGACTTGAGGTGACGCGCATGTGCTCATGGCGCGGGAACGCGTGGCTGACTGCGCTGCATCCAGTAGCGGTCGAGCAGCCACATCAGCAACAACGACACCCCGACCAGCGGGAAGATCAGCCCGCTGATCACCAACAGCATCAGCAGGCCGCGCAGCGTGCGCGGATCGGCCGGCAACGGCGGCACGCCCAGGCCGCCGACCGGACGACGTTTCCACCACATCACCGCCGCGCTCACGCACAGCAGCACGATCGCCGCGCACGCCAGCAACAGGATCACCTGATTGGCAGTGCCGTATTGCTGGCCCAGATGCACGTTGATGCCCCATTCCAGCGCGCGCCCAACCGGCCCGTAATCGCGGTAGCGCATGTCCAGCAGTACCGCGCCGCTGTACTGATCCAGATGGATCACGCGCTGGCGCTGCAGGTCGGCCGGATAGACCGAGGCGGTATACACCCCGGTGGCGCCACGCGGTGGCGACACGCTGTAGCCCGCCATAATACCGCGCGCTTCGAAACGCGCAATCGCCGTGTCCAGACCGATCGCCCCACGCCCCGGCGCAGCAACGCCGCCGACACCGCCATGGGCGGCATGTTCGCTGCCTGCCGAGTGCGCGTGTTGCCCTGAGTGTTCTGCCTGCTCTGACTGGGATACGTACTCCGAGTGCTTGGCCATGTGCTCCGGGTGTTCCGGCTGGCCTGCATCGTCTGCGTGTTTTTCGTGGCCTGCATGTCCTGCGTGTACCCAGAGCGCTCCGTGCTCGGAGTGCTCGTTTCCGACCTGCAACCCACCCGATGTCTCATCAAGCAGACGCTCATCCAGTCCATCGGCTCCTTGTGCAGGCACCACAGACTCCGGCACACGCGCCTGCCGCAGCGACCACGCCGGATCGGTCGTCGCGGACAAGCGCTGTTGCGACATCGGCTGCTGCACCCGCACACCGGCCGGATACCCGAAGTCATGCCCATTGACCCAGCGATTGACCTGCGCGCCCCACAGCCACGACCACGGCATCCCGGTCAGCGCCAGGAACAGCAATACCGCACCGACGCCGGCACCGGTGACCGCATGCAGATCGCGCCAGAACAGCCGCTGCCCCGGCGTGCCGCGCACGCTGACCACCCCACCGCGGCGCCCACGCGGCCACCACAGATACACACCGGTCAGCACCAGCACGATCGCCCAGCCCGCCGCCATTTCGATCAAGCCGCGCGCAAGCGGCCCGATCAACTCGAGACTGTGCAGCCGCCGGATCGTCCAGGCCAGGGTGCCGTGCTCGGGCAGCGCGCCGAGCACGCGTGCGCGATACGGGTCGACATACACCACCTGCCGCACGCCATGCGTGTCGACCAGCCCGATCTCGGCACTGGCATCGGCGCGTGCGGGCGTGGTGTAGCGAAACAAGCTGCCGCCGTAGCTGCGCTGCGCCGTATCGACCAGGCCTTGCGCAGACACCCGCAGCTCGCCCACCGGCACGACCTTCAAGCCATGGTGCACGCTGCGGTCGATCGCATCCTGGTACAGGAATGCCGCACCGGTCAGCGCCAGCCAGACGATGAAGGGCAGCACCAGCAACCCGGCATAGAAGTGCCAGCGCCACACCGCGCGATAAAAGCGCCAGCGGCCATCCCGGCGCGGATTGGTGACGCGGCCATCGCCCATGATTGCGCGCATCAGAAGCTCCAGTCCCAAGACAACGACAATGCACGTCCATCGCCCGGCGAATAGCCGGAACTGCCGGTGTCGTACCACGCATACACGTAGGCGCGATCGGTGACATTGCGCAGCTGCAGGCTGAGCGCATTGCGCGCATCCAGGTTCCAGCGCGCGCCCAGATTGAGCAGGGCGTACCCCCCGGTGCGCCCCAGCGTATTGCTGCGCTCCAGATAGTAATCGCCTTGCGCATTGCCCCAGGCGCTCAGCTGCACGGCCGCCGTAAGCTGCCATTCCAGCCCGGCGGTGGCCAGCCAGTGCGGCACGTTTTCGATCTCCTTGCCGCGCGTGGCCGGCGCACTCGGGTCCGGCGTGGCAATGCTGGCCTTCTGCCGCGAGTACGACATCCACGCCCGCCAGTGTTCGGCCGGCTGCAGGTTCAGTTGCGCATCCCAGCCGCGCCGCAGCGTGCGCCCGACATTGGCCACATCGCCGACGCCGGCCACGCCATTGACGCCCAGGATGGTGGCGACTTCGCCGGAAGCGCGTTGCTCCCAATACGCCAGGCGCCCATCCATCAGCGCCGATGGCGCGAACTTGAAACCGGCTTCCCAGCCGGCATTGATCGACGGGCCGAGATTTGCCGGCTGGCGCCGGTACGCACCGTCGCCGCTGCCGATCTGGAAGCTGCGCCCCCAGTTGGCGTACACGCTGTTTTGCCCGGCCAGCCTGTAGCTGGCACTGAACTTGGGCTGCTTGATGGTGCCGTAGTCGTACGTGGGTGCGTAAATGCCGGCACGCACGTCATGCAGCTGCCCATCGACGCCGTCGATGCGATACCCCGGCACCAGCTGCAGCCGTTCGAACGGGGTCAGCACCGCCTGCACGTAGGCCCCGTGCGTGCGCAGGTCGTAATCCCAATCGCGCAACTGCGCGCCGCGCACCCGGGCCACGGTGCGGTAGCGCTGCGACTGATTGTCCTGCCACTGCGCGTCCACGCCGGCTTCCAGATCGGCCGCCAGCGTGCCCCAATCCGGCTGCCAGTTGCCGCGCAACAGCAGGCCGCGATGGGTCTCGTCGGTATCGCGTTCCTGCTGCAGGCCGGCTGCGGAAAAGCGCACCCAGCGCCGATTGCGGAAATCGTTCTGGTAGGCCTTGGCGCTCCACTGCGCAGCGGCGCCCAGCGTGCCGTCCGCGTGCAACGCGGTCTGCCGCAGCTGGCGTTCGCTGCGATCGTCCTGCGCATAAGCCGGCGAACTGCGTGGCGCCGCGCGTGCGCTGGCCGCATCCAGATAACCGGCTTCCAGTGCGTGATTGTCGTAGTAACGCGTGCTGAGTCCGGCACGGAAGCCGCCATCGGGGTCGGTATAGAACCACTTGCCGGCCACGCTGCGTTTGCGCGCGTCGGCGTGCTCGCGATAACCATCGGAATCGCGCCAGGCCAGCGCATAGTTCTGGCTCCATGCGCCATGTTCAAAGCCCTTGCCCAACTGCACCTCGCGCGCACCGAAACTGCCAGCCGTCACGCTCAGGCGGCCATCGTTGCCGCCGGTACGGGTCAGCACATCCACGCTGCCGGCGATCGCATGCAGACCGTAGCGCGCATCGTTGGTGCCGCGCACGATCTCGATCGCGCTGATGTCCTGCGCAAACACCGCATCCAGATACGGCATGCCGCCGGCATTGTCGTTGCTGGGGATGCCGTCGATCAGCAGCTTCACCGCATTGATGCGCCCCTCGCCATTGAACCCACGGAACGAGAACCGCCCCGCGTCGGTGCCCATGCGGAACTGGGTGACCTGCACGCCCGGCGCACGCATCAACAGCTCCCAGCTGTAGTCCACGTGTTGATCGTGCAGCAGCTCGCCACCGATCACATCCACCGAACTCAGCACGCGTGCCGTGCCCGGGCTGCGCTGGGGTTGCGCGCTCACCTGCACCTTGCCCAGGGTCAATGCCGCATCCTGCGCCTGCACATTGCAGGCCGGCCCCCACACCAGCGCCAACGACGGCGCGTACCACAGCGTTTTCAATAATCGCAACCGCATGACCAACCCTTCGCCGTGCCGGCACGGCAACACCGCCGTGCGCCGCGGCAACGCAGCGGGCACAGGCATCACGTCAGGAAAACGGGTCGTCCATGCAGCTGCGTGCAGGCGCGCCGGAAGATCGGGCACGCAATCGCTACGACAAAGCGGACGCCCGCGATGGGGCCAGACTCACGCGTGCAGCGGCGGCCCACGTGCCCCGAGTGCGGCCCAACGCACCGTCGATGTTGCGCGCGCCTGCCTGTGCACCGGCGCCGGCGCCGGCCGCAGTTGCAGCAGGCACAGCACCAGCAACGCCAGCCACGGCAGCAGGCGCGCGGCCAGCACGCAGTAGTCGCAGGCTTCACCATGCGCGCCGGCGTGGTCGCCGGTATGCGGCTTGGCGGGCGGTGCAGCGGCAGCGTGCTGATGCGCGGCCGTCGTCTGTGCCGGCGGGGCCGGATGCAGCGACCCGCCCGCGTCCAGCGCCGGCCCGCTCATGCACATCGGCTCCAGCGACTGCGCCTGGCTCCAACGGCTGACCAGCGGCGCCACCAGCATCAGCAGCACCGCCAGACAGGCGAGCAGGTGCAGGCAAGGGTGGCGGCGCAGCGACGGCATTGCGCGAGTGTAAGCCGCCGCATGCCGCGGGGGCGATGGTGGCGGCCGGTGCGCGACCGCATGTCGCACCCGCCGGCAACGGTCGCCTTGCCCGCGAGGCTGGCCGGCGGCGGGATCTGCCGAGCCGATCCGGTACCTCGCAGGCGCTGGGACAGGCGCACCCCGAGGGGTCGATGCACCGCCGTTGTCGAGGTCGGCAGTCACAGTTCCAGCACTGGACGTGACGGCGCGCACATGGCACGCCCTGGCATGCCCTATGCTTGCACGTCGTCCATCCACCTGCGCGCGCATGAGCACCGTCCTGTCCGATCCAGCGGCCGAGCCCCTTCCCTGCGCCGCCAAGCCGCCGAGCGAGGCGTTGCGCCTCCAGTCGCTGCGCAGTTACGGCATTCTCGACACGCCGCGCGAAGCCGCCTTCGATGACATCACCAGGCTGGCCTCGATCATCTGCCAGACCCCGATCGCGCTGATCAGCCTGGTGGATGCCGAGCGGCAGTGGTTCAAGAGCGAACTCGGCATGGGCGAGCGCGAAACGCCGCTGTTCAAGTCGATGTGCGCGCACGCGCTGCTCGACAGCGACGTGCTGGTGGTGCCGGACACCCGCGAGGATGTGCGCTTCGCGCGCAATCCGCTGGTGACCGGCGAGGCGCCGTTGCATTTCTATGCCGGTGCCGTGCTCAAGACCAGCGAAGGTCTGCCGCTGGGCACGGTCTGCGTGCTCGATCGCCAGCCGCGCCATCTCAGCGCCGAACAGGTCGATGCGCTGCGCGCACTCGCGCGCCAGACCATGGCACAGCTGGAACTGCGCCGCGCGCTGCTGGTAGCCGAAGAATCTGACCGCTACCGCAGTCGTCTGATGGCCATCGCCGGCCACGACCTGAAGACCCCGCTGCGCACCGCTGCCTATGCCATCGACAAGATGCGCCGGCATGCCAATGGCGATTCCATCCAGACTCTGGTCACCGCGCGCGATGCGATCAATCTGGTGGCCCGCAACCTCGACGAGCTGGCCACCCTGGCCGCCGCCAGCGAGACCGCCACGCCGGATCTGCAGTCGCTGGCGCTGGAAGATGTGCTGCATTCGGTGCTGGGCGTGTGGCGGCAACCGGCGATCAACAAATGTCTGGCCTTGCGCCATGTGCCCACCTCGCTGCGCGTGCGCAGCCACCCGACCTTGCTGACCACCCTGCTCGGCAATCTGGTCGGCAATGCGGTCAAGTACACCGAACGCGGGCGCGTGCTGGTCGGCGTCCGGCGTCGCCCTGGCCATGCGGTGGTGGAAATCATCGACAGCGGCATCGGCCTGAACCTGGACCGCCCGGAACAGGTATTCCAGGCCTTCCGCCAGGCCGATCCACGCAGCGACGGGCTGGGCATCGGCCTGTGGATCGTGCACCGCACCGCAGAGACGCTGGGCTGCGACGTGGATGTGCGCCCACGCCCGCACGGCGGCACCTGCTTTTCGGTACGCATCCCGCTGGCCTGACCACGGCGCGCGGCGGACGGGTGCCGGCTTGCCGGCATTGCGCAAACCGGCAACGCCACACAACCAATGCCGCACATAAAAAAAGGCGGACCCGGGCTCCCGACCCGGATCCGCCGCCAAGCACGCCAGGTCTCTCCCCAGGGACCCGGGTGCGCCAGTCGCTCCATTGCGCAGCCTCGCGCAACGGTGATGCGACAGCGCTAGCAACCGCTTGACGACACGACCAACGGACCGGCCATGCGATGTACCGCATCGCCGGTCCTGCGCCGTCCACCCCTAGACGTCTGCGAGTGTCGCGTTATGGTTGCTATAAGGGTTTACGACAGCCCAGCGCGCAACTTGATGCGGCCGGACCACCCCGCCGTCGCGGCCCTGACAGCCGTAGGGAGAATCACCGACAGCGCGCACTCCAGTCGGCGAGTGCTGCTGTACAAGTGATTGATAAAATAGGTTTTTTCAAGAAAGCGGACGCTGCAGCGCAGCATTCCCGAGGTGCCGTCGCAGGCTGTCTCAGAGCCCGGAATCGGCCGCATCCTGGCGCGCGAACCAGTCCGCCGAATGCACCTCTTCCGCCGCAACCTCCAGCAGCTGGCGCAGCACTGCCAGCGGAATCTGCACCTGGGCACCGTTAGCCTGCAGTTCCACCCACAGCGACTCGTCCCGGGAATCGGCCAGCACCGTCAGTACCGCATGCTCACCTCCCTCGATATTGGCCGACAGTTGCAACGACATGCCGCCGTCCTGGTCGGGCGACCACAGCCTGCTCAGTGGTGGACGCAGTGGCTCGGTCATCGGTGGCAGTGCCTCACAGTGGCGAACAGGGATCGCGCGCGCGGCCAGGCGGGATCGGTACTCCCGGCGCACAGGTCGGCAGTGTACGAGATTCCGAACACCGATCGCCGGCACGACGCAGTTGCACAGTTGCTACGTGGACGTACTTGCTGCGACCTATGCCGGTACGCGCGCAAGCGCCCGCAGCCGAACCCGGCAGACACCGTCTGCGGGTCAATGCGCGGTGCCGCATCCGCTCTTGACCGCAGCTGATTCGCAGGCAATGCCTTCGCTTTTCCTGCGGACGCCGACACCAATCGGTGGTGCTTGCGCGAGCGCTCTCACACACACCGCAGCCCTCGTGTGCAAGCGTGCTCGATGCGCGCTGCAGTCTTCGACAGCCAGCTCAGCTGGTAATGGTCTGGGTCAGCGATTCCCAGGTCGGCGGCAGCGGCCAGGCCGGGGCCTGGTTGCCGTCCAGCACGCGGCGCAGGTCGCGCTTGTCGATCTGCGGTGCCAGCACGTGCACCAGGTCCAGGGCATAGTCGCGCAGCACGCGGTCGCGCGGCAGCACTGCCCAGGCGATGCACTCGGCGATCGGCGCCGGCGCCGGCCAGGCGCGCAGGTCCTCGTCGCTGGCGCTGACCGCCATCTCCGCCACCAGCCCGACGCCCAGCCCGGCACGCACATAGGTCTTGATCAGATCTGCATCCAGCGCGGTCAGCGCGATACTGGGCTCCAGCCCGACTTGGGCGAACGCGCGCTGCAGCGACGAGCCCGGCCGCGTGGAGGATTCGTAGCTGATCAACGGGTGCTGCGACAAGGCCTGCATGTCCGGCGCGGTGCGTGCCTGATCCAGCGCATGGCCGCGCGGCACGATCACCAGCCGGCGCCAGCGATACAGCGGCACCGCGATGCCGGCGCTCGGTTCGCCGCCGGCGGTGCTGACCACCGCAATATCCGCATCGCCCTGGCTGAGCAGATCCAGCGCCGCACTTTCGGCGGCCTGCTGCAGATGCACGCTGACCTGTGGATAGGCATGCTTGATCTGCGCCACCGCCGGCGGCAGCACGAAGCGTGCCTGGGTGTGGGTGGTGGTCAGGGTCAGCTGGCCCTGGCTCTCGCGGCGCTGGTTGGCCGCATAGGTGCGGATGTTGTTGGCTTCCGACAGCACCGAGCGCGCGCGCTCGATCACTTCCACGCCAGCCGGCGTCACCGCATCCAGGCTGCGCCCCTTGCGCACGAACAGCAGAAAGCCCAGTTCGTCCTCCAACTGCTTGAGCTGCTTGGACAGACCGGGCTGGGTCGCATGCACACGCGCGGCGGCGAGCGTGATGTTGAGCTCGGCATCGGCGATGGCGACCAGATAACGAAGTTGGGTCAGCGTCATGGGCTTATCTCCAAAAAAGCGCGAGGCGCCACGAAGGACTGGACTGTAGAGGAGTTCTGCGGGCCAGCTTATAACCGAACGCTATTTTCAGGGTGTATGAAGTCATTTCCGACGGCTATATGCCGGCGTTACGGTCTGGCCCTCCCCTCTCGATGTCCTGGCCGTGCCCTCTGTGTTCCCGCTGCTTGCCGACCTGCGTGGCCGCGCCGTCCTGGTGATCGGCGGCGGGACCGAGGCCGAACGCGCCACCGCCGCGCTGCTGCAGGCCGGCGCCCTGCCATTGGTGGGCGCGCCGCAACTCAGCCCGCAACTGCGCGAGTGGGCGCAGGCCGGGCGGCTGCGCTGGCTGGTGGGGCGGTTCGAGCCGGCCTGGCTGGACCTGCCCGATCAACCGGTCTGGCTCACCATCGCCGCCAGCACCGCGCCGGACCTCAACGACGCCCTGCGTGCCGCGGCCGGCGCGCGCCGCCTGCTCACCCACGACGCCGCGCCCGCCGCTTCGGCGGCGGCACCTGCACGCGCGCCGGCACCCCGTGCCGCGGTCGGCCAGCTTTCCCCCGGCAGCGTGACCCTGGTCGGCGCCGGCCCCGGCGATCCCGGCCTGCTCACCCGGCACGCATTGCGTGCGCTGCGTCAGGCCGACGTGCTGCTCTACGACCGCCTGGTCAGCCCGCAGATCCTGCAACTGGCCCGGCGCGACGCGCTGCGCGTGGAAGTCGGCAAGGCCGCCCAGGGCCACAGCACGCGCCAGGAGCAGATCCACGCACTGATGCTGGAGCACGCCCGCGCCGGTCGCCGCGTGGTGCGGCTCAAGGGCGGCGATCCGTTCGTGTTCGGCCGCGGCGGCGAAGAGCTGGAGTTCCTGCGCGACCACGGGATCGGCTTCCAGGTCATTCCCGGCATCACTGCCGCGATCGCCTGCGCCGCCTACGCCGGCATTCCGCTGACCCACCGCGACCATGCGCAATCGCTGCGGCTGATCACCGCGCACTGCAAGGATTCGCTGGACACGCTGGACTGGCAGGCGCTTGGCCAGGAACGCCAGACCCTGGCGTTCTACATGGGCGTGGCCGGCCTGGAGGGCATCCAGCAACGCCTGCTGCAGGCCGGCCGCGCACCCACCATCCCGTTCGCACTGGTGGAAAACGGCTCGCGCCCGCAGCAACGCGTGATCACCGGCACCCTCGCCCACCTGGCCGCCACCGCGCAGCAGCACGCCGTGCGCGCCCCGGCCTTGCTGATCCTGGGCGAGGTCGCCGGGCTGGCTGCCAGCCTGCACTGGTTCGGCGCAGCGCCGTTGACCGCGCGGCCGCCCCCGCACTCACCCATCACAACGCCCGACACGCCCACACTCGCCCACGCAGCCTGATTCCGACGGAGACCCCATGGCCCTGTACGACAACATCCTCGACACCATCGGCCGCACCCCGGTGGTCAAACTCAACCGGCTCGCGCCCGAGCACGTGACCTTGTACGTCAAGGTCGAGTCGTTCAATCCGGGCGGCTCGGTCAAGGACCGCCTGGCGCTGGCGATCATCCTCGATGCCGAACAGCGCGGCCTGCTCAAGCCCGGCGATACCATTGTCGAAGCCACCTCCGGCAATACCGGCGTGGCGCTGGCGATGGTGGCCGCCGCGCGCGGCTACAAGTTCGTCGCCACCATGGTGGAAACCTTCTCGATCGAGCGCCGCAAGCTGATGCGCGCCTATGGCGCCAAGGTGATCCTGACCCCGGCCGCCGAGCGCGGCAGCGGCATGGTGCGCAAGGCCAGGGAGCTGGCCGAGCAGCATGGCTGGTTCCTGGCCAGCCAGTTCGCCAACCCGGCCAATCCGGCCTACCACCGCAACACCACCGCGGCCGAAATCCTGCGCGACTTCGCCGGCCACCGGCTGGACCATTTCGTCACCGGCTGGGGCACCGGCGGCACGCTCACCGGCGTGGGTGAAGTGCTGCGCGTGGCCCGCCCGGAAGTGCGCATCACCGCCACCGAACCGGCCGGCGCTGCGCTATTGCAGGGCCAGGACTGGAAGCCGCACAAGATCCAGGGCTGGACCCCGGACTTCGTGCCGGAAGTGCTCAACCGCGAGGTCGCCCACGAAGTGCTGAGCGTGGAAGACACCGACGCGATCAGCGTGGCCCGCCGTCTGGCCGCCGAAGAAGGCATCTTCACCGGCATCTCCGGCGGTGCCACCGTCGCCACCGCCCTGCGCGTGGCCGAAAGCGCGGTGCCCGGCGCAGTGGTGCTGGCGATGTTGCCCGACACCGGCGAGCGCTATTTCTCCACGCCGCTGTTTGCCGACATCAACGAAGGCTCCGACGACGACTGGCTGGCCGGTCTGCCCTGACCGATCACACAGCGTTGGTTTGCACACACAGGCCGCGCCCACAGCGCGGCCTGTGTGTTTTGGTCGATCCAGTCATCGCGCCGGCCTTCCCCGCACTTCCCAGCGTGCACACGCGTGGGGCCGCCGAGACGTCCGATGGCACTGCGCCCCAGAACACTGGCGTCGCACCTTGCCGGCGCCACCTGAATCTTTCGACCCTTGGCCATGCATCGATGACCACGGACCGATGTCGTGGATCCCTGTGTGCAGCACAGCGCGCATTTCGGCCCGCGCGTACTCCCGTCCATGTCAAGGAAACGTTAGGATGGCGGCCGATGCAGGGAGAACCGTCGTGAGCAACCAGCCGTATGGACACAGCGACACCCGCGTTTCGCGGGCGCCATGGCTGGTCAAGATCACCTCGCCTGCGCACTTCGCGCTGGCCCTGGGCATGGGCGCCTGGCTGCAGAGCGCACTGCAGCTGCCATTGCCTGCACCGACGCCACTGGCCTGGATCGAGCTGGCTGGCGGTGTGATCGCCTGTCTGGGGCTGGCGCTGGCGGTGAGCTGCTTCATCCTGTTCGCGCGCCGACGCACCACCATCATGCCCAGCGGCCATCCCTCACGGCTGGTGCTGGTGGGCGGTCGCCTTGCTGCCGCTGCCCTGGCTGGCCCTGCAGCTGTATGTGATTCCGTTCGAGGAGGCGCGCCTGCGCAACGAATTCGGCCGCCAATACAGCGCCTATTGCGCACGCGTGCGGCGCTGGTTGTAAGCCCCCGATCGTGGTGACACCGCTGCTCGGCGATTGAGCGGATTGATCGCATCTGCGGGTTGGCACGCTTCCCGCAGCACGACCGCCACAGCCGTTTCCGGCAATCGCAGCAGATGAGATGAATGGGCGCTAGCGTGCCCATTCCGCAACGCGCGCCCCATCACGCGTTCCTCATGCAAATCCCATAATTATCGCGCTATGAAGATCGAAGTCTGGCAAGGCGACATCACCGAACTCGACGTTGACGTCATCGTCAACGCCGCCAACGAATCATTGCTGGGCGGTGGCGGCGTGGATGGTGCCATCCACCGTGCCGCCGGCCCGCGCCTGCTGCAGGCCTGCGAGGCATTGCCGCAGGTGCGTCCGGGTGTGCGTTGCCCCACCGGCGAAATCCGCATCACCGACGGGTTCGATCTCAAGGCGCGGCACGTGTTTCATACCGTCGGCCCGGTCTGGCGCGACGGCAAGCACAACGAGCCGGAACAGCTGGCCAACTGCTACTGGCAGTCGTTGAAACTGGCCGAGCAGATGATGCTGCATTCGATCGCGTTCCCGGCGATCAGCTGCGGCATCTACGGCTATCCGCTGTACCAGGCCGCGCGCATCGCCGTGACCGAAACCCGCGACTGGCAGCGCTCGCACAAGGTGCCCAAGCACATCGTGCTGGTGGCCTACAACGAGGCCACGTTCAAGGCCTACCAGCAGGCGCTGGCTGCGCAGGACACCGCTGCCGCCTGACACGCAGGACTCGCATCGTTTACACAACCGGGCGCCGCAAGGCGCCCGTTGCGTTTTGGCGCGGCAGCAGCGCAGTGGCACGACGCAAGATGCCGGCTTTGCAAACCAATGCAGCTGAACTTGCCGGATGCCGCAAACAATGCCGCGAACAAAAACGCCGGCAGCGCTGCCGGCGTTTTCGTTCTATCGATGCGGCGGCCTTGCAGCCGTCAGCAATCGATCAAGCCTTCCACTTGCCCAGCGCGGCTAGGCCGTTTTCCTTGGCGCGCTCATAAATGATCTGCTGCGCCTTGGCAAAGTTGCCGGTCATGTCCTTGGCCCACAGCTTCAGTGCGGCCTGCTGCATCGCGCGGCCGTAGGAGAAGCTCAGCGGCCACGGCAGGTTGCCGAGCTGGTGCATTTCGTTGAGGTGCGCGGTGGACTGCTCGTCGGTCTGGCCGCCGGACAGGAAGACGATGCCAGGCAGGATCGCCGGCACGGTCGACTTCAGGCACATCACGGTGGACTCGGCCACTTCCTCGACGCTGGCCTGCTCTTCGCAGCCCTTGCCGGAGATGACCATCGAGGCCTTCAGGATGGTGCCTTCGAGCACGACATTCTGCTCATACAGTGCGCCGAACAGCGAACGCAGCGTGGCTTCGGTGACCTCGTAGCAGGTCTCGATGTCGTGGTTGCCGTCCATGATCACTTCCGGCTCCACCATCGGCACCAGGCCCTGCTCCTGGCACAGCGCGGCATAACGCGCCAGCGCATGCGAGTTGGCCTCGATGCAGGTGCCGGACGGGATGTCCTCGCCGATGTTGATGACCGCGCGCCACTTGGCGAAGCGCGCGCCCAGCGTGTAGTACTCCTCCAGCCGCGCGCGCAGGCCGTCCAGGCCTTCGGTGACCAGTTCGCCCGGCATGCCGGCCAGTGGCTGCGCACCCTTGTCGACCTTGATGCCCGGGATGATGCCGTGGGCGGTCATGTACTCGGCGAACGGCACGCCGTCCTTGGTCTTCTGACGGATGGTCTCGTCGAACAGGATGGCGCCGGAGATGTAGTCGCTCAGCTTGGGCGTGGTCAGCAGCAGTTCGCGGTAGGCGCGACGGTTTTCTTCGATGTTCTCGATGCCGACGCTGGCAAAACGCTTGGCGATCGTGCTGGTCGATTCGTCGATGGCGATGATGCCCTTGCCCGGGGCGACCATGGCCTGGGCGGTTTCGGCAAGCTGTTCGATGCTCATGTAGTTCCTGTGGCAGCTGCGGGGGAGAACGAAAGTATAGCGACGAAAGTCGTAGACATTCCTTCACGGAATGCCTGCAACCGATTACACGTGTCCGGCATCGCGGATGTGTGGCGCAGCGCACTGCATGCTGCGCACGTCGTCAGCAGCGTATGCGCCACGGGCCATCTTCCGCACAGCACAACGGCGACCCGCAGGCCGCCGCTGTGTCTGCACGCAACGATGTGGATGCAGCGCGTGTGTCGACCGACGACGCACGCACTGCGCAGGCCGTGCGTTACAGCTCGCCCAGTCCGCTGGCGCGGCCGTCTTCGCCCACTTCCAGCAGACGCAGCGTGTTGGTGGCGCCGTGGGTTTCCATATGCTCGCCGCTGGTGAACACCACGCGGTCGCCAGGCCCCATGCGCTCGTTCTCCACCAGCAGGCGGATCGCCGCACGTGCGGCTTCACGCGGGGTCAGGCCGCGGCTGTCGAAGCTGATCGGGAACACGCCACGCATCATCGCCATGTGGCGGCGCGCGCCATCGTGACGGGTGAAGGCGTAGATCGGCATGTTGGAACGGAAGCGCGACAGGTACCGCGGCGTGCCGCCGGACTCGGTCAACGCGACCACGCCGGCCAGACCGATGTGCTCGGACAGGAACATGGTCGCCATCGCGATCGCCTGGTCGGCGCGCTGCAGATTGCGTTGCGCCGCTTCGAAGTCGGTGTCGAACTCGAACTGGCGCTCGGCCCCCAGGCAGATGCGCGCCATCGCTTCCACCGCACGCACCGGATAGGCACCGGCTGCGGTTTCGGCCGAGAGCATCACCGCGTCGGTACCGTCGATGACCGCATTGGCCACGTCCAGCACTTCGGCGCGGGTCGGGATCGGGCTTTCCACCATCGACTGCAGCATCTGCGTGGCGGTGATCACCACTTTGTTCTGCGCCAGCGACTCGCGGATGATCTTCTTCTGCAGGCCCGGCAATTCGGCATCGCCGATTTCCACGCCCAGATCGCCACGCGCCACCATCACCACGTCGGAGGCTTCGACGATCTCGACCAGGTTCTCGATCGCTTCGGTGCGCTCGATCTTGGACACCAGCGCGGCATCGCAGCCGTGCTGACGGGCGATACGGCGCGCGTCATTCATGTCTTCGGCGTTGCGGCAGAACGACACCGCGATGAAGTCCACGCCGATCTTGGCGACGATGCCGATCAGCTCCTTGTCGCGCTCGGTCAACGCACCCAGCGACAGGCCGCCGCCCTGCTTGTTCAGGCCCTTGCGATCGGACAGCACGCCGTCGTTGAGCACGGTGGTGACGATGCGCTGACCCTGCACGTCGGCCACCTGCAGCTGCACCAGGCCATCGTCCAGCAGCAGCACGTCGCCAGCGGCCACGTCCTGCGGCAGGCCGAGGTAGCTGACGCCGACCTGATGCTGGTCGCCGGCAGGCGCATTGGGGTCGGCCACCAGGTCGAAACGCTCGCCGGTGGTCAGCTTGATCTTGCCTTCGGCAAAGCGCTCGACGCGGATCTTCGGGCCCGGCAGATCGGCCAGGATGCCGACTTCGGCACCGACGCGCACGGCCGCGGCGCGCACTTCGGCCGCGCGCTTGGCCTGGCCGGACGGGTCGCCATGGCTGAAGTTGAGGCGCACCACGTTGACGCCCGCCTTGAACAAGGCTTCCAGCACACCGGGCGGATCCGTCGCCGGTCCGAGCGTGGCGAGGATCTTGGTGCGGCGTTGACGCTCTTTCATGATGGCCTCCCTGTAAAAGCCGCGAAACTTAACACACGCGTCACCTACCGAGGATGGCATTGCGGCATAGCCACCCTCGTATTCCGGCATGTCCCAAAGACAGTGCGGGACAGTACGTACGCTTTCCGCAGCGCTGTCGCGTAGCGGGATGCTGCTGGGGGCTGTCACGCTAACGCGACAGCGGTGAAGGTCCCACGCAGCCAGCGCGCGGCCGCGCAGCGCTGACGCTGCAAGCCGCCTCGCCGCGTGTGCACGCGCTGCTCAGGCAGACGGGCGCCGGCCGCGCTCGCCTGGCGGCGCGCGCAGGGGCTTTGTGCATGACTCCTAGTGCGTGACTCCTACGACTGGATCAAGGCGCGCAACCCGGCAGGCGCGCGTGCGATCGCACCGGCACCGGCGGCACGCAGCTCGGCTTCGTCGCCGAAGCCCCACAACACGCCGATGCTGTGGATGCCGTGGTGGTTGGCGCCATCGATGTCCATCCGACGGTCGCCGATCATCACGCAGCCGGTCTTGGCGATGTCCAGCCGCCGCAGCGCTTCGGCGATCAGGTCAGGCTTGAAGCGGCGTTCGCCGTTTTCGCTGGCCCCGATCACGTTCTCGAAGCACGCCCCGAACGGCAGATGCTCGACGATGCGGCGCGCGTAGCGCTCGTTCTTGGAGGTCACCACCGCCAGGCGATGGCCGGCGCGGTGCAGGTCGATCACCACCTCGCCGATACCGTCGAACACGCTCAGTTCGGTCCAGCCGACCGCGTCGTAACGCCCGCGATACGCCGCCAGTGCGCGCTGCACCAGCTGCGGATCGTCGGGAAAGCAGTCGCTGAAGCTGTCGCGCAGCGGCGGGCCGATCCACGCGCGCAGGGTCTGCGGCGACGGACGCGGCTGGCCCACTGCGTCGAAGGCATGCACGATGCTGGCGACGATGCCCGGCTCCGAATCGACCAGGGTGCCGTCCAGATCGAAGAACAGCGTGGCAGCACTCACTTGCCGCGCGCCTCGAGCGCCGCCACCGCCGGCAAGCTCTTGCCTTCCAGGAATTCCAGGAAGGCACCGCCGCCGGTGGAAATGTAGGTGACGTCCTTGGCGATGTCGTACTTGTCCACCGCCGCCAGGGTATCGCCGCCACCAGCGATCGAGAACGCCTTGGAGCTGGCGATCGCACGCGCCAGCGTCTCGGTGCCGTGACTGAATGGCTCGAACTCGAACACGCCGACCGGCCCGTTCCACACCACGGTGCCGGCGCCGGCGATCAGCTCGGCGTAGCGCGCGGCGGTCTGCGGGCCGATGTCCAGGATCAGGTCGTCGGCCTCCACCGCGTCGAGCGCCTTCACCGCCGCTTCGGCATCGGGCAGGAACTGCTTGGCGACAACCACATCGGTCGGCAACGGAATCTCCGCACCGCGCAGCTTCGCATCGGCGACGATCTGGTTGGCGGTGGGAATCAGATCCGGCTCGCTCAGGGACTTGCCGACGCCATGCCCGGCCGCGGCGATGAAGGTGTTGGCGATGCCGCCGCCGACGATCAGCTGGTCGACCTTGTTGACCAGGTTGGACAGCAGCTCCAGCTTGGTGGACACCTTGCTGCCGGCCACGATCGCCAGCAGCGGCTTGGCCGGGTTGTCCAGCGCCTTGGCCAGCGCATCGAGTTCGGCCATCAACAGCGGGCCACCGGCAGCCACCGGCGCAAAGCGGATCACCCCATGGGTGGAGGCCTGCGCGCGATGCGCGGTGCCGAAGGCGTCCATGACGAACACATCGCACAGCGCGGCATACTTGCGCGCCAGCGTCTCGTCGTCCTTGCCCTCGCCGACATTCATGCGGCAGTTCTCCAGCAGCACCACCTGGCCCGGCGCCACGTCCACGCCGTCGACCCAGTCGCGCACCAGCGGCACGTCCACGCCCAGCAGCGCAGTCAGGCGCGCGGCCACCGGCGCCAGCGAATCTTCTTCGGTCCAGCTGCCTTCCTTGGGCCGGCCCAGGTGCGAGGTGACCATCACCGCGGCGCCCTTTTCCAGCGCCAGCTTGATGGTGGGCACCGAGGCGGTGATGCGCTGCTCGGAGGTGATCTGGCCGTTGTCGATCGGCACGTTGAGATCCTGGCGGATCAGCACGCGCTTGCCGGAGAGATCGAGGTCGGTCATGCGGACGATGGACATGGGGTCAGCTCGCTAGGTCTGGGGATTGGGGATTGGGGATTGGGGAATCGAAAACGCAGTCGGTGCACGCGGCGCCGATGTCTGGGCGCTGCGCGGACGGGTGGCTTGGGGCAGCGGTTGCACGCTGGCGTTGCGCCCGCGTGCGGGTCGCGGTGATTGCAGCTTGCCTGTCGCGCATGTCGCTGCCCGGACGGCTGGCGATGCGGGGGATGCTCGGTCGAAGACGACGGGCAATGCGGCTGCCTTGGCGACGGGGGACGCCCATTGTCGGACCTTCGCGCCGCAGCGGCAAACCGCGGTGCGACGCGCGTGCGCGTCAGGGGCTGCGATCGGCCGCCGAGCCGCGCAGCAGGCTCACCGCGAAACCACCGACCAGCAAGGCGCCGCCGACCAGCAGCGCCCATAGCAACCAGCGCTTCCAGTCGCGCGGTGTGGCGGCCGGCTGCAGCGCGGCATCGCCGGCCAGCGGCTGTGCCTGCGCGGCGACGTTGGCCTGGGCCGGTTGCCATTGCGCCCCGCGTTCGCGGCGCAGTGCCTGCAGCATCGAGGCCAAGGGCGCATCGCCACGTTGCTGCCGCGCGCTGCCGGCGACCACCGCATACGGCGGCTGCCCCTGGGCGAGGAACATCATCCGCTCCGGCTGGTAGCCCACACGCAGCGTCGGCAGCGCGGTGCTGCGTCCTTGCGCGGCCAGCAACCGCCACCGGCGATCGCGCACCGGGGCCGACAGCTGTTGCGGCGGCGACGCGGAGGCGGTGCCAGTCCCCAGGCGATACGCCAGCCACGGCCCGGCACGTTGCAGCCACGGCGCGTCATCGGCATCGCGGCTTGCCACGATCCATTCGACCGCCTCGGCCTGACCGCCGCTGACATCGACCTGGGTGATCGGAAAGCGCCCAGGCAAGGCATACACCACTGCCTTGTCCTGCGCAGTGCCCGGCAATTCCAGCCACTGCGATTGCGGCGGCGCCGAGACGCCGTCGAGTTCCGCATCGACCGCGCGCAAGGCCGGCAGCTCGCCGGATACCGGCACGATGCGCAGATAGCGCGCGCCGGCGTCCAACGCGATGCGGCGCTGCTGCAGACGCTGCGCCTGGTTGTCCAGCGCCATCACGGTGGCATCTGTGGCGAGCACGCGCCAGTCGCGCAGATCGTCGCTGCCTTCCACACGCAGCCGGGCCTGCACCGGCGTGTCGCCGTCCCAGTCCAGCCACAGCGCGCGCGGACGATCGCGCAAGGCGCTGGCATCGATCAGCCAGCTGCCGCCGGCGCCTGCAACGGCCGCAGTGCCGGTGGCGAAGCGGCCTTCCAGCCGACGCACCGCACCACTGGCATCGCGTTCGGCGATCAGTTGCAGATCGCCGTTGGCAGGCGCCGCACCGGCCGGCAGCGCGAACAAGGGCAGGCGTTGCCGGCGCGGCGCGGCAGCCGGCGCGGCATCCACCGGCAGGAGCGCGGCCGGCATCTCCTCGCCACGCGCATTGATCACCGCGACATCGCGCAGCCCCGCGTCATGGGCGCTGCGATAGATCGCCGCGTTCAAACGCAGCTGATACATGCCGGCATCCGCGCCGGTCACCTGCAGCGGCCACTGCTGACGATAGTCCTGGCGCACATCGGCCGCCTGCGCCAGCAGCGGTACCAGCAGCAGCCATCCCCATTGCCTGGATTTCATGCCTGATCCTCGTCCACGCCATCGTCTCCGCCAGCCCGCTCTTCGGCCACCGGCTGGCGCGGCGGCGCCGGTGCCAGATAGCCCACCACGGTGCACAACAGGCCATAGGCCATGAACGAGCCGATGCCGAGCAGATTGCCCAGATGCTGGCGGTCGACCAGCACCAGCTTGGCCAGCACCAGGCCCATCAACAACGCCCCACCCAGCCACAGTCCACGCTGGCCGCGCCGCGAGCCGATCACCCAGCCCAGCACGCCCAGCACGCTCCACACGATGGTCAGGCTGGTCTGCGACAGGGTCGCGCCGATCAACCCGGCATCCCACGCCACGCCGCCCCAGTGATGCACGCTATGCAAGGTGTTGCCGGTGATCAGGGCCCAGCCCGACACGCCCAGCGCAGTCACCCGCCAGCGCTGCACGGCCACCGGCGCCTGCGCAGACCAGGCCCAACGCGCCAGCAAGACCAGCACCGCCAGTTGCGCCAGCTCGGCCGGGTTGAGTAAGGGCAGCCACGGCAATGGCGCCGCGCTCACCGGGTCCAGCAGCACGCTCAGCCAACCGATACCCAGCACTGCGAACATGCAGCCCAGCAAGGCATTGCGTGCCCGATCGAAAGCGGCACCCTGCGGCCACGCCAGCCACGGCCAGCGCAACAGACCCACTGCCGCCACGATCAACCAGGGCGCGGCCAGCAAGGCGCAACGCCAGCCATTTGCCAGCATGAACGTATCGGCCACCCAGGCCACGCCCAACGACACCACCAGCGGCCACAGCAGCCACCAGATGAACTGTGCGGCCACCGCGCCTGCGCCGTGCTGCCCGCGCAGGCACCACAGCACGCGCGTGCCGGCCACGGCGAACGCCAGCCAGGCCAGCGCCCCCCAATGCGCGAACGGTTGCGTATGCGCATGGCTCTGCCACAGCGCCAACGGCGCGGCCAGCGCCAGCCCGACCATCGCCGTCCACACCAGCGCCGCTGCCGGGCGACGCCGATGCACCTCGGCTGCCAGCCACACGCTGAGCGCGACAAAGCCCAGCAGCAGATCCGGCTCGCTGCGCAGATCGCCGGCAAAGCGGAAGATCTCGTGCACACCGCACAGCGCCCACCAGCCCAGCCCCCACAGATACGCCACCAGCGCGCGGCGCGGCTGCCCTGCATCGCGCAGGAACCAGGCACTGGCCCAGCCGGCCAGTGCAAGCAGCAAGCTGCTCATGCAGGTGGCGTTGGCAACGGCCACCGTGTCGTAGCGCCACGCATCCACCCCGAAGGCGACCGCGACCGCTGCCAGCAACTGCAACGCCACCCCGCTGAACTGCGGGATGCGACGCTGCTGCCGCAGTCCCAGCCACAACAAGCCGGCGCCTTCGAGCGCGAAGACGCTGGCGGTGGCGCGCGCCGACAAGGCCAGCGGCACCGCCAGGGTCGCAAAACCGACCGCCAGCATCGCGTGCGCCTGGCCCAGCAGCCGCGTGGAAGCACGCCGCAGCAACCAGCTGGCCAGGCCCGCGTACAGCGCAGCCACCGCCAGCGCGCACAGCGCCAACGGCAGGCGCTCGCCATCCAGCAGGCGCGCCTGCAACGCGAAGGCCACCAGCGGGGTGCCGAACAACAGGCTGCCGTCGATGAGCCTGCCCGCACCGCCATCGCCACGCCGCGCGTGCAGGACCGGAATCGCCACATACATGGCGAAGAACAACAGCAGGAACGGCTCGGTCGTGGCGAATTTCGCCGGGGTGTATTGCAGCGCACCCCACAGCGTGCCGATGCCGAAGGTGAAGGCGAATCCGAGCAGGTTCAGCACCCGCCACGGACGCGTCCAGGCGATCGCCACGATGCCGGCATTGAGCACCGCGTAGTACGAAAACAGCGCGACATGATTGCCGCTGCCGGTGGACAGCCAGATCGGCGCAAGGAAGCCGGCCAGCACGCCCAGCACCGCCAGCGTGCGCGAATCCTGCACCACCGCCAGCACGCACATGCCGGCGATCAGCACCACGCTGATGCCCATCGCAAGAGCTGCGCCGAGCAGCCCGTACAACTTGAACGCGGCAAACACCGTCAGCAGCAAGCCACCGATGGCGCCGCCCTGCAACGCCAGCGCAAAGCCCGGCCGCTGCAGCCGTTGCTTCCAGCCAAAGACCAGGCCGACGAGCGCCAGCACACTGATGCCGGCCAGCCGCAGCTCGATCGGCATGCGCATCCAGCCCTGGTCGCTGGCGTACTTCAACAGCGACGCCACACCGGCCAGCAACACCAGCATGCCGACCTTGACCGGCACATTGCCTTCGGTGAACCAGCGCTTCACGGCGCTTGCCACGCGCGCCAGCGGGCCCGGCCCGGAGGGCAGGTGCGCGGGCTGTTCGAACTCGGCAGGCGCAGCGGTCAGGGGCGGCGCCTGCACTGCGCTGCGCGCCGCCGACGATGCGGGAGCTTCTGCCGGCAATGCTGGCGGCACTGGCGATGGTGCGGCCGGCGACTGCGTCGGCGCGGCTTGCAGATCTGCTGCGCGCGGCAGCTCAGGCTCGCCAGACGCAGACATACCGACGTCGGACGCCTCTTGCGGCTCCCACGCCCCGGCAGGCGGTGGTGTTGGCGCTGACCTGTGCACCGCCGCCGCGTCCCCGCCTCCTGCGCCGCTGGCCTGCCATTGCGCAAGCCGCTGTTCCAGCGCATCCACGCGCCGCCGCAGCCCGGCGATCCACACCAGGGCGATCACCACGCCTACCGGCACCGCAAGCAGCAACAGCACCACCGTCACGATCATCGTTTCCAACGCACAACCCCTGAGTCGGCATCCGGCCGAATGCGCGAACCATACAGCCTCGGCACGCGCCTGGGCAGCCAATCACTGCCTCAAACGCAGCGACGCGATGCCGTTGGCGGCACCCGCAAGCACCGGCTGCAGGCACGGACATCCACCCAAAAAAACGCCCGGAAGAACCGGGCGTCTGACACTTATTCGCGGTAACCGCTGTCGTTCTTGTTATGGATGATCCAGATCAGGTTGCCGCCGGTGTCCATCGACTTGCCAGCGAACACCAGGCGCCCCTGGCCCTTGTAGGCCATCTCGTTCGGCGGTCATCCAGGCCGGCGTACCGGTCTGCTTTTTTGCCATTGCCTGCGGCGCCAGCCCTGCCAGCAGCATGGTTTCCATCCACATACGATTGATCTGTACCTGCCTCTCCTTGAATCCATTGGGTACTTCTGTACGTCCTCTGTGGTCCCAGCGCAGCAACAATCACTGGCCAGCGGGTTATTAGCGCACGCGCCTGGGTCATGTCCACGCTGAGCCGTCTTGCAGACCCAGCAATTCGCTACTTGCCGAGCTTTGCCTCTAGTGCTACAAACGCGCCAGCGCACGGGTGAGCACCCGATTCGCAAGGACCAACGGCATCGCTGCCCTGCACGGACGTATCACAATGCACACCCTCTTCCGCGCTTACTCACTCCCCGCACTTTGCGCACTCGTCCTGCTGACGACCGCACCGCAGGCCTCTGCCGACATATTCGGCACCGCTGAAGATGTCGCCCGAAGCTGGATTGGCCACGACGCCAGCGAACTGATGATGCAATGGCCGGTAGGGAAAGGGCTCTATACGTCCGAAAACACCGAGACGCAGGAGACTGCCTACACTTACAACTTCGGCATAGAGGCGCACTACCGCACCAATTACTGGACCACGCAGGGAGGAATTATCGGCACGGTCGGCGGAGGCAAGGGCGTGGCCCCCACCCCGATTTTTCAGGAACACCAGCATAGCGAGGAAGTCTTCGTTCCCGCCGAACATCATTGCGAAATCACCTTCGTCGCCGATTCGGACGGCATCATCACCCGATACGATTTCGCTGGCAGCAAGTGCAACGACCATGTGCGTAGCTGGGGGCGCCCAAAACAAAAGAAGTAGCGCCATCCCTGATCGACATCAATCTATCAACCAAGGAACACTCCGAATGAAAATACGGAATTGGATTAGTCGTAGTGCATGGCTGGCGCTCGCACTGGCGCATTGCATGTTTGCCGCACCGGTCATGGCCGAATCGGCAAGGCACGGAACCATTGCAGCGCTGGAACCCATCGAAAACAAAGGCGAAAACGTTCCAGAACGCACCAGACGCCTGAAGAATGCAGCCTCGAACTTCGGCGGCATGGCAGGCAGCTTTCTCGGCCTGAAATCCAATAGTCCACTTGGTGCGGAGGCTGGAGCGGCGGCAGGCACTTATGCCGGCAAGCAGGTTGGCGACAAAGTCGTCAGCAATGGTGCAGCCTCGCACTACATGCTGAAGATCCGTTTCGACAACAAGTCGCAGGTCATCGTGACAAAGCCGAGCGCCGAAGTGTCCGGCTTGGCAGTTGGTAGCCGAGTCGCCGTCACAGGCAAGGGCGAAGACATGCGCATCACTGCAGAATGAGCGCTTGCTGAGGATCAGGACTTCAAATAAAAAAGCGCCGTAAGGCGCTTTTTTATTAATGGAAGCAGCCCTTACTTCGCGACCACCCGCACCATTTCCAGGCACTTGTTGGAATAGCCCCACTCGT
The DNA here is from genome assembly GCF_002940205.1 of Xanthomonas arboricola pv. guizotiae. Classification (GTDB taxonomy): domain Bacteria; phylum Pseudomonadota; class Gammaproteobacteria; order Xanthomonadales; family Xanthomonadaceae; genus Xanthomonas; species Xanthomonas arboricola_C. The sequence goes on from NZ_MDSK01000024.1 coordinate 70,560, forward strand.
TGTCGTACCAGGACACCAGCTTGACGAAGGTCGAGTCCAGCGCGATGCCGGCGTCGGCGTCGAACACCGAGGTGCAGGTTTCGCCGCGGAAGTCGGTAGCCACGACCTTGTCTTCGGTGTAACCCAGCACGCCCTTCAAGGCGCCTTCGCTCTGCGCCTTCACTTCGGCACAGATCTCGGCGTAGGTGGCCGGCTTTTCCAGTTCGACGGTGAGGTCGACCACCGACACGTCCGAGGTCGGCACGCGGAAGCTCATGCCGGTCAGCTTCTTGTTGAGCTCGGGGATCACCACGCCCACGGCCTTGGCGGCACCGGTGGAGGACGGGATGATGTTCTCCAGGATGCCGCGCCCACCGCGCCAATCCTTGTTCGACGGGCCGTCCACGGTCTTCTGCGTCGCCGTGGCCGCGTGCACGGTGGTCATCAGGCCGCGCTTGATGCCCCACTTGTCGTTGATCACCTTGGCCAACGGCGCCAGGCAGTTGGTGGTGCACGAGGCGTTGGAGACGATCGCTTCACCCTTGTAGGTGTTGTCGTTGACGCCGAACACGAACATCGGCGTGTCGTCCTTGGACGGTGCCGACAGGATCACCTTCTTGGCGCCCGCGTCGAGGTGCTTCTGCGCGGTTTCCTTGGTCAGGAACAGGCCGGTGGACTCGATCACCACGTCGGCGCCGACTGCATCCCACTTGAGGTTGGCCGGGTCGCGTTCCTGGGTCAGGCGGATCTTGTTGCCGTTGACGATCAGCGTGTTGCCGTCGACCGACACATCGGCCTTGAAGCGGCCATGCACCGAGTCGTACTGCAACATGTAGGCGAGGTAATCGGGCTCGAGCAGGTCATTGATGGCCACGATCTCGATGTCATTGGCGAAGTTCTGCACCGCAGAGCGCAGCACGTTGCGGCCGATGCGACCGAATCCGTTGATGCCAACCTTGATTGCCATGTTCACTAGCTCCTGCGGCCGCGATGGCGCGGCGGATGGAAAGGGAGCGCCATTCTAGCAGCGTCGCACTCGTGCAGCCGTGCTGCGGCCAGCGCTGCAGCATGTGGCGCTAGGACGTTGTGCCGTGGTGCATGCGTGGTGGGGATTGGGGAATCGGGAATCGGGAGGTGGGCGTGCTGTGTCGGTGCCGTCAATCGACAAGGCGATGCGCTCGGCGCTGCAAGCACGATGCGGTATGAGCTGACGCCTGCCTGACTTGAGGGCCCGTAATGATCTGGGGCGCGGCACGGACGCGGCAATCGAGACTACGCCTTATTTTTCGATATATCCAATATAATTCAATTACTTACTCTTTACGTCGATACGCTGAAAGGCGTATCGACGCATACGCCGAACAGCGGAATTTCGGCGCTCCGTGGATTTCGATACTGGCCCTGCCTGCTGAGGCACCCATCCATCACAACGGAGATTCCCCATGCGTCGCACCCTGTTCTCTCTGGTTCTGGCCCTGGCCGCCGCCCCGGCGCTGGCTGGCGGCGTGATGCATTACACCAACAAGGCCACGTTGCCGGCCGGCGGCGAAGAACGCGAAGTCGCCGCGCTGTTCGATACCTGGAACGCAGCACTGGCCACCGGCAATCCGGACAAGGTGGCCGATCTGTACGCGCCGGACGGCGTGTTGCTGCCGACCGTCTCCAACGAGGTCCGCGCCTCGCGCGAACAGATCGAAAAGTACTTCGAGATGTTCCTGACCAAGAAGCCGCAGGGCGTCGTCAACTACCGCACCGTACGCGTGCTCGATGACGACAGCGCGGTGGATGCCGGCGTCTACACCTTCACGCTGACCGACAAGGACGGCAGCAAGACCAATGTGCAGGCACGCTACACCTTCGTGTACGAAAAGCGCGACGGCAAGTGGCTGATCATCAACCACCACAGCTCGGCGATGCCGGAAGTGGATGCGCCCACGCTCGCCAAGGTCAAGTAAGTGCGCGATCGCCGCAGCCATCTGATCGCTGCCTGCTCCACCGCGCACCCAGGCGCATCGCGTTGCAGACCCAATGCGATGCGCCGGTGCGATCGCCGGTATGGCGCAGATCGCTGCTGTCGCTGCCGGCTCCTGCTCGCATCCGCGCATGACACGCAGCGTCGTTGCGCGGACGGATTGATCAGGATCAAGGCATCCGGCGGGCAACCCATCAAGACTTCTTCCATCCCCTGCACACAACGAGAGTTTCCATGCGCATGCGCTCTACCCTTCTGCTCGCCGGCCTGGCCGCCACCTTCGCCAGCGTCCCCGCACTGGCTCAATCCAAAGGCGACTGGACCGTTGCCGTCGGTGCCCACCAGGTCGCTCCCAAGTCCGATAACGGCCGCCTGGTCGGCGGCACGCTCGAGGCGGATGTCGGCAAGGACATCAAGCCGACCTTCACCGCGGAATACTTCATCGCCGACAACCTGGGCATCGAAGTACTCGCTGCGCTACCGTTCGAGCACGACATCGCGCTCCGTGGCCTGGGGCGTGTCAGCAGCACCAAGCAGCTGCCGCCGGTGATCTCGCTGCAGTACCACTTCAACAGCCAGGGCAGGCTCTCGCCGTTCGTTGGCGCGGGCATCAACTACACCCGTTTCTTCAGCACCGATACGCGCGGCGCGCTGGCCGGCAGCGAAATGGAACTGGACGATTCCTGGGGCCTGGCCCTGCACGCGGGCGTGGACTACAAGCTCAGCGACCGCGGCGCGCTGCGGGTAAACCTGCGCTGGATCGACATCGACACCGAAGCGCGCCTCGACGGCAACCGCATCGGCACGGTCAACATCGACCCGCTGGTCTACGGCGTGGCCTACGTGCACCGCTTCTGAGTCCGGCAGCGTGCGCGATGCATCTCTGGCACACTTGGCGTCCATGGACGTGAATCCACCGCCGGAGTTGCGGACAGGTTGGTCACGTCGACCGCCTGTCCGACCTATCCGGGGATTCCATGAGCATGCTGATCCGTACCGCCCTCGCCATCGCACTGGCCGCCTCGGCCACACCCGCCCTTGCACAATCGGCCGGCCACTGGACCACGGGCTACGGCGCCGGCTATGTCTCGCCCAAGTCCGACAGCGGCAGCTTCGGCGGCACGCGTGCCGAGATCCAGGGCGCACCGACGCTGTCGTTCACCTACGAATACTTCCTGCGCAACAACCTCGGCATCGAGGTGCATGCCGCAGTGTCGGGCAAGCACGATCTGGAGCTTGCAGGCGTCGGCAAGGTGGGCAGCTATTGGTCGGTGCCGCCGAGCGTGCTGTTGCAGTACCACATCAATGGCTACGGCACGGTGTCGCCGTTCGTGGGTGTCGGCATCAACTACACCACGTTTGTCGGCGAAGACGTCGATGACGCCTTCGGCAATGGCGACCTGAGCTTCGACGACTCGGTGGGCGCCACCGCGCATGTCGGTGTGGACTTCATCTTCAACGAGCGCAGCGGCCTGCGGGTGGATGCGCGCTGGACCAATTCGCGCAGCAACGTCGACTTCAATGGCAGCCGGCTGGGCAAGGCGCGGATCGATCCGCTGACCTATGGCGTGTCCTACCTGGTGTACTTCTGAGCATGCCGCAGACGCCACGCTGAGCCGTGGCCGTGGTTCGGCCGGGGACGGCCATCAAACCGTCCCGGACCGATGCGTACAATTGCCGGATGAAGACCTTCTCTCCTCGCATCCTCGTTCTTGCCGCAAGCGTGGTCGCGGCCCTGCAGCCCATCAGCGCCTTCGCCTGGGGGCCGCAAGGCCACCGCCTGGTGGCGCGCATTGCCGAGACCGAACTGAGCCCGCAGGCGCAAGCGCAGGTGGCGCAATTGCTCAAGGGCGAAGCCAACCCGACATTGGCCGGTGTCGCCAGCTGGGCCGACGAGCTGCGCGAGCACGACCCGGAGCTGGGCAAACGCTCCGGGCCCTGGCATTACGTCAATCTTGGCGAGCACGGCTGCACGTATGCGCCGCCGCGCGACTGCCCGGACGGCAACTGCGTGATCGCCGCGCTCGACCGGCAGACCGCGCTGCTTGCCGACCGTAGCCAGCCGCTGGACGTGCGCCGGCAGGCCCTGAAGTTCGTGGTGCATTTTGTCGGCGACATCCATCAGCCGATGCATGCCGGCTACGCGCACGACAAGGGCGGCAATGAATTCCAGCTGCAGGTCGCCGGCAAGGGCAGCAACCTGCATGCGCTGTGGGACAGCGGCATGCTCAACGACCGCCATCTCGATGACGATGCCTATCTGCAACGCCTGCTGGCGTTGCCGGCTGCCGCTGCGACATCGCCGGTGCTGCCACCGCCGGCCGCGGCATGGGCGCAGGCCTCCTGCAAGATCGCGGTCGCAGCAGGTGTCTATCCGGGCAAGCACGTGTTGCCGGACGACTACATCGCGACCTATCGTCCGCTGGCCGAGACCCAATTGCGCGAGGCCGGCGACCGACTGGCCGCCGTGCTCAATGCGGCGCTGGCCGCGCCCTGAAATGGAGACGCCGATGCAGCCCGAGGTGCTTGCGTTCTTTCACGCCGACAGCAACACCTTCACCTATGTGGTCGCCGACGCAGCGACCGGGGCGGCAGCGGTGATCGATCCGGCGCTGGACTATGCGGCCGACACCGGCCAGGTCGGCACGCGTGCCGCGCAAGCCATCGTCGATGCCGTCGCCCACCACGGCTGGCAGGTGCAGTGGCTGCTGGAAACCCATGCGCATGCCGATCACCTGTCTGCCGCACAGTGGCTGAAGCAGCATTGGCCGCAGGCACGCATCGGCATCGGTGAGGGCATCCGCGATGTGCAGCAGACGCTTGCGCCACGTTGTGCATTACCGGACGGGTTCCGTGCCGATGGCTCGCAGTTCGATCACCTGTTCGCCGACGACGAGCGCTTCGCGCTCGGCACGCTGCAGGCACGTGTCATCGCGGTGCCCGGGCATACCAGCGACAGCATCGCGTACCTGATCGGCGATGCGCTGTTCCCCGGCGATTCGTTGTTCATGCCGGACGCCGGCACCGCGCGCTGCGATTTCCCCGGTGGCGACGCGCGGCAACTGTTCGCCTCGATCCAGCGCATGTACGCGCTGCCGGAGGCCACGCGCGTGTTCGTCTGCCACGACTACGGCCCGGGCGGCCGTGAGGTGGCGTACCAGACCAGCATCGGCGAGCAGCGGCGCAGCAATCTCCACGTGCGCGACGGCGTGGAGATCGATGCATTCGTGGCGCAGCGCCAGGCCCGCGATGCCACGTTGCCCGAGCCCAGGCTGATCCGGCCGGCATTGCAGACCAATCTGCAGGCCGGCCGCTGCGACGGCGTCGTTGACTGACGCGCCAACGTCGCCACCACGCGGCGCATGGCGCGCAGCCGCTATGATCGCTGCCTGACCTTGCTGGAGCTTCCCATGCGCACGATCGGTTTTTGGCAGCGCGCGTTCTGCGTACTGATGCTTGCCCTGCCCGTCCTGGCCCCTGCGCAGACCGCGCCGGTGACGGTGTTCGCCGCAGCAAGCCTGAAGGAATCCATGGACGAGGCTGCGGCCGCTTACGAGAAGGCGACCGGCACGCCGGTGCGCGTCTCCTACGCCGCCAGCTCTGCACTGGCGCGCCAGATCGAGCAAGGCGCACCGGCAGACGTGTTCTTTTCGGCCGACCTGGAATGGATGGACTATCTGCAGCAACGCGGCCTGGTCGTGCCGGCGCAGCGTCGCAACCTGCTCGGCAATACCCTGGTGCTGATCGCCCCGGCCACCAGCCAGCTGCGCGTGGATCCGCGCCAGCCCGGCGCGATCGTCAAGGCGCTCGGCGACAACGGTCGGTTGGCGGTTGGCCAGACCAACAGCGTGCCGGCCGGCAAGTATGCCGCCGCAGCGCTGCGCAAACTCGGCCAGTGGGATGGAGTAAGCAATCGCCTGGCCGAGTCGGAAAGCGTGCGTGCCGCATTGATGCTGGTCTCGCGTGGCGAAACGCCGCTGGGCATCGTGTACGGCTCGGATGCGCGCGCCGAACCCAAGGTGCGCGTGGTCGCCACCTTTCCCGCCGATAGCCATGAGGCCATCGTGTATCCGGTGGCCGCGTTGAAGAACAGCCGCAATGCCGGCACGGCCGCGTTCGTGCAATGGCTGGGCAGCAAGCCGGCCAGGGCGATCTTCGTTGGCCGTGGTTTTTCGTTGCAGGATTGAGGCGCGCCGTTGTCGATGTTCAGCCCGCAGGAACTGACCGCGATCGGCCTGAGCCTCAAGGTCGCCATCGTTGCAGCCGTCGCCAGCCTGCCGCCCGGCATCGCCTGCGGCTGGCTGCTGGCGCGGCGGCGCTTTCCCGGCAAGGCGCTGCTGGATGCCCTGCTGCATCTGCCGCTGGTGATGCCGCCGGTGGTGACCGGTTATGCGTTGCTGGTGGCGCTGGGCACGCAGGGGCCGGTCGGCAGCTGGGTGCTGCAACACCTCGGCATCCAGTTCGCGTTCCGCTGGACCGGCGCGGCGCTGGCATGCGCGGTGATGGGATTCCCGCTGATGGTGCGCGCGATCCGCCTGTCCATCGAAGCGACCGACCGCCGTCTGGAAGCGGCCGCCGCCACGCTCGGTGCGGGCCCGTGGCGGGTGTTCTTCAGCATCACCTTGCCGCTGGCCTGGCCGGGCCTGGTGGCCGGCATGGTGCTGGCGTTCGCCAAGGCCTTGGGCGAATTCGGCGCGACCATCACCTTCGTCTCCAATATTCCTGGCGAAACCCAGACCTTGTCGTCGGCCATCTACGGGCTGATGCAGGTGCCGGGCATGGAATCGGGCGTGTGGCGGCTGGCCGGCGTCGCGCTGGCGATCTCGCTGGCGGCGCTGCTGCTGTCCGAGTGGCTGGTGCGTAGGCCGCATCCGCGCGAGGACGGCTGATGCTCGATATCGACCTGCAGCTGCAGCGCGGCAACTTCCAGCGGCATCTCCGCATCCAGGACCAGGCGCGGGTGGTGGCCCTGGTCGGCCCTTCCGGTGCGGGCAAGACCACGGTGCTCAATGCCATCGCCGGGCTGGTGCAGCCACAGGCCGGGCATATCCGCATCGACGGGAGCTGCCTGTACGACGCCCGGCAAGGCATCAACCTGCCCACGCACAAGCGCAGGATCGGCTACGTGTTCCAGGATGCGCGGCTGTTCCCGCATCTGGATGTGCGCCGCAATCTGCGTTACGGCCGGCATGCGCGTGGCACGGCGCCATTCGGTTTCGACGACGTGGTGGCGCTGTTGGGGATTGGGCCGTTACTGCAACGCCGGCCGCGCAATCTGTCCGGAGGCGAAGCGCAACGCGTGGCGATCGGCCGCGCCTTGTTGTCGCAACCGGCGATCCTGTTGTTCGACGAGCCCTTGTCGGCACTGGATCAGGCGCGCCGCGAAGAGCTGATTCCCTACCTGCAACGTGTGCGCGACGAGATCCGTCTGCCGATGCTGTATGTCAGCCACAATCCCGACGAGGTGCAGCGCATCGCCGATAGCGTGCATGTGCTGGAATGAGCGCATCGGCATTGTCGATCACCGCATTCAACCAGCTGGCGTGTCCATGAAACAGTATCGAAAACATGCATTCCCGGTGGAGCAGGCGCGCCGCTTCCTGGAACCCGGGCCGGTGGTGCTGGTCAGCTCGGCCCACAAGGGCCAGCGCGACATCATGACCATGGGCTGGCATATGGTGCTGGAGTTTTCGCCCTCGCTGATCGCGTGCTGCATCGCCCCCGGTAACCACAGTTTCGAACTGGTCCGGCGCAGCAAGCAATGCGTGATCAACCTGCCGACGGCCGAACTGCTCGACACCGTGATCGGCATCGGCAACAGCAGCGGTGCACAGATCGACAAGTTCGACCACTTCGGGCTGACTGCCGTGCCCGGCCAACGGGTCGCAGCGCCGGCCATCGCCGAGTGCTACGCCAGTTTCGAATGCCACCTGCACGACGGCCGGCAGATCAACCGCCACGCGCTCTTTGTCTGGGAAGTGGTGAGCGCGCAGGTGGCCAAGCGGCCCGCGCTTCCTAGGACGGTGCATTACCGCGGCGATGGCCGCTTCATGCTGTCCGGCGACGAAGTCTCGCGGCGGCGCCTGTTCGCCTCCGACATGCTCTGATCGCAGCGATGCCCGCGCTCAACGCGCCACCTTGCCGGTGCGCACGCTGACCTTGCCCTGGCGCACTTCGAAGGTGAACGCGAACGACAGCGTCACCGGTACCGGCTCCTGGCTGATGGCGCCGCTGCAATCGTCCGGCGCTGCCGGCTGCGCCACACCTGCGGCAAACGTGCACAGCGCGGCCGGAACGAACTGCCATTGCTGCACCGTGGTTCGCACCGACTGCACCAGATCGGCATTGTCCGGCAGCAGACCGGCCGCACATTCGTCGCGATCGGACATGGGGTCGAGGCGCTGTACCGCGCCGTCGGCGGTCAGGATCACATGCGCGCACACGGTGGTCGGCGGCAAGCTCTGCCGCGGCGAATCGGCCGGCAGCACCGGCGCATCGCTGCGCAGCGCGCGCGGCATGCGGAAGCGCTGCGTCGGCGCCAGTGTGTAAGGCTGGATGGAGCCGCCACCATCGCCGCCCGATTGCGCGCTCAGCATGCGCTGGTCCACCGAATCTTCGCGCTGGCTGCGCTGCTGGTCCTGCACGGCTTGCGTTGCGCATGCGCCAAGCGACAGCGCCAGGATTGCGGCGCAGGTCGGCGCAAGAGCGGCCGACCACACGCGGCGAGCAGTCGTCAGGTGGGCGTGGCCAGCACGCAGGAACCGGCGTGTACGAGCGACACATGCCAATTCCGGGCACCGGGCGCGCCCGCCTGGCAGTTGTGCAGTCGTCTTGCTGGTTGCGCTGGATTGCATCACGGCCTCTCCTGCATTGCGCAGCCTGCCGAAGCACAACCGGCAAGGCGATTGGACGCTGGCGCCTCCGAGCGCGCGGCGCCAGCATCGGCAGCGGCCGACGATTGCGCCGGCGCATCCAGTTCGAACTTCACCGGCACGCGCACCGTGGAAGCAATCGCCCTGCCATGTGCGTAGGCGGGCTTCAGCCGCCACTGGCGCGCTGCCTCCAGCACCGCTTGATCGAACACGCCGGCCGGCCTGCTCTGCACAATGTCGATGTGCTGCGGCCTGCCTGCAGAGTCGATTTCGATCTGCAGTTCGACAACGCCCTCGATACCGCCGTCGAACGCGGCTGCCGGATACTTGGGCGGTTGCATCGTGGCGAAATCCAGCGCATTGCCGGCCGCCAGCGCCGGTTGTGCCGCTAACGCAATGCGCGCCGGCTGCAGCGCCCAGGCGGCGGTGCTGATCCCCGCCGCCAGCAGCAGGACCATCGCCACGCGCCAGCGCGTGCGTCCGGCAGCGACGGGGGAAGCGCGTAGCGCCGCGATCCGCTGCGTCAACGGATGCAATGCGGCCCACTGACAGGCGAGCGGCGTAAAGTCGCCTCCAAGCTGGGTCTTGAGCATGGCGGTGGCGTAACTGCGGCGCTTACGCGGATGTTGCGCCAGCACCGCCGCATCGCACGCCAGCTCCTGATCCAGCCGGAACGCACGCCAGGCCAGATGCATCAGCGGGTTGAACCAGCCAACGCAGAGCATCAGCGCCGCCAGCAGGTTGGCATGCAGGTCGCCACGGCGCAGATGCATGCGCTCGTGCGCCAGGATCAGGGCGCGCTCATCAGCGTTGTAGCGCTCACTGAAATCCGCCGGCAGCACGATGCGCGGACGCCAGAGTCCCAGCGATGCAGGAAGACCGACACCGCGCGCGGCCGACCAGAGCCGGTCGTCGAGCCGGTGCAACGGCCCCAGGCTGCGCATGAAACGCCGTTGCCGCCTCCACAATCCGATCGCCATCACCAATGCGCCGCCCAGCCACGCTGCTGCCAGCCATGTTGCCCACGCACGACCTTCGCCATGCACGCTGGAGAGCGCCGGCACGGCAGTCAGCGTCGGCAATCCCGGCACCGCGATGCCCAGAGACGGGCCGGGCAACAAGGCCGCCACCAGCGCCAGCGGGACGCAGGACCAGATCGCATACGCCGCGGCGGCGCCCGACAGCTTGCGCAATGGGCGACGCAGGAGCAGGCAGACCAGCAGCGCAGCGGTGGTGTACAGCGTTGCGCGCGACAACAGGACCCAGGCCTCAGGGTTCATCGTCCAGCTCCTTGAGCAGTTGTTTCAGTTCCGCGATATCGGACGCGCTGAGTCTTCCGCGCTCGCTGAAGTGCGCCACCAGCGGCGCCACCCGCCCACCGAACAGGCGCTGCAGCAATCCCTCGCTCTGCTGCTGCACCCACTGCTCGCGCGCCAGCACCGGCGAATAGAGATAGCGTCGCCCTTGTTTGACCGCGCGGATGGCGCCCTTGCCGAGCAGGCGGTTGAGCAAGGTCTTGACGGTGGGCTCGGCCCAGTCGCTGTGCCCTGCCAGCGCGGCGACCACCTCGTCGGCGCTGCGTGGCGCCGCATCCCAGAGCACCTGCATCACCACCGCTTCGGCGTCACTGATCGACATGCGATTACATCCGTAATTTTTACCGATTACGCATGTAAAACTTGCGCCTGTCAAGCGCGTTTTCGATTGCCTTGCGGGAAATGCATGCGCCGACCCGGCCTTGTCGGCGATCCAGATACCTGCCCCGCCATCGCCTCGGCTACCCTGCACCGATGACTGAATACCTCACCGACCTGCCCGGCGCGGTTGCGCACATCCTGCAACGTCTCGATGGCCCGCTGCGCGTCGGCGCGCCGTTGGGCATCGGCAAGCCGCACCGGTTGTTGAACGCGCTGTATGCGCAGCTCAAGCACACGCCGACCCGGCCACTGGCGCTGTACACGGCGCTGTCGCTCAATCCGCCCAAGCCCGGCGCGGGACTGGAGGCACGCTTTGCGGCGCCGTTCATCGCGCGCCATTTTGGCGAGGATTTCCCGCGTCTTGCCTATGTCGATGACATGCTGCGCGATGCGCTGCCGGCGCATGTGCAGGTGGAAGAGTTCTACATGCAGTCCGGCGGGCTGCTGCACTCCACCCAGGCGCAGGCCGACTACACGAGCCTCAACTACACCCACGCTGCTGCGGCGGTGGCGCAGCGCGCGCCGAACCTGATCGTGCAGAAGGTGGCGCGCGAACCGGGCGGCACGCGGCTGTCGTTGTCGTGCAACAACGACATCACCCAGGACACGCTGGATGCGGTGCAGGCGCTCGGCCTGCCGCGCCCCATGCTGGTTGCGGAAGTGGACACGCAACTGCCGTGGATCGGCGGAACCGCGGCAGTGGAGGAGGCGTTCTTCGATATGGTGATCGACCTGCCCGGTCCGTCGCCGCGCCTGTTCGGGTTGCCCAGGCAGCCGGTAACCAGCGTCGACTACGCCATCGGTCTGTATGCCAGCGCGCTGGTCCGCGATGGCGGCACCTTGCAGATCGGCATCGGCACCCTGGCCGATGCACTGAGCCATGCGCTGGTACTGCGGCATACCGACAACGCCACCTATCGGCGCGTGCTGCAGGCGCTGGACCCGGAACTGGAACAGCATCCTGCGGTGCGCGCCAGCGGTGGCCTGGCGCCGTTCGAGATCGGCCTGTACGGCTGCAGCGAAATGCTCAACGAAGGGTTCAAGCAGTTAGAGCGTGTTATGAACTTTGAAAGAGCGTGGCTGCATTTCCAAGCATCAGAATCGTGAAGACAACAAAGTGCAAACCGGCCAAGGTTTCCGG
>NZ_MDSK01000025.1 GCF_002940205.1 Xanthomonas arboricola pv. guizotiae
GTCGCATCGATCTCCACTTGGCGTTGCTTTCGCTCGCATCCTCCATCATCTGCTTACGCCTTCTTCCTGGGTTTTGTTAGCCGCTCTAAGTACGTGAATCCGATCAACGGCAAGCAGACCACCAAATCCGTGGGCGTGCGCTGGGACTTGCATCCTTCCCTTGCGCTGAAGGCGCAGTGGGATGTCGTCGATACCCACGGCACCATCGGCAAGAGCTTCAATATCGGCAGCTTCCGACCAGGCTTCGACGGTAAGGCGAACGTGTTTGCCGTAGCACTCGATTTCGTCTTTTAACCCATCGTCGCCTTGCACGGAGTTCACATGAAAAATTTCTCTCCACTCCTGATGGTCCTGCTGTTCTGCCCGCCACTGCACGCGGTTGCCGGCGCGGTGGTAGTGGCCAAGGATTCGCCTGTTGTCGTGGCCAATGTCGAGGAGGCCAAGAAAGTCTTCCTCGGTCGCCAGACCACCAGCGGCGGCAAGACCATCACCTTGATCTACCAGAAGGATGCAGCCACTCGTGCTGAATTCGAGGGCAAGGTATTGGGCAAGACAGGCGCCGATTTGACCGGCTATTGGTCCAAGCTGATCTTCTCCGGCAAAGCGAGCGCACCGACCGAAGTCGCCGGTGATGCGGACGTCAAGGCCAAGGTAAAGGCAAATTCCGGCGCGGTCGGCTATGTCAGTGACAAAGCCATCGACGACTCCGTCAAGGTGTTGTTGAAGTACTGAGTTGCTTAGGTCTGGCACAAGGTGCCAGATCTCACCTTTCCGGGAGAGACCTCATGTCATCCGCCTCCAAACGCCTTTCACTTCCCAGATGGGGAATGCTTTCGCGTGCTACCGCACGCTTATCGCGGCGGTTGCGCTACATATCGATCCGCAGCAAGATTTTGCTGTTGCCCAGCATCGCCCTGCTGGGCTTGCTGGCCTACAGCGTCTACACCATCTCCGCATCGCGCGCCAATATCCACACATTGGAGCGTTTTGCTGCCAATACCCTACCGGTGATGTCGCTGGCCGCGCAGGCCAACCAGGGGCTGATCGAGACACAGGCCACCTTCAGCCAGGCGCTTGGCGACAAAGACGAGTTCCTGATCGAGGATGCGGTCAAACTCGCCCAAACAGCGCGCCAGAAGATTCAGTCGATCAAGACCAAGGATCCCAGCTATGCGCCACGGGTCACCGAATTGGTTGCCCTGTGGGATCGCTATGTCGAAAAAAGCAAGCTCGCCGTCACCGGCATCATCAGCGGTCAAGGCGACATGCAGTCGTTCCAGGCACTGGCGACCGAAAAACAGGCTGCCTACCAACAGGTACGCGACGCGCTCAACAAGCTGGGTAGCGACAGCGAAACCAGCTTCAAGAGCGCGCTGACCGAAGCGGCTGCGCAGGCGACGCGTGCGTCGTGGATCGGTGCGTCGGCGACCGTGGTGCTGCTGCTGCTGACGGTGCTGGCTGCACTGCTGATCGATGCGGCCATCCGTCAGCCCATCGAGCGGCTCAACCAGGCGATCGGCCAGGTGGCGCGTGGCGATTTCGATGTACACGTGGAGGACGAGGGAAAAGATGCGCTGAGTACAATGTGCCGCTCGTTCAACTCGTTGCTGGTGGATTTGAAGGCAGCGATCAGCGAAACCAACCAGGTGCTGGCGGCGGTAGAGCGCGGCAACTTCAGTCAACGCGTCGCCGCCGATCTTCCTGGGGATCTGGCCACGCTCAAGCATGGCGTTAATGCCGGCGCCGACAGCGTACAGCGCACCATGCGTGCCCTGGACGCAGTCATGGATGCACTGGCCAGAGGCGACTTCTCCGCACGGATGAGCGAAGACGTGGAAGGCGATTCGCGCGTGAAGGTGGATCGCGCGATGCACCTGCTGCAGGAGTCGCTGGAAGAATTGAGAACCAGCATGACCGCCACTGCCGAGGGCAATTTCAAGCGTCGGATCGATGCGGATCTTCCCGGTGACCTGGGCGTGCTCAAGCAGGCGGTCAATCAATCTTTGAATGCGTTGGATCTGGCACTTTCGGAGATCAGCGCCACCACAGATGCACTTGCCAATGGCGATCTGAGCCGGCGCGTCCAGGGTCTCTATGCAGGCACCCTCGGTGCGCTGACATCCAGCCTCAACGGATCGCTAGACAGTTTGAGCGAGGTCATCGGCGAGGTGGCCAGCACCGCAGAAGATGTGAGCAACGGTGCCGATGAAATTTCGTCGGGCAACAGCGACCTGTCCGGACGCACCGAACGCCAGGCTGCAGCGCTGGAGCAAAGCGCAGCCAGCATTAAGTCGCTGCTGGAGTCGGCGCGCCAGGCCGCAGAAAACAGCCGTCAGACCAGCGAACTGACGGTCGGTGCGCTGGAGAACTCGCGCCACGGCGCGGAAGTGGTCAGCAAGGCTGGCGATTCCATGGAAGGCATCAACCAGTCCAGTCGGCGGATCGCCGATATCATTGGCCTGATCGATTCCGTGGCATTCCAGACCAACCTGCTCGCCCTCAACGCGGCAGTGGAAGCCGCCCGTGCCGGCGAGCACGGGCGCGGTTTTGCAGTGGTTGCCAGCGAAGTTCGCAACCTTGCGCACCGAACCGCATCGTCGGCCAAGGAAATCCGCGATCTGATCAGTGACTCCAACCAACGCGTGCACGAGGGCACCGATCTGGTCGCCGCTACACGCGAGCAATTGGAAGCGATCAATGCATCCAACGAGCGGGTCGCACAGCTCTCCCGCGAAGCCGCCAGCGCCGCACAGGATCAATCTTCGGGACTGCAGGAACTCAGCCGGGCGGTGGACGATCTGGAAAGCGTGAACCAGCAAAACAGCAGCCTGGTCGAGGAGGTGTCCGCATCCAGCGAGTCGCTACGCGAACGCGCGGTGCAGCTGCGCACGATGGTGGCGGGGTTCCGGTTGCAGGATGCGGATAGTGCAGTACGGCAGAGTTCGGCGGTGGTCGCAAAGCTGGCCCTGCAGCGTGCGGCCAGAACACCGGCCTGACCGCTCTTTCGATGTCGGTGGCTTGCCATGGGGCAAGCCACCGACGCATGGGTCGCGATGGAAACGCGCCTGCAGAGTGGTGGCCCGGCAGGAAAAGCACGGAGCGCCTTACACATTCAACAACAGGAACTCCCGCTCCCACGAACTGATCACCCGAAAGAACGTCTCGTATTCCTTGCGCTTGACCGAGATGTAGGCGCGCACGAAGCGCCGCCCCAGCATCTCCTGCAAGGCCTCGCAGCCCTCCAGACCGTCCAGCGCCTCGCCCAGCGAGCGTGGCAACTCGTAGCCGTGCTCCTTGCCGTTGCTGCTGATCGGCGCGGTCGGCTCGAGCTTTTCGCGGATGCCGAGCAACCCGCAGGCCAGGGTCGCTGCCATCGCCAGATACGGATTGGCGTCGGAGCCGGCAAAGCGGCTTTCCACCCGCATGTTCTGCGGCACATCGATCGGCACCCGCAGCCCGCAGGTGCGATTGTCGAAGCCCCACAGCACGTTGCTCGGCGACACCTCGCCGAACATCAGCCGCCGGTAGGAATTGACATTGGGTGCCAGCAGCCCCATCGCCATCGGAATGTATTTCTGCAGGCCACCGAGATACTGCGCAAAGGTGTCGCTGAAGCCGCCGTCGCGTTTGCCGCTGAACACGTTCTTGCCGGTGCCGGCATGCAGCAGGCTCTGGTGGATGTGCATCGCACTGCCCGGCTCGGTCTCCATCGGCTTGGCCAGAAACGTCGCATACACGCCATGCCGCAGCGCCGCTTCGCGCATGGTGCGCTTGAACAGGAACACCTGATCGGCGCGCGAGAGCGCATCGGCGTGGGTGAAGTTGACCTCCAGCTGCGCGGCGCCGGATTCGTGGATCAGCGTATCCACGTCCAGTTCCATCGCATCGCAATAGTCGTACATCAGGTCCAGGATGGGGTCGAACTCGTTGACCGCATCGATCGAATACGACTGCCGCGCAGTCTCCGGCCGACCCGAGCGCCCGGCCGGCGGCAACAACGGAAAGTCCGGGTCGGTGTTCTTCTGCACCAGGAAGAATTCCAGCTCCGGCGCCACCACCGGTTGCAGCTTGGCGTCGGCATAGGCGTCCAGCACGCGCCGCAGCACATTGCGCGGGGCAAGCTCATGCGGCTGGCCGTCCTTGGTGTAGCAATCGTGGATGACCTGCGCGGTGGGATCGGCCGCCCACGGCACCATGCGCACGGTGGACGCGTCCGGGCGCAGATGCATGTCCGAATCCGATGGCGAGGTCAGCTCGTAGTAATCGTCCGGGAAATCGCCGGTGACGGTGGTGGCGAAGATGCCTTCCGGCAGCCGGGTGCCGTAGTCGTGCGAAAACTTGTCCGCCGGAATGATCTTGCCGCGTGCGTTGCCGGTGATGTCCGGCACCAGGCACTCGACCTCGGTGATGTGGCGGTCCTTGAGCCAGCGGCGCAGCGCGCTCTCGGGCTGCTTGGGCGTGGATGTGCGCGAACGTGTGCGGATCGACATGCAACCTCACTGACCGCGTCGAGCGGCGTATTGGCGACAGGCCTCGCCGAAGGCCTGGAAGATGGCACGGTAGAACGGATGCTGGGCGACACGCCACTCCGGATGCCACTGCACCGCGAGCAGAAAGCCCGGCCCGGCGCCGCGAAAGGCTTCGATCAGGCCGTCCGGCGCGGTGGCCTCGATCAGCAGGCCGTCGGCCAGGCGCGCAATGCCCTGCCCGTGCAGCGAGTTCACCGCGACCTGCGCACTGTCGCTCATGCCGGCCAGCAGGCCGCCGGGGTGCAGCTGCACCGGATGCGCCGGGCCGTACTGCATGTCCAGCGGCGCGGCACGGTCTTCGCGGTGATCGGCCAGGCCGGGCACATCATGCACGCGTTGATACAGGCGCCCGCCCAGCGCCACGTTGACCTCCTGCAGCCCGCGGCAGATCGCCAGCACCGGCAGGCCGCGCGCGAGCGCCTGCGGAATCAGCCCCAGGCTGGTGGCATCGCGCGCCGGGTCGTGCGGATTGCCCTCCCAGCTCGGCTCGTCGCTGTAGTGATGCGGCTCGACATTGCTCACCGCACCGGTCAGCAACAGGCCATCCAGGCGATCCAGCCACGCGCCCGCATCCAGCGTAGGCTGCAGGCTCGGCAACAGCACCGGCATCGCCCCGGCCGCGTCCACCACCGCGCGGATGTATTTTTCCCCAGTGGCCAGAAACGGATGCGGCCCTTGCTGGAGGCGATCGGTCGGCAACCCGACCAGTGGAACGATGGGCATGCAGATCTCCCGGTTGACGCTGCTGCATCACGCCTGCGCTCGCCATCAGGCAGGCGCTGGCACTGTACAGGGCACAGGTGGCGCGCAGCTGGCGGCTTGCGCATCACCTGCATCCCTCCGACTGCGACGACTTGTCAGCGGGTGCTCGTCACGGGTTGATGGGGTGCGTCGCCGATGCCTGCGAACTTAGCGTGCGGCCACCTGCATTGCCAGGGTCCACACACGCACGATCGCGAACGATCACCTGCGCTTTGCTAGTCTGAGCGGCGACCTTGCAGGTGGTGCCCATGGTTTCCGAGAACTCCGTCGCGTGCTTGCCCGCCACCGATGCCGCCACGCTGGCGCGAATCGGTGGCTGCGAAGCGGTCGATCTGCTGTTGCCCGACACCAATGGCGTGCTGCGTGGCAAACGTGTGACAGCCGAAGTCCTGGACAAGGTCTATCGCGATGGCGTGTGCCTGCCGATGTCGCTGATCGCCACCGACATCACCGGCAATACCGTCGAGGAAACCGGGCTGGGCTACGCCATCGGCGATGCCGATCGCATCTGCCGGCCCATCGCCGGCTCGCTGCGCACGGTGCCGTGGGCGCCGCGGCCGATGGCGCAGCTGCTGCTGGCGATGCATCAGCCGGACGGCAGCGTGTTCGAGGTCGCGCCGCGCGCGGTCCTGCAGCGCGTGCTGCACGGTTTTGCTGCGCTCGGCCTGACCCCGGTCATGGCGGTGGAACTGGAGTTCTACCTGTTCGACGCGGTGCCCGATGCGCAGGGACGCCCGCAGACGCCGCGCGACCCGCAGACCGGTGCGCGCAGCGACAGCACCCAGGTGTATTCCTTGCAGGACCTGGACGACCAGCGCGCGTTCACCGACGCGGTGACTGCCGCCTGCCGGCAGCAGGGCATCCCGGCCGACACCGCCGTGGCCGAATACGCACCCGGCCAGTTCGAAATCAACCTGCAGCATCGCGCCGATGCGGTGGCCGCCTGCGACGAGGCGATCCTGCTCAAGCGCACCATCAAGGCGATTGCGCAACAGCAGGGCAAGCTCGCCAGCTTCATGGCCAAGCCGTTTCCCGGCCAGGCCGGCAGCGGCCTGCACCCGCATGTGAGCCTGCTCGATGCCGACGGGCACAACGTGTTTGCCGGCAGCGTCGGTGTGCCCGCCGACCGCCTGCGCCATGCCATCGCCGGCCTGCAGCGGCACGCCGATGCCTCGCTGCTGATGTTCGCGCCGCACGCCAACAGTTACCGCAGGTTCGTCAGCAATGCCTTCGTGCCGCTGGATGCGAGCTGGGGCTTCAACAACCGCACCGTGGCGCTGCGCATCCCGCACAGCGATACACGCAACACCCGTATCGAGCATCGCATCGCCGGCGCCGATGCCAACCCGTACCTGGCCGCCGCCGCCGTGCTGGCCGCCATGCTGGACGGCCTGCAACATCCCGCCGAACCCAGCGCGCCAGTCACCGGCAATGCCTACGCGCAAGCGGTCTTTCGTCCGCGCACCTGGCAGGCGGCGGTGGATGCATTCGGCGCCAGCGACTTTGTCGGCGCGCAGTTCGGCAGCCAGTTCCAGCACGTATTCGGCCAGCAGAAACAGCGCGAGCTGCTCGACTACCAGGCGCAGGTGCCGGATCTGGATTACGCCCGGTACCTGCGGATCGTCTGATGGACGGCCCGGCCACAACGCTGCCGCCAACCGATCCGCCGGGTAACGGCTATCCCGACAGCTGGTATGCCCGCAGCACGCCGGCCCTGCCGGAGCAACCACGCCTGCAAGGCGTCCAACGTGCCGATGTCTGCATCCTCGGCGCCGGCTATACCGGCCTCACCGCTGCGCTCGCCCTGGCCGAGGCCGGCTACACCGTCATCGTGCTGGACGCCAGGCGCATCGGCTGGGGCGCCTCCGGGCACAACGGCGGCCAGGCCATCGTCGGCTACGGCTGCGAGCAGGAAACCCTGGAAGCGCTGGTCGGCGACGCCGACGCGCGGCTGCTGTTCGACTTCTCGCGCGACGGCATGCGCCTGCTGCGCGCGCGCATCGACCGCCACGCCATCGCCTGCGACTGGCGCAACGGCCACGCCCATGTACCGCTGAAGCCGCGCCAGGTGCAGGCCTTGCAGCACGGCATCGTGCGCATGGCCGAGCGCTACGACTACCCGCTGGAATGGTGGGACCGCGCGCGTACGCGGCAGGTGCTGGACAGCCCGCTCTACCTGGGCGCGATGTTCGACCCGGCCAGCGGCCATCTGCATCCGCTGGCCTATGCGCTGGGCCTGGCGCGCGCAGCGCTGGCGGCCGGCGTACGCATCCACGAGGCCTCGCCCGTCTCCCGGCTGGAGCACGGCGCGCGCGTGACGATGCATACCGACCAGGGCAGCGTCAGCGCCGAGTTCGGCGTGATCGCCGGCAACGCCCTGCTGCAGGGCATTTCCACAGCGCTGGAACGCCGCATCATGCCGGTCGGCACCTATGTCGGTGCGACGCCGCCGCTGGGCCAGGCCCGTGCACGCGCGCTGATCGCCAACGACATGGCGGTCGCCGACACCAACTGGGCACTGGACTACTACCGGCTCAGCGCCGACCACCGGCTGCTGTTCGGCGGACGCGCCAGCTACTCCTCGCGCCCGCCGCCCGGCCTGGATCGGTTGATGACCCGGCGCATGCACACGGTCTTCCCGCAACTGCGCGACGTGCCGCTGCAAGCCCTGTGGGGCGGCTACGTGGACATCTCGCGCAATCGCGCCCCGCACTGGGGCCGGCTGGGGCCGAACGTGTATTTCGCGCAGGGATTTTCCGGGCATGGCGTCGCCGCCACCGGCCTGGCCGGCCAGGTCATCGCCGAGGCCATCGCCGGCCAGAGCCGACGGCTGGACGTGTTCGCACGCATTCCGCATCGGCCCTTCCCCGGGGGGCGCCTGCTACGCACGCCGCTGCTGGTGGCGGCGATGAGTTGGTACCGGCTGCGCGATGCGTTGTGGTGAACAGGGCGCCGTCTTGGGCACTTTGAGACGCGGCGCTCAAGTTTTGGCGAGCAGGGCCGTTAGCTGGTATGACGGTTCGATCCGCACGGCCAGCCGATGTCCCCAGGTACCCTACATCGCAATAGTGAAAGCGCAGTCCTGCCGCAACGCGTGTTGCTGGTGGAGAACTCGCGCACCTTCACCAGCATGCTGCGCGAAGCCATCGAGCAACGCGTGGAGCTGCCGGTCACGGTCGTATCGACGCTGGCGGAAGCCGCCCGTGTACTGGACGAAGAAGACGGCTGGTTTCTGGTCCTGACCGGCCTGGTATTGGTGGACGGCGACCGCGACAAGGTCGTGGAATTTTTCCTCTCGCGCAAGCTGCCCACCGTGGTGGTCAGCGGCGTCTACGACGAGGATCTGCGCCAGCGCGTGCTGCAGCAGCAGATCATCGATTACGTGCTCAAGAACGCGCCCGGCAGCATCGAATATCTGGCCTGGCTGGTGCAACGCCTGGAGCGCAACCGCCGCATCGCCGCGCTGGTGGTGGACGATTCCCTGTCCGCACGGACCTATGCGGCCGCGTTGCTGTCGATGTACGGCTACCGCGTGGTGCTGGCGGCCGACGGTGCGGCCGGCCTGCAGGCGATCGAGCGCGACCCCGGCATCCGCCTGACCATCGTCGACCAGGAAATGCCCGGCATGGAAGGGGTGGAATTCACCCGCCGGCTGCGTGCGATCCGTTCGCGCGACAAGGTCGCGGTGATCGGCATCTCCGGCAACAGCGACTCGTCGCTGATCCCGCGTTTCCTCAAGAACGGTGCCAACGATTTCCTGCGCAAGCCGTTCTCGCGCGAAGAGTTCTTCTGCCGCGTGTCGCAGAACGTGGACCAGCTGGAACTGATCGGCACGCTGCAGGACCTGGCCACCCGCGACTTCCTCACCGGCCTGCCCAACCGGCGCTATTTCCTGGAACAAAGCCAGCGGGTGATCCCCACCCTGCTGTCGCAGGAGCAGACGGTCACCGCGGCGATGCTGGACATCGACCACTTCAAGCACATCAACGACACCTGGGGCCACGAAGCCGGCGACCAGGCGCTGCGGGCGGTGGCCGCATCGGTCTCCAGCCACGCGCGGCCGCAGGATCTGGTGGCGCGTTTCGGCGGCGAAGAATTCTGCCTGCTGGTACCGGGGCTGGATGCCGCCAACGCCACCAGCTACTTCGAAACCCTGCGCGAACGCATCAGCGCACTGCGCGTGCGGATCGGCGATGAAACCCTCAGCATGACGGTGAGCATCGGCGTATGCATCGCCACCGAAGACGGCCAGTCGCTGCACCATCTGCTGGGCGAAGCGGACAAGTACCTATATCTGGCCAAGGCCGGCGGCCGCAACCAGGTGCGTCTGGCCAGCTGAGCGGCGTCAACGCAGCGCAGCGTGCAGATGCGCGCGATGCGCTGCTTACGTCGAAACCGCCGATGCCGCACGCCGTCGCAGCGCACGTGCGGCCATCAACGCCAGCAGGCTCAACACCGCCGCGGCGCCCAGATACTGCCCGACCGCCTGCACGCCATAGCGTGCGGCCAGTTGCGTGGCCACGTACGGCGCCGGTGCCGCCCCCAGAATGCTGGCCAGGTTGAACGACAGCGATGCGCCTGTGTAGCGCACTTCGGTGGGATACAGCTCGGCCAGCAGCGTGCCGCAAGGGCCGTAGGTCAGGCCCATGAAGAAGAACCCAAGACCCAAAAATGCCAGCACCTGCAACGGATGATTGGCCTGGAACAGCGGCGCGAATGCCAAGCCGAACGCGATGCTCGCGACACTGGCCAGCATCATCGCCAGCGGTGCGCCATGGCGGTCGCCGAACCTGGCCGACAGCGGGATGCCGATCGCGAAGAACACGATGCCGGCCATCTGCAACAGCAGGAACTGCTCCTTGTCGTAGCCCAGGGTCTTGGTCCCGTAACCCAGCGCGAACACCGTCATCAGGTAGAACAGCACGAAGGTGGCGAATGCGCCCAGCGTGCCGATGATCAGCGCCGGCCAGTGCTGCGAGATCACCGTGCCCAAGGGCAGGCGCACGCGCGTCTTGCGGTCCAGGGCCTTCTGGAAATCCGGCGTCTCGGTGATGCTCAGGCGCACCCACAGGCCGGTCAGCACCAGCAACGCGCTGGCCAGAAACGGCACCCGCCAGCCCCATTGCATGAACTGCGCATCGTCGAGCAACGCGCCCATGCCGAGAAAGGTGCCGGTGGACAGCAGAAAGCCCAGCGGCGCACCCAGCTGCGGAAACATGCCGTACCACACGCGCTTGCCGGGCGGTGCATTTTCGGTGGCAAGCAGCACGGCCCCGCCCCACTCGCCGCCCAGGCCCAGGCCCTGGCCAAAGCGGCACAGCGCCAGCAACGCAGGTGCGAACACGCCGATCTGCGCGTAGCTGGGCAGCAAGCCGATCGCCACGGTGGACAGGCCCATCGTCAGCAGCGCCGCCACCAACGTGGCCTTGCGCCCGATCCGGTCGCCGAAATGGCCGAACACCGCCGAGCCCACCGGCCGTGCGATAAAGGCCACCGCAAACGTCGCCAGCGACTGCAGCATCGCCGCACTGCCGTCGCCGGCGGGAAAGAACAGCGTCGGAAACACCAGCACCGCAGCGGTGGCGTAGATATAGAAATCGAAGAACTCGATGGTGGTGCCGATCAGACTGGCGAACAGCACGCGCGCAGGCGAATTGATGGGAGCAGCAGGCGGCGCAGCAGCAGTCATCGTTGATCGGCATCCAGACAAGACAAGTCAGCCGATTCTGGCAGATTGCAGCAGCGGTTTGCGTAGACCAACCTGCTTGCAAAAAGTTACAGCCGTGACTGCTTGCCTTTCGGGCCGAATCGGCTTCTCGTCGGATAATGATCGGGAGAGCAAAGCGGACTGTCGTCAGCTGATGATTGACCGCGCTGAGAATGAGTCAGTTTCAGAGCCTCGGGTCTGCGGTTTGGTAGCAGGACCTTTGCCCACCCACCATCGCGTGGCACGTCGCAAGCATGTCCTCAGGCACCGCCAACACTCGGAATCTCGTTTGCTTTGGAGCCGTCGGACAGTGTTGATAGATTATTTGTAGAGCGGATGATCTGCAGTTTTGCTGCAAGGCCCTTGCCCGCCCACCATCGCGGGACACAGAGGCCTCCAGCACGATCTGGCCAGCCTGCTGCGTTGCCAGCCAGGACACGAGCTTGCGGTGGCCCGCGCCGGTGTTGTGAAACCGCGCAAAAGGGCCGTGGTGGACGGCGACATCCAACATGGCCTTGCACACATCAATCCCGATGCCGTTCATGGGTGAACTCCGTTAGGCTTGAAGGGTCGAGAGCTCCCCTGCCTGCCCAGCCTTACGTCTACGCGTGGTAACTCTGGCAACTGTTCGGGCGATACAGGGAGGAACCGGCGTGGGCACCTAGCTACAAGACGATCGGTAACGATCCAGGCTCTCACGGTGGCCCACGCCGGCTCTCGACACCTACGCTGCCACATTCCGAACAGATAAGGCGCTTACGCGGCATCCATGCCGCGTAAGGTCCCGCGACGGTGAGCAGGCAAGGACCTGTCGAGGTGGTCGGTGTGTTTGGTTGCAAGCAAAACATGGACTACGTTGTTCGGATCAGGTTGCGTCTGATCGAGCTTCCCGTGCAGGTGAAGAGGCTTCGGTCTCCCGCTTTCCTCAGCCGGGAAGAACCAGCAAGTTGCTCAGTCGCCCTGCTGCGTTTGCGTCATTGCACGCTGCGCATGCGCTGCCAGCCCGAGATCCGTCAGCACCGCGAATTGGCGCTCGCCGCGGTCTTCCAGCTGGATCCAGCCCGGGCCGGGTTGACCGTCCAGACTCGCGTTGCCCAACCACGCCAGGGTACGCAGCAGCACGCTCATGCGCACGCCCAGTTGCTTGCACAGGCGCGCCAGCGACACGCCCTCGGGCGTGTCGGCCAATGCGGCAAGCAGCAGCGCGGTGAGCTGTGGATCAGCGGACAAGCACCGCTCCGATGTCGCGCGGCGCCGCATCTGCGGTTTCGGCGCGGTGCGGCAGCACGATCACCGGAATCGACTTGGAGGTGGGCGTGCGCGCTTCGTCGGCGAAGCTGGACAGCGGCACCAGCGCGTTGGTTTCCGGGTAGTACGCCGCCAGGCAGCCACGTGGAATATTGTAGTCCACCAGCAGGAAGCGCCGCGCCTCGCGATGCACGCCGTCCTCGCACAGGCTCTCCAGGTCCACCCAATCGCCGGCCTTCATGTTCAACGCGGCGATGTCCGCGCCATTGATGAACAGCACGCGGCGTTCGCCGAACACGCCGCGGTAGCGATCGTCCAGGCCGTAGATGGTGGTGTTGTATTGATCGTGCGAGCGCGTGGTGGCCAGCGTGAATACCATCTGCTCGGTGTGGCTGCGGCGTGCGCGATGGATCGGGTTGTCGGTCGGCACCGCGTGCGGCTTGAACACCGCGCGCTTCTCGGGCGTCACCCACTGGCGATCGCGCGCGGTGTTGGACAGGCGGAAGCCGCCCGGCACCCGCACGCGCTGGTTGAAGTCGGCAAAATCGGGGAACACCTGGGCAATCAGGTCGCGAATGCGGTCGTAGTCGCCCACCAGCCAGCGCCAGCGGATCGCGCTGCGCGCACCCAGCGTCGCCTCGGCCAGGCGCGCCACGATCGCCGGCTCGGACAGCAGCTCCGGCGAGGCCGGCGGATTGATGCCGGCCGACAGGTGCACCATGCTCATCGAATCTTCCACCGTCACGCCTTGCGAGCCGGCGTCCTGGATGTCGATTTCGGTACGGCCCAGGCATGGCAGGATCAGCGCATCGCGCCCATGCACCAGATGGCTGCGATTGAGCTTGGTGGTGACATGCACGGTCAATTCGCAATTGCGCAGCGCGCGATGCGTGGCGTCGGTATCCGGCGTGGCGGCGGCGAAATTGCCGCCCATCGCGAAGAACACCTTGCCGCGCCCGTCCAGCATCGCCTCGATCGCACCGACGGTGTCGAAACCGTCTTCGCGCGGCGGCGCGAACCCGAACAGCGTCTGCAACTTGTCCAGGAAGGCGGCCGGCGGTTTTTCGTAGATCATCATCGTGCGGTCGCCCTGCACGTTGCTGTGTCCGCGCACCGGGCACACGCCCGCACCGGGACGGCCGAGATGGCCGCGCAGCAACAGCAGATTGGTGATCATGTGGATGGTGGCCACCGAATGCTTGTGCTGGGTGATGCCCATGCCCCAGCAGGCGATCACGCGCTCGGCGTTGAGATAGAGTTCGCCGGCCTTGCGCAGTGCCGCCTCGTCCAGCCCGGACTCTTCGACGATGGTGTCCCAGGATTCGCCATGCACCTCGGCGGCGAAGGCGTCGAAGTTGGCGGTGTGCTCGGCGATGAAATCCAGATCCAGCAGCCGTGGCGTGCCCTCGCGCTGGGCTTGCGCGTCACGCTCGAGCACATGTTTGATGATGCCCTTGATCGCGGCCAGATCGCCGCCGATCTTGAGCTGGAAATAATCCGAGGCGATGCGGGTGGAACCGTTGTGCAGCATCTCCAGCTTGTCCTGCGGGTCGGCGAACTTTTCCAGCCCGCGCTCGCGCAAGGGATTGAATGCCGCAATCGCCGCGCCGCGCTTGGAGGCCTGACGCAACTCGCCGAGCATGCGCGGGTGATTGGTGCCCGGGTTCTGGCCGAAGATGAAGATGGCATCGGCCAGTTCGAAATCGTGCAGCGACACCGTGCCCTTGCCCACGCCGATCTGCGAACGCAGCGCGGTGCCGGACGGCTCGTGGCACATGTTGGAGCAGTCGGGGAAGTTGTTGGTGCCGAACTCGCGCACGAACAACTGATACAGGAAGGCCGCCTCGTTGCTGGTGCGCCCGGAGGTGTAGAAGATCGCCTCGTCCGGCGATGCCAGCCCGTTGAGGTGCCCGGCGATCTGCGCGAAGGCCTCGTCCCAGCTCACCGGCACATAGTGATCGGTGGCAGCGTCGTAGCGCATCGGCTGGGTCAGCCGGCCCTGCCCTTCCAGCCAGTAGTCGCTGTACTGCGACAGCAGGCTGACGCTGTGCGAGGCGAACAGCTCCGGCCCGGCGCGGCGCGCGGTGGACTCGGCCGCGACGGCCTTGGCGCCGTTCTCGCAGAACTCGAAGGTGGAGGTGTGATCGCGGTCGGGCCAGGCGCAGCCGGGGCAGTCGAAACCGTCCGGCTGGTTGGCGTGCAGCAGCGTCTTGGCGCCCTGCACCGCGATGTCCTGTTCCATCAGGTGCTTGGCCACCGAGCGCAATGCGCCCCAGCCACCGGCGGGATTGTCGTATTGCTGGATGGTCTTCTTGCTCATGCGGGCTCTCCCACGGCGACGCCCAGATCCAGGCGCTGCGGATGGCTGTAAACGACACAATCGTGATCGCGGGCAAACCCGATCAGGGTCAGTCCCGCACTGTCGGCCAGGCTGATCGCCAGCGCGGTCGGCGCCGAAATCGCTGCGAGCAGCGGGATCCGGGCCTGCGCGGCTTTCATGGCCATTTCGTAACTGGCACGGCTGGTGACCACCGCAAACCCTTGCGACGCATCGACGCGTTCCCGCGCCAGCGCACCGATCAACTTGTCGAGCGCGTTATGCCGGCCGACGTCTTCGCGCACATGGCGCACCACACCGTGCGCATCGGCCCAACCGGCGGCATGTACCGCGCCGGTCTGCGCGGCGATCGGCTGCTGCGCGTGCAGTGCCTCCAACGCACGCGCCAGTGCCTGTGCATCGATCTGCAACGAGGACCGCAGCACCGGCGGCACACGCAGCACCGCCTCGATCGATTCGTTGCCGCACACCCCGCACCCGCTGCGGCCATCCAGATTGCGCCGCCGCCGGTCCAGCGCGGCGGCACGCTCGGGCGGGATCTCGATCTGCAGCGAGGCGCCTTCCAGAAACGTCTGCACCGCCACCACCCGCAGATCCTGCGGCTGGTCGACGATGCCCTCGCTCAGCGAGAAGCCGAGTGCGAAATCCTCCAGGTCTTCCGGCGTGGCCATCATCACCGCGAACGGCACGCCGTTGTAGTGGAAGGCGACCGGCATTTCGGCCGCCACCAGATCCTGCACCGTGGCGTTGCGGCCGCCACGGTGGCGGACCACCGTGCGCACCACACTGCCGGCGCGCACGGAACGGGAAGACGGAATGGTCATCTCATCTCAATGAAACAGCACGAAGGCTTTCTGCAGCGTGACCCAGATGCCCCAGGACATCGGCACGCCGACCGCCAGCCAGGCCAGCGCGACCAGGGCGAGGTTGCCGCCATGCCCGATGCGCGCCATCTGTTCCGGCGGCAGCACCGCCTTGCCGCTGCGGTCCACCTTCTCGTGCGCCAGCTGCTTCTCGCGCGCCAGTTCTTCGGGCGTCATGAAATGACGCGCGGCCACCGGGCGCACCAACAGGTTGCAGATCAGGCCGAGCACGAGCATGCCGGCGAGGATGTACATGGTGGTGTTGTAGACCTGTGACGGCGGGCTGCCGTGGGCCAGCTGGTACTCGCGCATGTAGCCGACCACCACCGGACCGAGGATGCCGGCGGTGGCCCAGGCGGTCAGCAGGCGGCCGTGGATGGCACCGACCATCTGGGTGCCGAACAGGTCGGCCAGATACGCCGGGATGGTGGCGAAGCCGCCGCCGTACATCGACAGGATGATGCAGAAGATGCCCGCGAACAGCGCGATGCCGCCCACACCGCCGGCCGACGGCGCAGCCGCGTACAGGCAGATGCCCAGCACGAAGAACAGCGTGTAGGTGTTCTTGCGACCGAGCTTGTCGGACATGCTGGCCCAGAAGAAGCGCCCGCCGATGTTGAACAGGCTGAGCAGGCCGGTGAAGCCGGCCGCGATGGCCGCGATGCTGGCCAGCTGCGCCGTGTCCAGGCTGCCGAAGCCGACATCCACCCCGATCAAGCGGCCGCCGAACACTTCCTGCAGCATCGGCGAGGACATGCCGATCACGCCGATACCGGCCGACACGTTCAGGCACAGCACGCCCCACAGCAGCCAGAACTGCGGGATCCCCCAGACCTTGCTCACGTGCACGTGGTTGGCGGTGATCATGGCGTTGTTGCTGGCCACCGGCGCGGTCCAGCCGGCGGGGGTCCAGCCACTCGGCGGCACGCGGTAGCCGAACGCGCCAGCCATCATGAACACGAAGTACAGCGCCGCCATCACCAGGAAGGTTTCCAGCACGCCCACCGAGGTCGGCGTGGCGAAGTGGCGCATCAGCGCATCGGCCAGCGGGCTGCCGATCATCGCGCCGCCACCGAAGCCCATGATCGCCATGCCGGTCGCCATGCCGCGACGGTCAGGGAACCACTTGATCAGCGTCGACACCGGCGAGATGTAGCCCAGGCCCAGACCGATGCCGCCGATCACGCCCGAACCCAGCCACAGCATCCAGATCTGATGGAAGTGGATGCCGGCCGCCGAGATCACCAGGCCGCCGCACCAGCACAGCGCCGAGACCACACCGGCCTTGCGCGGGCCGGCACGTTCCAGCCAGCCGCCCCAGATCGCCGCCGAGCAGCCCAGCAGCACGAAGAACAGCGTGTACATCCACTGCAGCTCGCTGATCTTCCAGTCGCAGGTGGTGGCGACCATGCGCGCGAACAGGCCCATGTCGGCCGGGCACGCGATCGCCTCGGTGATGCCCAGCGCCTTGGACAGCGGCAACCAGAACACGCTGAAGCCATAGGCCATGCCGATGCACAGGTGGATCGCCAATGCCGCCGGCGGTACCAACCAACGATTGAAGCCTGGACGCGCAACGATGCGCTCCTTGGACAGCAGGCCGGCGTCTGCGCCGTTGGCGCTCGCCACGGTGGACCCTTGTGTCATTCCCGTTCCCCTAAAAAAGTACGATGAAGTGTGTCCGGAGCGGCCGACGAGGCGGCTGCGCACAGGCGGTGTCAGTGGTCCCGAAAACGATTGATGGCTGCGATCGATTGACGTGTTGCGATAAGGGCAGCGGCGACTACCAGGCCCAACTGGCACTCGTCTGGCGCATCATCGGCGATCGTTGGATCTTTGCAATGCTTCGGCACGCCCCGCAGCCAGTCAAAAACCCGTCATGGCCGTGCCACAAGGCGTTCCCAGAGCTTAGCGGCCGACGCTGCGACTAATTGACTAGTCCGTGCGGATCGGCGCATGCGGGTCCGCAAAGCGTGCTCGCCGTCGCGCTTGGCCGGGGTGACGGCCGATGCGCGGTGGCCGTACAGTCGGACGCTTTCCAGCGACGGAGTCCGCCATGCACGCCCACCCTCCGCGCGACGGCGCGCCTGCGCCGCAGGCACCGGCGCCACTGGACGCGTTCTGGATGCCGTTCACTGCCAACCGCCAGTTCAAGACGCGCCCGCGCCTGCTCGCCTCCGCAGCCGGCATGTACTACCGCGATGTCGACGGCCGCCAGATCCTGGACGGCACCGCCGGGCTGTGGTGCTGCAACGCCGGCCATGCCCGCGAGCGCATCGTGGCGGCGATTCGTGAGCAGGCTGGCAAGCTGGATTTCGCGCCGACCTTCCAGATGGGCTCGCCGCTGCCGTTCGTGCTGGCGCAGCGGCTGGCCGCGATCGCCCCGCCGGGCCTGGGCCATGTGTTCTTCACCAACTCCGGCTCGGAGGCGGTCGATAGCGCGATGAAGATCGTGCTGGCCTACCACCGCCTGCGCGGCGAGGGCCAGCGCACCCGCTTCATCGGCCGCGAAAAGGCCTATCACGGGGTCGGCTTCGGCGGCATGTCGATCGGCGGGCTGCCCAACAACCGCAAAGGGTTCGGTCCCCTGCTGGCCGGCACCGACCATCTGCGCCACACGCTGGATCTGCAACGCAATGCCTACGCACGCGGACTGCCGGCGCACGGCGCCGAGCTGGCCGACGATCTGGAACGCCTGATCGCCCTGCACGACGCCTCGACCATTGCGGCGGTCTTCGTCGAGCCGGTGTCCGGCTCGGCCGGGGTGATCCTGCCGCCGGAAGGCTATCTGCAGCGGCTGCGCGCCATCTGCGACCGCCACGGCATCGTGCTGGTGTTCGACGAGGTCATCACCGGCTTCGGCCGGGTCGGCGAGGCGTTTGCGGCGCAGCGCTTCGGCGTCACACCGGACCTGATCACCGCCGCCAAGGGACTGACCAGCGGCAGCGTGCCGATGGGCGCGGTCCTGGTGGCCGATGCGATCCACGCCGCCTTCATGCAGGGGCCGCAGAACGCGATCGAGCTCTTCCACGGCTACACCTATTCCGGCCATCCGCTGGCCTGCGCCGCGGCGATCGCCACGCTGGACACCTACGCCGAAGAAGGCCTGTTCGACCGCGCGACCACGCTGGGCCCGCAATGGGAAGACGCACTGCACAGCCTGCGCGGGCTGCCGCACGTCATCGACATCCGCAACATCGGCCTGATCGGCGCGATCGAGCTGGCGCCACGCGACGGCGCGCCGGGCACACGCGGCTACGAGGTGTTCGAACGTTGCTTCCACGACGGCGGCCTGCTGGTGCGCGTCACCGGCGATGTCATCGCGCTGTCGCCACCGCTGATCGTCACCCCCGAACAGATCGGGCAGATGGTCGAAACGCTGGGCAGGATCCTGCGCAGCACCGCCTGACGACGAGCGACGCAGGCGCCCGCGCGTAACGCCCGCACGCGGCGCGGTCAAGCGCGCAAAGCCGGGGCAGGCTCACTACAATGCCGGCCCCGCACTTCCCCGCAGTTGCCGCATGAACATCGTTGTCAAAGAAGAACTCAAGGCCTACATCGACCCGCTGACGCCCGACGAACACGAGGCGCTGGAGCGCAGCCTGCTGGCCGAGGGCTGCCGCGATGCGCTGGTGCTGTGGGGCGACGTGCTGGTGGATGGCCACAACCGCTACGGCATCTGCCAGAAGCACGACCTGCCGTTCCAGACCGTGCAGAACCCGCGCTTCCAGTCGATGCAGGACGTGCAGCTGTGGATGATCGAGCAGCACCTGGGCCGGCGCAGCGTGTCGGACTTCCAGCGCGGCGTGCTGGCACTGCGCAAGCGCGAGATCCTGGCCGCGCGCCAGCGCAGCCAGCGCAACGCCGACGCCGCTGCCGAAGCGCCGGCGATGGCCGACATTGAGCAGCCGGCCACCGGCGTCGACCACGACGCCACGCCGGCGGCCACGGACAGCGACAGCCCGCCGTGGGAAGAGACCTCCACCCCGGTCAGCCGCGCCGAGCTGGCGCGCGAGGCCCGCCTGAGCAACAACCAGGTGGTGATGATCGAGCGCATCCACAAGCAGGCCGCCCCGGAAGTGGTGCAGGCGGTCAAGGCCGGCGAGATTTCGATCAGCGCCGCCGCTGCCGTGGCCACCTTGTCCGAGGACGAACAACGCGCCGCCGCGCAGGCCGGCAAGGCCGAGCTCAAGCAGGCTGCCAAGCGCGTACGCGACGCCAAGCGCAAACCCAAGCCCGACGAGGCCGAAGGCGGCGAAGCCGAACGCCGCGACATGAAAGCCCTGCAACGCCGCGTCAGCGAGCTGGAAAACGAAAACGCCGCGCTGCAGGCCAAGGTGACCGCCCTGCAATCGCAGCTGGAGCGCCTGCGCGGCTGAGTACCAAACGGTGCATCACCCGTAGGAGCGCACCCGGGCGCGACGTGGCTGTCCCGGTAACGCCGTCGCGCTCAGGCGCGCTCCTACAAAAAAGCGCCCGACACCAATCGCTGCAACCACCCGTAGGAGCGCACCCGGGCGCGACGTGGCTGTCCCGGTAACGCCATCGCGCTCAGGCGCGCTCCTACAAAAAGCGCCCGACACCAATCGCCGCAACCACCCGTAGGAGCGCACCCGGGCGCGACGTGGCTGTCCCGGTAACGCCGTCGCGCTCAGGCGCGCTCCTACAAAAAGCGCCCGACACCAATCGCTGCAACCACCCGTAGGAGCGCACCCGGGCGCGACGTGGCGTTACCGGTAACGCCATCGCGCCCGGGTGCGCTCCTACGAGGCCATCACGCCCGGCCGTGGACATGCCCTGCTCCGGCGACTGGGTACACTGCGCGGATGGAACCAAGCGTCAGCACTCCCCGCCCCGTCGATCCCCGTCGTGCCCAGCTGCAGCGCATGAAGCTGTTGGCGGTGGCCTTGCTGCTGGCCATGTTCGCCGGCTTCGTCGTCAGCCACCTGATGGGCGAACAAGGCGTCTGGGCCTGGGTCTCGGCCTTCTGCGAAGCAGCCACGGTCGGCGCACTGGCCGACTGGTTTGCGGTGGTGGCCTTGTTCCGCCACCCGATGGGCCTGCCGATTCCGCATACCGCCATCCTGCCGCGCGGCAAGGACCGGCTGGCCGATGGCCTGGCGGTGTTCGTGCGCGACCAGTTCCTCGCCCCCGAGGCATTGATGGACAAACTGCGCGTGTTCGACCCGGCCAGCCGCCTCGGCGATTGGCTGGCCAAACCCGAACAGGCGCGCATGCTGGCGCAGATGGCGCGCAGCTGGATGCTGCAGGCGCTGGACCTGCTGGACGAGGCCGCAGTGCGTCGCGCCATTCAAGGCTTCGTGGTCGACCGCCTGCGCAAATGGAATGCCGCCGCCACTGTCGGCGAGGTGATGGCATTGCTCACCACCGATGGCCGGCACCAGAAACTGCTGGACGAGGTGCTGCTGCGCCTGGGCGAGTGGCTGTATCAGGAGCAGGTCAAGACGCGCGCCTCGGCATTGATCGTGCGCTACGCGCGGCGCGAGTGGCCCAAGCTGGTCGGCACGGTGAACTGGGTCAAGCCGATCGAAGAGATCGGCGACAGCCTGGCCGACCGCATGGCGCGGGCGGCGATCGAGGAGTTGCAGGACATTCTCAAGACCCCCGAGCACCCGATCAGGCTCGACTATGAAGCCTGGCTGCAACGCTACATCGCGCGTCTGCGCGACGAGCCGGCAATGGCCCAGCGCGTGGAAGAACTCAAGCAGCGCGTGATCGAGCACCCGGCCTTGCAGGACTACGTACACGGCCTGTGGGGCGAGATTCGCGATGCACTGCGCAACGATCTGGCGCGTGAGCAATCGTCGATGGCCGCGCACATGGAGCGCTCCATGCAATCGCTCGGCCAGGCCTTGGCGCAGGATCCCTCGCTGCGCGAAGCGCTCAACCAGCACATGTTGCAGGCCGCAGACAAACTCACCACGCGCTTGCGCGCATCCGTGACCGACCATATCGCGTCGACGATGAAAAGTTGGGACGAACGTCACCTCGTCGAACAATTGGAATTGGGTGTCGGACGCGATCTGCAATACATTCGGTTCAATGGAACGTTGGTGGGCGGACTGATCGGGCTTGCCCTTCACGCATTATCGATCTGGCTGGCGTTCTGATGCATTGGCAATGACGTCGATCGCCCACCGGAAGCACGTGCAGACGCTGGGGAGACTGCACGCAGTCCGATGATGGTCAGGCGCCACCACGAAGCCGACCTCGCTGTCGGCCAGCACACCGGGCACGCAACAGGCAAGGCAAAGGGACAGAAATGCCGAATGGCCGCTGGGATCTGCGCAGAAAATACGGGCGCCGTGCATCGATCGGGGCCCTGCTGATTCTTGCCGCAGGTCTGATCGCCGCCATTTTCGCCGGTCTGTCGCTGCAGCGACATAACGAGCTCGAGCGCGAGCAGCGCTTCAACGATGTGGTGCGCGCGCTGACGCGCAACATCAGCGAGCGCATGTACACCTTCGAACACGGGCTGCGCGGCGCACGCGGCGCCTTGATCGGCGCCGGCAGGGATGTCATCAGTCGCGACCGCTTCACCCTGTACAGCCGCTCGCGCGATTACGCGCGCGAGTTCCCCGGCGTGCTGGGCTACGGCTACATCCATCGCGTCGCGCCCGCCGACGAGCAGGCCTTCCTGCAGGCCGCGCGCGCCGACGGTGCACCGGACATCAAGCGCCGGCCGCTGGAGCCCTGGGACGGCGAGCGTTACATCGTGCTGTATTTCGAACCGGAGTCATCGGGCAACCGTCCGATCGGCCTGGACATCGCGTCCGAGCCGCGTCGACGCGCAGCCGCACTGCAGGCCGCACGCAGCGGCGTGCCGATCATGACCTCGCCGATCTCGCTATCCGGTTATCGCATTCCCAGCGAGAGCGGATTCCTGGTGCTGCTGGCAGTGTATCGCGAAGGCATGCCGCTGCAGACGCCGCAACAGCGCATGGCCGCGACCAGTGGCTGGGTGTATGCGCCCTTCAGCGTCGAGCAGATGGTCGAAAGCACCCTGGGCGAGCGCGACGACGTGGCGCTGGATCTGTCCGACCGGAGCGAGCCCACCCACAACTTCTTCCGCAGCGGTACGCCGTCCAGCGACAGCGCGCGTCGCCCGCCGGTGGTCCAGCAACTGCAGATCTACGGCCGCACCTGGATCATCACCGCCCACCCTACCGCCAGCTTCCTGGCCTCGCTCAACCAGACCTCGCCATGGCTGATCGGTGGCCTGGTGCTGGGCGTGTCGGTGCTGCTGGCGGCATTGCTGGTGCTGTATTTCAGCAACGGCCTGCGGCGCGAGGAAGTGCTGCGCAAACAGATGGAGCTGGCGGCACTGGTCAGCCATTCCAGCGAGGCCATCGTTGCCGAGACCCCGGACGGACACATCACCCACTGGAATCCCGCTGCCGAAGCGATGTTCGGCTACAGCGCGGACGAGGCGGTCGGCCAGCACCTGACGATGCTGCTGTCGCCGCAGCCGTATGCGATCCCCGACATCGAGCACGCCGACGAGCGCCATTCGGTCGATACCTCGGCGGCGCAGAGCATGCGCCATCGCGATGGGCATCTGGTCCACGTGCTGGCCAGCAAGGCCCCGATCATCGAACGCGATGCCACCCTGAGCGGGCACTCGCACTTCTTCCGCGACATTTCCGAGCGGGTGCGTTCGCATCAGCGCATCGTCGACCTGAACGCATCGCTCGAACACCAGGTCGCCGAACGCACCAGCGAACTGATGAAGTTCTCCGCGCTGCATCGGGCGATCCTGGCGCACGCCGGCTTTGCCATCATCGCCACCGACTCGAGCGGCTTTGTCACGCTGTTCAATCGCGCTGCGGAAAAACTGCTGGGCTACAACGCCGACGAGGTGATCGGCCGCCGCAAGGCCGGCCAGTTCATCGAGCCGGAGGAACTGCAGGAGCGCGCGCAGCTGCTCTCCGAGCAGACCGGCGCGCCAGTGGCGCACACCTTGGAGGCGATCGCCGCGCTGACCAGCCTGGGCCGCAGCGACACCAGCGAATGGACCTACGTCAGCCATGAAGGCCGCCGCCTGCCGGTGCTGCTGACCCTGAGCACCCTGCGCGACGATAACGATCAGGTGATCGGTTATCTCGGCATGGCGGTGGATCTGACCGAGCAGAAGCTGCACGAGAAACAGCTGCGCCTGGCGATGGACGCGGCCAAGAGCGCCAACCAGTCCAAGTCCGATTTCCTGGCCAACATGAGCCACGAGATCCGCACGCCGATGAACGCGATCCTGGGCATGCTGTACCTGCTCCAGCGCAGCGAACTGCCCGCTGCGGCGCAGGACATGGTGACCAAGATCGACCGCTCCGCGCGCGCGTTGCTGGAGATCATCAACGACATCCTGGATTTCTCCAAGATCGAGGCCGGGCGCATCGATCTGGAACGCGCACCGTTCGACCTCAATCAACTGTTCGACAACATCGCCGACCTGATGCGTTCATCGCTCAGCACCAAACCGGTGGAAATGATCGTCGAACCGCTGCCGCGCGACTGCCGCTGGTTGCTCGGCGATGCGCTACGCATCAACCAGGTGCTGGTCAACCTGGTCGGCAATGCGATCAAGTTCACCGAGCAAGGCGAGGTGGTGCTGTCGGTACGGCGCTTCCCCAGCGGCGATCCGAACAAGTTAAAGCTGCTGTTCTCGGTGCGCGATACCGGCATCGGCATTTCCAAGGAAAAGCAGAGCCTGATCTTCTCGCCGTTCCTGCAAGCCGACACCTCCACCAGCCGGCGTTATGGCGGCAGCGGCCTGGGCCTGACCATCAGCCGGCGGCTGATCGAATTGATGGGCGGCGAGCTGGAGGTGGAAAGCGTGCCCGGCCGCGGCAGCGAGTTCTATTTCGTGGTGACGCTGGAAAAATCCGCCCCGCCGCTGGTCCAGCGCGACCCACCGGCGCTGCCGCCGGAAGCGATGCCGCGGGTGTTGATCGCCGACGACCACGATGCGGCGCTCAACAACCTGGTGCGCATCGCCACCGAACTCGGCTGGCGCGTGGATGCGGTCGCCAGCGGCCAGGCCGCCCTGCAGGCGATCGAACGGGCCAGCGAGCCCTACGACATCTTCCTGCTCGACTGGCGCATGCCCGATATCGACGGTGTGGCGATCGCGCGGCAGATCCGCGCGCGCGCCGTACCCGGCCCGCATCCGGTGATCGTCATGGTCACCGCGTACGAGCGCCGCCTGCTGGAACAGCATCCCGAGCAACAGGACCTGGATGCGGTCATGACCAAGCCGGTCACCAGTGCGGCGCTGCACCGGCTGGTGGAGCAACTGGTCGACGAACGCCCCGGCACGCGGCCGGTAACGCCCACCTTCGTGGCGCGTCGGCTGGAAGGCGCGCATCTGCTGCTGGTGGACGACAGCGAGATCAACTGCGAAGTGGCGCAGCGCATTCTCGAAGGCGAAGGCGCCATGGTCACGGTCGCCCACGATGGCGAACAGGCCATCAACACGCTCAGGCGCGCGCCGGAGCTGTTCCAGCTGGTGTTGATGGACGTGCAGATGCCGGTGGTCGACGGCTATGAAGCCACGCGACGGCTGCGGCAGATCCCGGTGCTGGCCAGCCTGCCGGTGATCGCGCTGACTGCCGGCGCCTTCCGCCCGCAACAGGAGAAAGCACTGGAAGCCGGCATGAACGGTTTCATCGCCAAGCCGTTCAATGTGGAGGAACTGGTCACCGCCATCCGCCACTTCCTGCAGCCCGGTGTGCGGCGCATCCCGTCGCTGCCGCACGAGACCGATGTACAGGGCGGCCCGGAGTGGGAACACGCCGACCCGGAGGTGCTGGATGCGGCGCGCGCACGCAGCCTGTGGCGCGAGCGCGAGCCGTACGAACGCTATCTGCTCAAACTGCTGCGCGACAACCCCGACCCGGCCGAGACCGCAGCCGGGCATCTGCGCCGCAACGAGCTGCCGGCGATCGGCGCGCTGGCGCACAAGCTGCGCGGCGCAGCCGGCTCGCTCGCGCTGCCGGCCCTGGCCGGCGCCGCCAGCGACCTGGAAACCCGCATCGAGCAGGGTCATGACATCACCTCGGCACTGCTCGCACTCAAGGACACCATGCAGCGTACCGCCGCCGCGGTCCACGCCTTCCTGCAACACGGCGGCAGCGACGCCGAAGCAGGCGATGACGATGCCGCGCTGGACGCGGACAGCGTGCAGATCCTGGAAGCGGCCCTGGGCAGCGACGATGCCGACAAGATCGACCATGCGCTGCTGATCTGCGCGCCGCGCCTGCCGCGCAACCTGCAGGAAGCACTGCAGCGTGCGGTGGAAGATTTCGACTTCCGTCGCGCCGAGGCCACGTTGCGCGACTGGCAAGCCACTCGGCTGCACTGACCGCTCGCCACGCCGGTTGGCAAGGAGCCTGCATGCCGCATCGTCCCCTGCTGTGTGTCGACGACGAATCCAGCAACCTGGCCACCCTGCGCCAGCTGCTGCGCGACGATTTCCCGCTGGTGTTCGCCAAGTCCGGCGGCGAAGCGCTGGAGGCGGTGCTCCGCCACACGCCGGCGTTGATCCTGCTGGATGTCGAGCTGCCCGACATGGACGGCTATGCGGTGGCGCGCACGCTCAAGCAGCAGCCCGCCAGCACGTGCAGCGTTGCCCGGCGCGTGCTTGAACCCCGCTCCGCAGCGGCGGACAATAGCCATGTTGCGCCGCACAACACCGTGCGACGCGGGCCGGTCCGATCGCCATCTGCGCGTACCGGTGCGGCCCCGCAACCGAGAGTCCGATGTCCTCCAGCGTGTCCGAGGCCGGCGTCACGCCGCCACGTTATCCCGATTACCGCATCATCTCGCTGATCCTGGCCTGCGCCATCTTCATGGAGCAGATGGATGCCACCGTGCTGGCGACCGCGTTGCCGACCCTGGCGCGCGATTTCGGCGTCGCCGCACCGGCGATGAGCATCGCCATGACCAGCTATCTGCTGGCGCTGGCGGTGCTGATTCCGGCCAGCGGCGCGATCGCGGACCGCTTCGGCCTGCGCCGGGTGTTCGGCGCATCGATCTGGGTGTTCGTCGCCGGCTCGATCCTGTGTTCGCTGGCCGACAGCCTGCCCACCATGGTCGCCGCCCGCGTGCTGCAAGGCGCCGGCGGCGCGATGATGGCCCCGCTCGGACGGCTGATCCTGCTGCGCACGGTGGAGCGTCGTCACCTGGTGTCGGCCATGGCCTGGACGCTGGTGCCGGCCTTTATCGGCCCGATGCTGGGCCCGCCGCTGGGCGGATTTTTCGTCTCGTATCTGGACTGGCGTTGGATCTTCTACATCAACGTGCCGATCGGCATCGCCGGCTTTTTGCTGGTGCGCCGTTTCATCCCGGAAATTCCCACCGACACCACGCCGGCACGTTTCGACCTGCGCGGTTTCGTGCTGTGCGGCACCGCCTTGGGCTGCCTGCTGTTCGGCCTGGAAATGGTCAGCCAGCAGGACGGCATCGGCACCGCGAGCTGGCTGCTGGCCATCGGCGGCAGCGCTGCGCTGGGGTATCTGTGGCATGCACGCCACCACCCCGCTGCGCTGCTGGACCTGAGCCTGCTGCGGATCGATTCGTTCCGCTTGTCGGTGATCGGCGGTGCGCTGATGCGCATCACCCAGGGCGCGCATCCGTTCTTGCTGCCGCTGCTGTTCCAGATCGGCTTCGGCATGAGCGCCGCGCACAGCGGGCGCCTGATCCTGGCCACCGCGCTCGGCGCGCTGCTGATGCGCAGCATCACCCCGCAGTTGCTGCGCCGCTTCGGCTATCGCAACAGCCTGATCGGCAACGGCGTGCTCGCCAGCCTGGGCTACATGGTGTGTGCGTTGTTCCGGCCCGACTGGCCGCCGGCGCTGATGTTCGGCCTGCTGCTGTGCTGCGGCGCCTTCATGTCGTTCCAGTTCGCCGCCTACAACACCATCGCCTACGAAAACGTGCCCGCATCGCGCATGAGCCGCGCCAGCAGCCTGTACACCACCTTGCAGCAACTGATGCTCTCGGTGGGCGTCTGCGCCGGCGCAATGATCCTCAAGCTGGCGATGCTCGCCGGCGATCACACCCAACCGGCGCAACGCGATTTTTCGCTGGCATTCTGCGTGGTCAGCCTGATTTCGCTCAGCGCCACCTGGTGGCATGTGCGTTTCGACAAGGATGCCGGGCAGGAAATGAGCGGGCACCGGGCGTAACGGGTCGGTTCTGATCGCCGACATCATCAGCGTCATCGACGGCATCGTCTTCCAGATTAATATCCTGGCGTTGAACGCTGCTGTGGAGAGGGGAACTGGCAGGATTTTTGAGCCAGTGGCCGGCACCTGCGCCTGGCCTGACATGGCTCGACGCGCCGGACAGGTCGCCGCAGGAATGGAGACGGCGGCTGACCAAGCGCCTCGGGCAACACGGCATGCCATCGGCAGCCAATCCCTCGCTCTGACTGCAGACCGCGGACGTCCTCCTACAACAAGGCGATCACATCCAGTCGCAGTGGCGCGACGCTGTGCCAATCTCCTGCGTGGCAAGCCTGATCTGCGTTAGCACACTTGAAACCATTGCGTGCAAGAGGCCTAATCCGGAAGATGGCCAGGTATAGAGGCTGGATATAACCTCACACGACGTATAGATCGCTCTATTTCCTTGATCGCGCATTCTCGCAGCGTCATCGACGCGCAGCGACCACTCGATACTGACCGCGATCGCCGTAACGCGGCCCCTTCTTTTCCAGCTCCGCACATAATCTGTCTTCGCCGCACGGCACCAGATTGGCACGCGCAACACGATCCAGAAAGGCGATTTCCGCCCTGAGTTGGGCGGCTTCCGCAACAGCCGCTTTTGTGCCGTAGAGCGCGTAGCCGGCGACGATGACGCTGATGGTGCCCGCCACCACCAAAGCAATTGATGCGATCCACATGCGTCGCGTTGTCGTTGTTTCCAGGGAGTGTTGTGCGTGCGCGTAACGCTGGGTCGCCTGCTGGACCGTCTGCTCCGCAGTTGCATCTTCTTGTTGAATCGCTCGGCCGCCGGCTCCAACGTTTGCGTCAGCGCCTGATTGCTCAATTGCGTTAGCCGGGGAAGTGCGCTTTCCACCACGCGACTGACGCGCTGATCGGCACTGTTGACGGCGCTCTGCAGAAGCTTCAGCTGCTCCCGGACCAGATCGTCCAATGCGTGCTCGCGCCGCTGCAGCGTGCCGATCATCGCCGCCAGGGCCTGGATCGATTCTTTCAGCATCCGTTCCGACCCGTTGGCATCGGGAAGTGCGGAGGTGCTCTGCATGTCCATAGTGTCCTCTCGAGGATTTAACTTGTTGCACGTGTTTTGGTTATCCACCGCCGCCGCCCCCACCACCGCCGTCTCCACCCCCACCACCGTCGCCCTGCGGACCGCCTTGCATCGCAGGATTGTTGGCAAACTGCGGCAGTGTCATCACCATCACCGGGCCACGGCTGGTCTGCACCTCTGTTGAGACGTCCATGTTCAGTGCCTGGCGCATGCTCGCCTGTTCCTGAGCCTCCTGCATCGCCTGGGCGTCCAGAAATTCATGCCCTTGTTTGGCAAGGGCCTGGCTATACGGGCTGTTGGCGACGCGTTTCAAGGCCTGTTCGATCGCCAGCTCGTCCTTGCAGTCGATGGCGTACAGCAACTCGTCCACATCCGGATCGCCGGTGATGGTTTTACGCTGGGGCTGCGGCCGATCTTCATGCTCGCCTGCGGCAAGAGACTGTGGCGCGGTGTCTGGTGGCGGGGTGCGTGGTGGTCTCAGTCCAGAGGGGCCATCAGGATCGTACCCATCACGCAGTTCCAACTCGGTAAAGGGCCGCTCACCGCGATCCACGCGCGCCTGCCGCGCTTCTGCGATGCGGTCTTCTGTTTCGAGATCCTGTTCGAGTTGGATGCGCAGCTCACGCATGGAGCGCGCTATTTCCTCCCAGGAGTTCGGATCGGCGGGCACAGCGGCGGGACGGTCGTGCTCATCTGCCAGGGACGCGGAAAGCGGCTCGCGCCTATCGGCCGCGTCCTCGGGTGTGTCGGCGGAGCGGCCAGCGGTCGGCATTTCCCGCGATGCCTTTGCCTCTTGCGCGAGGTGTACGGGCAAGGGCAATGCTGCAGGGGGATCTGGTGCTTCCGGTGCTTGAGCCTTTGGAGTGAGTGCCTGTTGATCGTCGCGGTGTTCTGCGGCCAGCGGGGTTGCGAGCGATGGCGCGGAAGGCGCGATCGCCGCCTGGGCCAGGCGCGCGTCCGCCGGATGCGCGGGCTGCTGCGCATCCCAGGCTTGCGCCGTTATTGACTGTTGGCCGCTGTGCAGGTCCGCAACCTGCTTCTGATCTGCCGGTGCTGTCTGCGCGATCGCCGCGGTCTGCGCTGTCGGCTGCTGGACTTCCTGCAGACGCTCTTCTTGCGTGTGTTGGCTTTGCGGCCGCTGCTGCGCTACGTCGGATGCATGTGCTTGCACAGCCTCTGCCAACTGCTCCTGGCGCCGTTGGGCGACGTCATCCTGGGTAGACCGCTGCTCGGGCTGGCGTGGCGATGTGTCTTGTGCATGGAGCGACGGCGGCGCGCGCGAGACGGCTTCTTGTGCCGGCTCCTGGCCGCGCTGTTGAGTCGCTTGGGCGTGCAGCAGCGGTTGCTCGGCATGTTGCACAGTCTGCGCCTGCAGGCGTTCCTGCTGGCTTTGCTGGGCGTCCTGCGCCTGGCGTGTTTGCTGCTCGCGCCGCTGCGTCTCCTGGGCCTGCTGCTGCGCTTGTTCGCGCTGCTCGGTCTCGTGCGCCTGCCGCTGGACGTGTTCGCGTTGCTGCGCCTCCTGCACCTGGCGTTCTTGCTGCTCCAGCTGCTGCGACCCGTGCTGGCGAAGCTCTTGCAATGCGTGCACCTGCAGCGCCTGTGCGTCCTGCGACCGATCTTCGTGCGCAGCTTGCTCCTGCAGCGTGTGCGCGCGTGCCTGCGCCAGCTGCTGTTCTTGCGCTTGCTGGTCCTCCCGCTGCCGTTCCTGACGCTCCTGCGCGGCGCTGGCCGCCTGGCCCCGTGCCTGTACGTCGAGCGCATGCTGGCTGGAGGGTGCGGAAGACGACGTATCCGCATCTGCTGATCCGTCCGATGCGCGGGGCCCAGCGGCCAGCTGTTGCACTGGCACGGCCGGCTTCTGGTGGGCCTGCACCTCCTGCAGCGCCTGACGAATGTCCTCGGTGCTGGTGACCGCTGCAATGCGCTCTACACCATCGGGGCCGCGTTGCAGATGCGCAATCGGGCTATCGGCGCCAAAGGTGCCACCCGGGCCGCGCTGCAACTGCATCGCACCGTCGCCGGCAAGTCCCTCTGCCTGGCGGGTGCGTTGAGTCGCCAACTCGATCGCTTCACGCCATTGCGGCTGCAACTCGGTGCCGACGATGCGATAGCGGTACTGCGTCTGCTCGCCCTGTATGTCGTGCGGCGTTTGCCGGATGGCCGCAATCGCCTGCGCCTGCTCGGCCAGTGCCGGTTGCAGCATCGCGCGCGTGGTGTCCAGTTCCAGCACGCGATTACCATCGGGTGGGGCA
Source organism: Xanthomonas arboricola pv. guizotiae (assembly GCF_002940205.1). Lineage (GTDB taxonomy): Bacteria > Pseudomonadota > Gammaproteobacteria > Xanthomonadales > Xanthomonadaceae > Xanthomonas > Xanthomonas arboricola_C. The sequence continues at coordinate 30,993 of NZ_MDSK01000025.1, forward strand.
CCGTTGCTGGTCCACTGACCGTCCATGTTGCGGTAGTAGCGCTGGCCGTCTGAAGCGATCAACGCATCCGGGTCGGGTAGCGCCTGCTGCACCGCCGGCGACATCGGCAGGCCATCGGCCGCCCAACCGCTGCGATGATGCGCCAGTTCGTAGCGCGCGGCGATCGCGCCGGGACTGTTGGCGATGTTGCGGGCGATGACGTCCTGCGCTTGCGCGTCCAGTTCGGCTTTGCGGGGCGGCAAGGCGGTTTCCTGCACGTAGCTGCCGCGATCATTGGCGCCAGAGATCTCGGCCTTGACCAGACGATGCCACTGACCGTCCGCTGCATCGCGTCGCCAGTCGGCGCTGCTCAGGCTGGGGCGGTCAGTGGCATTGGCCGGCTGGCGATACGGATCCTGTGGAGCGGGCGCATCTTTGAGGGCGAGCGCTGCAGCGGCGTTGGTGGCCTGGTAATTGAGTTCGCGTGCCTTCTCGTAGCTGGCGACGATGGGCATGGCAGTGGGATTGTCCACGCCATCGTTGGTGGTGTCGGCCTTGCCCTCACGCGCCCAAGCGGTGCCGTTGAACGACCACTGGGTGCCCTCGCGATCGGTCTGGGTGTAGATGGCGCGGCTGTCAAGCAACGCGGCGGCTTTCTCGCCAGCGGCACTCAAGAAATACGCATCGGCCGCGATCAGCACCATCGGCCCGGCGCCCGAGCTGCCCAGCGCGTAGGCAGCGGCAGTACCGCCGGCCCAGCCGCCGACGTTGCGGCCGGCAAAGTGCGCAAGCTCCGACTGCGCAGCGAGCGGGTTGTCTTGCGAGAGCAGCGTAGTAATTTTCTCGCCTGACTGTGTGGCGTCATACAGCGTGGCGGCTATGCCCACGGCACCCAGCGCACCGACCGTCGTTGCGCCGGGACGTTCGAGCAACGGCGGTGCATAGGGCATTATTTCCACGTTGGGCGTGCGTAACAGGCGAGCGGTCAACGTATCGCCTTCGGTTACTGCGGCATCGGCCACCTGCGCGGTGCGCTGCACCGACCGCGCGGCCTCTGCCATCGGTGCGAATGCGCTGCGCAGCGGCTCGGGCATCTGCGCGGGCTGGTGCACCACCTCGCCCGGCTGGGCATGGCGCGCATAGTCGGCGGTGAGTTGGTGCACCTGCCCGGCGAGCATGGCGCGGTCCATCTTCGGCGCGCTGCGGAACAGCGCGTTGCCCTCTTCGGAGCGATGAATCACGTTCATGCGCGCATCGGCCGGCTCGTGCATGCGCGGCAGCAACGGCTCGCTGAGCAGGCCGTTGTGGTAATCGGTCATCAGGTTGAGACTGCGCGTACCCAGCCCACCGCGCAGATAACTGCCGCCGATGTCCGAATGCGCGCCGGCCACGGTGACATGCAGGAAGCGGCCGTCGTTGGACAGCCCATGCGGCACGATCTGATCGACCGGAAACAAGCCGCGTCGCTCATGCGCGGCGCTGACCTGAAAGCCCGACACCACCGATGACGGCAGGCGTCGGTCGAACAACTCCATGTAGCCAGTGGGCACCGGGTCGTACAGACCCACGCTCATCGGGGTCAGGCCGGGGGATTGGTGGTAGCGGTTGTAGCGAGGTAGCCCGTTTGCATCAATGCCGCTGATGCCGCCCTTCGGATTGGGAATGCCACGCTCGTCGATCATGCGCGCCAACAATGGGACTTGACTGGCGCCACGGCTGAAACCTTCCAGATGGACAGCGATCTTGGCTTCTGGGTCTATCTTGAATATTTGCTGAGACTGCGTTCTCAACCGCTCATACATTTCCTCTGCGCGCGCCAGGCTGGTGCGGCCGGTGGCCCCATCGAGCGTCCGCGTCAGGAATTCGTCCTGGGTGCCGGCGCCTTCGATGTATTCGACGTGGAGGCGCTGTATACCTGAGTCCTTTAGGCTCTTGATTTGCTCTCTAAACTTGGCAACATTGGTGGCGTACAGCGGATCTTTGTCGGCATTGTTGCCGGTGCCATCCATCAGGCCGACGATCAGATAGGAGTGCGGGTCGGCACGGTCGAATAACTGCGGCACCTTGAAGCCATACAGGTGATGCGCCGCCTGTTCGTAGGTTTGCAGATGCTCCAGGGTGGCCCCGTAATGCGACACGTCATCCAGCGGCAGGCCGTCTTCGCCCAACTGCAGAACGGTCTTCCTGTCCATATCGAGCGCTCCCTCAGTAGGTCTTAGTCCAGGCCAGGATCAATTCATCACGGCTGATTTTTATGAGCGGATCGCGCTCGGGGTCCGCCAGGTGCTTGGTCAGGACATCGGCCCGCATATAGACATTGATCGTGCGGTCGTTGACTTCCAGCAAGATGTAAACGTGATGCCGCCCGTTTGCCGAATAGCCATAGATCAAGAAGAATTCATCTACGTCTTCCCTGGCAACACTGTGCAGAATCACATGGCCGGGAAAGATCGCTTCAAGGTCGATTTCGGCATGGCGATCTATGCCGTCCAGTGCCGTCCAATGGATATCGACCGTACTGGGAAAGCCGCGCGTCTCGAACTCTTCGGTGCTGCCGAAGCTACCGGTCCAGTTGTCTTTCCATTCTGGCCGGGGGGGGGGGCCAGAAGGCTTATGCAGATAATTGGAGTGCTGCTGCCGAGCAAAGACAATGCTGCACCGGATGACGTGATAGCAGCGCGCATCGAACGAATAGCTATCAAACCGCAATGGCCATGGCTCGCCCGGCTTTTTTCTTGCCAGATGCAGATTAGGGATGTTGAACATGTCGGCAGACTCCGTGTCGAAGGGCGCAAGCGCGAAGAGAGTGAGTACCAACTACAGCGCTTTCGGCCGAATATAGCAAAGCAGGCTCGTCCGTCATCCAGCCAACGCGCCGTTGCGTCGCCAACTCGATCGCTTCACGCCATTGCGGCTGCAACTCGGTGCCGACGATGCGATAGCGGTAGAGCGTCTGCTCGCCCTGTATGTCCTGCGGCGTTTGCCGGATGGCCGCAATCGCCTGCGCCTGCTCGGCCAGTGCCGGTTGCAGCATCGCGCGCGTGGTCTCCAGTTCCAGCACGCGGTTGCCTTCTGGCGGGCGGCCGTTGTTGGTCCACACGCAAGTATCAGATCGCAGTTGATCAAAGTCACCTTGATCGTCGCCTGCAGCTGTGTCACGGCTTCATTCACACGGCGGCAAGCCAGCGGATCGCCTTGCATGACAGCCTGCCCGTCGGCCGACACTTCGATCCGTCGCAGTTCCCCAGGCATGCCTTCCACGTAGGACGGATGCGGATCACTGCAGTAGCACGCGCACCCCAGCTTTTTCGAGAAGGCCTGATCGTTGGGCAGGTAAAGCCCATTGTCCGGAGAATCGATCGCAAACATGCCCTGTCCTTCAAGATAAACCAGCAATCGGCTTCGATCGCGTATCACGCAGTCGATGATGAGCTGCAGACAAAACCAGGCGCGGTCTTGTGCTGGTGACACGGTTCCTTCTCCCGAGCTATCCGTCATCCACTTTGCGAGTCAGTAGCCGTGACGCAGCGCCGAGAGATTCGCCCAGCTACGACAAGGCCCCGATAGTGGAGAGCACCGCCATCGTTGACCGGCGCTCGTGCGCCTTGGATTTCGGGCCTCCACACCCGGCTGCAGGATTTACTACAGCCAGGCGATAGCTCATCGGACTATTCGGCAGTGTCAGGAAGCTTGGGATTTTTCACCTGATCGCGTGCGTTGTCTGTCGTGCGTCACGCATGCAGCCATGCTCACAGAAGAGGCAGCGCGTGAGTCGTCGCTGACCGGATTTTGGACCACGCGATTGTCAATAATCGGAGGACGCGTTGGGCTCGCGACTGTACGGAGTACTTCGCATGTGAACAAGGCGACCCTTGGGCCGCCTTGTGCATGAGCAGACAACTACGTCACTGCATCAGCTCAGCCAAGGTGATGGGGGAATCACTCGCTCCGCCATCACCTCGCTGCACACAGCTACATCCCGTGCGCAGCCAACTGGCCCAGCCGCTGCACCGCCACCGACACCGTCGGGTAGTCCAGGGTCTTCTGCTCGGCCACATCGGCCAGCATCGCCAGGGTGAAGCGCAGGCTGGAATCGTCGCGTGCCAGCCAGTTGGCCACCTTGTCCTCGGCACTGCTGCCGGGCAGGGTCAGCACCTGCGCCACCAGTGCGCGCTGATGCGCGGCCAGCTCGTCGCGCAGCACGCCGCGTGCCACTGCGTGCCAGCGGCCATTGACCTCCAGCGCATCGATCTGCTCGAACAACCACGGCAGGCGCAGCGCTTCGCCCAGGCGAAAATGCACCTTGGACACGTCCACCGGCTTGAGCTTGCGGGTGCGCGCGGTTTCGATGATGTCGAACGCCGGTTCCAGATAGCGCAACTCGGACAACTGCTGCGCCAGCGCCGGCGGCAGGCCCTTGTCCTGCCACTCCTGCACGCTGGCTTCGTACTGCGGGCGCTGCGCGTCCGACAGCACGCCGGAGGCGATACGGATGTCGTTGAACGGGCCGTGGTAACGCTCCACCGCCGCGGTAATGCCCGGCATCTGGCCCGGACGCAACAGCAGCCAACGCACGAACGAACGCTGCAGGCGCCAGATCACTTCCAGTGCATCGATCTGCACCGACTCGGGCACCTTGCCGTCCAACGCGTCGATCTGCGTCCACAACGCGCGTGCATCCAGCGTCTCGCGGCTGATGGTGTAGGCCTTGGCGACCTCGGCAATGCTGCGGCCGGTGTCTTCCTGCATGCGCATCAGGAAGGTGGCGCCCATGCGGTTGATGGTGGTGTTGGTCACCGCGGTGGCGATGATCTCGCGCTTGAGGCGGTGACGCTCCATCGCATCGGCGTACTTTTTCTGCAGCGGCTGCGGGAAGTAGCGCTGCAATTCCTTGGACAGATACGGGTCTTCGGGAATATCCGATTCCAGCAGCTGCTGGAACGCCACCAGCTTGGAGTACGACAACAGCACCGACAGCTCCGGGCGCGACAGACCCTGCCCGCGCGCCTTGCGTGCGGACAGTTCGGCATCGGAGGGCAGGAACTCGATCTGGCGATCGAGCAGGCCCTGCAATTCCAGCGTGCGGATGAAGTGCTGCTTGGAGCCGAGACGTTTGACGCTCATCCGCTCCATCAGGCTGATGGCCTGGTTCTGGCGGTAGTTGTCCCACAACACCAGGTCGGCCACTTCGTCGGTCATCGACGCGAGCAATGTGTTGCGCGCGTCGTAGGTGAGCTTCTTGGCCTGCACCATGTCGTTGAGCAGGATCTTGATGTTCACCTCGTGATCGGAGGTGTCAACGCCGGCCGAGTTGTCGATGAAGTCGGTGTTGAGCAGCACGCCGGTCTGCGCCGCTTCGATGCGGCCGAGCTGGGTCAGGCCCAGGTTGCCGCCCTCGCCTACCACCTTGCAGCGCAGCTCGCCGCCATTGACGCGCAGGCCGTTGTTGGCGCGATCGCCCACATCGGCATGCGATTCGCTGGACGCCTTGACGTAGGTGCCGATGCCGCCATTCCAGAACAGGTCCACCGGCGCCTTGAGGATGGCGTTCATCAGCTCGTTGGGCGAGAGCTGCTTGACGTTGGCTTCCAGGCCTAGCGCCTCACGCACCGGCGCGCTGATGTCGATGGATTTGAGCGTGCGCGGATAGATGCCGCCGCCGGCGCTGATCAGCCTGGCGTCGTAATCGGCCCAGCTGGAACGCGGCAGCTTGAACAGGCGCTCGCGCTCGGCGAACGAGGCCGCTGCATCCGGCGACGGGTCGAGGAAGATATGCCGGTGATCGAACGCCGCCAGCAGGCGGATATGCCGCGACAACAGCATGCCGTTGCCGAACACGTCGCCGGACATGTCGCCGATACCGACCACGCTGAAATCCTGGCTCTGGCAATCGCGCCCCATCGCGCGGAAGTGGCGCTTGACCGACTCCCACGCACCGCGCGCGGTGATGCCCATGCCCTTGTGGTCGTAACCGACCGAACCGCCGGAAGCGAACGCATCGCCCAGCCAGAAGCCGTGGTCCAGCGCCAGCCCATTGGCGATATCGGAGAACGTGGCGGTGCCCTTGTCGGCCGCAACCACCAGGTACGGATCATCCTGGTCGTGACGCACCACCTGCGGCGGCGGCACGATCTTGCCGCCGACGATGTTGTCGGTGATGTCGAGCAGGCCCTGGATGAACAGCTTGTAGCAGGCGATGCCTTCGGCCTGGATCGCATCGCGATTTTCTGTCGTGGAGCCCCCGCCGACCGGCGAGCGCTTGACGTAGAAACCGCCCTTGGCACCGACCGGCACGATGACGGTGTTCTTGACCATCTGCGCCTTGACCAGGCCCAGCACCTCGGTGCGGAAATCCTCGCGCCGGTCCGACCAGCGCAGGCCGCCGCGCGCCACCGCGCCGAAGCGCAGGTGCACGCCTTCCACCCGCGGGCTGTAGACGAAGATCTCGCGGTACGGGCGCGGCTTGGGCAGGTCCGGCACGATCGAAGAATCCAGCTTGAAGCTGATGCAGTGGCCGTGCTTGCCGCTCTTGTCGGTCTGGTAATAGTTGGTGCGCAGCGTGGCATCGATCACCCCGATGAAGCTGCGCAGGATGCGGTCCTCGTCCAGGCTGGAGACCCGATCCATCAGCTTCAGCAGCGTGGCGCGCGTGGCTTCCTGCTGCGCATCGCGGTCGCTGCCGCGCGCCTGCAACACCGGCTCCAGCGCCTTGAGCGTGGCCTCGTCGGCACCGGCCAGCACCGACAGTTCCTCGCGCAGGCGCTCCTGCCCGGCAAAGATCTGTGCCTTGGTTTCGCTGCCGGTGGACGGGTCGAAGCGTGCCTCGAACAATTCCACCAGCAAACGCGCCAGCAACGGGTAACGGGTGAAGGTGGCTTCGACATAGGCCTGCGAGAACGGCACTGCGGTCTGCAGCAGATACTTGCAGTAACCGCGCAGCAGCGCAACCTGGCGCCAATGCAGGCCGGCGGCCAGGATCAGACGGTTGAAGCCGTCGTTCTCGGCATCGCCATTCCAGATGCGCTCGAACGCTTCGCCAAAACCGGCATCGGCGTGCGCGGCATTGATCTTGCCGGCGGTGGTTTCGACTTCGAAATCCTGGATGTAGACCGGCGTTTCGCCCACCTGCAGCCGGTACGGCCGCTCGGAGATCACCCGCAGGCCCATGTTTTCCATCATCGGCATCGCATCGGACAACGGAATGTCGTCGAGCTGGCGATACAGCTTCAGGCGCAGGCCTTCGCCCGCATCCAGACGCACGCCGTCGTCGCGACGGATCTCCTGCAGGCTCAGATGCAGATCGTCGGGACCATCCAGCGAGGCCAGATGTTCGACGTCCGCCACCGCCGATTCGATCGACGAATCCTCGATATAGCCGGCTGGCAATGCGCGGCCGAAGTTGGCTGCCATGCGCAGGCCATTGGCTTCGCCATGCCGGGCGACCAATGCCTCGCGCAGCGCATCGCGCCAGTTGCGCAGCAGATGCGCCAGACGCGATTCGAGTTCGGTGGTGTTGAATTCCAGCGCCTCGCCACTCTTGGGCCGCACGATCAGGTGCAGCTGCGCCAGCGGCGACTCGCCCAGCACCACGCTGGAGTCGATGTATTCGCCGTGCAGCGCATCCTTGAGCAAGGCTTCGATGCGCAGCCGCACATCGGTGTTGAAGCGCTCGCGCGGGATGTACACCAGCGCGGAAATGAAACGGCTGTATTTGTCGCGGCGCAGGAACATGCGGCTGCGCACGCGCTCCTGCAGGCCGAGGATGCCGATCGCGGTGCGATACAGCTCTTCCTCGTTGGACTGGAACAGCTCCTCGCGCGGCAGCGTCTCGAGGATGTGCCGCAACGCCTTGCCGCTGTGGCTGCTCGGGGTCAGCCCGGACTTGCTCATCACGTATTCGTGGCGCTGGCGCACCAGCGGGATTTCCCACGGGCGGCGGTTGTAGGCGCTGGAGGTGAACAGGCCCAGGAAGCGCTGCTCGCCGACGATGCGGCCCTTGGCATCGAATTCCAGGATGCCGATGTAATCCATGTAGCCGACCCGATGCACGCGCGAGCGCGCATTGGTCTTGGTCAGGATCAGCGCGTCCTTGAGCTTGGCCGAGGTGTTCAGGCCATGCGCCGCCAGCGTGGTCACCGGGCGCGCCGGCGAAGTGTCGCGGCCGCGCATCAGGCCCAGGCCGGTTTCTTCCACCGGCGCCAGCACGTCCTGGCCGTCCTGCTTCTCCACGCGGTATTCGCGGTAGCCGAAGAAGGTGAAATGGTCGGACGCGGCCCAACGCAGGAATTCCTGCGCCTCGTGGCGGCTGATGTCGTCCATCGGCAGGCGCCGGGTGGCCAGGTCGTCGGCCAGCATCACCATCTTTTCGCGCATCGACGCCCAGTCGTGCACGATCGCGCGCACTTCGCCCAGCACCTTGCGCACTGCCGCTTCCACCTTGGGCATTTCTTCCGGCGGCTGGCGGTCGATTTCCAGCACCATCAGCGACTCGCTCTTGCCCTCGCCCACCGCGGTCAGCTTGCCGGCCTTGTCGCGGGCGATGCGCAGCACCGGGTGGCCGAGCACGTGCACGCCGATGCCCAGGTCCGACAGCGTCATGCTCACCGAGTCCACCAGGAACGGCATGTCGTCGTTGACGATCTGCAGCAGCGTGTGCGGCGACTCGTAGCCGTGGCTCTTCAGGGTCGGGTTGAACACCCGCACATTGACCGTGCCGGCCTTGCGCGTGCGCGCAAACTCCAGCATGTCCGCCGCCAGGGCCGCCCATTGCTCGGCTGGGTGGTTGGGGAACTCGTCCTCTTCCATGCGCCGGTAGAAGTCCGCTGCGAACAACTGCACCTCGGACTGCTTGGCGGCCGGATAGCGTTTGCGCAAGGCAGCAAACACCGGCTCCAGGGTGACCGCCTGCGGTTCGCTGGCAAGCACGGGGACTGCACGTTCGGCGACCGGTTTGACCGACGTCGTGGACGATTTCGAAGCGGCTTTCTTGGCTGTCATGAGAGCGCTGGGATGCTCGGTGGAAAACCTGAATTGTACCGGCGCCGGATGAAGACGCCTTGCTGCATAGCGCAAATTCCTGGCCCGGCGCCGGCCTCCGGCGCAGCGCAAAGCCCCTACCCGACTGTAATTCCTGCAGCGGCGCCGGATTGGCGCCTGCGCGGCCAGCCGCCGGACCGCCACAACCGGCAAAGTCCGGCCGCGCGCTTGGGCCACAAGGCGTTGTGCAGACAAAACTGCGACCGTCAAGCCTGTTTAAAAACTAAACTGGACGGTATAGTCTACCGCCATGACCCCCCGTTCCCACCGTGCTGCCCGGCGCTCGGACTGCGATCGCCGCATCCATGCGGCTGTGCATACGCTGCTTGCCGAGCGCGGCATGCGGCTGAGCATGGATGCGGTGGCCGAGCGCGCCGGCTGCTCCAAGCAGACGCTCTACAGTTATTACGGTTGTAAAGAAAACCTGCTGCGCGATGTGCTTCAGGACCATGTGCACCTGGCCACGGTGCCGCTGGGCACCGCCTCGGGCGAGTTGCGCGAGGATCTGCTGGCCTTCGCGCTGGCCCACCTTGACCGCCTGAACCGCCCGGATGTGCTACAGACCTGCCGGTTGGTGGAAGCCGAATCGCACCGGTTCCCCGATCAGTCGCAGCAGATCTTCCAGGACGGGGTCGTCGGCATGCAGCAGCGCCTGGCGCAGCGCTTCGAACAGGCGATGCAGGCCGGCCAGCTGCGCCATGACGATCCGCACTGTATGGCCGAACTGCTGTTGAGCATGATCGTCGGTCTGGATTTCGACCGGCAACGCTTTCAGGTACCCCACCGCGCCGGCCTTCCCGCCAGGCAGCAGTGGGCGCAATTCGCTGTCGACACCTTCCTGCGCGCATTTGCCGCGGTCGCTGCCACGCCTTCGCTGTCCCCGCTTTCCTTTCTCACTTCAAGACCCTAACGGAGTTCCTCCTGATGATCGCCCCGCTCCGCACATTCGGCCTGGCCTGTGCCATCACCCTGGCGCTGGCTGCCTGCAGCAAGCCCGAACAACAGCAGGCGCCGCCGCCGCCGGAAGTGTCGGTGCTGGAAATGAAGCCGCAGACCCTGCCGCTGGAACGCGACCTGGTCGGCCGGCTGTCGGCGTTCCGCTCGGCCGACGTGCGTGCGCGCGTGGACGGCGTGCTGCTCAAGCGCCTGTACACCGAAGGCACCGACGTCAAGGAAGGCCAGCCGCTGTTCGAGATCGACCCGGCGCCGCTGAAGGCCACGCTGCTGCAGGCGCAGGGCCAGCTGGCCGCCGCCGAAGCGACCTATGCCAATGCCAAGATCGCCGCGACGCGTGCGCGCAGCCTGGCGCCGCAGCAATATGTCTCGCGCGCCGATATCGACACCGCCGAAGCCAACGAGCGGTCGTCCGGTGCGAGCGTGCAGCAGGCGCGCGGCGCGGTCGAGTCCGCCCGCATCCAGCTCGGTTTCGCCAGCGTCACCTCGCCGATCACCGGACGCGCCGGCATCCAGCGCGTGACCGAAGGTGCGCTGGTGGGCGCCGGTGAGGCGACCCTGCTGACCACGGTCGACCAGGTCGACCCGCTGTACGTGAACTTTGCGATGAGCAGCGAAGAACTGGCCGCCCTGCGCCAGGCCCAGAGTAGCGGCAACGTGCAGCTCAGCGGCGATGGCAAGTCCACCATCAACGTGGAACTGGGCAACGGCACGCAGTACCAGCACCCCGGCACCCTGGACGTGTCGGCGGTGACGGTGGACCCGAGCACCGGCGCGGTGTCGCTGCGCGCGACCCTGCCCAACCCCGAACAAGCCCTGCTGCCGGGCGCGTTCGTGACCTTCAAGGCCAGCCTGGGCCAGCGCAACAACGCCTACCTGCTGCCGCAGCAGGCCGTGCAGCGCGATGCCACCAGCGCCTACGCGCTGGTGCTGGGCAAGGACGGCAAGGTGGCGCGCAAGAACCTCACCGTCGATGGCCAGCAGAAGGGCCAGTGGATCGTCACCGCGGGCATGACCCCGGGCGACCAGGTGATCGTCGACGGCGTGCAGAAGGCCAAGGAAGGCCAGCCGGCCAAGGGCGTGCCGTGGGATCCGAACAAGCCGGCGCAAGGCGGCCAGCCGGGCGCACCGGGCGCGGCTCCCGCCGCCGCCCAGGGCGGCGGCGCGCAGGCCGCACCGGCAGCCGACACCGCCGATGCAGCGGCACCGGCCGCGCAGGAACAGTCCAAGCCGGACGCTGCGGCGCAGCCGGCCGACTCCCAGTCCAAGCAGCAGTAACGGAACCCGGACATGCCTAAGTTTTTCATCGAACACCCTGTCTTTGCCTGGGTGGTGGCGATCCTGATCTCGCTTGCGGGCGTGATCTCGATCCTGAATCTGGGTATCGAGTCGTACCCGACGATCGCCCCGCCGCAGGTCACCGTGACCGCCAACTTCCCCGGCGCCAGCGCCGATACCACCGAAAAAGCGGTGACCCAGGTCATCGAGCAGCAGCTCACCGGTATCGACCATCTGCTGTACTTCAACTCGTCCTCGGCCGCCAACGGCCGCGTGACCATCACGCTGACCTTCGAAACCGGCACCGACGCGGATATCGCGCAGGTGCAGGTGCAGAACAAGGTGTCGCTGGCCACGCCGCGCCTGCCCTCGGAAGTGACCCAGCAGGGCGTGGTGGTGGCCAAGGCCAACGCCGGCTTCCTGATGGTGGCCGCGTTGCGCTCGGACAACCCGTCGATCGACCGCGACGCGCTCAACGACATCGTCGGTTCGCGCGTGCTCGAACAGATCTCGCGCGTGCCCGGCGTGGGCAGCACCAACCAGTTCGGCGCCGAGTACGCGATGAACATCTGGTTGAACCCGGAGAAGCTGCAGGGCTACAACCTGTCGGCGACCCAGGTGCTGACCGCCGTGCGTAACCAGAACGTGCAGTTCGCCGCCGGTTCGGTGGGCGCCGACCCGACCCCGGAAGGCATCAGCTTCACCGCCACGGTGTCGGCGGAAGGCCGCTTCAGCTCGCCCGAGCAGTTCGAAAACATCATCCTGCGTACCGACAACAACGGCGCCACGGTGCGCTTGAAGGATGTCGCACGGGTCACCGTGGGGCCGAGCACCTACGGCTTCGACACCCAATACAACGGCAAGCCCACCGGCGCCTTCGGCATCCAGCTATTGCCGGGCGCCAATGCGTTGAACGTGTCCGAGGCGGTCGGTGCCAAGCTCGACGAACTGCAGCCGACCTTCCCGCAGGGCGTGACCTGGTTTGCGCCGTACGAATCGACCACTTTCGTGCGCATCTCCATCGAGGAAGTGATCCACACGCTGGTGGAAGCCATCGTGCTGGTGTTCCTGGTGATGCTGCTGTTCCTGCAGAACTTCCGCGCCACCGTGATTCCCACGCTGGTGATTCCGGTCGCACTGCTGGGCACGTTCTTCGGCATGTACATGATCGGCTTCACCATCAACCAGCTGACGCTGTTTGCGATGGTGCTGGCGATCGGCATCGTGGTCGACGATGCGATCGTGGTGATCGAGAACGTCGAACGCATCATGAGCGAAGAGCATCTGGAGCCGAAGGCGGCCACCCAGAAGGCGATGACCCAGATCACCGGTGCGGTGGTGGCCATCACCGTGGTGCTGGCGGCGGTGTTCATCCCCTCCTCGCTGCAACCGGGCGCTTCGGGCGCGATCTACAAGCAGTTCGCGTTGACCATCGCCATGTCGATGGGGTTCTCCGCGTTCCTGGCGCTGAGCTTCACCCCGGCGCTGTGCGGCGCGTTCCTCAAGTCGACCCATTCGACCAAGAAGAACTGGGTCTACCGCACCTTCGACAAGTACTACGACAAGCTGGCGCATCGCTATGTCGGCGTGGTGAGCCACACCCTCAAGCGCTCGCCGCCGTGGATGATCGTGTTCGTGGTGCTGGTGGTGCTGTGCGGCTTCCTGTTCACCCGCATGCCGGGCAGCTTCCTGCCGGAAGAAGACCAGGGCTTTGCGTTGGCGATCGTGCAGTTGCCGCCGGGCGCGACCAAGATCCGTACCAACGAAGCGTTCGCGCAGATGCGTGCGGTGCTGGAGAAGCAGCCGGCCGTGGAAGGCATGCTGCAGATCGCCGGCTTCAGCTTCCTGGGCTCGGGCGAAAACGTCGGCATGGGCTTCATCCGGCTCAAGCCGTGGGAAGAGCGCGATGTGACCGCAGATGAGCTGATCAAGCAACTCAACGGCGCCTTCTACGGCATCAAGGGCGCGCAGATCTTCGTGGTCAACCTGCCCACCGTGCAGGGCCTTGGCCAGTTCGGCGGCTTCGACATGTGGCTGCAGGACCGCTCCGGCGCAGGCCAGCAAGCCCTGACCCAGGCGCGCAACATCGTGCTGGGCAAGGCGGCGGAAAGGCAGGACACCATGGTGGGCGTGCGCCCGAACGGGCTGGAAGACGCGCCGCAGCTGCAGCTGCACGTGGACCGCGTGCAGGCGCAGTCGATGGGCCTGGACGTCAGCGACGTCTACAGCTCGATCCAGCTGATGCTCGCGCCTGTCTACATCAACGACTACTTTTCCGAAGGCCGCATCAAACGCGTCAACATCCGTGCCGACGACCAGTTCCGTACCGGCCCCGAGTCGCTGCGCAGCTTCTTCAGCCCCAGCGCCACGGCCACCGGTGCCGATGGTCAGCCGGGGATGATTCCGCTGAGCAATGTGGTCAAGGCCGACTGGACCTACGCCTCGCCGGCACTGAACCGCTACAACGGCTATTCGGCGGTGAATATCGTCGGCAACCCGGCTCCGGGCGGCAGCTCCGGCCAGGCGATGACCGCGATGGAGGAGATCGTCAACAACGACCTGCCGCCGGGCTTCGGGTTTGACTGGAGCGGCATGTCGTACCAGGAAATCATTGCCGGTAATGCGGCCACGCTGCTGCTGGCGTTGTCGGTCGTGGTGGTGTTCCTGTGCCTGGCCGCCCTCTACGAGAGCTGGTCGATTCCGGTGGCGGTGCTGATGGTGGTGCCGATTGGCGTGCTGGGCGCGATCACCTTCTCGATGCTGCGCGGCCTGCCGAACGATCTGTACTTCAAGATCGGCATGATCACGGTGATCGGCCTGGCGGCCAAGAACGCGATCCTGATCGTGGAGTTCGCGGTGGAGCAGCGTGCGGCGGGCAAGACGCTGCGCGAGGCGACGCTGGAAGCGGCGCATCTGCGCTTCCGCCCGATCCTGATGACCTCGTTCGCCTTCATCCTGGGCGTGCTGCCGCTGGCCATCTCCACCGGTGCCGGCGCCAACTCGCGTCACTCCATCGGTACCGGCGTGATCGGCGGCATGGTGTTCGCCACCGTGCTCGGCGTGATCTTCATCCCGCTGTTCTTCGTGGTGGTGCGCCGCATGCTGGGCGACAAGCTGGACGAACAGTCCAAGGAATACCTGGTCGCACAGAACGACTCGGGGACGCATCGTCCGGATCGCTGATCCCGGACATGGCGCAGAACGAAGAGCCCCGGCAGTGCCGGGGCTTTTTTTTGGGCGGCGCTCCCGTGATGCCCCGTGGCGGGGATGGGCGCGACGGGCCTTGCCGGTAACGCCCGTCGCGCCCAAGGGCGCTCCTACGGGGTAGCGGGGATTGGTGACACGGGGTGATTGGGCAAGACCGCATAGCGTGATTTGCGACAAACGCCCCCGCCGTCGTAGGAGCGCACCCGGGCGCGACGGGCCTTGCCGGTAACGCCCATCGCGCCCAAGGGCGCTCCTACGGGGTAGCGGGGATTGGTGACATGGGGGTGATTGGGCAAGACCGCATAGCGCGATCTACAACAAACGCCCCCGCCGTCGTAGGAGCGCACCCGGGCGCGACGGGCCTTGCCGGTAACGCCCGTCGCGCCCGGGTGCGCTCCTACGATATGGCGGGCGGCTAGGTGCGCGGGCGTGCGCCGGTGGAGCCGCGGACCACGCAGCGGCCGGTCATCACCATGCGGCGGATCGGCAGCTGCGGATTGCTCAAGCGTTCCAGCAGCAGCGACATCGCCGCGCGGCCCATGTCCTCGACCGGCTGCTCGACCACGGTAATGCCCGGCTCGACCAGATCGGTCCAGCGCTCGTTGTCGAAACCGGCCAGGGCCAGGTCGTCGGGCAGGCGCAGACCAGCGGTGCGGGCGGCCTTGAGCGCGCCCATCAACAGCAGGCTGTTGCTGGTGACGATGGCGTCGGGCCGGTCCGCGCTGGCCAGCCATTGGCCGACTTCGGCGATCGCCGCTTCGGCGGTGGGCGCCACTTCACGATAGGCAGGCGCCAGCCCTGGCGCCGCCATCGCGGCCAGATAGCCTTTGCGGCGCTCGGTCGCGGTGGTGCTGGTGCCGAACAGCCCGCCGATGCGCCGATACCCCTGCTCCTGCAGATGCGCCACCAGTTCGCCCATGGCTGCGGCGTTGTCCAGCACCACGCTGTCGTAGCGGCTGCCGGGGCCGGCGCGGTCCACCAGCACGGTCGGGTAGTCCAGCACCAGCTCATGCATGCGCCCGACCGTGCTGCGGGTCGGCGCGAAGATCAGCCCGGTGATGCGCTCTTCCTGCATCAATTGCAGGTACAGCGCCTCGCGCTCGGGGTCTTCGTCGGTATTGCACAGGGTCACGCGCATGCCGGCGCGATAGGCCACTTCCTCCACCGCGCGGATCAGCGCGGTGAAGTACGGGTTGCGGATGTCGGCGACGATCACTCCCAGGATGCCGGACTGCTGGGACCGCAGGCGGCGCGCCATCAGGTTGGGCCGGTAGCCGGTCTGGCGTACTGCCGCCTCGACCTTGGCCCGCACCTCCTCGCTGACCGGGCCGGTGCCCAGCGCACGCGAGACCGTCGATTTGGACACCCCGGCCACACGGGCCACGTCATTGATGCTGATGCTCACTGGGACCGTTCCCGCTCCATTTGCGCGCCTACTGCCAGGCGTCCTGTTCCGTCCGAATGCTAACCCGAAAGCACTACGGCGTTTTTGTGCAGTGCACATTGACGCCAGGAGTGGGAACGTTCCCACTATACTTCCCAACCCGTTCCTACCCCGGAGTCCGTCTTGTCCTCTCCGTCGCCAGCCGCCCCCGTCACTCCCGAACTCGTGCGCCTGCGTGCCCATGCCCGCGACAAGGACGATGCCATCGCACAGGCCGCCCAGTTGCTGGTCGCCGCCGGCTGCGTGGCGCCGGGCTACGACGCCAGCATGCGGCGCCGCGAAGGCCTGGCGAACACCTTCCTCGGCCATGGCCTGGCGATCCCGCATGGCGTGGGCGAAGACCGCCATCTGGTGCGCCGCGACGGCATCGCGGTGCTGCAGTTGCCCGAGGGGGTGGAGTGGAACCCGGGCCAGACCACCCGGCTGGTGGTCGGTATCGCCGCCCAGTCCGACACCCACATCACCCTGCTGCGCCGGCTGACCCGCCTGATCCAGGACCCGGCCCAGCTGGAAGCGCTGTTCAGCACCGACGACCCCGGCGTGATCGTGGCGGCCCTGACCGGCGACCGCGCGCCCGACACCAGCGCCGCGCCGGCCACCGATCTGGCCGAAACATTCGAGTGGACGATTGCTTACCCCAGCGGCCTGCATGCCCGTCCGGCCACCCGCTGGGCCGAGACCGCGCGCGGTTTCTCGGCGCGCGCCCAGGTGCGCGCCGGCGACCAGGCCGCCGATGCCAAGAGCCTGGTCGGCCTGCTGCAGTTGGGCCTGCGTGCCGGCGACAGCATCACCGTCTCGGCCGAAGGCAGCGACGCTAGCGCGCTGCTCAAGCGCCTGCGCGCAGTGATGGACAGCCTGACGGCGCAGGAAAAGGCCGATGCCGAACGCGCCGCGCAACGCCGCGCCGCCCCGGTGGTCGGCTGGACGCCGCCGCAGGCGCAACCGGCCATCGTCGGCATCGGCGCCAGCCCGGGCGTGGCGATCGGCATCGTGCACCGCCTGCGCGCGGCGCAGACCGAGGTGGCCGATCAACCGGTCGGCCTGGGCGATGGCGGCGCACTGCTGCACGACGCGCTGACCCGCACCCGCCAGCAACTGGCGGCGATCCAGGACGACACCCAGCGCCGGCTCGGCGCCTCGGATGCGGCGATCTTCAAGGCCCAGGCCGAACTGCTCAACGACACCGACCTGATCACCCGCACCTGCCAGCTGATGGTCGAAGGCCACGGCGTGGCGTGGTCCTGGCACCAGGCGGTGGAACAGATCGCCTCGGGCCTGGCCGCACTCGGCAACCCGGTTCTGGCCGGCCGCGCGGCCGACCTGCGCGACGTCGGCCGCCGCGTGCTGGCCCAGCTCGACCCGGCCGCTGCAGGCGCCGGCCTGACCGACCTGCCCGAGCAGCCCTGCATCCTGCTGGCCGGCGATCTGTCGCCGTCGGACACCGCCAACCTGGACACCACGCGCGTGCTCGGCCTGGCCACCGCGCAAGGCGGGCCGACCTCGCATACCGCGATCCTGTCGCGCACGCTCGGCCTGCCGGCGCTGGTCGCGGCCGGCGGCCAACTCATGGATATCGAAGACGGCGTCACCGCCATCATCGACGGCAGCAGCGGGCGGCTGTACATCAACCCGTCCGAACTCGATCTGGACGCCGCGCGCGCGCATATCGCCGAACAGCAGGCGATCCGCGAGCGCGAAGCCGCGCAGCGCGCATTGCCGGCCGACACCAGCGACGGCCACCACATCGACATCGGCGCCAACGTCAACCTGCCCGACCAGGTCGCGCTGGCGCTGACCCAGGGCGCCGAAGGCGTGGGCCTGATGCGCACCGAATTCCTGTTCCTGGAAAGCGGCCGCACCCCCAGCGAGGACGAACAACACGCCACGTATCTGGCGATGGCGCAGGCGCTGGACGGCCGCCCGCTGATCGTGCGCGCGCTGGACATCGGCGGCGACAAACAGGTGGCGCATCTGGAACTGCCGCACGAGGAAAACCCGTTCCTGGGCGTGCGCGGCGCGCGCCTGCTGCTGCGTCGCCCCGACCTGCTGGAGCCGCAACTGCGTGCGCTGTACCGCGCCGCCAGGGACGGTGCGCGGCTGTCGATCATGTTCCCGATGATCACCTCGGTGCCGGAGCTGATCGCGCTGCGCGCCATCTGCGCACGCATCCGCACCGACCTCGACGCGCCGGAAGTGCCGATCGGCATCATGATCGAAGTGCCCGCCGCCGCCGCGCAGGCCGACGTGCTGGCGCGCCACGCGGACTTCTTCTCCATCGGCACCAACGATCTCACCCAGTACGTGCTGGCGATCGATCGCCAGAACCCGGAACTGGCCGCCGAAGCCGACAGCCTGCATCCGGCGGTGCTGCGCATGATCCGCAGCACGATCGATGGTGCGCGCAAACACGACCGCTGGGTCGGCGTGTGCGGCGGGCTGGCCGGCGATCCGTTCGGCGCCAGCCTGCTGGCCGGCCTGGGCGTGCAGGAATTGTCGATGACCCCCAACGACATCCCGGCGGTCAAGGCACGCCTGCGTGGCGCCGCGTTGAGCCAGCTACAGCAGCTCGCCGGGCAGGCGCTGAACTGCGAAACCGCCGAACAGGTGCGCGCGTTGGAAGCCAAGCGCGAGGACGCGGCATGAGCCTGCAGGCCATCACCGTCACGCTGAACCCGGCCATCGACCAGACCATCCAGCTCGACCACCTGCAACCGGGCGCCGTGCACCGCGCCAGCAGCGTGCGCAACGATGCCGGCGGCAAGGGCATCAACGTGGCCGCCTGCCTGGCCGACTGGGGCAGCCAGGTCGCCGCGCTGGGCGTGCTCGGGGTCGGCAATGCCGGCGTGTTCGAAGCGCTGTTCCGCGAGCGCGGCATTGCCGATCACTGCCAGCGCGTGGCCGGCGAGACCCGCACCAACCTCAAGCTGGTCGACGCGCGCAGCAACGACACCACCGACATCAACCTGCCCGGCCTGCGCCTGGGCCCGCCGCATCTGCAAGGTGTGGCCGATCACCTTGCGCCGCTGCTGCGCCCCGGCCTGCCGGTGGTGCTGTCGGGCAGCCTGCCGGCCGGGCTGCCGGACGACAGCTGGGCGCAGCTGCAGGCCCAGGCCAGCGCCGCCGGTGCGCGCGTGCTGCTGGACACCAGTGGCGCGCCGCTGGTGGCCGCACTCGGCGCCGCACGCCAGGCGCTGCCCTACGCGGTCAAGCCGAACCGGCACGAACTGGAAGCCTGGACCGGCCGCCCGCTGAGCGACCGCGCCGCCCTCAGCGCCGCCGCGCACGAGCTGATCGCACGCGGCATCCAGCTGGTGGTCATTTCGATGGGCACCGAGGGCGCGCTGTTCGTGCAGCGCGACCAGCGCCTGATCGCGCGTCCGCCGCGGCTGGCGCAAGGCAGCAGCGTGGGCGCCGGTGACGCGATGGTGGCCGGCCTGGCCGCCGCGCTGCTCGGCGAGTCCACCGATCTGGAAAGTTGCGCACGGCTGGCGACCGCGTTCTCGGTCAGCCGGCTGGAAAGCGGCGATGCGCGCCGGCTGATCCCGCAGCAGGTACGCAAGCTCGCCGACGAGATCGTCATCGACCCGCTCTCGTAGCACCACCGCCGGCGCGAACGCTGGCGGTGCCAGCGCAGCGCGCCGGTGTTTTGTGCAAGACACCACGTATCCCGCCGGCGTTTGCCGGCGACCGAACAACGCAGGAGATTTGCATGTCCTCTTCCATCGTGGTCATCGCCGCTGGCGACCGCAGCACCGAAGCCGTCCTGGCGGCCGAAGCGCTGCGCCGCGCGGCCACCGCCGCCGGGCGCAGCGTGACGATCGAGATCCGCAGCGACCAGGGCGTGCTCGGCGCATTGCCGGGCGAACTGGCCAGCGCCGCCAGCCAGGTGCTGGTGATCGGCGACGCCGATGCCGACACCGCCCGCTTCGGCGACGCGCAGCTGCTGCGCCTGAGCCTGGGCGCGGTGCTGGACGACCCGGCCGCCGCAGTGAACCAGCTCGTCGCACCGGCCGCCGCCAATGCATCGGCTGCCGCAGCCAGCGCAGGCGCCAGCAGCAAGCGCATCGTTGCGATCACCTCCTGCCCCACCGGTATCGCGCACACCTTCATGGCCGCCGAAGGCCTGCAGCAGGCCGCCAGGAAACTCGGCTACCAGATCCGCGTGGAAACCCAGGGCTCGGTGGGCGCGCAGGATGCCCTGACCGACGCGGAAATCCGCGATGCCGATCTGGTGCTGATCGCCGCCGATCGCGAGGTCGACCTGGCCCGCTTCGGCGGCAAGCGCCTGTTCAAGAGCGGCACCAAGCCGGCGATCAACGATGGCCCGGCGCTGATCAACAAGGCCCTGGCCGAGGCGAGCGTGCACGGCGGCGCAACGCCAGTTGCCGGCCCCGCTGCCAGCGCCACCGCGAGCAAGGGCAACACCCGCACCGGCGCCTACAAGCACCTGATGACCGGGGTGTCGTTCATGCTGCCGTTCGTGACTGCCGGCGGGCTGCTGATCGCGCTGGCCTTTGCGCTGGGCGGCATCTATGCCGGCGACGACACGCATCAGGGCACCTTGGCCTGGTCGCTGTTCCAGATCGGCGCCAAGGCCGGCTTTACCCTGATGGTGCCGGCGCTGGCCGGCTATATCGCCTACTCCATCGCCGACCGCCCCGGCATCGCGCCCGGCATGATCGGCGGGCTGGTCGCAGCCAACCTCAACGCCGGTTTTCTCGGCGGGATCATCGCCGGCTTCATCGCCGGCTACGGCGTGGCCGCGCTCAACCGCTACATCAAGCTGCCGCGCAACCTGGAAGGGCTCAAGCCGGTGCTGATCCTGCCGGTGCTGGGCACGCTACTGGTCGGGTTGGCGATGATGTACGTGTTCGGGCAACCGGTGGCCGATCTGCTGGCCTGGCTCACCGCCTGGCTGCGCGGCATGCAGGGCAGCAGCGCGCTGCTGCTGGGCCTGTTGCTCGGCGGCATGATGGCCTTCGACATGGGCGGGCCGGTCAACAAGGCCGCCTATGCGTTTTCCACCGGCCTGATCGCCAGCCAGGTCTACACCCCGATGGCCGCCGCCATGGTGGCCGGCATGACCCCGCCGCTGGGCATCGCGCTGGCCACCTGGGTGTTCCGCAACCGTTTCACCGTGGAAGAACGCGGCTCGGCCACGGCCGCCGGCGTGCTCGGGCTGGCCTTCGTCACCGAAGGCGCCATCCCGTATGCCGCGCGCGACCCGCTGCGCACCATCCCGGCGCTGGTGATCGGCTCGGCCGTGGCCGGCGCGATCTCGATGACCGCCGGTGCCGAGCTGAAGGCACCGCACGGCGGCATCTTCGTGCTGCTGATCCCCAACGCGGTGACCCACCTGCTCAATTACGTGCTGGCCCTGGTGGTCGGCGTGGTGGTCACCGCGGTGGCACTGCGCCTGCTCAAGAAGCCGGTGGCCGATGTGGTCGCCTGACCTTCGGCCACCTCGCCATTGCCGCGTGCCGTCCGCGCATGCGCCACGCCTGACCGCCGCCCCACTCCACCCCTGACCGGTTTCACCGCTGGGCTGCGCACCTTCGTGCGCGGCCGGCGGCTTGCCCATCCCCTAGCTGTCGCGTTCGCCACCCGGCCACGCCTTCCTTCGTTCGGAGTCCTGCCATGACCGTCCTCGCCCCCCGCCATGCCCGTCCCCGCCTGCTGTGCCTGTCGCTGGCGCTGGCGCTGACCCCGCTCGCCCACGCGCAGGACGCCGCCGATGCCTTCAAGCTCAAGCTGGGTTACACCGGCGAAGCCGCATCGATGATCGATGGCGGCCGCAAGAACGGCGACGCCTATGCCGGCCAGCTGATGGTCGGTACCGATGTCGACATGGACCGCCTGTTCGGCTGGGGCGGCGCCACGGTCAAGCTGCAGGTCTCCAACCGTCATGGCACCAACCTGGCCAACAGCAGCATCGGCAACAGCACCTCGGTGCAGGAAATCTACGGCGGCCAGGGCACGCGGCTGGCCAACTTCACCCTGCTGCAGAAGCTGTTCGACGACCGCCTGGAACTGGAAGCCGGCCGCAGCGTGGCCAACATCCACTTCCTCGGCTCGGACCTGTGCCAGTACTTCCAGGGCAACTCGGCCTGCGGCAACCCCACCTTCGTGTTCCGCACCAGCAACTTCACCTACTGGCCTGTTTCCAGCTGGGCCGCGCATGCCACCGCCTGGGTCACGCCCAAGGTCTACGTGCATGTGGGCGCCTACGAGGTGAACCCGGTGCAGGCCCAGGACGGCCAGCACGGCCTGAAGTGGAGCACCGACGACACCACCGGCGTGGTGGTGCCGTATGCCATCGGCTACAAGAACAAGGGCGGCGACGGCAGCATGGCCGCGATGTACGAACTGGGCGGCTGGCAGGACAACTCCGACTACACCGACCCGCTGCGCGACCGCAACGGCAACCCCGCCGTGCTCAGCGGGCTGGACTACGACAACAAGCAGGGCCGCTCGGGCGTGTTCGCCCGCTTCGAACAGCAGGTCACCAACCCGGATCCGTCCGGCAGCCGCGGCCTGACCGTGTTCGGCGCCATCCTCAAGAGCACCGGCGGCCAGGCGATCGAGGACCATTTCGTGCAACTGGGCCTGGTGCAGAAGGGCACCTTCGCCAGCCGCCCGCAGGACAACATCGCCTTCGTGATCACCCAGCAGAAGTACAGCGACGAGGCGATCGAAAACCTGCGCCTGGCGCGCGCCTCCGCTGGCGGCACCGGCACCCCGGCCGACAACCAGATCATGATGGAGCTGAGCTACGGCATCCAGGTCACCAAGCGCCTGCGCATCGCCCCGAACCTGCATTACGTGATCAACCCCGACCAGTTCAACGAACCCACCCGCAGCAACGATCTGAAGAACGCGCTGATCGCGGGCATGCGGATCGACTGGAATCTGTGATCCGGCACCAGTAAGTACGTTTCCATAGCGACGCCTGCAATGCAGGCCGTCGCTCGCATTGCCCTGGGTCTGGCTCTGGCTTTTTGGCTATTGCCATGCACTTGCCTTTTCCCGCTTTGCGCGGCCCGATACCGAATAACACCACTTAGGGGAATCGACGATCATTCCTAGACAATGTTCCCACTTTCGTTTTTTCGCCTGAAGAATTTTGAAATTGCGCGACATAACTTCGGGGCGGCGCAAGATCTGTGAAAAACCGTAGATAGGCTCAACGACGTGTGTTTCAGCAGCTGTGGAAGGATAACGGACATGACCTCAACTGCGGCACACCACTATCCGCCTAAATCCAATCAAATCGTCGTCATCGGTGCAGGCATCATCGGGCTGACAAATGCGCTTCAGTTGGCCAAGCGCGGCCTAAGTGTCACGCTGATCGACAATCTGCAAGAGCGCAGACACAGCTTCAAGGTAGGCGAATCCTTTCTGGTCTTTACCAGCGCATTCTTGCGCACCATCGGCGAATTGGACACGTTTCTCACCGAGCGATCGTTCATCAAGCTCGGCGTCTGGTTCAGCGCTGGCGCCGAGCACCGTCACGATTTCGGCGAGACCACAGAATGGGCCGTGAATGCAGATCCGCACCCACCTCACTATCTGTATGACCTGGCCCCCGACAAGAAATGGTTTCGCTGCATGTTTCTGGACATGCAAATCGTAAGACCAGAAGCCGAAGCGGTCATGCTCGATGCGGTACGTGAACACCCGAACATCACCTTGATCGACAACGTGCGTATCCGCAAGGTGGTGCTCGCCGAGGACGACGGACCGCACCTGATGCATTGGCAAGGCCAGGGTTGCGATGGAAGGATCGATACGCGGTGGCTGGTGGATTGCTCGGGGCGCAGCCGGCTATTGACCAGGCAGCAGGGACATACCGCAGAGAAGCACGAAGAGCGCGATGGATTCCAGACCACCGCCATCTGGGGCCAGTTCGAACATGCGGGAGATGCCGTGTTCGATGCTCGTTGGCATTGCTTGCTGCAGGACGGGCGATCGACGCCTCGCGATCTGTATACCGTGCACCTATGGGGGCGCGGCTACTGGATCTGGGTGATCCGCCTGTCTCAGGATCGTATTAGCGTTGGCGTGACTTTCGACCAGCGCACCCCACCGGAAGGCGCAACACCTGCCGAGAAATTCTGGAATCTGATCCGGCGCTATCCGTTGCTGGAGGGCATCATCAACGAACAGACACTGCTCGAGCTGCAGACCTTCCGCAACGTCCAGCATTGGACCGACACTTTCGTAAGCACGCGTCGCTACGCGATGGCCGGAGACTCGGCAAGCATCATTGATGCCTATTACAGCCAGGGCATGGCGCTTGGCATGGTGACCAGCTGGCACATCGCCAATGTGGTGCAACGCGACGTGCTCGATCAGCATCTCGACCGGGGCTATATCGAGAGAATCAATCATGCCACCCGCCAGGACTGGCACATGTTGCGCAACATGGTGCACCACAAATACTCCCCGGCCATCGAGGATTCACGCTTCTTCCTGCTGTCGCACATGCTGGATATGGCGGTGTTCTGGTGCATGGGCAGCACGCGTTCGGCGTTGACGCATTGGCTCGTGCAGACCGAAGGTCAATCCTCGCGTGAAACCGCCCAGCTGCGCCGTCTGCGGCAGCGACTGGAATCGCGTTTGTTCTACTCGCGCTCGCCCTATTGGCTATGGCTGTCGCCAGAACGGGTGCAGCGACTGCAGGCGCATCTGCAACGTCAGCTCGCCAGGCGCGCACGTTGGCGTCAGGACAACGGCATCAGGCTACCGCGTGTCACCAGTTTCCTCAGCCTGACGGCTCCGTTGCCGCGTGTCTGGAAGCTGTTTGGCGGCGCAAAGGCTGGCCATATCGACGTCAGCGCACGCGACCTCGTGCAACCTGCGGAACAGCGGCCAGCTGGCAGCGCGACATGGTTCGACCGGCTGCCCATATCCCCCATGACACGTCTCGGCTGGGTTATCCGGCTGCGTCCATTGGGATTATTGCTGCAGTTTGCGCTCTGCTATGCGTGGGACGCCGCTGAGACGCGGATACGCAGAGGCTGGCGCGGCGTCAATCGCGTCCACGCTGCTGTTGACGACGTGCAATCAACTCCGCAGGACGCACAAGAACGGAGCGTGCCTTGAGATGACTGCCAAGCCGCAGACTGCAATTTACCTCAGTCTGGGTGCGCCGCATCTGGAGTATCCGGCAGCGGTTCAAGCGTTGCGCTTACGTGGGGTGCAGGCACGCATGGTGCACTTGAACGAGATCGACAACGTGGATTTGCGCGGCGTTGATCTCATCAACGTCCGCATGTGTCGCTGGTACCACAAGCACCGCGGATTCCTGAATCAGATAGAACGCCTGCACCAGCGTGTGCAGGATCTTCCCGAAGGACCGATTCCGTTCGCCAACGACATCGCGCTGATCCGCGATGCGCTCGACAAAGGTCTGTATCTGCGCAAACTAGGCGACTCAGGGATCGACCTGATCCCCACCTGCTGGGTTGAGCGCGGCGCGCCGCTGCGCATCCAGGAGCTCATGCAAGAAACCGGCTGGGACGACATCGTCATCAAACCGACCGTTTCCTCCGGTTCGTGGAGAACCATCCGCCTTTCTCGAGGCGGCAGAAGCAGTTCCAAGAGTCACTACGTGCTTGGAGAAGACACCGAACGCTATACGGCAATCCTGTCCAGGTTATTGAAAACCCACAGCATCTTCGTGCAGCGCTTCGAGCCTTCGATACTCGAGTTCGGCGAGCTTTCCTTCGTATTTCTTGGCGGGCACTTCAGCCACGCGGTCCGCAAGACCGTCGGCGATCAGGGCGGCTGGTGGGCGCACGAGCGTCTGGGAGGCCGTAATCAGCCGTGGCGTGCGGGCCGCGAAGAACTGAACTGGGCCCAGCACATCCACGACACCTTGGTACACCGCTACGGCTGGCTGTGGTTCGATCGCATCGATGCACTTCATGATCGGGACGGCCGACTCCAGTTGCTGGAATGCGAACTGGCTATTCCGCGCTTGCTTCTACCCGAGGGACAGGCGTTCGATCGCTATGCTCAGGTCATCGCCGACGGCATCCAGCGCACCGCGGCGTAACCAAGGTATTCATGCTGGTGGGCTTGGCGATCTACCTTGCGTTCCGTTTTGAGCGGAAGTTTGCGGCGGTCGCCAGCCTGACCGCGTTGTTCGCTCTATTGGTCATCGTGGCCTTCTTGTCGCTGACCGGTCGCGATTTCTGCACACGCAGCAGCAACAGGCGTTGGAACAACAACGACAATGGCAGTTGCAGCAGGAGCTGAGCTTGCAGCAAGAGTGCGGGCGACTGGCCGCACAGGAAAAACCCGTGCGGCAAACGAAAAAACCGCGGAGCGCGCGGTTTTTTCGTCAGACACCCACTGGCTGCATCAAGGACGGCGCGCCAGCGCCTCCACGTCCTTGGCCTTGGGCAGCAGATCCTGCTTGGTGACGGCAAACGGCCCGATGCTCAGCATCGGCACTGCCACGATCACCGAGGAGATCACCACGATCACCGCGCCGATCATGTGCGTCTCGGCCAGGCCTTCCATCGACTCGCCGCCGTAGATGTACAACGCCAGCGCCGACAGGAAGAACATCACCGCGGTGATCACCGTGCGCGACAGCGTCTGGTTGATCGAACGGTTCAACACTTCCAGCGGCTCCACGCGCAGTGCGCGGAAGTTCTCGCGTACGCGGTCGAACACCACGATGATGTCGTTGATCGCAAAGCCCATCACCGACAACAGGCCGGCCAGCACGGTCAGGTCGAACTCGCGGCCGGTCAGCGACACGAAGGCCACGGTGACCAGCAGGTCGAACAAGGCGGTCAGGCTGGCGACTACCGCGAACTTCCACTCGAAGCGGAAGGCGATGTAGATCAGAAAGCCCACCAGCATGAACACGGTGGCGTACACACCGTTCAAGGCCAGGTCCTTGCCGACCTGCGGGCCGACGAACTCGCCCGGCTGCACGGTGGCGGGGTTCTGCTCAGTGCTGACCGCCTTGCGCACTTCTTCGGCGACGCTGCTTGCGGCATCGTCGCGATTGTTGTGCTGCTCGCGTGCCTGCAGGCGGATCATCACTTCGTTGCCGCCGCGCGCGTTCTGCACCTGGGCGTTCTCGAAGCCGGCCCTGGCCAGCTGCTCGCGCACCTGATCCACGTCCACGGTCTTCTGGAACGAGGTCTGCACCAGCGTGCCGCCGGTGAATTCCAGCGCGTAGTTGAAGCCCTTGCCGACGATGACGCCGACCGAGGCCACCGCGATCACCAGCATCAGGATCAGCACCGGCTTGCGCAGGCGCATGAAGTCGATCTTGGTGTCGTTGGGAATGAGATGGAGCGGGAACAATTTCATGGAAAAGATCTTCCGTTTAGACGTTGCGCACCGTCAGGATGCGCAACGCTTGCGAAGGGATTCATCCCCTACCCCAGCAGCGCGCTGCAAGGGGCAAGGCCGGACTCGCATCTCAGATGGCGACGGTCTTCAGCTTCTTGCGGCGGCCGTAGATCAGCACCGCCAGCGCACGCGACACGGTGATCGCGGTGAACATCGAGGCGAAGATACCGATCATCATGGTCAGCGCGAAGCCCTTCAGCGGGCCGGTGCCGAACGCGTACAAGGCCACCGCCACGATCAGACCGGTGAGGTTGGCGTCCAGGATGGTGCCGCCGGCCTTTTCATAACCGGCGGCAATCGCCGATTTGGCCGGCACGCCCAGGCGCAGCTCTTCGCGGATACGCTCGTTGATCAGCACGTTGGCGTCCACCGACAGGCCCACCGACAAGGCCAGACCGGCAAACCCCGGCAGCGTCATGGTGGCGCCGAACAGGGACATCACCGCCACCACGATCAGCAGGTTGAACAGCAGCGCCACCGAGGTGATCGCGCCGAACACGCGGTAGTAGACGGTGAAGAACACCAGCGTGAACAGGAACGAGTAGATCACCGCGGTGACGCCGCGCTCCACGTTCTCCGCACCCAGGCTCGGGCCGATCACGTATTCCTCGACGAAATCCATCGGTGCGGCCAGCGAACCGGATTTCAGCAGCTTGGCCAGGTTCTCGGCCTCGGTCTTCTCCAGGCCGGTGGTCTGGAAGTTCTTGCCGAACACGCCGGCGATGCGGGTCGGCGACAGTGCCTCTTCCTTGACCCGCACGCTGCGCACTTCCTTGCCGTCGACCATCGTCACGGTGGGAATGCGCTCGATGTAGACCACCGACATCAGCTTGCCGACATTGGCGCTGGTGTAGTCGAGCATGCGCTGGCCGGCGACGTTGTTGAGCGTCACCGCCACCGCCGGCATGCCGTTCTGGTCGGTGCTGACGCTGGCGCTGACCATCTGGTCGCCGGTCACCAGCGCGCGCTTGTTGAGCAGCACCGGCGCGCCGGTATCGCGCACGCGGTAGACCTTGGCTTCGGGCGGGATGCTGCCGCTGCGCACGGCGTCTTCGGCATTGCCTTCGACCACCGCGCGGAACTCCAGCGAGGCGGTGGCGCCGATCAGGCGCTTGGCCTCGGCGGTGTCCTGCAGGCCGGGCAGCTCGACCACGATGCGGTCCTCGCCCTGGCGCTGGATGGTCGGTTCGGACACGCCCAGCGCGTTGACGCGGTTGCGCAAGGTGGTGAGGTTCTGCTCGATCGCGCCGCTGGCGATCTGCTTGAGTTCGGCCTCCGGCACCTTGACCGAGATGGTCTGGCCGCTGACGTCGTAGGTCAGGGTCGGCTGCGACTTGGCCAGCGCGGTGCGCGCGGCGTCGACGCTGGCGCCTTCGCTCAGGCTGACCTGGATGCTGTTGTCGCCGCGGCGCTCGACCGAGCGATAGGCGATACGGCCATCGCGCAGCGTGGTGCGGATGTCTTCGGCAAAGCCGTCCAGGCGCTTTTCCAGCGCGGCCTTCTGGTCCACCTGCATGGCGAAGTGCACGCCGCCGACCAGGTCCAGGCCCAGCACCATCGGCCGGCCGCCCAGCTTGGCCAGCCAGTCCGGCACGGTCGAGGCCAGATTCAGCGCCACCGTGTAGTTTTCGCCCAGTTGCTGGCGCAGCACGTCGTTGGCGCGGGTCTGTGCCTGCAGGTTGGGCAGGCGCACCATCAGGCTGTCGCCTTCGCGGGTGACCGCCTTCGGCGTGATGCCGGCGGCCTTGAGGTCGGCGTCGATGCGGCTGCGCAAGGCGTCGTCCAGCTGGGCACCGCGGCTGGCGGTGATCTGCACGGACGGGTCCTTCTGGTAGATGTTGGGCAACGCGTACAACGCGCTGACCGCCAGCACCAGCAGGATCAGGAAATACTTCCAGCGAGGAAATTCGAGCATTGCGACAGTCCCGCGCGACACCATCCCGGCGCCGCGCCTAGCAGTGAGAACGACTTCAGGCGGCCAACACAGCGTCGCCAGCGGTCGTCAGGTGGATGCGGCGGTGCCGCGCAGCGGCGCGCCCAGCGCCGGTTCGCGGCACCGACTGCGCCCACCCGACAGTGAGCGCAGCGGGTCGGTTGCCGCTTAGTTGGCAGACTTCAGCGTGCCCTTGGGCAGCACGTGGCCCACGGCACTCTTCTGCACGCGGATGCGCACGTTGTCGGCCACTTCCACGGTGATGAAGTTGTCGCCGATGTCGGTGATCACGCCCGCCACGCCGCCGGAGGTGATGACTTCGTCGCCGCGCGCCAGCTTGTCCAGCAGCGACTTGTGCTCCTTCTGGCGCTTCATCTGCGGGCGGATCATCAGGAAGTACATGACCGCGATCAGGATGATCGGCAGCGCGAAGGTGGACAGGCCGCCCATCGGGCCGGGCGCCGGCGCGCCGCCAGTGGCCTGCGCCTGGGCGACGGGGATCAGGAAATCGAGCAGATTCATTCAGTGCATCCTAGTTTGGGTGCCAGCGCGCCAACCGGCCGCTCGCTATTCAGGTACCGCCGGAGCGGAACAGCCGGGAATTATGCCATGCAGGCTCCAAACCGTCCGCGCAAGGGCGCGAACGGCCGGTCTCAGCTGGTTTCCCCCGGCAACGGCGGCGTGATGGCGCCGCGTGCCGCATAGAAGGACCGCCGGAACTCGGCAAAGGTTCCCGAGGCGATCGCCGCACGCAGGTCGGCCATCAACTTCTCGTAGTACCAGAGGTTGTGCAGGGTGCCCAGCATCGGCGCCAGCATCTCGTTGCAGCGGTCCAGATGGCGCAGGTAGGAACGTGTGTAGCCGCTGCTGCAGGCATGGCAGCCGCAGCCCGGCTCGATGGTGTCCAGGTCGCGCTCGTACCTGGCGTTGCGGATGCGCACGGTGCCGAAGGAGGTGAAGTAATGCCCGTTGCGTGCGTTGCGGGTGGGCATCACGCAGTCGAACATGTCCACGCCACGCGCCACGCCTTCGACCAGATCCTCCGGCCGGCCCACGCCCATCAGGTAACGCGGGCGGTCGGCCGGCAGGCGCGGATGCAGGTGTTCCAGCATCGCGTTGCGCTCGTGCTCCGGCTCGCCCACCGCCAGCCCGCCGATGGCGTAGCCGTCGAACCCGATACCCTGCAGCCCGTCCAGCGAGCGGCTGCGCAGGTCCGGATGCACCCCGCCCTGCACGATGCCGAACAGCGCCGCGTCGTTGCCCAGCCCGTCATGCGCCTGCCGCGAGCGTTGCGCCCAGCGCAGGCTCAGCTCCATCGAGCGCCGCGCCGCCTCTTCGGTGGCCGGGTACGGCGTGCACTCGTCGAAGATCATCACGATGTCCGAATCGAGCACCTTCTGGATCTGCATGCTCTCTTCCGGGCCCAGGAACACCCGCGCGCCATCGGTGGGCGAGGCGAAGGTCACGCCCTGCTCGGTGATCTTGCGGCGATGCGCCAGCGAAAACACCTGGAACCCGCCCGAATCGGTGAGGATCGGCCCGTACCAGCGCGCAAACCCGTGCAACCCGCCGTGATCGCCGATCACATCCAGGCCCGGGCGCAGATACAGGTGGAAGGTATTGCCCAGGATGATCTCCGCACCCAGCGCGCGGATCTGCTCGGGCAGGATGCCCTTGACCGAGCCATAGGTGCCCACCGGCATGAACGCCGGCGTCTCGACGGTGCCACGCGGAAAGGTCAGACGCCCACGCCGGGCATGCCCGTCGGTGGCTTGGAGCTGGAACTGGAGTCGGGACATTGAGGGGCCGGGGAATGGGGAGTCGGGAATCGGAAATGGGAAGAGCGGTTGGCAGGTGGCTGATCGTTCGGCGGGTACCGCCTTACGATTCCCCATTCCCCATTCCCGACTCCCGATTCCCCGCCCCACAACAGCATCGCATCGCCGTACGAAAAGAAGCGATAGCGCTGTTCGATGGCGTGGCGGTAGGCGGCGAAGATGCGCTCGCGGCCGGCGAAGGCCGAGACCATCATCAGCAGCGTGCTTTCGGGCAGGTGGAAGTTGGTCACCATCGCATCGACGCTGCGGATGCGGTAGCCGGGCAGGATGAAGATCTGGGTTTCGCCGGCAAACGGCAGCAGTTCGCCGTCCGGGGCGGCATCGGTGGTGCGCCAGGCGCTTTCCAGCGAGCGCACCACCGTGGTGCCCACGGCGATGACGCGGCCGCCGCGGGCGCGGGTGCGGCGTACCTGTTCGACCAGCGCGGCACCGACGTTGAGCCACTCGGTGTGCATCACGTGCTGGTCGAGCCTATCCACCCGCACCGGCTGGAAGGTGCCCGCGCCCACATGCAAGGTGACATGGCCGCACTCCACCCCGCGCTCGCGCAGGCGCGCCAGCAGTTCCTCGTCGAAATGCAGGCCGGCGGTGGGGGCGGCCACCGCGCCGACTTCGCGCGCGAACACGGTCTGGTAGCGCTCGCGGTCCTCCACCCCCGGCTCGCGGCGGATGTACGGCGGCAGCGGCAGGCGCCCGGCTTCCTGCAGCCAGTGCTCCAGCGGCGCGGGAATCTCGAAGCGCAGCAGATAGAACTCGCCGTCGCGGCCCAGCACCTCGGCCTGGCCGCCTGCATCCAGCGCGATCCGGCTGCCGGCCTTGGGCGACTTGCTGGCGCCGATCTGCACCCGCGCCTCGCGCTCGCCGAGCAGGCGCTCGATCAGGATCTCCACCCGCCCGCCACTGGCCTTCTGCCCGAACAGCCGCGCCGGGATCACCCGGGTATCGTTGAAGATCAGCAGATCGCCCGGCTGCAGCAGCTCGGGCAGATCCCGCACCTGGCGGTCGGTCAGCGCCTGCGGCGATGGTGGCACCACCAGCAGGCGGCTGGCCGCCCGCTCGGCCAAAGGCGCCTGGGCGATCAGTTCGTCGGGCAGGTCGTAATGGAAATCGGACTTCTTCAAGGCCGCAGGATCGTTGGCGGAGTAGCCGCATATTGTAACTGCGGCGGGGAATTGAGAATCGGGAATGGGTAATCGCAACGGCACCAGCGCTTCATCGGCGCAGATTCCGCCCCCGATTCGCTGCTCTTGCGATTCCCTATTCCCGATTCTCCATTCACCGCTCGAATTTCGTCGACAAAATGATCGACGTCGTCGTGCGCTCCACGCCGTCGATCGCGCCGATGGCGTCGGTGAGCACGTCCATCTCGTTGACGCCGCCGACCACGCCCAGGGCGATCAGGTCGTAGGCGCCGCTGACCGAGTGCAGCAGGCGCACCTGGGGGATGTCGCGCAGCGCCTTGACCACGGCCGGCATCTTCTTGGGCAGCACGGTGATCAGGATATGCGCGCGGATGCGGCCCTGTTCGTAGGCGTCATGGGTGCGCACGGTATAGCCGCTGATCACGCCGTCGCGTTCGAGTTTTTCGATCCGGCTCTGCACGGTGGTGCGCGACAGCCCGAGCCGGCGCGCAATCTGCGCGGTGGAGGCGCGCGCGTCCTCGCGCAGCAGCGACAGCAGGCGTTCGTCGGAGGGAGTGATTTTCACTTTTGCCCAATTGGTTCGTCGATTCGACGAAAATACCCGACTTCCTGCCCGAATTCACGCTGCCAAACGCCGATCTTCTGCTGATAATAGGGAGGGAACGCCACCTTGCAGGAGATGCGCCATGTCCGTCCTCGCCCCGCTCGCCCCGCTGCGTGCCCACGCCGGCCGCCGCCTGACCGATGGCCTGGACGACGCGACCATCGCGCGCCTGGCCGCCAACCACCCGGATCTTGCACGCGCCATCGACGCGGCGGCTGCCGAGTACGCGCAGGTGCGCGCGGAGGCCGCCGACCTGCTGGACCTGGACGAAGACGCCCAGATCGGCGCGGTGCAGGACGGCTTCATCAACTTCTATGCCGACGATGCAGTGACCCCCTACGTGGCGCTCGCCGCGCGCGGGCCATGGGTGGTCACGCTCAAGGGCGCGGTGCTGTACGACGCCGGCGGCTACGGCATGCTCGGCTTCGGCCACACCCCGGCGCCGGTGCTCGAGGCGATGGCGCGGCCGCAGGTGATGGCCAACGTGATGACGCCCAGCCTGGCGCAGCGCCGGCTCGACCGCGCGCTGCGCGCCGAGATCGGCCATACCCGCGGCGGCTGTCCGTTCGCACGCTTCATGTGCCTCAACTCCGGTTCCGAAGCGGTCGGCCTAGCCGCGCGCATCGTCGACACCAACGCCAAGCTGCACACCGATCCCGGCGCGCGGCATGCCGGTGCCAGCATCAAGCGCGTGGTGGTCAAGGGCAGCTTCCATGGCCGTACCGACCGCCCCGGCCTGTATTCCGATTCCAGCCGCAAGACCTACACCAAATACCTGGCCAGCTACCGCGACGAAGACTCGGTGATCGCGATCGCGCCGTACGACGTGGCGGCGCTGCAGCGCGCCTTCGACGAGGCCGCGCGCAACCACTGGTTCATCGAGGCGGTGTTCCTGGAGCCGGTGATGGGCGAAGGCGACCCTGGCCGCGCATTGCCGGCCGCGTTCTACGCCGCGGCGCGCGAACTGACCCGCCTGCATGGCAGCCTGCTGCTGGTGGATTCGATCCAGGCCGGCCTGCGCGCGCACGGCGTGCTGTCGGTGGTGGACTACCCCGGCTTCGAGCAGCTCGACCCGCCGGACCTGGAGACCTATTCCAAGGCGCTCAACGCCGCGCAGTACCCGCTGTCGGTGCTGGCGGTGACCGAGCACGCCGCGCAGGTGTACCGCAAGGGCACCTACGGCAACACCATGACCACCAATCCGCGTGCGCTGGATGTCGCCTGCGCCACGCTGGCGTTGTTCACCCCGCAGGTGCGCGAAAAGATCCGCACCCGCGGCGCGCAGGCGATCGCCAAGCTGCAGGCACTGCAGTCCGAGCTGGGCGGTTTGATCACCAAGGTGCAGGGCACCGGCTTGCTGTTCTCTTGCGAACTGGCACCGCAATTCAAGTGCTATGGCGCCGGTTCCACCGAAGAGTGGCTGCGCCATCGCGGCGTCAACGTCATCCATGGCGGCGAGAATTCGCTGCGCTTCACCCCGCACTTTGCGATGGACGAAGACGAGCTCGATTTGCTGGTCGGATCGATCGCGCGTGCGCTGAAGGAAGGTCCGCACCAGGCCCAGGCCGAGGCGGCCTGAGAGCCAGCAACAGGACGTGGCGAGCTGTTCCCAGGTGGGAAGCCGGACGGCACGCCGCAGCGTCGGTATTCGAGCGGTACACGCCGATTCCGAACACCGGCTGCGCCCGCCGGTCGGTGAGCGCGGCGATGATGTGAGCCGCTTGACGTCGAGGCAACGCAGGCAGGACTGGCGAGCCACGCGGTGGTCATGCTCGCCTCACTCCCAGCACCGGTCTGCGCGTCCCTTCAGGGTTGCGCTGCGTGGGCAATCGCGTGGTGCGATGCGTCCGGCTTCCTGCTCCACCAGCCGCTTGCCGCCATCGCTGCCGCGCTCCAGCTCGAACGCATCGTAGAGACGCCCGGTGGCGGTGCGCGACTCGTAACGCAACTTCCGGTTGTCGATGCGAAGCACCTGATAGAGCTGGGTGTCTTCGCCGACCGGACGCATGGTCCTGCGCGCGAGGTCCGAGAGCCGGTACTGCTTGGGCCCGGCCACCGAGACCACGAATACCGGCGTCGCCTGCCCTGCTTCATCGCCGCGCCGGCCGTAGGTATGGTCGTGGCCCTGCAGCACCAGATCGACCTTGTGGCGGCGGATCACCGGCAGCACCTGTTCGACCAGCTTTTCGTTTTCGCGATCGGCGCGCGGGGAAAAGAACGGCTGGTGGATCAGCACGATCGACCACGGATGCGGGTTGTCGGTCAGCACCGTGTCCAGCCACTGCGCCTGCGCCGGGCCGGTGCCCAGATCCAGTGCCGAGGTGCCGTCGAGCACGGCGATGCGCACGCCCTGATAGTCGAACCAGTAGCTGGTGCGCGCCGTGGCCGACGGCCCGTTGCGCGGCAGGGCGAAGGTCACCGGCCAGTGGTTGCCGAGCGTGCGCGTGGCCTGCGGGGTGTCCTCGCCCTGTTCGTGATATTCGTGATTGCCCGGCGCCGGCGCCACTGCGGTGCCTTCCAGCAACCAGCGCCCGGCTTCGAACCACTCGGCCCACTCGTTGTCGTCCTGGCCGTCCTTGCCGCTGACCAGGTCGCCGGCGAACAGGGCCAGCCGCGCGTCCGGTGCCGAGCGCCAGGCCTGGCGGATCACCCGCGAGACCAGGCTGAGGTTCTTGTTCTGGGTGTCGCCGAAGTACAGCAGCGTCAGCGGCGTGTCCGGGCTGGCGGCGGTGCGGAAATGATTCCACGCGCCCCAGGTGCGGTTGCCCTGCACGCGGTAGGCGTACAGCGTGTCCGGTGTCAGCCCGTCGATATCGGCGCGGTGGTGGTGCGAGCTGCCGTTCTCGCTGGCCAGCGTGGCGGTGCGGGCGCGGATGCGGCGCGGCGTACCCAGGTCGGGCGAGTCGCCGGCAACCACCAGTTCCAGCCAGGGTTGGTCGACGCTGGCATCGGTACGCCAGGCCACTGCAAAACCGGTCGCCGCCGCCTGCGCGGGCGTGGCGACGATGCGGTCCGGGAAGCCATCGGCAACATAGTGGGTGGAGCCCGCCGGCACCTGGGTGTTGGGTTCGGCGGCACGCTCGGCGGCGAACGATCGAGCGCTGCTCATCGCGATGAGCGAGAGCAGCGCGTATCCCCATGCATGCCCGGCGCTCATGACGCGCACTCCTTCAGGCGCAGCGTGCGCGCGATATCGCGCCAGTCGAATGCCGCCACCGCCTGGTCGTCGTGCAAGGCATAGAACACCCCGCCCGGGAAGCGCGCATCGCCGCGTTGATCCAGCCACACGCCATCGGTATTGGCGGTGACCCGGCCGGCGAAGGCACCGACATGCGCCAGGCTCTGGCGATCGAACACCTGGAACACGCTGCGGTCCTTGAACTGATCGGTGGCGATCCAGTAGCCGCTGCCGTCCTTGCATGCGAACAGCGTCATGCCTTCGGCCTGCGCCTTGAATAAACCGCTGCCGACATTGCGGCCGCGGTAGCGTCCGTCCATGCCGTATTCGCGCAACTGCGTGCCCACGGCGACGTCTTCTTCGGCAATCATCAGGCGCGCATGCGCTTCATCGCCGAACACCGATTCGGCAATGCGCACTGCGCCCGCCTCGCTGGTATCGCCGAAGCTCTGGGTCAGCCGCGCCTGCCAGCCCTGCCCTGCGTTGGCCAACTGATAGCGACGGAAGCGTTGACCGAGTTCGGCCACCGGCGGCGGCAGATCCTTGTTGGCCGGCGACATGTAGTTGTCGCTGACCACCACCTCGTAGCCGCCGTCGTGCTTGCGCACCCACAGGCCGTAGGGCTCGCGCAATTCGTCCCGGCCGAAGCTGGTCAACGGTGTGAAGTCGGGCAGCGCAAACACCTGCACGCGGCGATTGTCGCGCTCGACCACGAACACCAGATCGTCGACCACCGAAATCCCGTTGGGGCGATCCAGTTTGCCCGGCGCCTTGCCCTTGCCGCCGACCACGCGCAGGCGCTTGCCGCTATCGCCATCGAACACCACCAGCGCATGCGTGGCCTTGGCGGTGGCGATCACCCAGCGGCGGCCATCGGGCGCACTCCAGCTGGCCGGCGAATCCAGATTGTCGGCCGGGGTCAGCGCGGTGATGAAGGCCTCCGGCACTACCTGGTGCGCCACCTTGGCCTCGCTGAGCAAGGGGTCTTTCAGCAATGCCTCGTCGGCCTCGCGGTCGACCGGTGCGCTGGCGCAGGCGGTCAGCGCCAGCGCGCTGGCAAGCAGCGTGGTGTGGAGTAACGTTGTGTGGAGCCGCGTGCGCGTTGCGATCACAGTGCCACCTTCAGGCCGAGCGCATAGGTGCGGCCGTATTCTTCGTTCTGCAGCGTGCGCGAGGGCACGCCCTGGTACAGCTCCAGCGGTTCGTCCAGCAGGTTCTGCGCTTCCAGATACAGGCTGACGTGGCTGTTGAATTGGTAGTTCATGCTGAAATCCAGCTGGGTATGCGGGGCGACATAGATATCGTACGCGCGGCTTTGCCCGATGGTGTCCAGGTACTCGCTGCGGTACACCGCCGCAACCCGCGCACTGAAGCCGTATTTTTCGTAGCCCAGGTGGCCGCTGTAGATGCGCTTGGACGAGCGCGGCAAGGTGAAGTCCTCGCCGGCGCGATCGCTCAGGCCGGGATCGAAATCGCTGTCCAGCACGGTGGCGCTGGCGCCGACCAGCAGGCCATTCCAGCCGTCGGGCAGGAAATCCAGCGCCTGCTGCCAGTTGAATTCGGCGCCACGCACCTTGGCGGTGTCACCGTTGATCGAGCGCGTGACCTGCAACCCGGGGAACTCGGCATCGTTGGTGCTGATGGTCTGCACGATGTAGTCGTCGATCGACTTGTCGAACACGCCCAGCGAGATCAGGCCGGTGCTGCCGATGTATTTTTCGAACGACAGGTCCAGGTTGGTGGAGCGATACGGATCGAGATCGGGGTTGCCGACGTTCACCTCGTTGTCGCCACGATTGATGCTCACGCGCGGGGAGACATCGCCGAACGCGGGCCGCGACAAGGTCTTGTTGGCGGCAAACCGCAGCACCCAGTCGTTGCCGGTGTCGTAGCGCAGATGCAGGCCAGGCAGCACATTGGTGTAGCTGCTGGACGCTTCGCGCGGCGTCACCGTGGCGGTGCGGCCGTTCTCGGCCACGTCGACCTGGTTGCCGGTGGCGTCGAACTGGGTGTTTTCCACGCGTACACCGGCAATCGCGCGCAGCGCGCCGATGTCCCAGGTGCCCATCGCATAGGTGGCGAACACGTCTTCGGTGGCCTTGTAGTCGTCCTGCAGCGAGGTCTGCAGATTGCCGCCGACATCCTGCGGGCGTGCGCTGTACAGATTGCCGGAGGTGTTCCAGTAACGGCGCATGCCGTCCGAGCCGATGCTTTCGCCCAGGGTGCCGCCGCGGTGTTCCGGCGCGGCGGTGCTCCAGTCGCTCAGATCGATCGCCGGCCCGCGACGCAGCTCGCTTTCGTCCACATTGACATCGCGCTCGCGCCAGCGGCCGAGCACACCCATCTTCAGGCTGGAATGCTCGCCATCGAAGCGCACGTTGATCTGCGCGCTGCGCTCGCTGTCGTCCACCCGCTTGGGCGCAAGCACGAAGCGGTCGAACACGAAATCGTCGTTGCTCTGCCAGCCGTTGTCGGAAAAGCCCAGGCGCGGGATGCCGCTGTTCTGGTCGACCGTGGCCGACAGATCGTCGCCGTCATAGTTGAAGTACGCTTCCATCTCGTCGTTCACGCGCTCGGTGGTCTTGGTGTACCCCAGCTTGTAATCCATGGTGGCCGCGCTCAGACGGTTTTCGCCACCCACGCTCAAGGCCATGGTGTCCTCCTTCTTGGTGCGATAGCGCACGCGCTTGGCAATGGAATCGGCCGGCAGGTCGGCGACCTCGTAGGTGCCGTCGCCATTGGCGCTGACCTGCCCATCGGCCAGGCCGAAGATGGTGCGCTGGCGGGTTTCGGCATCGTCGAAGCGGCTGTACAGCGTGCGCAGGTAATAGCGGTTGTCCGCGTCGGGGCGCCAGTCCAGATTGAGGTTGGCGCCCACGCGGGTGCGCTCGATGAAGTACTTGCGGCGCTGCACCTCGCCGGCGAACAGATCGTCGGCCGCGCCGCCGTCGAAGCTGTCGTAGGCCACCTCGGTATTGTCGGATTCGAATTCGCGGTCCTGGTAGTTCACACCCACTGCGACGCCGAAGGTGCCGTCGAAGATATCGCTGTAGTTGAACGCGCCCTTCGGGCTGGTCTTGCCCGACAGCGACTGGTGGCTGCCTTCGATCGAGCCGCGCAGGGTGCGGCCATCGCGATCGAACGCGGAAGTGGACTCGACCTGGATCGCACCGCCGATGGAATCGCCCGGCATGTCCGGGGTCGGCGACTTGACCACCTTCAGGCGTTCGGTGGAATCGGACGGAATCACGTCCAGCGGCGCCGAGCGGGTGCCGTCTTCCGGCGTGCCCATGGTCATGCCGTCGATGGTGACGCTGTTGAGCGCCGAATCCAGGCCGCGGATCACCACGAAGCGGCCTTCGCCCTGATCGCGGGTGACGCTGACGCCGGGCAGGCGCTGCAAGGATTCTGCAACGTTCTTGTCGGGGTAGCGGCCCATCGCATCGGAGGCCACCGCATCCTGGATCGCATCGGAGCCAC
The DNA here is from genome assembly GCF_002940205.1 of Xanthomonas arboricola pv. guizotiae. Taxonomy (GTDB): domain Bacteria; phylum Pseudomonadota; class Gammaproteobacteria; order Xanthomonadales; family Xanthomonadaceae; genus Xanthomonas; species Xanthomonas arboricola_C. Next base: position 70,445 of record NZ_MDSK01000025.1, read on the forward strand.
GCTTGAGATCGACTGCGCGCACCTGCGATTCCACCTGCGGGCGCACTTCCAGGCGCTCCAGGTCGATGGCCGCCGCGCCGGACGCACCGGTGGCAGCTGCCGCACCCTCGGCCGCCTGCGCAAGCGGGCTCCACGCGGCCGCCGCCAACGTCAGCGTGATCGCCAGGCACAGCGGAGTCTTGTTCAACACGGGTGCTTCCCCAATCGGTTAAGAATGGGTGGGCACGCTATGTCTACGACGTTTCACTGACATGACATATGCAGGCGCGATCACGCGCAATGTGTGGCGACGCTGCCGCCGGCTGCGGCACACTGTGGGTCTCTCCCGCCTGTCGCTGCCCATGAAAATCGTCGAAGTGCGTCACCCCCTCGTCCAGCACAAGATCGGTCTGCTGCGCGATGCCGCCTTGAGCACCAAGGGCTTCCGCGAACTGGTCACCGAGCTGGGCACGCTGCTGGCCTACGAGGCCACCGCCAACCTGGACACCGAATCGCATGTGCAACCCGGCTGGGCCGGCCCGGTGACCGTGCAGCGGATTGCCGGCGCGAAAATCACCCTGGTGCCGATCCTGCGCGCAGGGTTGGGCATGCTGCCCGGCGTGCTGGCGCTGATCCCGGCCGCGCGCGTGAGCGTGGTCGGCCTGCAGCGCGACGAAGAAACCCTGCAGCCGGTGCCCTACTTCGAACGCCTCACCGGCCGCCTGGAAGAGCGCGATGCACTGATCCTGGACCCGATGCTGGCCACCGGCGGCACGCTGATCGCCACCATCGACATGCTCAAGCGCGCCGGCGCGCGAAGGATCAAGGGCATCTTCCTGGTCGCCGCACCGGAAGGCCTGAAGACACTGGAAGCGGTGCATCCGGACGTGGAGGTCTACACCGCCGCGATCGACGACCATCTCAACGACAAGGGCTACATCCTGCCCGGCCTGGGCGATGCAGGCGACCGGATTTTCGGTACGCGGGTGGAGTGAGTTTAAGCCCCTCTCCCCCCGGGGCGAGAAGGCACCGCTTGCGCGCCATTGGCGCGCGTGCCTTGGAGCGCCCGCGCCGCAAGCGCGGGCCGGGGCGCGCGGCGAGGGGTTGGGGTGAGGGTACGGCAAGCGAAGCAGTCGGGGAGTCCCTTCTGACGGCGCGTGGCGACGCGTTTGTCATTGCCGGCATTGGTAGCTCCCCTGAGGCGCCCCCTCATCCGGCGCTGCGCGCCCCCCTCTCCCGGTGGGAAAGGAACAGCCGCGGCATCGGGCATCGCATTGAAAAACGCACGCCCTACCGCGTAGACGCCTGAACCGCCGCACTCACGTACACCAGCGGCGCATTCCAGTTGATCGCCACCTCGTTGCTGGCATAACTGCAGGTGTTGTCCAGGTACGACAGTGCCGGCAGCCTGGAGGGATACGACACCTTGCAGTCCTTGGCGTCCTGCTGGCCCGATTGCGGACCGCCGGCCAGCCAGCCCGGCACAGGTGCGTCGATGCCGTCGGCCTCGGAGGGGCGGTGGTGGATATGCATCGGGCTGCGCAGCCCCACGCCCGTGACGAACGACAAGCCCAACGGATTGCGCCCCAGGATGTAATCCAGCTGCGACTGCGCGGCATCCAGATACGGCCGCTGCCGGGTCAGCCGATAGCCCTGCATCAGCATCATCGCGCGGTTGAGCACCACCGCATTGCTGCCCCACACGAAGTCGCTGTCGGTCATCGCCAGACGCCAGGGCGAGGCCTGCCACTCATCGGCAAGACGCTGCGCCAGGCCGGTGATCTCGCGGGTAATGCGTGCGCGATCGGCATGCGGGGTGAGCCGGTCGCGATGTCCGGCCAGCGACATCCAGGCCAGGCCGCTGACGTTGCTCCAGCCCGGCACGCTGGCCGGTACGTTGCGCGCGATCATTGCGTCGTAGAAGCCGTCCTCGCGCGTGCTCACATACAGCTCGGCCGCAGCCCAGGCGAATTCGTCGTCCACCTGCGCATCATCGTAGCCGCCGGTGCGCACGTCGTCGGGCTGGCGATAGATCACATCCGGATGCTGCTGCGCCCACGCCCACGCAGCGCGTGAGGCCTTCAACATCCGCGCCGACACGCCTGGATACTGGTTTTCGAACGGTGCATACACGCGACTGGCCACGGCCATCACTGCGGCGAAATCCAGCGTGGCGGCGGTGGCCTTCATCACCACATAGCGTTGCTGCGTGGCCTGCGCGGGCATTACCAGGCCATCGAACTGCTTGTCGGTGAGCTTGTGATACACGCCACCGTCGGCCGGATCCTGCATGGCCAGCATCCACTCAAGATTCCACCAGGTCTCCTGCAGGATGCCGGGCACGCCGGGCGCGTCGTCGGGGATACTCAGCGCCTGCGCCTTGAACAGTGCCGGATACTGCTCATAGGCGGCCAGCAAGGTGTAGGTGCTGATGCCGGAGTTGACGATGTACTTGTTGTAGTCGCCGGCGTCGTACCAGCCCTTGGGCGCACTGATCACGCTCTCGGCCGGGCGCGTGGCCGAGGCCGCCGAAGGATGGATGCGCACCTGCGTATCCGGATGCCCGGCCGCACGCGCATAGCGCCCGGCGAACTGGGCCGGCAGCGCGGTACTGGCACGATTGAAATAGAACGCCTTGAGCGATGCGTCGAGCACGGGCCGATACGCGCCGGCCGCGATCGGGAACGGATCGGACGCCGGCTGCCCGTCGATCTTCAACCGGTAGGTACCCGGCGCGCGCAGGCCGGAAAAATCCGCCACCCGCGCCTGCTGGCCGGCCGGCGTCCACAGCGCGGCGGCCTGCAGCCTGCCCTCCAGCACACGGCGGCCCTGCGCATCCTCGACCGTGAAGCGGTCCGCCGCGGGCGCCGCATCTTGCGGCAATCCGAGCACCGCCAGCTTGGCCGAACCCGGCAGATAGCCGAGCTGGTTGACGTGGATGGAGCCACCGGCACGATGGACGGCGGGCTCGGCGGCACGGGCGCTCAGGACAAACAGTAGTGCGGTGGCAGTCAACAGGGCGGCAGGATTTTTCATGCGCCAATGGTGGCCGCACCACAACGCCACCACAAGCCCGGATCATCGCAACGTCCCTGCTGGCGTACGGACGTCAACGCTGGAATCGTTCGAGGATTGCGCCCAACTGCTAGCGCCATCCCATTCTTCCGCCGATTGGACCTAGTCGGCTGCCCCGCTGTTCAAAAGCAGGCGCGCCGGGAAAAGAAGACCGGCCCTCTCATCGAAACGCCCGTGGTTTGCAGCGTTTACGCCAATCCCCCACATCGGCTGCCGGCTAACGTGGCTTGGCGTCCTGGCGCCATCTGCGCCTCACGGCAACGGCAGGCGCACCGCCACTTCAAGACCCAAAGGAGATCCGATGAATATCATCGACAGCAACAAGAAACCCATCGCACCTGGCACCCTGGACCCGGACCAGCACCAGGCCAAACAACGTGGAATGGCGCGTTGGAAACCCTTCCTCGCAGGCAATACGAACCCGGACGTTTATTTGCTGGAAGGCAGGCTCGTCGTGCGCCTGGTCGACGCCGCCGTGACTAGCAAGAAGGACGACTACGACGATACCTACACCGTCTATGAAGCCAAAGATGGTCACTACTACGGGCTGTTGAACTGATCCTCGATCAACTGCAGGAAGGCACTGGCGCAGACAGGTGGCCGGCACTCGCCGGTCACCTGTCCGCGGATCATCATGGGCCGGCTTTCGAGCCGATGTCCGTCCCCAGCTGCACCTGCGCCTTGCCCACCGGGCTGCGCGGGTCGCTGCCGCCGCTGAGCACGTTGCTGCGCTTGTCCCATTCCACCGTCTGCAGGTTGCCCCAGACGTGGCTGGAACCGCGGCCGCCCTCGGCGCTGTCGCCCGGCAGCTTGAGCGCGTGGCCCATCGCCTGCAGCGCCCTGGCGGTCTGCGGCGAGAACGCGTTGCTCTCGGCCTCGATCACGTCCGGCAGCCACTGGTGGTGATAGCGCGGCAAGGCGCTGACCTGCTGCGCGTCCAGGCCGGCGTCGTAGCCCAGGATGCCGAGCAGCACCATGGTGATGATGCGGCTGCCACCCGGGGTGCCGATCACCGCGACCTTGTCGGCCGATTCCATGAAGGTCGGCGTCATCGAGCTGAGCATGCGCTTGCCCGGCTTGGGCGCATTGGCCGCATAGCCCATCACGCCGAAGGCATTGGGCGTGCCCGGTTTGAGCGCGAAGTCGTCCATCTCGTCGTTGAGCAGCACGCCGGTGCCCTTGGGGATCAGCCCCGAGCCATACAGCAGGTTGACGGTCTGGGTGGCGCCGACGCGGTTGCCTTCGCCGTCGATGATGGAAAAGTGCGTGGTCTCGTCGTCTTCCAGAGGCGTCGGGTTGCCCGACAGCAGATCGCTGGGGGTGGCCTTGTCCGGGTTGATCGTGGCGCGCAGGCCCTGCGCGTAATCCTTGCTGGTCAGCACGCGCTGCGGCACGGCGACAAAGTCCGGGTCGCCCAGGAAGAAGGTGCGGTCGCGGTAGGCGCGGCGCATCGCTTCCACCACCAGATGGGTGCGGTGCGCATCGTCGAGCGTGTCCAGCTCCCAGCCTTCCAGGATCTGCAGCATGGCGGCGAGTGCGATGCCGCCGGAAGATGGCGGCGGCGCGGTGGTGATCTTCCAGCCGCGGTAATCGAACTGGATCGGCGTGCGCTGCTTGACCCGGTACCCGGCCAGCTCGGCGGCCTTCCACTGCCCGCCGGCCTGCTTGACGCCGGCCAGCAGCTTCCTGGCGGTTTCGCCCTTGTAGAAGCCATCGAAGCCCTTGTCGCCGAGCAGCTGCAGGGTATGCGCCAGCTCGGGCTGCTTGAAGATGTCGCCTTCGGCAATCGGCTTGCCGCCGCGCAGATACACCTCGCGCGTGCCGGGGTAACGCTCCATCACCTCGCGCCGCGAGGCATAGCCCTTGGCCATGCGCGCGTACACCGGGAAACCTTCGCTGGCGATGCGGATCGACGGCGCCAGCGACTGCTTCAGCGGCAGTCGGCCGTGCTGGGTGGCCAGCTCCACCAGGGCTGCTGGCAGACCGGGAATACCGGCCGACCAGGGGCCGTTGACCGAGCGGTCGCGATCCAGCGCGCCTTTCTTGTCGAGAAATTGCGCCTCTGTTGCCGACTCGGGCGCGGTCTCGCGCGCGTCCAGCATCACGTCCTTGCCGGTCTTGGCATCGTGCAGCAGGAAGAAGCCGCCGCCGCCCAACCCCGAGCTGATCGGCTCGACCACCGCCAGCGTGGACGACACTGCAATTGCCGCATCGAACGCATTGCCGCCCTCGCGCAGGATCTGCAGGCCGGCGTCGGTGGCCAGCGCATGACCGCTGGCAATCGCCGCACCGGGCGGTTGCCCCGCCACCGGCGAGGTCGTCGATGCTGCAGGCTTGGCGCCATCGGCGGCCCAGGCCGGCGGTGCCAGCACCAGGGCCAGCAGCAACAGGCCGCGCGAAGAGAAACGTCGGGAAAAGATGCTCACGGGGCGGGAGGCTCCTGTTCGTACAGTTCTGGGTGGTCGCGCTGCAGCTGCATGAGCTTGGCGAGCAGTTGATCGTGGGTTTCCGGTATCGCCGGGTCCGGGTCGATGCATTCGACCGGGCACACCACCACGCATTGCGCTTCGTCGAAATGGCCCACGCACTCGGTGCAACGTGCCGGGTCGATCACGTAGATGGTTTCGCCCATCGAGATGGCCCGGTTCGGGCACGCCGGCTCGCAGACGTCGCAGTTGACGCAGAGCTCGTTGATCTTCAACGACATATCGGCACCACCATGCGGCGCGGCGCGGCGCGATGCAACGCCAGGCGCTGGAACGCAACGTACTGCTGGAAGCGGACGCACGGGACGTAGCGCGATGCACGGACAACGCCACACGCGTGGCCGGCAACCGGCCCGAGCGGACCGGCGCCGACGGCGTGCGGGATCAGCAGCATGCTGCGATCCCGCACGACGGCCGGACGCGCCCTCCCGCGCCTCCGGCCTGGTACGGCATTACTTGGCTTCAACGAAGGTGTATTCCACGCCCTTGGGCTGGACGATGGTCTGCACCCGCGCATTCTCGGCCGCATTGCCGATGAACAGCACGCGCACGCCCTTCATCGAATCGGCCGGCACGTCCTTGAACGCGGCGTCGATCAGGTCGGCCATCTTGGTCGAGGCGGACGAACCGAAGGCCAGCATGTTGCCCGGCTGCACGCCGCGCGCGAGTGCGGTCTTGACGCTTTCCAGCTGACGCTCGTAGCTGCCGGCGAACTCGGCATCGGACTCCGGCGGCAAGTAGTACAGGAACGGGCTGTTGGTGGTGGTGCCCAGGTTCTGGCCGACCACTTCCTGCAGGTACTTCTTCCAGCCGGCGTTGTCGTCCTTGGCCGGCGCGGTCAGCGCAGCCGGAGCGGCGGCGGCGGTCGGCGCCGGCTCTTCCTTCTTGCAGGCGGTGACCGCCAGTGCGGCGATCGAAGCGAGCGCCAGAGCGCGCATGGTGTGTTTCATGAAACTCCTCCCGTTGAAATGCATGTGGTGATGTAACTGCAACTGATCAGGCCTGCGCGCGGGATTCGCGCACCTGCCGCAACGCCTCGACAACCGACGCCGGAACGAAACCGGATACGTCCCCGCCCAGCCGCGCGATTTCGCGCACCAGCGAGGACGAGATGAAGCTGTACTGCTCGGCCGGGGTGAGGAACAGCGTCTCCACCTCCGGGATCAGATGGCGGTTCATGCTGGCCATCTGGAATTCGTATTCGAAGTCGGACACCGCGCGCAGGCCGCGCAGCAGCACGCCGGCGCCCATGTCCCGCACGAAGTGGGCCAGCAGCGTGTCGAAGCCGCGCACTTCCACATTGGCGTGCGCGGCCAGCGCTTCCCGGGCCAGCTCCACGCGGCGTTCCAACGGCAAGGCCGGGCCCTTGGAGGGGCTGTAGGCCACGCCAACCACCACGCGCTCGAACAACGGCGCGGCGCGGTTCACCAGATCGATATGCCCGTTGGTGATCGGGTCGAAGGTACCGGGATAGACGGCGGTGCGGCTATTGGCCACGCTCATACGGAAACTACCGGGGTCGGATCGCCGTTCAGTGTAGCAGCGGCCCGGCGGTACAGCGCATAGCGCACCTGCTGGGTGGCGCCTTCGCGGTGCAGCTGCCAGCCGGCCGGCAGCTGCGGCGGGCCCTCGACCGGGCCTTCCAGGTACAGCCAGGCATCGGCGCTCAGATGCGCGGGCAGGCGTTCCAGCACGCTGGGCCACAGGCCGGCGGCAAACGGCGGGTCGATGAAGGCGATGCTGGCCTGCACCACCGGCGCACGCTCCAGCCAGCGCAGCGCATCCTCCTGCAGCACCTGCACCTGATCGGCCGCATCCAGCCGGGTCACGTGCTGGCGCAGGCGCTGCACCAGGCCAGGGTCGCGTTCGATCAGGGTCGCGTGCGCGGCGCCGCGCGACACCGCCTCCAGGCCCAGCGCGCCCGACCCGGCAAACAGGTCCAGCACGCGCGCGCCGGGCAGGCGCGGCATCAGCCAGTTGAACACCGTCTCGCGGACGCGGTCGCTGCTCGGGCGCAGGCCGGGCAGGTCCGGCACCGCCAGCTTGGTATTGCGCCAGCGCCCGCCGACGATGCGCACCTGCCCTTCCGCGCCGCGTGGCGCCGGCCGTGCGGGGCGGCTCATCGCCACGCGCCAGGTGCGGGCGAACGGATGCAGGACGACGACAGCGCAAATGGCGACATGGTGCAAGGCAGGACAGTTGGCCGGCCATGATACCGCCGCGGTTGCCGCAACCGCGTTCCCCGACCGCCACGGATGCCGGCCATCTGGTACACGCCCGCCTTGAAAAATCCCCATACGGCCTCATCCCCCAGGCCATCGGCCGCGCTGCGGCCTGGGCCACCACCATGGAGCACGACCCCAATGACCGTTGATACCGACAAGCAGACGCTTGGCTTCCAGACCGAGGTCAAGCAGCTGCTGCAGCTGATGATCCACTCCTTGTACTCGAACAAGGAAATCTTCCTGCGCGAGCTGGTTTCCAATGCCGCCGACGCCGCCGACAAGCTGCGTTTTGAGGCACTGGTGAAGCCGGAGCTGCTGGAAGGCGGCGGCGAGCTGCGCATCCGCGTGGACTACGACAAGGACGCGCGCACCGTCACCATCGACGACAACGGCATCGGCATGAGCCGCGAGGATGCGGTCTCGCACCTGGGCACCATCGCCAAGTCCGGCACCGCCGACTTCCTCAAGCACCTCAGCGGCGACCAGAAGAAGGACGCCAACCTGATCGGCCAGTTCGGCGTGGGCTTCTACAGCGCCTTCATCGTCGCCGACCAGGTCGACGTGTACTCGCGTCGCGCCGGCCTGCCCGCCAACGAGGGCGTGCACTGGTCCTCGCGTGGCGAAGGCGAGTTCGAGGTCGCCAGCGTCGACAAGCCCGAGCGCGGCACCCGCATCGTGCTGCACCTGAAGGACGGCGAAGACAGCTTTGCCGACGGCTGGACGCTGCGCGGCATCCTCAAGAAATACTCCGACCACATCGGCCTGCCGATCGAGATGCGCAAGGAGCACCACGGCGAACAGGCCGACGCGCCCGCCGAGCCGGAGTGGGAAGCGGTCAACCGCGCCAGCGCGCTGTGGACGCGGCCCAAGTCCGAGATCAAGGACGAGGAGTACCAGGAGTTCTACAAGCACGTCGCGCATGATGCCGGCAACCCGCTGGCGTGGAGCCACAACAAGGTCGAAGGCAAGCTGGAGTACACCTCGCTGCTGTTCGTGCCCGGCCGCGCCCCGTTCGACCTGTATCACCGCGATTCGGCCAAGGGCCTGAAGCTGTACGTGCAGCGCGTCTTCATCATGGACCAGGCCGAGCAGTTCCTGCCGCTGTATCTGCGCTTTATCAAGGGCGTGGTGGATTCGTCCGACCTGTCGCTCAATGTGTCGCGCGAGATCCTGCAGTCCGGCCCGGTGGTCGACTCGATGAAGTCGGCGCTGACCAAGCGCTCGCTGGACATGCTGGAGAAGCTGGCCAAGGACAAGCCGGACGACTATGCAACGTTCTGGCGCAACTTCGGCCAGGCGCTGAAGGAAGGCCCGGCCGAGGATTACGCCAACCGCGAAAAGATCGCCGGCCTGCTGCGCTTCTCCTCCACGCATGACACCACCGGCGCGCAGAGCGTGGGCATGGCCGATTACGTGGGTCGTCTGGCCGAGGGCCAGGACAAGCTGTACTACCTCACCGGCGAGAGCTACGCGCAGATCAAGGACAGCCCGCATCTGGAAGTCTTCCGCAAGAAGGGCATCGAAGTGCTGCTGCTCACCGACCGCATCGACGAGTGGCTGATGAGCTATCTCACCGAGTTCGATGGCAAGTCGTTCGTGGATGTGGCACGCGGCGACCTGGACCTGGGCAAGCTGGATTCGGAAGAAGACAAGAAGGCGCAGGAAGAAGTCGCCAAATCCAAGGAAGGCCTGGCCTCGCGCATCAAGGCCGCCCTGGGCGACGACGTGGCCGAAGTGCGCGTCTCGCACCGCCTGACCGATTCCCCGGCAATCCTGGCCATCGGCCAGGGCGACCTGGGCCTGCAGATGCGTCAGCTGCTGGAAGCCAGCGGCCAGGCCGTGCCGGAAAGCAAGCCGGTGTTCGAATTCAACCCGGCCCACCCGCTGATCGAGAAACTCGATGCGGAACAGGATATGGATCGCTTCGGTGACCTGGGCCGTGTGTTGTTCGACCAGGCTGCATTGGCAGCTGGCGATAGTCTCAAGGATCCGGCTGGCTACGTGCGGCGGTTGAATAAGTTGTTGTTGGAGTTGTCGGTGTAAGGCTTGCGACACATGTTGTGATACACCAAGACCGGCGCATCCGCCGGTCTTTTTTCTGACGCAACAGGTCCGAAAACTTTCAATTAAAGGTGCAACTTCAACTTGGGGGGATTACCATACCTTGCGAACAAGGCAGGCGTTCCTCTTCTCCAGACGCCTCCTAGGTCCTGTTAACGCTAGTGGCTGGGGAGGTTAAACTATTGGACATGGAGATCACGCCAGCACAATTTGCCCTCATCGAACATTGCTTAC
>NZ_MDSK01000026.1 GCF_002940205.1 Xanthomonas arboricola pv. guizotiae
GGTAAGCAATGTTCGATGAGGGCAAATTGTGCTGGCGTGATCTCCATGTCCAATAGTTTAACCTCCCCAACCACTAGCGTTAACAGGCCCTAGCCACTTCGCATTTGTCGCCGTTGCTCAGCTTGGGACGCAGCTATTCGCTTCTGCCGGCGTTGATTGATTTGAATGCGACTGCCCGCAGCCAGCTGGCCTTGATCGTGTAGATGGCATGGCGCTACCCGTTCGCGCGCATGCATCGACCGGGCGACCACACATCAGCGCAGGCCGATCACGCTCTTCCGATTCCCGATTCCCGATTCCCCGGACTCAACCCCCGAGCAACGGACAGTCGGCAGGCAAATGCATCCGCAACCGCGCCGGGACGCAGGCGATGCGGAAATGCAGCGAGGTTTCCGGTTCGCCGTCCAGGTTCAGGGTCAGCGGTTGGTGGGACACGATCTCCAGCCACGGCACGCGGGCGCGCACGGCCACGCGTTCCAGGGCCGCCTGCTTGCCGCCGGTGACCAGGGTACCGAGGGTGGCGGCCACTTCGCCGTTGAGGGCTGGGACGATGGTGACATCGAGCAGACCGTCGTCGATCAGCGCCTCCGGGCACAGCGCCTGGCCGCCGCCGGCCTGGCGCCCGTTGCCCAGGCCCAGCGCGATGAATTCGCCGTCCCATTCAAAGTCCGGGCCGCTGAAGCGGGCGCTGATCGGGTCGATCCGGCCCAGTCGCGACATGCCGGTGATCAGATAGGCCAGCCCGCCGAGCATCTTCTTCAGGCCTTCGTCGGTTTCCACGGTGACCTGGGTGCCGAAGCCGCCGCTGGCGACGTTGGCGCACCAGTGCGGGCCGTGCGCGGTGTCCAGGCGCAGCAGGTCGATCGCCTGCGCCGGGCGCTCGGCGATCAGGCTGAGCGCCTCGAAGGGTTCGATGGGAATCATGGCCGCCGTGGCGAAGTCGTTGGCGGTGCCCAGGGGCACCAGGCCCAGCGATGGCAGGGTGGCCGCGTCGGCGTCGTGATGCGCCAGGGCGGCAGCCACTTCACTGAGCGTGCCGTCGCCACCGGCGGCGATCACCGTCTGCACGCCGTCGGCCACGGCCTCGGCGACGTAGCGCTCGGCATCGCCGTCTTCCCAGGTGACCCGGACCTCGAACTGCAGACCGCGCTTGCGCAGCGTTCCCACCGCCTCACGCAGGTCCAGATTGTCGGTGGACTTGCCGTTGAGGATCAGACGCCAGTGGGACGGGGCCATGCGCGCTGCCGATGCTGTAAGGGTGATTGGCGCAGGCTAGCAGCGCACCACTCGGGGGATCGTGAATACGTGATGTCGCCCGGCTGTCATTGCCATGTCATGGCTGACCCGGAGGATAGAAGGCCATAGCAGGGACGACGGGCGGAGGCAGGATCAGCCTCCAATTTTCTTGAAGGCCGCTCCGATGGGGCGGCCTTCCTTTTGTCAGGCGGATTGCCCAACGCCGGTGGCGCAGCGCCCGCTCAGGTGCCGGCGGCGAACGCGGCCAGGCGCTCGCCATCGAGCCGGTAGACGGTCCAGCCGTCCATCGGGCGCGCACCCGCCGCTTGATAGAAGTCAATGGCCGGCTGGTTCCAGTCCAGCACCGACCATTCGAAACGCCCGCAGCCGCGCTGCACGGCCAGTTGCGCCAGATGCCGCAACAGCGCAAGGCCTGCCCCCCGCCCGCGCGCCTGCGGGCGCACGAACAGGTCTTCCAGATACAGGCCGTTGCGGCCCAGCCAGGTCGAGTAATTGAAGAAATACACCGCAAAACCCAGCGCCTGGCCGTCCTGCTCGCAGATCAGTGCGTGCGCGGTGGCGCCGTCGCTGAACAGGCTGGCGTGTAGATCGTCCTGAGTGGCCGTCACCGCATCCGGCTCGCGTTCGTAGACCGCCAGTGCGGTGATCAACTCGTGCAACAGGGGCACATCCGCGGGCGTGGCACTGCGGATCTGCGGCGCGGGCTGGCTCATCGCACCGCATCCACCGCCGCACGCATCTGCGCGATCACCTGCGCATAGTCGGGCGCGTTGAAGATCGCCGAGCCGGCCACGAAGGTGTCGGCGCCGGCCGCTGCAATCGCGCCGATGTTGTCGGCCTTGACCCCGCCGTCGATCTCCAGCCGGATCGGCTTGCCCAGGGCGTCGATCTTGTTGCGGATCGCGCGCAATTTCTCCAGCGCCGAGGGAATGAAGGCCTGCCCGCCGAAGCCGGGGTTGACCGACATCACCAGCACCAGATCCAGCTCCGGCAGCACCCAGTCCAGAATGTCCACCGGGGTGGCCGGGTTGAGCACCAGCCCGGCCTGGCAGCCGTGCGACTTGATCAGCTGGATGGTGCGGTGCACGTGGCGGCTGGCTTCGGGATGGAAGCTGATGGTGGTGGCACCGGCCTCGGCGAAGTCCGGCACGATGCGGTCCACCGGCTCGACCATCAGGTGCACATCGATCGGGGCGGCAATGCCGTGCTTGCGCAGCGCCTGGCAGACCATCGGGCCGATGGTGAGATTGGGCACGTAGTGGTTGTCCATCACATCGAAGTGCACCCAGTCGGCGCCGGCCTTCAGGACGTTGTTCACCTCCTCGCCCAGGCGGGCGAAATCAGCGGACAGGATGGACGGGGCGATCGCCGTCGGTTGCATGGGCAGCTCGTCAAAGAACGGGAAACGCATTGTCGCAGGCGTGCAACGCCAGTGCATCCGCGGCGGCCCGGCCTGCGTATGCACCTGAACCGGCGCACCGCGCCCTTTCGCCAAGGACACCGCATGAAGACCACTCCGCTCGCCTCCGCTGCGCTTGTTTTGATGGCCCTCGCCCCGTCCGCCTGGGCCCAGACCGGCCCGGCCGACTGGTCGGGTTTTTCGATCGGCGCCAATGTCGGCGGTGCCGACGTCAGCGGCGTTTCCGGCGGCCGCTTCGGCTTTGACACCAACCTGGACGGCCGCGACGGCGACCAGGTCAGCACCCCGACCGGCGCCGATGCGTTCTCGCCCGGGTTCTGCGGCGGCGCGGCGGCCGGGCGCACTCCGGCCAGCGGCTGCAGCAAGGACAAGGGCGGCGCCGAATACGGTGCGCGGCTGGGCTACGACTGGCAGGCCGGCAACTGGGTCTACGGCGTGGTCGCCGAATACACCCGCAACGACCTGCGCGACAGCGTCAGCGCCTTCAGCACCACCCCGGCGTTCTACACCTTCACCCGCCAGCTCAACCGCACCGCCGCACTGCGCGGCCGTATCGGTTATGCCTTCGGTGCGCAGGGCGACTTTCTGGCCTATTTCACCGCCGGCGTGGCACGCGGCGAGTTCGACCACAGCTTCTCCAGCAGCAACACCGCCAACAGCTTCACCAGCAGCGGCGGCGACAGCGCCGACGGCTACCAGGCCGGCCTGGGCCTGCAGCGCCGCCTGAGCGACAACGTCTCGGTCGGTGTGGAGTACCTGTTCACCCGCCTGCAGGACGAAGACACCCGCGTGCGGGTCGGGCCGGGCACTGCGCCGGCGACCAACCCGTTCCTGCGCGTCAATCCGGCCGGCACCGACCTGCGCCGCAGCGATACCGACTTTTCGTCCAATGCGGTGCGCCTGACGGCGACCTATCGCTTCTGAGTGCTTGGCGTCCGAGTGACCGCGCCTGACCTGTCACGGGTCGGGCGTTTTTTGTTGGTGGCGCCCATGCCGACCCTGTGCGGGTGCCTGGCAGCGATATTGCAGCGTCAGGCTGGATCAGCGTTTGCGCAGCCGCTGGATCCGATCGTAGGCCGCATTGATCTGGCTGGCCTTCTTCTCCGCCTGGCGGCGTGCTTCCGGCTCGGCATTGGCCACCTTGTCCGGGTGGTAACGCGACATAAGCCGGCGGTAGGCCAGGTCGATCTCGGCGGTGGTGGCGTCCGGCTCCAGACCCAGCGCTTCGTACGGGTTGTCGGCGCGGCGCTTGAACCAGCCGGCGTCCACCGCATGCCCGATCGCCAGGCCGATCATCAGCCCGAGTACCGGCGCGCCGCGCAACAGCAGGGCGCCGGCCAGTGCGCCGAGCAGTTTTCCGTACCAGGACATGGGCGATCGGGGGGCGGGATGGCGGGATGGCGGGCTGGCGATCTTACCCGAACGCCCGCCCGGCCTGGCTGACGCGGCATGCACGCCGCCCGCCGGGCCGGCCCCAATAAATCCAGCGGCGCGCGCCGAAGCGCCGTACACTACGCGGCCCGCTGCCCACCCGCGGGCCCGCCGGGTCCCGGGGACAGCGTCATTGCGACGTCCTTAGGAGTGCCTGTGTCGACCACGCTGTTGCAATCCGATCTGCCCGGCCTGCCGTTGCGTCACCGTGGCAAGGTCCGCGATGTCTTCGACATTCCCCGCGAGCGCCTGCCCGCCGATGCGCCTCCGGGCGACTATCTGTTGATGGTGGCGACCGACCGCCTGTCCGCGTTCGACGTGGTGCTGCCCGACCCGATCCCCGGCAAGGGCGAGATGCTGTGCCAGGTCTCCAACTTCTGGTTCCACAAGACCGAACACCTGATGCCCAACCACCTGGTCGACATCACCGTGGAGCAGGTCTTGCCCGAGGGCGTGGACCCGGCGTTGTATGCAAAGCGCGCCGTGGTCACGCGCAAGCTCAAGCCGGTGCCGGTGGAAGCGATCGCACGCGGCTACCTGATCGGCAGCGGCTGGAAGGACTACCAGCGCACCGGCAAGATCAGCGGCATCGAATTGCCCGACGGGCTCCGTCAGGCCGAGAAACTGCCCGAGCCGATCTTCACCCCGTCGACCAAGGCCGCCGTCGGCGACCATGACGAAAACATCGACTTCGACGCGATGGTCATGACCGTCGGCGCCGAGCTGGCCGAACGCGTGCGCGATGCCAGCTTGCGCATCTACCGCTTCGCCGCCGATTTCGCCGCCGAACGCGGCATTCTGCTGGCCGACACCAAGTTCGAATTCGGCACCGATGCCGACGGCCGTCTCTACATCATGGACGAGATGCTGACCCCGGACTCGTCGCGTTACTGGCCGGCCGACCAGTACGAACTCGGCACCAGCCCGCCCAGCTACGACAAGCAGTTCGTGCGCGATTATCTGGAAACCCTGGACTGGGGCAAGACCGCACCCGGCCCCAGCCTGCCGGCAGAAGTGATCGAACGCACGCGCGCAAAATACGCCGAGGCATTGCAGCGGTTGGCGGGTATTTCGGTCGATTGATCTGCAAGGCCCCGCTCCCGGGGCTTTGAGGCTGTATCAAAGCAACAATGGCGGGCAGCGCTCTTTAGCGAGCGCTGAAGGACGCCAACGAGAGAGAGTCACTCACGCCACACCGGAGATATCGCCGGTCAGACCTTGATCAGATCATGATGATGTCTGCCGAGGCGCGATCGAGATAAGCCGGCTGTTGCTGACCGCAGTCAACGGCGGTGGACTCACCCGAGCAAGGGGCCACCGGCAGGCGGCTGATTCTGCGAGGCTATTGGCCTGCCGCATACCGGTCAGTTTGCGCAAACCATAACTTGGTAAGCCTTCACACATTGGCAAGCAGCGCGCGTATAACATCCCGCCCGCGTTCCAGTTGCCCGCAATGATCAGGAGGATCCCTTGGCCCTTTTCCGAACGTCCCTGCACGCTTTCGCACTGAGCCTGGCGCTGGTCGCCTGCAAGCCGCAAGCTGAGCCCGCCGGCACTGCGGCGCCTGTGGCGAATGCAGCACCTGCAGCCTCGGCATCGGCCACCGTTCCGGCAACGCCTGCGCAGGCGACAAGCTGCCCCAGCGCCGACTTCGCTGCGTTTCTGAAAAGCTTCAGTGCGGACATTGCGGTACAGGAAAAGGCCACCGCCGATCCGCTCACGATGATCCAGCTCGACCCGGAGGCACAGCCCGAGCCCGCCCCGGTCACTCGCACGGTTCCGCTGGCCAAGGTCGAATGGCCCGTCATCCCGAACCTGGAGGCAGCCCGCAACGGCGGCCGCGAGGTCACGATTTCCGAAGAGGCCGATGGCCGCCAGGTACTGGTCCGCACACCGGACACCGGCGATCAGCAGGTCTACCACTTCGCCCAGCGCCCTTGCTGGATGCTGGTGCAGGTGGACGACCAGTCCCTTTAATCAGCGCGCTAGTGGCGACACTGGTAATGGCATATCCGCCAACGTTTCAGGAGATAACCTTGCGTCCTTTCCGACTGATTGGCCCTGCATTGGCAGTTGCACTCGCGGCCTGTAACGGACCTCAAGCTGGCGGCGCGACCGGGCAGTCGACCGCCGCCGCAGGTACCGCGGCGGCGCAGCCGTCCGCACCTGCCGCACCAACCCCCGCAACACCGACACAAGGGACTGTACCTATGGGCACGATAGACTCCTTCATTCCGGCAGGATCGAAGGCTCTGGAGACCATCCGTGGCGATCTGACTGGCGCGGGCCGCTCCGATGCGTTGGTGGTGATTTCCCCACCCAGCACCGGCGCCGAAAAACTTGGCGAGGGACAACCGCGTACGGTTGTGTTGCTGACGCAAACCGCCGACGGTGCGATGCAGAAGGCCTCAGAAAACAGCAAGATCGTGCCGTGCGCCCGTTGCGGCGGTCTGGCAGGCGACCCCTACGCGTTTTCGCGTATCCAGACCGGGCAATTCACCATTTCCATTTCCGGCGGATCGCGCGAGCGCTGGGCAGACGACTTCACGTTCAAGTATTCGGCAGACAAGCAGACCTGGTTGCTGGACAAGGTGGTGCGTGACCTGTCCGATACCGAGACCGAGCAGCACAACACCCTGGAATTGACCGCCAAAGACTTCGGTACGGTGGCATTTCAGGAGTTTGATCCATCCACATTGAAGAAAGCTGCGGCATTGGACGACGCCGCAGCCGAAAAGGCGAATTAAAGGGACGTAATGGTTTGCACGGACAAGGAAGGTGTCCGTTATTTCATGTTGCTGAGAAATGAGGAGTTACACCATGGCAACCGATCGTGAAACAGGGCTGCTCCAGTCAGCCTATGCTGCAGGCATTACCCAGCCGAAGGAGCTGGCAAACTTCATGGCCCAGGTGGGTCATGAATCGATGGGCCTCAACCGCCTGGAAGAAGGGTTCCGCTATACGCATGGATCCTCACAGGTAAGTTCGAAGGTGCGCTCCGCACTGCGTGAGGGTCCCGAAGCCCTGGAGCAGGCACGTCTGGATGCCCTGCGCGGGCAACCGGAAAAACTGGCCGAATTGATGTATGGCGGACGCATGGGCAATAACGAGCCCGGCGACGGCTACCTGTACCGTGGCCGCGGTTATATGCAGCTCACCGGCAAGGACCAATATCGTGCGGCCGGCGAAGCGTTGAACCTGGATCTGGTGGCACACCCCGATCTGGCGGCACAACCTGAAAACGCATCCCGCATCGCCACCTGGTACTGGCAGAACAACGTGCCGCAGGCCGCCAGGCAGGACGCGCATGCGGCAGGCGTTGCGATCAACGGCGGCGATCCGCCGAATGGATTGGCCGACCGCGAGAATCGGTTTGCCCGCTGGCAGCGCGATATCACTCCAGAGCTGATGAACAACCTGGCCCATGGCCAACTCGGACAGCCGGTGCAGCACACTGCACCAGCACCTGTGCAGCCACAGCATGGTGGATCCAGCTCGTTTCAGCACACGATGGAACGGATGCTCCCGCCACAGAACGGGACTGCACCGCACATCACCGGCCATTACGGCGAGCATCGCAGTGCCCGTGATCACGGCGGTACCGACTTCAACTACCAGGGTGGCCAGACAGGCCGCAACATGCAGCACCCGACGGTGCATTCGCCGGTCGCCGGAACCGTCACCTTCGC
Organism: Xanthomonas arboricola pv. guizotiae; assembly: GCF_002940205.1. Lineage (GTDB taxonomy): Bacteria > Pseudomonadota > Gammaproteobacteria > Xanthomonadales > Xanthomonadaceae > Xanthomonas > Xanthomonas arboricola_C. Next base: position 7,798 of record NZ_MDSK01000026.1, read on the forward strand.
GGGCGGCAACTACGGCACCGTCAAGATTCGCGATGCACAGGGTAACTCGCACGAGATCCTGCACCTGGACGCACTCAAGGTGAAGGAAGGTCAGACGCTGTCCGCTGGCGATGCCATCGGCACGATGGGGGGACGCGGCCCGAACGGCAACAGCCAGTACGCGCAGCATGTGCATTACCAGCTGCGCGATGCCAACGGCAAGCTGACCAATCCGGAGACGTTCTGGAATCGGGGCCATCAGCAGGAGTCCGGCGCGCGCCACTCCCAGCCGGCGACAGCGGGCGGCAACGGCGCGCTGCGGCATGGCGAGCAAGGCAGTGATGTCGGCAAGCTGCAGCAGGACCTCAACCGTCTCGGCGTGCGCGATGCGCAGGGAAACCGGCTTGCCGAGGATGGCCGCTTTGGCGACAACACGCGCGAGGCGGTGATTGCGTTCCAGCAGCAGCACGGTTTGCAGCCCGATGGCGTGGTGGGGCGCAACACGCAGGCCGCGTTGTCCGCACAACCGGCACAGGCACAGGCAGCGCAGACGCCGGTCGCTACGCCCAAGGGCCCGTCGCTCGACGATGCCTTGCATCCGGACCATGCCTTGCACAACGCGATCCGCAGCAAGCTGCCCAGCATGATCTCCAACGAGACGGCAGCCCACGTCACCCTGCAGGCCAAGCAGAACGGTATCGATTCGGCAGACAAGCTGCAGAACGTCACCGTGCAGGATGGCAAGGCATTCGTCATGGGCACCACGCCGGGCTTCCGTGCGGCGGTGGATCTGAACCAGCCAGCTCCCACGCTGGAGCAGACCAGTGCGCAATTGCTGGCTGGCCAGGCTTCGCAGCAGCGCGCGCAGGACGAGCAGCAGCGGGTCGCGATCGGCGGCCGCTGACGGTTCAACGGAGCAGCACGAAAAACCGGCCAGGTGTCTGGCCGGTTTTTTTGTGTCTGTCTGCTTTCGACAGCAGCGCCGAGAGCGTCGCCGCGGCCGCGCCTGACTGCACACGCCTGCGCGGAGTGCCTGTGGTTGCCAGCGGATTGTGCGTCGCTGGAGGTTGGCGCACCCTCCAGATTGCGACAGAACGGCATGCCTGCCGCGCTGGCGATGTCGCACACGCAGCGACACTCCTGCTGCTCTGCGATGCCCTCCACACCGCAAAGTGGCGCGGCGCACAGAATGCAACACAGCTGTAATTTTTACTACTGTGCTGTCATGGACTGTGCAAGTTTATCTGCCGGCACCTGTTGCCAGTCGCGATCGGCCGCGATGCGTATCGCCGCCGATCTTTGCATTGCACGTTTTCGGGGAGAGAGTCGTCATGCAAGTTCATGTCCTGGGCGCGGCGATCTGCTGCGCGCTATCGTTGTCTGCCGTCGCCACTGCCGCGGATCTTTCCGCGGATGCCGCGGTGGCGCGCGCACAATCCTTGTTGGGCAATCACGCTGCGGCGCTGGCCAATCGTGCAACGGCCGATGCGTTTGTCGCGCGCGACAGCATTGTCGATGCCGACGGCAGCGAGCATGTGCGCTTCGATCGCACGTATCAGGGCCTGCCGGTGATCGGCGGCGATGTGGTGGTGCATTCGCGGCGTGGAGTGATGCGTCAGCTGAGCCAGAGCATGGACACCAGCGTGCGCCCGAGCATCGTGCCGGGCATCGACGCGGACACGGCGGTGCGCGCGGCCGGTACGCAGTTCGACCTGGCACCCGATGCCGCGCCGCGCGCAAGTCTGGCGCTGTATGCGCGCCAGGGGGCACCGCGGCTGGTCTATGAAGTGATCTACAGCGGCATCAAGCCGGATCAGACGCCGACCGAAATGCATTACATCGTCGATGCAGTCGATCAACGCATTCTCGACTCCTGGGACACGGTGCATACCGTCTGCGCGGGTGGCACCAGTGCGGCCGGCACCGTTCGCTGTATGCGGGCAGCGTGGCGTTGGCGGCGACGCGTTGCAGCAGCGGTTACGAGCTGACCGACCTGAGCCGCGGCAGCGGCGCCACCTACAACATGCGCAACAGCACCTCCGGCAACGGCACGCTGGTCACCGATGCCGACAACGCCTGGGGCAGCGGTGCCAACAGCGATACGGTGACCGCGGCGGTGGATGCGCATTACGGCGTGGCGCTGACCTGGGACTATTTTCGCACCACCCATGCGCGCAGCGGCATTGGCAACGACGGCGTCGGTGCGCGCAGCCGCGTGCATTACGGTAGCCGCTACAACAACGCGTTCTGGCAGGACAGCTGCTTCTGCATGACTTTCGGCGATGGCGACGGCAGCACGTTCACGCCGCTGGTGTCGGTGGATGTGGCCGGCCACGAGATGACCCATGGCGTGACCAGCCGCACCGCGCGCCTGGTGTATTCGGGCGAGTCGGCGGCCTGAACGAAGCCACGTCCGACATCATGGGCGCGATGGTGGAGTACTCCGCCAACAACAGCGCGCAGCCGGGCAACTACCTGATCGGCGAGAAGATCGTTCCGGGCAACAGCAGCGGGACGCTGGCCTTGCGCTACATGTTCAAACCCAGCCTGGATGGCGACTCGCCCGATTGCTACAGCAGCAGCCTGAGCTCGCTCAACGTGCATTACAGCTCGGGCGTGGCCAACCATTTCTACTCTCTGCTGGCCGAAGGCGCGGTGGTACCGAGCGGCTTCGGATCGGGCACCAGCTGGAACGTGACGCCGGCCGGGCTGGTCTGCAACGGCAATACGGCGTTGACGGCGATCGGGCGGGCGGCGGCCAGCCGCATCTGGTACCGCGCGTTGACGGTCTACATGACCTCCTCGACCAACTACGCGGCGGCCCGCCGGGCGACGTTGAGCGCGGCCACCGATCTGTACGGCAGCAGCTCCACGCAGTACCGCGCGGTTGCCGCAGCGTGGAGCGCCGTGTCGGTCAACTGATGCCTGCCGGCCCCTGCCACGCGCCCTGCGCGTGGCAGGGAGCACGGCTGCCACAGTGCCATCCGCGCGCGTATGCTTGGGTCATTCCTGGGAGGGAACATGACCGAACGCACCAAGACCGCGCGACCGCTCGACCGCTATTTCGCCAGCTACGCCGACGATCACCGCAACACGACCAATCAGCAGATCCACGTGCTGGCGGTGCCGGCGATCCTGTGGTCGGTGGTGGCCCTGCTGTGGTGCATCCCGGTCGGCGGCACCTGGTTCAGCAGCGGCGTGTGGGCGGCGTTGTCGATGTTCGCGGCCTGGTCGTACTACAACCGCCTCTCTCGGCCGCTCGGGCTGGGCATGCTGGGGATCTTCTTTTTCTTCGGCTGCCTGTGCCGGTTGCTCGAAGGCAGACTTGGGCTCACCGGGCTGTTCGCCACGGCGCTGACGGTGTTCGTGCTGGCCTGGGTCGCGCAGTTCGTCGGCCACCGGATCGAAGGCCGCAAGCCGAGCTTCCTGACCGACCTGACCTATCTGTTGATCGGGCCGATCTGGGTGTTGGCCAAGCTTTATCGTCAGCTGGGTTGGCGGTATTGAGCGCGAACGACAGCCATAACGTCGCCGGTCGCCGGCGTGGTCGTGATCCGAAAGCAGCCGATTACGCCTGAGCGCTGCAGCGGCCAACGGTCATGCCGCATCGCCCTGCACAGCAGGGCTAGCGGACCGCGCGCCATGCAGGTCTTCGAAGCACATACGCCAAGACGAGCCTCACTCGCCGATGCCGAGCTCTTCGGGCAGCGGACGAAAGGCGCGCGGCGCATAACCGAAGTCGCGACGCGCCGGTTCCAGGTCGAACACCAGGTCATCGCGCATGCGCTGCAATGCGGCCGCATTGATGCCACGCAGGCGCCCCAGCCGCTGCGCAGCGATGAGGGCAAGGCCGAACAGGCCGGGCGGCACCTGATACAGCCGCGCCGGTCGCGGCAGCGCTGCCAGCACGCGCTCCACCATCTGCGTATAGGCCAGCACTTCGCCGCCGCCGACGGCATAGCTGCGCTGCTGCGTCGCCGGCTGGGTGACCACCGCCAGCGCGGCGCTGGCCAGATCGTCCACATGCACCGGCTGGCGCAGCCCGGTCGCGTTGGCCGGCAGCACGAAGGCGCCGGTGCGCTGCGCCAGCCCGGCGATCTGGGTGAGTGTGCGGTCGCGTCCGGCACCGTAGACCAGCGTCGGGCGCAGCACCGTGGCTGCGGCGCCACGCGCCTGGGCTGCGGAAAACAGCGCCTGTTCGGCATGTGCCAGGCGCTGCGCGACATCGCGCTCGGCCGCGTCGATCGAGTGTTCCTTGACCTCCAGACTGGTGGAACCGAACGCCACGATGCGCGGAGCACGCAGCGGATTCTCCGCATACCAGCGGGCGAAATGATCCAGCGGACCGCAGCTGAAGATCACCTCGAATGCCTCGCCCGCGGCAGCCGGCATGGCCAGATCGCCCTGCCGCCAGATCAGCCCGGCGCGCGCGGCGCGTGGCTGGCGCGACCAGGCCGTCACCTGCCAGCCGCGGCCGAGCAGCCGCGTCAGCAGGCGTTCGCCGATCTGACCGCTGCCGCCAAACACCAGGGCGCGCGGCGCAGCAACGGCAGTGGACGGAGCGGGATCGGCAGCGGTCACAGGGCTCGGATGCAGTCTGGGTGATCCCAGCATAGCGAGTGACAGGCAGCGGCGCGACGCCGATCCGGTGGCGATCTGCACAGTCGCGCAGCCACGGCGTTGACGCGGGCGTCAGTCAACGGTTTGTTAAGCTCTCTGGCCTGCTCGCGAATCTTGTGTTCCCTGCATGCCTTTCTCGCTGGAAATCCTGCTTGCGCTGCCATTTGTGATGGCGGCCGCCACTGCGCTGCTCTGGCGCACCTCCCGTTCGATCACTGCGTGGTTGGCTGCGGCCGCGCCGTTGGGCGGGCTGGTCGTCCTGGCGACGCTCACGCCGGCCGTGCTGCGCGGTGAGGTGATCGGCAGCCAGTACGCGTGGTTACCGCGGATCGGCCTGATGTTCTCGCTGCGGCTCGATGGCCTGGCGTGGATGTTCGCCTTGCTGGTGCTCGGCATTGGCGCACTGGTGGTGCTGTATGCGCATTACTACCTGAGTGCACGCGACAGCGCATCGCGCTTCTTCGCCTATCTCATGCTGTTCATGGGCGCGATGCTCGGCATGGTGCTGTCGGGCAATCTGCTGTTGCTGATGGTGTTCTGGGAACTCACCAGCATCAGTTCGTTCCTGTTGATCGGCTTCTGGTCGCATCGCAAGGATGCGCGCGAAGGCGCGCGCATGGCCTTCGTGCTGACGGCCGGTGGCGGCCTGGCCCTGCTCGGCGGCATCCTGATGATTGGCCGCATCGTCGGCAGTTTCCAGCTGGATGCGGTGCTGGCGGCCGGCGATCTGATTCGCGCCAGTCCGCTGTATCCGGATGCACTGGGGCTGGTGCTGCTGGGCATCTTCACCAAGAGCGCGCAGTTCCCGTTCCACTTCTGGCTGCCGCACGCGATGGCGGCGCCGACGCCGGTGTCGGCGTACCTGCATTCGGCCACGATGGTGAAGGCCGGCGTGTTCCTGCTGGCGCGCCTGCATCCTGCCCTGGCCGGCACCGACCTGTTCTTCTACACGGTCACCAGCATCGGTGCGATCACGCTGTTGCTCGGCGCATGGCATGCGATCTTCCAGCACGATCTCAAGGGCGTGCTGGCGTACTCGACCATCTCGCATCTGGGCCTGATCACCATGCTGTTCGGCCTGTCCACGCCGATGGCGGTGGTGGCCGGCGTGTTCCACATCCTCAACCACGCGGTGTTCAAGGCCTCGTTGTTCATGGCCGCCGGCATCATCGACCACGAGACCGGCACGCGCGACATGCGCAGGCTGGGCAACCTGCGCCGCCTGATGCCGGTCACCAGCGTGCTGGCGATCACCGCCTCGCTGGCGATGGCCGGCGTTCCGCTGCTCAACGGCTTCCTGTCCAAGGAAATGTTCTTTGCGGTGGCGCTGGAAACCGACGCCCCGCAGACGATGCGGGTGTTGGCCAGCATCGCCGCACTGCTGGCCGGCCTGCTCGGCGTGGCCTACAGCCTGCGCTTCGTGCACGACACCTTCTTCGGCCAGGGCCCGCGCGATCTGGACACCACCCCGCACGAGCCGCCGCGCTGGATGCGGATTCCGGTGGATGTGCTGGTGCTGATCTGCGTGGCCGTGGGCATCGTGCCGGCCTGGACCATCGCGCCGGTGCTGCGCGCCGGTGCCAGCGCCATCCTGGGCGCGCGCCTGCCCGACTACAGCCTGGCGCTGTGGCATGGCTGGAACTGGCCGCTGGCGATGAGCATCGCCGGCATGGTGGGCGGCACCCTGTTGTACATGGCGCTGCGCCGCACGCTGGACATGTACGCGATCCAGAACCGCTCGTCCGGCAAGGCGCTGTTCAACTGGAACCTGCGCGCGCTGTTCGCCGGTACCGTGCGCATGACCGATGCGGTGGCCAACGGCAACCTGCAACGCATGCTGATGCTGCTGGTGCTGAGCGCCGTGGTGGTGGCGCTGGTGCCGTTCCTGCAGGGCGGCGCATTGCCGGCCTGGCCGGCGCCCACCCCGCTGCCGCTGCTGGGCTGGACGATCTGGCTGCTGATGATCGCCTGCGCCCTGGGCAGCCTGTTCCTGTACAAGCAGCGCCTGCTCGCAGTGCTGGTGCTGAGCGGCACCGGGCTGGCGGTCAGCATGACCTTCGTGTTCCTGTCGGCACCGGATCTTGCGTTGACCCAGCTGCTGGTGGAGATGGTCACGCTGGTGCTGATGCTGCTGGCGATGAATTACCTGCCCGAGCGCTCGTTGCCCGAGCCGGCGCGCCTGCGCAAGCTCCGCGATGCCGGCATCGCCGTCGTCGGTGGTGCCGGGCTCGCCGCATTGGCCTATACCTTGATGACCCAGCCCAGCCACACGGTCGCCGGCGAGCTGCTGCAGCGCGCACTGCCGGAAGCCTACGGGCGCAACGTGGTCAACGTGATCCTGGTGGATTTCCGCGGCTTCGATACCTTCGGCGAGATCACCGTGTTCGCGATCGCCGGGCTGGTGGTGCACGCGCTGCTGCGGCGCTCGCGGATGGCGCCGGAGCGCAGCATGCCCGGCCCGCCGATCAAGTTGCCGGTGCCGGCCGATCTGGCGCAGATCATGTTCCCGCTGACGCTGACGGTGTCCTTGTTCCTGTTCCTGCGCGGCCATAACGCGCCTGGCGGCGGCTTCATCGCCGGGCTGGTGCTGGCGGTGCCGTTGCTGATGCAGTACGTGATCCAGGGCACCGCGTCGGTGGAATCGCGCTTCGGCTTCGACTACATCCGCCTGATCGGCATCGGCCTGCTGTGCGCGCTGGTCAGCGGCGCCGGTGCGCTGGTGTTCGGCATGCCGTTCCTGAGCAGCGGGCATCTGGAAGTTCCGTTGCCGCTGCTGGGCGATCTGGAACTGACAAGCGCGCTGGGCTTCGATGTCGGCGTGTATCTGGTGGTGTTCGGTGCGGCGATGTTGATGCTGTCGATGATGGGCACGATCAAACCCTCGCGCACGCGCAGTTCGCAGCGCGGCGAGATCGACCCCACCCAACGTTCGACACGCACCGCGGAGCAGCATTGATGGAATTGGCAGTGGCAAGCGCGATCGGCGTTCTCACCGCATTGGCGATCTACCTGTTGCTGCGCGCACGCAGCTTCGACGTGATCCTGGGGATGACCTTCCTGTCGTACGCGACCAACCTGCTGATCTTCGCCGGCGGACGCCTGCGCAGCGGCCAGGCACCGGTGCTGCGCGAGGGCGTGCCCGCCGACCTGATGCACTACACCGATCCGTTGCCGCAGGCGCTGGTGCTGACCGCGATCGTGATCGCCTTCGCGATGACCGCGGTGAGCCTGGTGCTGGCGATCCGCAGCCGCAGCGACAACGGCAGCGATCATGTGGATGCGCATGAAGACGCCACCACCGGCGTGGACACGCGCGAGGCCCGGCGATGAACCATCTGCCGATCCTGCCGATCCTGATCCCGATGCTGGGCGCGTCGGCGTCGCTGTTCGTCGAACATCGGCGCTATGGGCCGCGCGTGCAGCGCACGGTGGCATGGGCAAGCATGGCCTTGCTGGCCGCATCGGTCATCGCCTTGTTCGCGCGCGCCGCCGAAGGCCAGGTGCTGGTCTACCTGCTCGGCGACTGGCCGGCGCGCATCGGCATCGTGCTGATGGGCGACCGCCTGTCGGCGTGGATGCTGTTGACCACCCTGATCCTGGGCGCGGCCTGCCTGCTGCATGCCTGCGCCGGCTGGGACCGGCGCGCGCCGCATTTCCATGCGCTGTTCCAGTTCCAGTTGATGGGCTTGAACGGTGCGTTCCTGACCAGCGACATCTTCAACCTGTTCGTGTTCTTCGAAGTGATACTGATCGCCTCCTACGGCCTGCTGCTCAGCGGCGGGCGCGGGCTGCAGATGCGTGTGGGCCTGCATTACGTGGTGTTCAACGTGTGCGCGTCGACCCTGTTCCTGATCGCGCTGGGCCTGCTGTTCGGCGTGTTCGGCACCTTGAACATGGCCGAGCTGTCGCAACGCATCGCCGCGTTGCCGGCGCAGGACCTGCCGCTGGCCAAGGCCAGCCTGGGCCTGTTGCTGCTGGTGTTCTGCAGCAAGGCCGCGTTACTGCCGCTGTACCTGTGGCTGCCGGAGACCTATTCGCGCGCACCGGCGGCGGTGGCGGCGTTGTTTGCGATCATGACCAAGGTCGGGCTTTACGCGACGCTGCGGGTGTCGGCGCTGTGGTTCGGCGCCGGTGCCGGCGCGCTGCAGGGCTTCGGCCGCCACGCATTGCTGTGGCTGGGCATCGCCACGCTGCTGATGGCCGCGTTCGGGGTGATGGCCGCATCGCGGCTACGGGTGATGGTGTCGTATCTGGTGGTGTTCTCGGCGGCGACGTTGTTCATCGCCTTCTCGCTGGACGATGCCGGCGCGTTGGGTGCGGGCCTGTACTACCTGCCGCATAGCAGCTTCGTGGCCGCGGCGTTGTTCATGGTGTCGGACCTGATCCGGCGTCGCCGCGGCAGCGCCAGCGACCGCAAGGAAGTGGTCGCGCCGCTGCCACGGCGTGGGATCCCCGGCGCGATGTTCATGGTCGCCGCGGTCGCGGTCGCCGGGCTGCCGCCGTTGTCCGGCTTCCTGGCCAAGGCCGCGTTGCTGCAGCACGTGCCCGAGGGCCTGGTCGGGCCGGTGTGGTTCGCCATCCTGGGCAGCAGCCTGCTGGTGGTGATCGGCCTGACGCGTGCCGGGGTGCGCCTGTTCTGGCGCGTGCCCGAAGCGGTGCAGGATGTCCCCGAGCTGCAGCCGCAACGGCGTGCGCGCATGCGCCCGGTGGAGACCGCCGCCACGCTGCTGTTGCTGGGCGGGCTGGTGGCGATGACGGCCGGTGCCGGCCCGTTGATGCGCTACACCGACGCGGCCGGCGTGCAGCTGCGCGACCCCGGCGCCTATGTCGAGCAGGTCCGCGCCACCACGCCGCAGCGGAGGCAGCCATGAGCGCGCGCAGCCGGCTGCTGCCCTCGCCGCCGCTGAGCGTGACGGTCTTCATTTTCTGGCTGTTGCTCAGCGACAGCTTCGGGCCGCAGCAATGGGTGCTGGGCTTGTTGCTGGGCTGGGTGGTGCCGATCTTTGCGGCGCGCCTGGACCGCGAGTTCGCCCGCATCGGCTCGCTGCGTTCGGTGCCGCGCATGTTGCTGGTGGCCGCCGGCGACATCGTGCGCTCCAACATCAAGGTGGCCGGCCAGGTGCTCGGCCCGGAGTCGCGCATCCACCCCGGTTTCATCTGGGTGCCGCTGGATATCGCCAACATCCACGGTATCGCTGCGCTGACCAGCATGATCACGCTCACTCCCGGCACGGTGTCGGCGGCGCTTTCGGACGACCGCAAGTATCTGCTGGTGCACGTGCTGCACCTGGACGACCCGGACGCCTTGATCGCCGAGATCAAGACCCGCTACGAGAAGCCCCTGATGGAGATCTTTCCATGACCGGCCACATGTTCATCGAATCGACCATCGTCATCTGCATGCACGCGGTGGGCCTGGCCATGCTGATGGCACTGTGGCGCCTGCTGCGCGGCCCGAGCGTGCCCGATCGCATCCTGGCGCTGGACACCCTGTCCATCACCGCCATCGCCGAGCTGATGCTGCTGGGCATGTACCTGGATTCGCCGATCTACTTCGAGGCGGCGCTGGTGATCGCGATGCTGGGCTTCGGCAGCACCGTGGTGCTGAGCAAGTTCGTGTTGCGTCGGGACATCGTCGAATGATCGCACTGACCGAATATCTGCTCAGCGCACTGTTGCTGGTCGGCACCTTCTTCATCCTGATCGGCGCGCTCGGCCTGGTGAAGCTGTCGGACTTTTTCAAGCGCCTGCATGCGCCGACCAAGGCCAGTACGCTGGGCGTGGGCTGCGTGCTGCTGGCATCGGTCGGCTATCACCTGTTCCTGGGTGTGGACCCGCAACCGCGCGAGTTGCTGATCACCGTGTTCCTGTTCATCACCGCACCGATCAGCGCCCATCTGATGGCCAAGGCCGCGCTGTCGCTGATGATGGAAAACCGCCCGGAAGTGCCCAACCATGGCGACATGAAGCAGGAAGGCCTGCCCATGCCGCAGACGCAAGGCGATGTGGGCGAAAACGCGGAAACCCCCGCGCAGCACGCCTCGCAGCAGAAGGATTCGCGCTGAGGTGTTGCAGCCGCTTCGAGACCCGCTGCCCGGATGGTCTCGACATGTTGTTCTGCGCGCACGCTGCTCTACACCACGCACGCTGCAAATCCGGTATGCGCGCGAAAGCTGCGCTGCCGGATGCCGCCGATGCGGCGCAGCGCCAGCCGTGACGGATCAGCCGCAGCCTTCCACATAATCCACTTGCGGCGGCTGCCCGACCCGCCAGCTGCTGACCTTGCCGTCGGCATCGGTCTCGAACACCAACGCGGAGCGGGTGGCCGCATCGGCCAGGCGCAGGGTGAACGCGCCGGGGACGTATTTGTGCGGCTGTTCGATCAGACCTGCCGGATACAGCGCGCGCAGCTGCGCCAGCGGCATGCCGACCTTGCCGCCGCCCGGGGCGAGCTCCTTGGGTTCGTTGGTCTGATAACGCACAAGGCGATCGCCTTCGAACATGAAACCGAAACGGCGTGCATCCTCGGCCCACTGCGGCCGTAGCAGATAGCAGCCGCTATCGGTCGCCGGTTCGCCGCGCAGGTCGCCGCCCCAGGCAGCGCGCGCCTGCGTTGCATCCATGCCCAGGCGCAGATCGCCGTAGCCATCCAGGCGCGCGAGCGCAGCCGGCTGCTGGCGCAGTTGCGGCGGAAACGTGCCGGCCGGCGCAGCGGCCGGCGGAACATCGCCAGCTGGCTGGTCGTTGGCGGCTGCCACCGGTGCAGGTGCCGCGTCGGGCGCGGCCGTGGTGGCGTCCTCGGCACGGTTGCAGCCGGTCAGCAACAGCAATGCGCCGATCAAACCGAGCAATCTGGTGGTCATGCATGCATTCCTTACGGGTCCGCCACAGCCTACACAGCGCACATCGCGACCATGTGCAGAACGCGATAGCGTTGCGGTGTCGATGTCATCGGCGCTTCATTGGCGGCGGGCAAGCTGGGCGCCTCGCAGGACCGCCGCCATGACCCCACGCAAGACCGAGCTCGCCCTCACCGCGCTGCAATCGCACCGCAGTCCACTCACCTTGCTGCAGCGACGCGCGCTGATCCTGGCCGACGGCCAGCGCGATCTGGCAACGCTGGCCGTGCTGCTGGGCGGCGACGGCGCCGCGCTGGTGCATGCGCTCTGCGCGATGGGCTATCTGGAGTTCGGCACGCAGGCAGGGAGTGCAACACGCACTGCCCAGGCGTCTGATTCCTCGCCGGCAGGCGTGCCCGGTACCCACGTGACGCAGCCAGCGGCAGCACCGAGCGAAGAAGACCTGCAGCGCCAGCGCCGTCGCGCGGCCGCCAACGCACGGCTGTACCTGCTCGACATCCTGCAGCTGCAACGCCACCCGGCGGCCGCCGTGCTGCACCGGCAGCTGCAGGCCGCACGCGCCGAGGAGGCCATCGGCGCCGCCATCGCCGACGCGCTGCGCGCCTTGCCGCAGATCACCTCGGCAAGCTACGCCGAGCGCGTACGTGCCCGGATCGGCGAGTTGCTGCCGGATGCGCTGCAGGCGGCTTGAGCGGACAACTGGAACCCTCAATCCGACACCTGCGACCTCTGACTGCCGTAGCGCCTGATCAGCACATTCGCCCAGCTTGCTGAGTTACTGCGCACCCTCTGAGCCGGGCGCCTGAAACGCCGCGCGCAATCCGGACCAGCACTGCTGGTAGTCGCCCTGCCGGTGCGCGGCCTGCAAGGCCTGCTGGGTGGGGCGCAGCACCGCACGCGTTTCGAACATGAAGGCCATGGTGTCGGCGATCACATCCGGGCGCGTCAGGTCCGCGTGCGAGGCCTTGTCGAAGGTCACCGCATCCGGGCCATGCCCGCTCATGCAGTTGTGCAGCGAGGCCCCACCCGGCGCGAAGCCGTCGGCCTTGGCGTCGTAGACCCCGTGCACCAACCCCATGAACTCGCTGGCCACATTGCGATGGAACCACGGCGGGCGGAAGGTGTGCTGCGCCACCAGCCAACGCGGCGGGAAGATCGCAAAATCCATGTTCGCCGTGCCATGCGTGTCGCTGGGCGAGGTCAGCACGGTGAAGATGCTCGGATCCGGATGATCGAAGCTGATCGAGCCGATGGTGTTGAAGCGGCGCAGATCGTAGCGATACGGCGCATAGTTGCCATGCCAGGCCACCACGTCCAGCGGCGAGTGGCCGATGTCCGCACGCCACAGATGGCCCTGGAATTTGGCCACCAGCTCGAACGCACCGTCGCGCTGTTCGAAGGCCGCATGCGGCGTTTCGAAATCGCGCGCATTGGCCAGCCCGTTGGAGCCGATCGGCCCCAGGTCGGGCAGCCGCAGCAATGCGCCGAAGTTTTCGCAGACATAGCCGCGCGCTTCGCCATCGGGCAGCTCGACACGGAAGCGCACACCGCGCGGTATCACCCCGATCTGCTGCGGCTCCAGTTCCAGCACACCGAGTTCGCTGTGGATGCGCAGGCGGCCCAGTTGCGGCACCAGCAACAACTCGCCGTCGGCATCGTAGAAGAAGCGATCGTGCATCGATGCGTTGGCCGCATACAGATGCACGGCGACACCCGACATCGCCTCCGGCCCGCCATTGCCGGCCATGGTGTAGAGACCGTCGACGAAATCGGTTGGCGTGGACGGCAGCGGCAATGGGCTCCAGCGCAGTTGATCCGGCGGCACCGGGACGCGACCGAAGTCGTTGTGGAATTGCGTCTGCGCGATCAACGAGAACGCGCCATGCACGGCCGCCGGGCGGATCCGGTACAGCCAGCTGCGCCGATTCTCGCTGCGCGGCGCGGTGAACGCGGTGCCGGACAACTGCTCGGCATACAACCCGTGCGCCACGCGCTGCGGCGAGTTCTGCCCGACCGGCAAGGTATCGGCCACCGCCTCGGTCGCAAACACGTTACCGAAGCCGGTCATGTAGTGCTGGTTGTGATGCATGGCATGCGTCCGGATCTTGGCCCTCCCTTCCCGGATGCAGAAGGTTGGGATTGAGTTGAATCAGGCCTTTCCTACCCAAGAAGAGCTGAGGCCTGGCGGATTAAGCCCCTCTCCCCGCGGGAGAGGGGTTGGGGTGAGGGTACGGCGTAGCGACCACCTCGACGATCATCTCGACCACCGCATCCAGCGAAAGCAACACAGCGTTGTTCCAGAACCGCAGCACTCTCCCACCCCTCAATTGCAGCCACCGTGTTCTTGCCTGATCGCTGGATGTCTGATGCTGCGAGCCATCCAGTTCAACAATCAACGCCGCATCAATACAACAAAAATCTGCGATGTAAGGCGGAATCGGATGCTGACGCCTGAACTTGAAACCTTGTAGCTGACTGCCGCGCAGACAGCGCCAAAGTGCGCGCTCTGCTTCTGTCATCCCTGTCCGTAACGCACGCGCGTTGGTGAGCGCGACGGTGGGTAATGGCGGTTTGATTCTCATCACTCCACCGTACCCCCACCCCAACCCCTCTCCCGTCGGGAGAGGGCTTTAATTGCGTGAGTTCTTACTGGTGTGTCTTGTCAGACAACCGCATCCTGATGATGTGGCGTTTGAACGTATTGCCTTCAACAAATCCCGAACAGCGACTCCCCAATCCCGCCCTCAAAGCACCCCGCGCTTCATCTGGTCGCGCTCGATGCTTTCGAACAGCGCCTGGAAATTGCCTTCGCCAAAACCTTCATTCCCCTTGCGCTGGATGATCTCGAAAAAGATCGGGCCGATGCAGTTCTGGGTGAAGATCTGCAGCAGCTTGCGCTGCTTGGTGTCCACGTCGGCATCGATCAGGATCTTGTTGCGGCGCAGGCGTTCGACATCCTCGCCGTGATCGGGGATGCGCAGGTCCACCACGTCGAAATAGGTGTCCGGCGTGTCCAGGAACGTCACGCCGGCCTCGCGCATCTTTTCCACCGAGCTGTAGATGTCGTCGGTGAAGCAGGCGATGTGCTGGATGCCTTCGCCGTGGTAGGCGTCCAGATACTCGTTGATCTGGCTCTTGGGGTCGGAGGATTCGTTGAGCGGAATGCGCACGATGCCGTCCGGGGCGGTCATCGCCTTGGACACCAGGCCGGTCTTGGCGCCCTTGATGTCGAAATAGCGGATCTCGCGGAAGTTGAACAGACGCTCGTAATAGTCCGACCAGCGCTGCATGTTGCCGAAGTACAGGTTGTGGGTCAGGTGGTCGATGAAGGTCAGCCCGAAGCCGGCCGGGTGCTGGTCGGCGCCGTCGATCGGCTCGAAATCGGCGTCGTAGATGCTGCCCGCATCGCCGTAGCGGTCCACCAGGTAGAGCATGCAGTCGCCGATGCCCTTGACCACCGGGGCCGGCACGGCACGCGTATCGGCCTTGTCCTGCACCGCTTCGCCGCCATTGCCCAACACGGTCTGCAGCACGGTCTCGGCCGGGGTGCGGAAGCGGATGGCAAAGCCGCAGGCGCTCGGGCCGTGCGCGGCGGCGAAATCGGCGGCGAACGAATCGGGCTCTTCGTTGAGCAGGAAGTTGACCCCGCCCTGGCGATAGACGGTAATGGCACGGCTGCGGTGGCGCAGCACCGCGCTGAAGCCCATCCTGCGGAAATAGTCGTGCAGCTGCGCCGCCTGGTCGGCGGGCGCGGCGAATTCGACGAATTCGAACCCGTCGATCCCCATCGGGTTGTCGAAGGTGGTGACCTGCATGCCCAGATTCGGGCGGGTTGCGGTGCTGCTCGGTTGTGCGCTCATCGTCGTTTCTCCACGCTAGGCCGTCCGCAGGGCTATGCGGGGTGGCAGAAGACCCGCGAGAATGCGCAGGCCACCCAAGGTTTGTAGTTGCAAATGAAACCAAAATCAAGACACAGCGCAACATGAGCGATCTCGACGCCCCCTCCCCGCCGCCACATCCTGTGCTGCTCAACCTCGAGCAGTTCCTGCCGTATCGCCTGAGCGTGCTGTCCAACCGCATCAGCAGCAACATCGCCAAGGTATACGGTGATCGTTACGGCATGGCGATTCCCGAGTGGCGGGTGATCACGATTCTGGCGCTGTACCCGGGTTCTTCGGCCAGCGAGGTCTCCGACCGCACAGCGATGGATAAAGTTGCCGTCAGCCGCGCCGTGGCACGCCTGCTGGAGCGCGGCTTCATCCGCCGCGAGACCCATGGGGACGACCGCCGCCGCTCGATGCTGGCGCTGTCGCCGGCCGGGCGCCAGGTCTACGAGACCGTCGCCCCGCTGGTCAACGAGATGGAACAGCGGCTGATGTCGGTATTCAGTGCCGAGGAGCAGCAGATCCTGGAAAAGCTGATCGACCGGCTGGCCAAGGACGGGCTGCCGCGCATGGCCGGCAAGGACTGATACAGAAAACCCCTGCAGTGCGGGGGTTTTGCATGCCACGGCAACGACGGATCAGGCCTGCGGCGGCGCCCACTGCTTGAGAAAGTCGAACAGCTTCCTGCGGTCGAAGCGCTCGCCCTTGCGCAGGTCCGGGCCGGTCTGGGTGGTCAGCAGCTTGCCGTCGTTGTCCAGCACCAGCAGCGACGGATAGTCGTTGAGCTGGGCGAACTGCGACAGGAACGCGGCGTTTTCGTTGGCGGCATCGCGGTTGACCTTGACCACCACGAAGTGCGCATCGCGGAAGCTGCGCAGCTCCGCATCGCCACCCATCAGCTCGTCCAGCGCCTTGCAGGGCTCGCAGGCCGCATTGCCGACATTGAGCACGATGCGCTTGCCGCCGCGCTTGGCCTCGACCTTGGCGGTCTCCAGATCGGCGGCCGGATCGCGCGAGGGGTCGTACTGCGCATTGAGCGCCGCCGCCGCGGCGATATCCGCCGCGGTGGGCGTATTGCCCGAGGACACCGGCTGGCTGGGATCGGCGCTGGGCGGCTTCTGCATCGAGGTATCCAGCGGCCGTGGCGCCTCCTGTTGCTCGGTGGGCTGCCCGCAGGCGCTCAACAGACCTGCCAGCAGCAGGCCACAGACAGTGGGTTTGATCGGCATCGCTGTTCTCCTCACTTCACACCATGCATCAATTTGTTGATCAACGGCGCGATCAGGAACAACACCGCGCCAGCGCCCAAGAGCGCCCAAAATCCGAATGTATACCCGCTCAGGGCCGAGGACACGCTCATCCCTTCGCTTCCGCTGACATGCCCGGCGAAAATGCCCGACAGGTTGTTGCCGATGCCGGTGGACAAAAACCAGCCGCCCATTCCGAAACCGACCAGGCGCACTGGCGCCAGCTTGGTCACCATCGACAGGCCGATCGGCGACAGGCACAACTCACCCACCGACTGGATCACGTACACCATGAACAAGGTCCAGAACGGCACCTTGCCAGCATCGTTGACCAGGCTCGACAGTGCAAACATCAGCAGCAGGAACGCCAGGCCGTTGAACAGCAGGCCCAGGCCGAACTTGCGCGGAATCGACGGGTTGAAGCGGCCGGACTTGACCCAGATCCAGGCGATGATCGGTGCCAGCGCGATGATGGCGATGGAATTCACCGACTGGAACCACGCAGTCGGGAAGGTCCAATCGCCAAAATTGCGGTTGACGATATTGTCGGCCAGGAAGGTGAACGAGCTGCCGGCCTGTTCGAAGAACATCCAGAACAGCACGTTGAAGGCGAAGATGATCAGCATCGCGATCACCTTGTCGCGCTGCACCTTGCCTTCGCGGATGCCTTCGACCAGCAACATCACCGACAGGCCGACGAACAGCACGGTCAGCACGATCTGCAGCACGTCCGCACCCACGGCGAGCAGGAAGTACACCACCGGAATCGCCAGCACGCAGCCGCCCAGCACCATCAGCACGCGGCCGATGCCCTGCGCGTTCGGCGCCGGGGCGCCGATGCCCTTGAGCTGCGCGCGGCCGATCCAGAACCATACCAGGCTGATCAGCATGCCCGCGCCGGACGCCATGAACACCATCTTGTAGGACGGCATGGCGTCGGTGCCGAACACCTTTTCGGCCAGCAGCTGGGTCAGCACCGGCGAGATCATCGCGCCCAGGTTGATACCCATGTAGAAGATGGTGAAGCCGCTGTCGCGGCGCGGATCGGCCACCGAATACAGCTTGCCGACCATGGTGGAGATGTTCGGCTTGAACAGCCCGTTGCCCACCACCACGGTGGCCAGGCCGATCTCGAACATGGTGTGGTCGGGAATGGCGATCAGGAACAGGCCGGTCGCCATCACCGCTGCGCCAACCAGGATGGAGCGCTGGTAACCGAGCACGCGGTCGGCCACGTAGCCGCCGAAGATCGCCGCCGCGTACACCAGCGCCAGATAGGCGCCGTAGGTGCGTCCGGCCGGCGCCTGGCCGGTGGCATCACCATTGAAGAACTGCGCCACGATGTACAGCACCAGCGCCCAGCGAATGCCGTAGAACGCGAAGCGTTCCCAGAATTCGGTCATGAACAGCAACCATAGCGGCCGCGGGTGGCCGAGCAACGTGGGAAACTCGGGAGGCGCCGGCGGTTGCGGCGGTTTGGAGGCGGATGTCGGCGCGGTCGCGTCAACGCTCATAGAGGTCCCTTGCGTATTCAGTGATGGCTGGGTGCACCGGGGCGAGCCCCGGGCGACGCGCGAGGATCACTTAGACGTCATGTACGCGTCAAATTCGCCGGAGTCGGCGACCTGATGGCGGTGGGTGGGAAGAACCTCTGCACCGCCTCCCTTCTCCCCTTGGGAGAAGGTGCCAGAAGGGCGGATGAGGGTGCGATTTCGCGGATGAGTGCCGCTTGCGGAGATGTCCCGTTAGCAACTAGCTGATTTCTGGAATAACGCCCGTACCCTCACCCCAACCCCTCTCCCGCCGGGAGAGGGGCTTGAGCGCACGGCTACGCGGGTGCGCTGCAGCTCCCTGCGGAATTCGCTCCTTGCAGTGCCTGCTTCTTGCGTTGCTGATTTCTTGTCTTTGCTGATTTCGCCTGACCCAGCTACCTGCCCCAGCCAGTCCGGCCCAGCTTCGTTGCGTTGCTCAGCTATCCGCCGTACCAGCAGTGCCCTGGAATGAACGATTTTCCACACCCACCGAGGTGCGCACGTCGAACAGTTCCGGGAAAAACGTCAGTGCCAGTGCCTGTTGCAGAAAGCCGACGCCGCTGGAGCCGCCGGTGCCGCGCTTGAAGCCGATCACCCGCATGACCGTGCGCATGTGGCGGAAGCGCCACAGCTGGAATTGGGTTTCCACATCCACCAGGTCCTCGCATAGCGAGTACTCGCGCCAGTAGCGGTCGGTGTTTTCGTAGATGCGCTCGAACACCGGGCGCAGGCTGTCGTCGGCCACATGCGCGCAGGTCCAGTCGCGCGCCTGGTATTGCGGCGGAATCGCATGCCCGAAGCGCGCCAGGTAGCGCAGGAACTCCTCGTACAGGCTGGGCGCTTCCAGCACCTCGCGCAGCCGCGCCTGCCCCTGCGGGTCGTACGCGAACACCTGCAGCATCTGCGGGTTCTTGTTGCCGAGCAGGAACTCGATATAGCGGTATTGCAGCGACTGAAATCCCGATGAAGGCCCGAGCACGTCGCGGAATCCCATGTACTCGCTGGGGGTCAGCGTTTCCAGCACCGACCACTGTTCGGTGAGCTGGCGCAGCACCTGCTTGCTGCGCGCCAGCACCTTGCGGCATTGCCAGACCTGGTCGTTCTGCAGGTGCACCATCGCCGCGCGCAGCTCGTGCGCCAGCAACTTCAGCCACAGCTCGGAGGTCTGGTGCTGGATGATGAACAGCATCTCGTCGTGATGCGCCGGCTCGGACAAGGGTTGCTGCGCGGACAGCAACTGGTCCAGCCGCAGATAGCCGCCGTAGGTCAGCCGCCCCTCCAGATCGGTATGGATGCCGGGTTCCAGGTCACGCAGATTCTTGTCGACGGGCATGGCAGTGCAGGTGGATCGGGCCGGTCAGGGTAGCTTAGTGGCGGGGATTGGGGATTGGGGATTGGGGATTGGGGATTCGGGATTCGGGAGGCAGGAGTTGCAGCGCGCGGTCTTGATGCATGTCGCTGCGTTGCGCTGCCGTAGCAGCGTCCGGTTTGCCTGGGTGGCCTGCCTACTTGGCAGCCTGGCAATGCCATGGCGTACGCGGCCGTTACTTCACACCTGAAAAATGCTGCAGCGTTCGCCCGCATGCGCAGCCGCTGCGCCGGTGTCACCGTATCGTCAACCAAGGTCTGCAAATTCATGCAGAATCGAACGGCGCTGCCGGCCAGGGACGTGGCCGGACCAGGGGAGCGCTTCACGTCTCATGGATCAGGGGACTCTCATCTCATGCATGTGTTGCAGCGTCGTGCAGCCTTACTTCTCTGTGCGCTGGCGGTTGCCGGCCACGCCAATGCCCAGGTCGTCATCAGCCAGGTCTACGGCGGTGGCGGCAACAGCGGTGCCACCTTCCGCAGCGATTTCGTCGAGCTGCACAACATCGGCAGCACCACGGTCAGCCTGGACGGCTGGTCGGTGCAATACGCCTCGGCCGCCGGCAGCAGCTGGCAGGTCACCCCATTGGCGGGCAGCGTGCCGGCCGGCGGCTATTACCTGGTCAAGCAGGCCGATGGCAGCGGCGGCAGCGTTGCGCTGCCCACGCCCGACGCCACCGGTACGCTGGCCATGAGCGGCACTGCCGGCAAGGTGGCGCTGAGCAACAGCGCCTCCGCGTTGAGCGGCGCCTGCCCCACCGGCAATGCCGATCTGGTCGGCTATGGCAGCACCGCCAGCTGCGCCGAAGGCAATGCGCCCACGCCGGCGCCCAGCAATACGCTGGCAGTGCTGCGCGGCGGCGATGGCTGCACCGACACCGACAACAACGCGGCCGATTTCGCCACCGGCGCGCCGGCCCCGCGCAACGCCGCCAGCCCCGCACGGCTGTGCAGCGGCGGCGGCCAGCCGATCGCCACGCTGGCCGATGTCAGCCAGGCCGAAGGCAACAGCGGCAGCCGCAGCTTCGTGTTCACGCTGAGCCTGAGCCAGCCGGCCGGTGCGGGCGGGGTGAGCTTCACCGCCGCCACCGCCGATGGCACCGCCACGGCCGGCAGCGACTATGTCGCCCTGCCCGCCTCCAGCGTCCGGATCGCCGCCGGCGAGCGCAGCGCCAGCATCACCGTGGAGGTGCTGGGCGACACCACGCCCGAACCCGACGAGACCTTCGCGCTGCAGATCAGCGGCCTCGCCGGTGCGTTGCCGGCGACGCTGAGCGCCACCGGCACCATCCTCAACGACGACTTCAGCCTGCTGCCGATCCACGCCATCCAGGGCAAGGGCGCACGCTCGCCGCTGGAAGGCCAGGTGGTCGCCACCTCGGGCATCGTCACTGCCCGTCGCAGCGCCGGCTTCTTCCTGCAGGCAGCGGATGCCGAAACCGATGGCGATCCGGCCACCTCCGAAGGCGTCTACGTCTACACCGGCAGCGCACCGCCGGATGCGGCCGCCATCGGCAACCGGGTACGCGTGCAGGGCACGGTGCTCGAGTACGTGCCCACCGCCGACCCGACCCAGCCGCCGCTGACCGAGATCGGCGGCAGCCTGACCGTGCTGTCCGATTCCACCGGCAACCCGTTGCCGATGCCGGTGGCGTTGAGCGCGAACTTCCCCAACCCGAACGGCGCCTTTGATCAGCTCGAAGCGCTGGAAGGCATGCGTGTCACCGCCGCCAGCCTCACCGTCAATGCGCCCACCGGCGGCAGCGTCAACGAGACCAACGCCAGCGCCACCAGCAATGGCGTGTTCCATGCGGTGGTCACCGGCCTGCCGCGCGCCTTTCGCGAGCCCGGCGTGCAGTTGCCCGACCCGCTGCCGGCCGGCTCGCCTGCCGGCGTGCCGCGCTGGAACACCAACCCGGAAGTGATCGCCGTCGGCAGTGCCGGCGTGGGCGCCGAACGGCTGGATCTGGCCTCCGGCTGCGTCGTGCTGGATGTCACCGGCCCGCTGGATTACAGCTTCCGCCGCTACACGCTGTATCCGGAACGCACCCCGCAGGTGAACTGCAACGGTGCCGACCAACCGCGCCCGGCGCCGCTGCCGCAGGCCGACGACGTGGCCGTGGCGACCTACAACATGGAGCGCTTCTTCGACGACCAGAACGACCCGGCGATCGGCGAACCGGTGCTCACTCCGGCCGCGTTCCAGGCCCGCCTCAACAAGGCCTCGCTGGCGATCCGCAACTACCTGCACACGCCCGACATCCTGGGCACGGTGGAGGTGGAAAACATCAGCGTGCTGCAGACCCTGGCTGCGCGCATCAACGCCGATGCCATCGCCGCCGGCCAGCCCGATCCGCAGTACGTTGCCTACCTGCAGGAAGGCAACGACGTCGGCGGCATCGATGTGGGCTTCCTGGTCAAGACCGGTGCGGTGTCGGCCGGCGTGCCGCGCGTGGACGTGGTGTCCATCGCCCAGGAAGGCAAGACCACCACCTGGACCGAACCGGGCGGCGCGGTGAGCCTGCTCAACGATCGCCCGCCGCTGGTACTCAGCGCCAGGGTGCACCAGGCCGATGGCCGCGTGCTGCCGCTGACCGCCATCGTGGTGCATCAGCGCTCGCTCAACGGCGCCGAGACCGACGATGCCGCCGGCACCCGCATCCGCGCCAAACGCCAGGCCCAGGCCGAGTATCTGGCGCGCCTGCTGCAGACGCGTCAGCAATTGAACCCTGACGAAAACGTGCTGGTGATGGGCGACTTCAACGCCTTCGAGTTCAACGACGGCTATGTGGACGCGATGGGCACCGTCACCGGCAGGCCGGCACCGGATGCGCAGACCGTGGTGAGCGGCGATGGCGCGGACCTGGTCAACCCGGACTACACCGACCTGACCTGGTTCAACACGCCCGACCAGAGCTACTCGTACGCCTTCGACGGCAACGTGCAGTCGCTCGATCACATCCTGGCCAACGAGGCGCTGATGCGCGCACCCGGCATCGCCTCGCTGTCGGTGGGCCACGCACGTATCAATGCCGACTTCCCCGGCACCGCGCGCAACGATGCCAATACGCCCACGCGCTTGTCCGACCACGACCCCACCGTGGTGCTGTTGCGCATGGCGCCCGCGTTGCGTGCCGACCTGGGCGCGATGGTCACTGCGGCACGCGCACAGGTCACCGAAGGCGAGCGCATCGACTTCACAGTGGATGTGGACAACCGTGGGCCCGACAGCGCGGCGTTTGCCGCGGTGGCACTGGCCTTCGATGCCGCGGTCAGCCCGCGGGTCACCGCAGCACCGGGCTGGAGCTGTCAGGCGCCGGAAACCGCGACCCAGACGGTGGTCACCTGCACCATCGCCTCGCTGGCAGCCGGTAACGCACAGCGCTTTGCCGTGCAGGTCGACGCTGGCGCGGAACTGGCAGGGCGCACGCTGACCCTGGCCGCCTCGGTCGCCTCGCAAACGCCCGACCCGCAGCCGGACAACAACACCGACACCGCCGCAGTCAGCGTGCAGCCGGCACTGCGCAGCGATCTGGCAGTGCGCCTGGAAGGCCCCGCCACGCTGCCCACTACCGCCTTCAATGCCACCTACCGGGTGTTGCTGGACAACCGCGGCAACGCAGCGGCCACCGGTGCCAGCGTGCGGATCGAAGGCAACACGGTGTCGGCGCTGTCGCTGCTGGTGCCGCCCAGCGGCTGGCGCTGTGCCAAGCAACTGCAGTCGCTGCGCAGCGCGATCTTCGTGTGCAGCACCGCCGCCGCAGTGCAGCCGGGCGCGCAGGCCGCGTTCCAGCTGACCGTCGCGGCAAAGCCGATCCCGGCCGAACGCGCGGTGCGGGTGCAGGCCAGCGCCAGCTCGACCTCGCCCGATGCCAACCCGGCCGACAATGCGGCGCCGATCGTCACCCCGATCGGTGGAGGCGCCGGCCGCCGCTGATCGCAGTGCACCACGTCGCAGTTCTCTACTGCGACAAAGGGCGCGGCCTGGTCCGCGCCCTTTTTTTTGTGCAAGCCAGCATCATTGTGTGCTGCGGTGCAGGACAGCTTTTTGCTGCGTGGTCCTTAACATCGCAACTCATATCATTTGAAACTTCTTGGTGAAGGTGTCGCCGCAATGAGCGTAGCCGCGCAGTTCGAGATCGAATACCTGCAATACATGGATGCGGACGGCCAGATCGTCCGCGACGACCTGCCGGCCGACGCCGCCAATCCGCAACAGTTGCTCGCGCTGTTCAAGCGCATGCTGTTCGTGCGCACCTTCGACAGCAAGTCGGTCGCGCTGCAGCGCACCGGCAAGCTGGGCACCTATGCGGCCTGCCTCGGCCACGAAGCCACCCATGTGGGCATCGGCGCATCAATGCGCAGCGGCGATGTGTTCGCGCCCAGCTATCGCGAGTACGGCACCATGTTCGAACGCGGCGTGCGCCCGCGCGACGTGCTGCTGTACTGGGGCGGCGACGAACGCGGCAGCGACTATCCGCGCGATGCCGATGCGGCGATCGACTTCCCGATCTGCGTGCCGATCTCCACCCAGTGCCTGCACGCGGCCGGCTCGGCGCTGTCGTTCAAGCTGCGGGGCAAGCCGCAGGTGGCGGTGGCCTGCTGCGGCGACGGTGGCAGCTCCAAGACCGACTTCTATGCCGCGCTCAATTCGGCCGGTGCCTATAAGCTGCCGCTGATCCTGTGCGTGATCAACAACGGCTGGGCGATCTCGGTGCCGCGCTCGGCGCAGACCGGCGCGCAGACGCTGGCGCAGAAGGGCCTGGCCGGCGGCCTGCATTGCCTGCAGGTGGACGGCAACGACCTGATCGCGGTGCTCGAGGCGATGCGCCAGGCGCGTGCGCGTGCACTGGCCGGCGACGGCGGCACGGTGATCGAGTTCCTGACCTACCGCCTGTCCGATCACACCACCGCCGACGATGCGCGGCGCTACCGCGGCGAAGAAGAGGTCAAGCAGGGCTGGGCGCGCGAGCCGCTGCTGCGGCTGCGCCGTTATCTCACCGCGCAGGGCCTGTGGGACGAGGCGCAGGAAACCGCCTGGAAGGCCGAATGCGGCGCGCGCGTGGACGAAGAGGTCAACGCCTACCTCAACACACCGGTACAGCCGGTCGAAGCGATGTTCGATTACCTCTACGGCGGCCCGCCGGCCGAGTTGCTGGCCCAGCGCGCCGAGGTGATGGCACAGGAGGCCCGTCATGGATGAGCTCAACCAGTCACACCTGGCTGCGACACAGCAGCAGGCCAGCGCCCCTTACAACGCCGCAGCCACGCGCGCAGAGATCGCCATGAGTTCGCCCATCACCCTGATCGAAGCCATCACCCAGGCGCTGGCCTGGGAGCTGGAACACGACCCCGCGGTGCTGGTGCTGGGCGAGGATGTCGGCGTCAACGGTGGCGTGTTCCGCGCCACCGCCGGCCTGCAGCAGCGCTTCGGCAGCGAGCGGGTGCTGGACACGCCGCTGGATGAAACCACCATCGCCGGCCTGAGCGTCGGCCTGGCCGCGCAGGGCATGAAGCCGGTGGCCGAAGCGCAGTTCGACGGCTTCGTGTATCCCATGGTCGATCACCTGATCTGCCACGCCGCACGCCTGCGCAACCGCACCCGCGGCCGCCTGCATTGCCCGATGGTGCTGCGCGTGCCGTGGGGCGGCGGCATCCGCGCGCCGGAACATCACAGCGAAGCCAACGAGGCCATCTTCACCAACGTGCCCGGCCTGCGCGTGGTGTTGCCGTCCTCGCCGCAGCGCGCCTATGGCCTGTTGCTGGCCGCCATCCGCGACCCGGATCCGGTGATCTACATGGAGCCCAAGCGCATCTATCGCCAGTACAAGGAAGTGGTCGCCAACGACGGCGAAGCGCTGCCGCTGGACGTGTGCTTCGTGCTGCGCGACGGCACCGACGTCACCCTGGTCACCTGGGGCGCGCAGGTCAAGGAAGCACTGGAAGCGGCCGACAAGCTCGCCGGCGAAGGCATCAGCGCCGAGGTCATCGACGTGGCCACGCTGCGCCCGCTGGACTTCGACACCATCGCCGAATCGGTGGCCAAGACCGGCCGCTGCGTGATCGTGCAGGAAGCCCCGCGCACCGCCGGCTTCGGCGCGGAGATCGCCGCGCAGCTGGCGGAAAAATCGATGTACGACCTGCTTGCACCGGTCGAACGCGTCACTGGCTACGACACGCATATCCCGCTGTTCCGGCTGGAAATGAAGTACCTGCCGAGCGTGGAGCGCATCGTCACCGCCGCCCGTCGCGCGGTGGCCGCCGGTTGACATGCGCGCCCGTCTGCTCTGCGATTACCGCGCCGCGTACGCCAACCCGATCCGCTTCCGTGCCGGCCAGCAGGTGACCATCGGCGTGCGCGATGAGGAATGGCCGGCCTTCGCCTGGGTCAACACCGGCGACGGCCATGCCGGCTGGGCCCCGGTGGCCTGGCTGCGCCCGCTGGGCGACGGCCAGGCCGAAGCCCTGCGCGACTACGACGCACGCGAACTCGACGCCCACCAGGGCGAGGACGTGCTGCTGCATTACGAACATGGCGGTTGGTGGTGGTCCGAGCGTGCCGATGGCATGCAGGGCTGGCTGCCGGCCGCCGACCTCGAACTCCTCGACGACACCACGCCGCCGCTGCCTGCGGCGCAAGAGAACCTGCCATGAGCGAAACCAGGAATTTCCACCTGCCCGACCTGGGCGAAGGCCTGCCCGACGCCACCATCGTCGAATGGTTCGTCAAGGAAGGCGACAGCGTGCGCCTGGACGATCCGCTGGTCTCGATGGAGACGGCCAAGGCGGTGGTCGAGGTGCCCTCGCCGTTTTCCGGCACCGTGACCAAGCTCGCCGGTGCCGCCGGCGACATCATCGTCACCGGTGCGATGCTGGCGCAGTTCGCGCTGGACGCCTCGCAGCCGCAGCGCGCCGATGGGCTGGACACCGGTCATGCGCACGGCCCCGCACCCACGCCCAGCACCGGCGACAGCGCGGCCGGCCCGACTGCGCGCGTGGTCGCCTCCGACAACGGCGGCGAGATTGCCGATGCAGACTCCGCTGCTGACGATAGCGACGGCAGCAGCGAACGCGATGACGCCGGCACCGTGGTCGGCGCCATGCAGAGCTCCAACGCCGTGCAGAGCGAACAGGCAATCGCCGTGGGCGGCGTGCGCGCCATGCCGGCCGTGCGCGCGCTCGCGCGCAAGCTGCGCGTGGACCTGGCACAGGTGCGTGCCACCGGCGCGGACGGCACGGTGACACTGGCAGACGTGAAACAGGCCGCAGCCGCAGGCACCGCGCGGCCCGCGCCTGGCGCGCCGACCGCTCCGGTCAGCGGGCACCGGCAAGACAGCGACGCCCGCTCCCTTCTTCCGCCTGCGGGAGAAGGTGCCCGCAGGGCGGATGAGGGCAACGCGCGCTCCACACTCTCGGCCAGCGGCAAGCCGATGCGCACCCAATCGCCCGGCACCAGCGTCAAGGGCCAACCCGAGCAACTCAAGGGCGTGCGCCGCAACATGGCGCGGGTCATGGCCGATGCGCACAGCAAGGTGGTGCCGACCACGCTCAACGACGATGCCGACATCCACGCCTGGCAGCCCGGCAACGATGTCACCGTGCGGCTGGTGCGCGGCATCGTGCGGGCGTGCCAGGCGGTGCCCGCGCTCAATGCCTGGTTCGACGGCGAGGCACTCAGCCGCACCCTGCACACCCAGGTGGATATCGGCATTGCGGTTGATACCGAAGAAGGCCTGTTCGTGCCCGCGCTGCGCAATGCCGACATGCTGGATGCGCACGGCATCCGCGAAGGCGTCAACCGGCTGCGCCAGCAGGTGGAAAGCCGCAGCATCGCCGCGTCCGAACTGAGCGGCTACACCATCTCGCTGTCCAACTTCGGCATGTTCGCCGGCCGCTACGCCACGCCGGTGGTGGTGCCGCCGTGCGTGGCGATCGTGGCGGCCGGCCGTGCCCGCTACCAGCTCACCCCGGTGATGGGCGGCGTGGAAACCCACAAGGTGATGCCGCTGTCGCTGACCTTCGATCACCGCGCCGCCACCGGCGGAGAGGCAGCACGCTTCCTGCGCGCGTTGCTGGACGATCTGGCGTTGGCCAGCTAATCACTCTGGCGATGGCGCTAGGGGGCGCCACCGCGCTGCCTGATGTACGGGCAGTGCAGCAAACTGCAAGGCATGCAGCGTTTGTACGTCAGCTCCAGACAATGGTGATGCACCATCTACCCCATCAGCACGTAATGCATGCATATCGCTCATA
The DNA here is from genome assembly GCF_002940205.1 of Xanthomonas arboricola pv. guizotiae. Taxonomy (GTDB): domain Bacteria; phylum Pseudomonadota; class Gammaproteobacteria; order Xanthomonadales; family Xanthomonadaceae; genus Xanthomonas; species Xanthomonas arboricola_C. The sequence goes on from NZ_MDSK01000026.1 coordinate 35,541, forward strand.
CCGACAGCGCAGTTGGACTGCATGAAACTGCTTTACGCCATCGCTCATCAGCATGCAGAACGTGCTCAGCGGATTTATAGGGCCAAAGAAAACCGGTAATCAAACTGAGGGCGCCCCTCGAAAACCGCCTCAAAGCAGCCACCCGCAGCCAGGGCTCCAGCCAAGAAATCCCGCTTTCGCGGGATTTTTTAGCATAAGCAAACAAATCGCGCCTTGCTTTCATGCCCTCCAGAACTCGTATCCAGGGGCTTCGCCTTTGTGCTTCTCCGACCTTCCCAGTTCAAATAAACGCTCTTCAAGGATTTTTGCATCCGGCTGAAATTTTTTGTGGACATATTCTCCAGATCGGGCGTCGCGTGCAAAATCAGCGTAAAATTGCAAGACAAGTGCGCCCTCCTTTTTTCCATCCTTTTCGCTTAAGGAAGCTCTGAACAACTCCTCGATAGACTTCTGATCGACGCCTGAGGTTGGAGCCATCACGCGTAAGTGATTGATTTTCAGCAACGGAGATTGTCGTGATCAAGCGAAATCCCAAGTTCGCTCGCAACGCCAAGAGTTGTTCAGAGGTTCCTTAAGTCTTCTGAGGAATAATGGCCTTTCTTAAACTGTTTTATGGTCTCCTCAGGAATCGGCGCTCCCTTATGCAGCTCAAACTGACGCTGCGCGATTTTACGGGCACTATCCTCGATCTTCATTTCTTTATTGACAGAAGACTTCGACGCCGTGCTGCTACTGGCCGCTTCATTGGTACTGAGTGAGAACGCAAGCCGGCGTTCCGGTTTTTTGGATGGCTCCCAGGTATGGGCTCTCGGCGGTGAAAGCGACAGAGCTTGAAACCACGGATTCACGCGCTCTTGCGACGTCAATTCAGGCACTTCAGGGTGCCAGCTGCTCGGCCCTGATGCCTCATCACTGGAATCGGCTGAGTGAACGGAATGAGTACTGCCAATCGAATTTGTCTTCATCAGATACACCTCAGTGGTTCGAGAACAGGGTCATCTACTGCATGAAGGCATGCATGGGGCGCGCACGCTCTGGTCACCTGAGCGGCCTTCCGGCACTTCTGAGCTTGCATTGCGCCATGCCGTCCGACACGCGTAACTCCACAATCATCAGTAGATCCTCAATATATCTGGAGGCTAGGTGCGATGCTGGGTACGCGTGAATTCATGTGTTTCATTGCGAACCATCAGTGACCCTGGCTAGGCCCGAAAATCATAGCTAATTACTCCTGCGCAGGAACGTCGTCCTTTTCGCACCGAAAGCCTCTCATGATCGCAGAAGCAATGTGCAGAAAGACGGGATCCAACATTTCCCATCGCGAGTAAAGGGTAAAGCGGCCAAGAGATGCCGGGGGATGCAGTGGTCCGTACTCGGTCCAGTCTGTTGGTAGTTCAGCCTCGGCAACCCTTGCAGTGAATCTCAACGGAGTCGACGGCATGACACAGGGTTGCACGGTTCACCGCAGCAACGCAGCGCGTCACCAGCAATACGCGGATAATGACCACATGTCATTTACCCATCTCTCGCGGCAGCCGTTCTTCGACACCGCGCTGACCCGCGCCGGTCACCACACGCCCACGCCGATCCAGCAGCAAGCGATCCCGCCGATGCTGGCTGGGCGCGATCTGATTGCGATGGCGCAGACCGGCTCGGGCAAGACCCTGGCCTACGCGCTGCCGCTGCTGCAGCAGCGCTGCCTGGCCCCCGACACCGCCCCGCGCGTGCTCGGCGCGCTGGTGCTGGTGCCCACGCGCGAACTCGCCGCGCAGGTGGACGACACGCTGCGCCAGCTGGCCGCGCATCTGCCGCGTCGCCTGAAGAGCGTGGTCGCCACCGGCGGCAGTTCGATCAATCCACAGCTGCTGGCGTTGCGTGGTGGCGCCGACATCGTGGTGGCCACGCCCGGCCGGCTGCTGGATCTGGTCGAGCACAACGCGCTGCGCCTGAGCGAGGTGGCCACGCTGGTGCTCGACGAGGCCGACCGCCTGCTCGAGCTGGGCTTCGGTGCCGAACTCGATCGCATCCTGGCCTTGCTGCCAGCGCAGCGTCAGACCGTGCTGTTCTCAGCCACCTTTCCGCCCGCCATCGCATCGCTGGCCAAGCGGCGCCTGCGCGACCCGTTGCGCATCACCATCGAAGCCACGCCCGAACAGGCACCGGCGATCACGCAATGCGCGATCGCGGTAGATGCCGGCCAGCGCACGCAGCTACTGCGTCATCTGCTGCAGGAACACGCCTGGCCGCAGCTGCTGGTGTTCGTCGCCAGCCGCCACACCGCAGACAAGGTGGCCGAAAAACTGAGCAAGACCGGCATCGTGGCGTTGCCGCTGCATGGCGAATTGAGCCAGGGCCGCCGCGAACGCACGCTACGCGCCTTCAAACAGGCAGAAGTACAGGTGCTGGTGGCCACCGATCTGGCCGGGCGCGGCATCGACATCGACGCCTTGCCGGCCGTGCTCAACTACGACCTGCCCCGCTCCACCGTCGACTACACCCATCGTATCGGCCGCACCGCACGCGCCGGTGCCAGCGGCGTGGCGATCAGCTTCGTCACTGCCGACAGTGCGCAGCAGTGGCGATTGATCGAAAAACGCCAGGGCCTGCGCGTGCCCACCAGCGTGATCGAAGGCTTCGAGCCGACCCCGGCCGAGGCGCCTGCCGGCGATGCGCCCGCCGCAGCGGTGCGTGCAGCCGACGACAACGGCGGCATCAAGGGCAAGCGGCCGAGCAAGAAGGACAAATTGCGCGCGGCGGCGCAGGCGCAGACGGGCAAGCCGGGCTGAGAGTGGCGAACGCACCGTAGCGAGCAGTCGTAGCGCCGGCGTGTGATGACTGTGCCCGCGCCGCGGCACTGCAGCGCGAGCTTGACCAACAACCGCAGGCCTTGGCAGCCGAACGCGCACAGCATGCGCAAGCCGCCACCGCCTAGCAAAATGCTCTGGCGCAACGGCAGTTGGTTAACCATGGCCCGCTCGAACCGCGGCGTCCGAGCGCTAAGTGCCCGCGATCAAACACCAGCAGATTTGGCCGATGGCAGCGTCCCCGTCGCTCCGCCAATAAGGACGCTCGCCAGCGTCAAGTCACCGCAGGCCTCCTGCACCCCTGCCAGTTGCCATCCGCAACGCGCGAGGCCTCGCTCGTCCATGCGATGCGGTCGACAATCCGCCAGCAACTGCTCGTCCCGCAGCGGTGCGCCGCCGACGGGACGACGATCAAACCTCAATCCTGCTCGAAATCCAGTTCGCCATCACCGAACGCATGATCGCTCTGCGCGCGTGGCGTGCGCTTGCCCGGCTTGCGCAGGATTTCGACGAAGAACTGCTCACCACCGTCGGCGACGAGTGCGTTGATCGAGCGGATCAGCTCGGCCGGCGGCAGTGCAACGGCACTGGCTTCATCCACACCGAAGCGCATCTCGAAGTCCCAGTAGTCCGCGCCGGCCGGCAGCTCCTTGCGCCGCTCGCGGCGGATGTACTTGCGGATATCGTGCTTGCTGGATTCCAGCAGACGATCGCGGTTCTTGCCTTCGAGGTTGAGCTGATAGGTCTTGCGCATGGCGACATCGGTTGGGAACTGGCTGCCTATTGTGAGGCCACACGGCCGCTCTGGGTGAATCGGCGGCCACCTCGAGCCCCGATCGTGCCAGCAGGCACTGCGCAGCCGCGCACATCGAACGCCTGGCCGCTACGCTGGTAGCCATCGCGTGTTCGGCAGCAGGATGCCGGCGAAGGCTGGCCGGTGTGCACTCATGCACCCGCCAGGCATGGCGGCAACGCTTCCAACCCGTCAAGCGCCCCGCCAGTCTCCGCAACAGAAGGCGCGGTGCCTGTCGGCAGCCCTACCCAGTCCGCCACCGGGCTGCACGCGCCATCGCGCAACCTGGCCGATTCGCTCACCTCGGACGCGCTACATTGCCGCCGTTGCGCGGCGCATTCGAGCTGCCGTCATTGCAGCCCGAATTGTTTCCGCAAGCTGCTGTCCACCGGGCCGGCCGGCAGGAAGCGACGTAACTTGCTCAACAAGGATGCCTGCCCGGATGGCGTACGCCGCATGCGCCAAGGGCCGAGTGCGGCCTCGACGATGGTCCCCACCACGCCCGCCGGATCCGGGCTGTTGTCGATCGCGGTGGTGACCGCGCGTATGGCCAGATCACGTTCGCGGTCGTAGTCGGCGATGGTCGTTCCCACACGCGGGGAGTTGGCTCCCAAGCTCGTCTTGGTGAAGGAAGGCTGCACCAGCGTGACGCGAATACCGAATTGGCGGACCTCATGGTCAAGCGATTCGGACAGCCCTTCCACCGCATGCTTAGACGCCGCGTACGCCCCCATGTAAGGCGCCGGAAGAAAACCCAGGACCGAACTGACATTGACGATGCGTCCGCAACGCTGGGCACGCATGTGCGGCAGCACGGCGCGCACCGTGCGCAGCATGCCGAGCACGTTGGTGTCCAGAAGCGCAGCCGCCTCGGCAACCGATGTTTCCTCCACTGCACCTACCGTGTTCGTTCCGGCATTGTTGACCAGCACGTCGATGCGGCCAGCCTGTTGGACGACATACCCGATCGCACGTTGCACCGATGCTTCGTCGCAGATATCCATCTCCACCAGCTTGACGTTGGGCAGCGCGACGGCCTGGCCCAGTTTGCGCACGGTGCCGTAGACGGTGCACCCGCGTGCGACAAATGCTGCCGCAGCAACCCGGCCGATGCCTGAGGAGACACCGGTAACAACGACAACGTTTGAGACTTTCATGGCGAATCCTAGGGATATGAATGAGCGCGATTCAAGGGGCCGGGCGAAACCGCAGCCACGTCGTGGGAATGCTCCACTCGCGCAAGCAAGTACGCCTGCGCGCGACGCGGTACGCCGCAGCGGCGATCGATGCCTGATCACCGCTGCGCGACCGCTTTACGCGGCGTGCTCCTGCGCTGGCCGCGCCTTGCCAACTGGCCGGATCTTGAACCAGATCGAATACATCGCCGGCAGGAACACCAGGGTCAGGATGGTGCCGGCCAGGGTGCCGCCGATCAGCGTGTAGGCCAGCGTACCCCAGAACACCGAATGCGTGAGCGGGATGAACGCCAGGATCGCCGCCAGTGCGGTCAGGATCACCGGGCGGGCACGCTGCACAGTGGCTTCCACCAACGCATGGAACGGGTCCAGCCCTTCGGCCTCGTTGTGATGGATCTGCCCGATCAGGATGAGGGTGTTGCGCATCAGGATGCCCGACAACGCAATCAGGCCTACCAGCGCATTGATACCGAACGGTTGCTGGAACAGGATCAGGGTCGGCACCACGCCGATCAGGCCGAGCGGGCTGGTGAGGAACACCATCACCATCGCCGAGATCGAACGCACCTGCAGGATGATGATGAGCAAGGTGGCCGCCAGCATGATCGGGAACAGCGGCAGCATTGCGGTGGTCGCCTTGCCGGATTCCTCGATGGAACCGGCCTCCTTGATCTGATAACCGCTGGGCAGTTTGTCGATGATCGGCTGCAGCTGCTTGGTGATCGCGGCCGACACGTCCGGCGGCTGCAGCTGGTCGTCGACATCGCCCCCCACCGTGATCGTCGGCATGCGGTCGCGGCGGCGCATGATCGGCTCTTCCATGCGCACATCCACCTTGCCCACCTGCGACAGCGGCACGCGTTGGCCATTGGCGCCGGCCAGGGTGAAGTCGGCGATGCGTGCCGGATCGAAGCGGGTCTCGCCCGCAGAACGCGCCACCACCTGCACGCTACGGATGTCCTCGCGCACCAACGTGATCGGCACGCCGCTGAGCAGGAACTGCAGCTGCTGGGCCACTGCGCTCGAGGTCAGTCCTACCGCCTGCAGGCGATCCTGGTCCAGGGTGAAATGCAGCGTTGGCGTGCGCACGCCCCAGTCGGTATTGACGGTGCGCAGCATCGGGCTGTCCTGCATGACCTGCTTGACCTGCGCGGCGATGCCACGCAACACCTGCGGGTCGGCACCGCTGACCCGGTAGGCCACCGGGAACTGCGAGTACGGGCCGAAGGTGAGTTGGGTGACGCGCACGCGCGCCTCGGAGGCCAGGCCTTCGGAGATCGCCTGGCGCAGACGCACCTTCAACGTGTCGCGCTGGTGCTGGTCATCGGTGCGCACCACGATCTTGGCGAAGGACGGATCCGGCAATTCCGGGCCCATTGCCAGGAAGAAGCGCGGCGCGCCCTGCCCGATATAGGCGGTGACGATCTTGGCTTCTTCCTGCTTGGCCAGCCAGGCTTCCACCTTGGCCGCGGCCGCGCTGGTCTGGTTGATCGAGGTGCCGTAGGGCATCTGCACCTCGACCAGCACTTCGGGGCGATCGGAGATCGGGAAGAACTGCTTCTTGACGATGCCCATGCCAAGGATCGCCAGCACGAACAGGCCCACCACCGAGCCGGCCACCAGCCACTTGCGTGCGATGACCTGTGCCAGCGCATCGCGGAAGCGGTTGTAGCGCGGCGTGTCGTACATCGCGGCGTGGCCGCCTTCGACCTTCTTCAGGTCCGGCAGCATCTTGACGCCCAGATAAGGCGTGAACACCACTGCCACGATCCACGAAACGATCAATGCAATGCCCACGATCCAGAACATGTTGCTGGTGTACTCGCCAGCGGTGGAGGCGGCAAAGCCGTTCGGCATGAAGCCCACCGCAGTCACCAGCGTGCCGGACAGCATCGGTGCGGCGGTATGGCTCCACGCATACGCCGAGGCTGCGACGCGGCCATAGCCTTCTTCCATCTTCACCACCATCATCTCGATCGCGATGATGGCGTCGTCCACCAATAAGCCCAGCGCCAGAATCAGCGAGCCCAGCGTGATGCGGTCGAAGTTCTTGCCTGTGGCCAGCATCACCACGAACACCGCTGCCAGCGTCAGCGGCACCGCGGCCGCCACCACGATGCCCACACGCCAGCCCATGCTGACGAAGCACACCAGCATCACCACCAGCAGCGCGACGAAGAACTTGGTCATGAACTCGCCGACCGACGCATCGATGTTGACGGCCTGGTCGGTGACCTTGCTCAGGCTCATGCCCAGCGGCAGCTCGGCATTGATCGCGCCCACTTCGGCGTCGAGCGATTTACCCAGGTCCAGACCGTTCCAGCCATCGCGCATGATGATGCCCAGCAACAAGGCCGGCTCGCCGCCACTGCGGATCATGAAAGTGGACGGATCCTCGTAGCCACGCTTGACCGTGGCGATATCCGACAGTTTCAGGGTGCGGCCCTGCACCACCACCGGGGTGTCGCGGATCTTCTGCAGGTTGTCGAGCGCGCCATCCAGGCGAATGAACACCTGCGGCCCGCGCGTCTCCACCGAACCTGCCGCATTCAAGGCGTTCTGCGCATTGAGCGCGGCAAACACCTCCTGCGGACTGACGCCCAGCGTGGCCAGGCGCTCGTGCGAGAACTCGACAAAGATGCGCTCGGGCTGTTCGCCGATGATGTTGACCTTCTTGACGCCCGGCACATGCAACATGCGCTGCCGCAGCGTTTCTGCATCGCGTGCGAGCAAGCGTTGTGGTTCACCCTTGGCTTTCAGTGCGAACAGCGCGAAGGTGACGTCGGCATATTCGTCGTTGACCATCGGCCCGATCACGCCGGCCGGCAGGTTGCCGACTTCGTCGCCCACTTTCTTGCGTGCCTGATAGAACTCCTCCTGCACCTGGCTGGGCGGCGTGCTGTCCAGCAAGGTCAAGGTGGTGAATGCAAGACCGGGACGCGTGTAGGTTTCGCTGCGGTCGTACCAGCGCAATTCCTGCAGGCGCTTTTCGAGTTTCTCGGCTACCTGGTCCTGCATTTCCTGCGGCGTGGCACCCGGCCAGGCAGTGATGATCGTCATCACCTTGACGGTGAAGGCCGGGTCTTCGGCGCGACCAAGTTTGAGAAACGCAACCAGGCCGGCCAGCGAAATCAGCACGATCAGAAACAGCGTCACCGCGCGCTCGCGCACGGCAAGCGCAGAGAGATTGAAGCGGCCCTCGCTCACGGCTGCGCTCCTGCCGCCTTGGCGGTGTTGCCGGCGGTGGTCGCGCTGGTGCCGGCCGCGCTTTCGCCGGCAATCCGCACCTGCTCGCCCTCGCGCAACAGATGCGCACCCAACGCCACGATGCGTTCGCCGCGTGCCAGCTTGCCGGCTACGTTGGCATGGTCATCGTCCAGACCCAGCACCGTCACCGGCCGCCAGCTCACCTTGGCCGGCTTGCCGGCAATCACCCACACGCCCGGGCCCTTGCCGGCATCGAACAGTGCGGCCAACGGCACCTGCAGACCGGCCTGGCTGCTGGTGGCGGTGCCGCCGTCTACCCGCAGGCTGACGGTGGTACCCAGCGGTGCCTGCGCAAGCGCGCCATCGAGCACGTAGCGCGCCTCGAAGGTGCGGGTCAACCGGTCGGCACTCTCGGACAGCTGGCGCAAGGTGGCCGGCACGGTGACCGCGGCATTGCCGAACAAGGTGGCCTGGGCCACCGATCCAACCTGCGGGCGCAGCGTTTCCGGCAACTGGATGATCGCCTCACGGCGCCCGGCATGCGCCAGCCGCACCACCGGTTGCCCGGCCGCAACCACCTGGCCCGGCTCGGCGAGCGTTTCCATCACCACGCCATCGGCATCGGCCAACAGGTCGGAGTAGCGGTTGGCATTGCGGGCCACATCGGCCTGGGCCTGGGCGGCGCTCAGCTGCGCCTTGGCCGCATCGGCCGCGGCCTTGATCTGGTCGTAGGTAGACGCCGAAATGGCGCCGGTGCCGCGCAGATCGCGGTAGCGCGCCTCGTCGTCGGCGGTCTGCTCGGCGCGAGCACGCGCTGCTGCCACAGTCTCCTGCTGCGCACGCGCCGCCAGCTCAAGGTCGATCGGATCGAGGCGCAGCAGCGGCTGGCCGCGCTTGACGCTCTGGCCAGCATCAACCAGACGCTCGGAGACCTTGCCGGCCACCCGGAAGCCCAGGTCGCTCTGCACCCGCGCCGCCACGGTGCCCGTAAAGCTGCGTCCGGCGGTGCTGGCATCGCCGACCGTGGCAACCCGCACCAATGCGGTAGCGGTACGTGGGTCGGGCTGCGCCTTGCCGCCGCAGGCACTCAGTGCCAGCGGCAGAACACACAGGACGGTAGAAGTAACAAGACGACGCCGACGCATGGGAATCCCGAAACGATCTGATGAAGGCTCGCATCCTGAGACCTGTGACCAAATCAGTCAATAGTCACAACCAAATTTATGGCGACAGACTTCGCAACACCAGACCCGAGAGCAGCGCAGGCACCTCCTCGATCTGCTCGAGGCTGTACTGGAGCATCGCTGGATTCATATACGGGCGCAGCACCGCGTAGACAGCCTGGGAGGCTTCGTCCAGGGGCGTCTTGCGCTCAAAATCGCCGTCAAGGCGACCCTGCTGCAGCACATCGTGCACCAGCTTCTGTATGCGGATCTCGTAGGCAACGACCGATTGCCAGCGCTCGGTGGCCGCCGATGCCGCAATCTCGTAAAGCTTGCGGTCCTGGAAGCATAGCCGCAGGCTCGCCTCGATTATCACCTTGAAAAGTCGACGGATTTTCTCTGGCGCCTGGTCGGTTTCGTTCATCGCGGCGCAGACCTCGGTCTCGATCTGGCGCATGCAGTTGGCGCAGATCGACTCGCCGATAGCCTGCTTGGACTCGAAGAATTTGTAGATGTATGACTTGGAAAACCCGATCGCCTTGGCTAGGTCCGAGACGGACGTCTTTTCATAGCCATAGCGGCTGAAATGGTCGGTAGCGGCCACCACGATCTGGTCACGCACGTCGTGATCGACCGGCCCCCGGCCGGAAACTGGGTAACTCGATGCTTTGTTCATCTCGACAGCTTAGCGCCGTTGCCCCCGACTTACAAAAGTGACCATTTCGTATTATAGTCACTCACCATCTCGCCACTCTGGTCCCGCCATGTCGTCACTTCGTACCCTTGCAGCGCTCATTGCCGCCAGCCTTGCCGCAGGCTGCGCGGTCGGCCCCGATTACGCCCGGCCCGACGCGCCGCTGCCGGATCGCTATATCGGCCAAGCGGACGTCGCGCAGCGCCAGGCCGCAACGCCGGCTGATCTGTCGACCTGGTGGGACGGCTTCAACGACCCCGACCTGAGCCGCTACGTCGGCATCGCGCTGGCGCAGAACCTGGACCTGGCCCAGGCCACCGCGCGCGTCACCCAGGCCCGCGCCGGCCTGACCGCCGCCACTGCTGCGCTGCTGCCTTCAGGCAACATCAGCGGCAACGCGACCCGCGCCTACCAGTCTCTGGAAACACCGTTGGGCCAGGTGCTCAACAGCACGCCCAACTTCGACCGCTATGCCAGCACCTACGAAGCCAACCTGAGCGCGAGCTGGGAGCTGGATCTGTTCGGCGGCCTGCGCCGCGGGCGCCAGGCCGCCCTGGCCGACTACCAGGCCAGCGAAGCCGGGGCCGCCGCCACCCGCCTGGCGGTAGCGGCGCAGACCGCCGATATCTACATCAGCATCCGCGGGCTGCAGGGAAGGCTGGACGTGGCACAGCGCCAGGTCGCCACCCAGCAGGGCCTGGTCTCGATGGTGACGCTGCTGCACGACAAGGGCCTGGCCGCCGAGCTGCAACTCAACCAGGCCAGGGGCGCGCTCGCGCAGGCCCAGGCCAGCGTACCGGGCCTGGAAGCCGCCCTGGTCGCGGCATCGAATGCTCTGGACGTGATGCTGGGCGTACCGCCAGGCACCCACCGCGCCGAACTGGCCGCGACCAAGCCGATTCCGCTGGCCCCGCAGATCGCCGACAGCGGTACGCCTGGCGACCTGCTGCGGCGGCGCCCCGACCTGATCGTGGCCGAGCGTCGCCTGGCGGCGTCCAACGCACGCATCGGCGTAGCGATGGCCGAGTACTACCCCAAGTTCTCACTCAGCGGCCTGCTCGGCAGCGCCACGGCCATCTCCGGCGCGAACCTGTTTAGCGGCGATGCCGCGCAATCATCCGGTGTGCTCGGACTGCGCTGGCGGCTGTTCGACTTCGGCCGCATCAATGCGCAGATCGCGCAGGCCAAAGGCCAACAAGCCGAGCAACTGGCGGCCTACCGCCTGGCCGTCCTGCGCGCCACCGAAGACGTCGAAAATGCATTCACCGCGCTGGTCAAACGCGAGCAGCAGGTTGCGGTCCTGACGCAGGGCGTGGACGCGCTGGGCAAGGCGCGTGGCGCCTCCGCGCTGGCTTACGAAAAAGGCACGGTGAGCCTGATCGAAGTGCTCAACGCCGACGACACCCTGCTGCGCGCCTCCGACGCGCAGGTGCAGGCACGCACCGATGCTGCGCGCAGCGCGGTGGCGACATTCAGGGCCTTGGGTGGTGGTTGGCAGGCGGGTGAGGCTGAGGCGCTTGCCGTGCAGCAATAGTGGTCATCGCGGCGGCGGGACAGCCGCTGATGCCATGAGGGACAACGCCGCCAATTGGCGGCGTTGTCATGTGTGATGACCAAGGGCGGCTGCTGGTTCGCCCCGTATCCTCACCCGAGCCCCTCTCCCGCAGGAGAGGAGCTTTAGACTCCCAGCGCTTCGGTTCCCGCGCAATGCCCTGTGCATGGAAGATGGCTCTCTTCCGCCCTTGGGACATCGCCCTTAGGACCAAAGGGAGCGTGCGCCGTCGTCACGGATGCTGGTACGTGCGATGCCCCGACTGCTTGCGCACGCTCGCGATTCGATTGAGCGTCTTCCATGCCATGCACGCCATGACATCGCAGGCCGGCACGCGCAACTTTGGGACGAACAACACCTGGCCAGCAGTCGTTTTCTCTTGGCCGCTTAATCGGCATGGAAACGAATGCCCTCATTGATCGCGCATTGATATGCCAGCACCGGCCCGCGCTGCTGCAAGCCCGGTAGGTCGTACATGTAGGTGGTGAAACGCACGCTGCCATCCGGGCGCAGCTGATAGCGCATGAACTGCTGGATCGGCTTGCCGTCGTTGGCCACGGTGAAGTGCGAACCGGAGAACGCGGCGGTGCCGTCCTCGGTGATGCGGTAGGCGTCGATATGGCGGCCACCACGGGTCTGCGTGGCCGGCGTGCCTTCTTCGGGTGTGCAGCGGCCAAGGTCGGTGGTCAGGCTGACGTCGTAACCGGATTCCAGGGCTGCGAGCACTTCCGCACGGGTATTGAGCGATTCGCTGGCCCAGGCGGGCAGCGCGCAGGCGCACAGCGTGGCGAGAAAGACAGCGGGAGCAAGATGGGGCATGGCGAACTCCAGGACCAAGGAAGGAAGCGACCTGGACTGTAATCAGCCCAGGGCGATCAACATGACCTAGTCCTGTCTGCACCGGCGCACTGCGCTACGCATCACGCGGCATGATTGCGCTGTTTGGCGAAGTCCGCGCGAGATTGCGACATCTGCGTTATGCCTGCGCGCGCAGAGGCTGCTCGGAGAGTGATCGGGCGTCTTCCGCGTCAGAAAAAAAGACACTGGAAAGACGGCAGACGGCAGACGGCAGACGATATGAGCATCACGTATGTGTCTGATGCACGCGTAAAGGACTGCGATGGGTGCCGGTAACGCCCCAGTCGCGGCCAGGTCCGCTCCTACGACTGGCGCATCGGCCGCAACCAACTTTTTCAACGAGGCATCACCCAATGCCACGAGGCTGCGCGCGCACCCTCATCCGACGCTGGCGCGCCACCTTCTCCCGGTGGGAGAAGGGCTCGAAGCTCGAGGCGTGCACTGCTTGCACGTCACCAGCGCGCATGCATTGGAGCGCTCACGTCACCTGCGCAGGCAGCAGGGGTAGCACAGGTAGCGGCACCAGCTTAAAGCCCCTCTCCCCCCGGGAGAGGGGTTGGGGTGAGGGTATGGAGCGAAGCTACTCGCACCGCCAAACCCAAGAGGATGCACGCGCCCCCTCATCCGGCGCTGGCGCGCCACCTTCTCCCGGTGGGAGAAGGGCTCAGAGCTCGAGGCGATAAGGCACTCCCTCGATGAGAGAAGACTCAAACCCGCACTCGCCTAGGCGTCGACTCCATACAGCCATCTAAAGGCCGAGAAGAAAGCCCATTCCGCTACAGACGCGCATTGACCTCGCGCGGCACCTGCTCCGGCTCCGGCTGTAACGCCGGCAGCGCACCCAGCAACAGACGTTCTGCCAGGGCGCGCGTGGCCACACGCAACTCCGGCACGGCGGTGATTTCCCAGTAGCGCCCGCGCAACAGCGGGCCTACGCAATACAGGCCTGGCACGATCTGCCCGGCGCCATCGCGCACGCGCAGTTGCGCATCGGTATCCACGCCCAGGCCCAGCGGATCGGCACGCAGCAGCCCCGCCTCGCGCATGCCGGCGATCAGCGGGTCGCTGGTGCGGTCGATATCGGTATCCAACCCGGTGGCGCGGATCACTGCATCGTAATGACCGGTCTGCGCGTCGGCCGATCCACGTGGGCGGATCACCGCCTCCACGCCATCGGGCACCCAACGCGCACGCAGCAGGCGCGCTGCGACGATCTGCAGTTGCCCCGATTCCTGCAAGTGCGCCAGTTGTTCCGCCGCGCCCGGCGCAACCCGATGCCGCGCCACTTCCCAATACGGGCGCAGATGGCGCAGGAAACGCGCACGCTGCGGCAACTCCAGCCGCTGCCATAGCGGTTGCAGATGCGGGCGCAAGGCATCCACCACGCGCCGCCAGTCGTCCACCACTGCACTGAGCTGACGCACGCCGCGAAGCAGGCCGCGCAGGTCGGCATCCTTGAGTGCGCGCTGCAGATGCGGCGGCAATTCCAGCGACGCGCCCGGCTGGCGCAGATGCGCCTGCGGCGCCAGGCCGCGTCGCGAGATCGCCAGCAGGCGGCCGCGATGCCCGCGCGTGTGCAGGGTCAATGCCACATCCACCATGGTCAGACCGGTGCCGACGATCAGCACGTCGTCGTCCGGCGACAACCGCGCCAGGGCATCGCCCTGCCACGGCCAGCCGATGTAGCGCGGATGCACGCTCAGGCGCGGGCCGATGCCAGCCAGCGCCTGCGGTTGCAGTGCCCCCACCGCCAGCACCACCCGATCGCTGTGGAAGGCGTCGCCATTGGCCAGGAATACGCGAAAGCCCTTGCGCGCACGCTCCACCGCCACCGCTTCCTGCGACAGCCGCACGATCGACGCCTGCGCGCCACTGACCGCGGTATCCAGCTCGCTGCGCAGATAGTCGCCATAGGCAAGGCGTGGCAGGAATTCCAGTCGCCCGTTGTCGCCCAGGTGCAGGGTATCGGCGAAGGCGCCTGGCGCCTGCGCGTCGATGCCCAGGTCCTTGGCGCGGACGTTGAGCAGGTGCTCCGGACGCGCGGCGCCGTAGGCGATGCCGCTGCCGAAGGTCTCGGTCACGCCGACCAGGGTGATGCGCACCTGCGCATCGGCCGTCTGCGCCAGCGCACGGACCAGCGCGATGCCGCAGAAGCCGGCACCGATGACGGTGATATGGGTTTCCATGTGCAACTCCCACTGAATGACCCGCACGTTGTGCCCGCAGCGCGGCGCCAACGTGTAAACAAATGGTTAGCGGCGAGCAGCCGAAAACGCATGAGCTGATCATGCTTGGTGATGAGGCTTGCGTCGCAAGCGGCGTGCGGGCCGCATTGCACGAAGATGACAGCGCACGCGACCGCAACCAGGTGCCGGTGCATGGCTCCCAACCTGGCTCGCAGCGCAGTGCTGCGCAACGCGATTTAGGGTGGCTGACAAAAACGTAGCGAGCAATCGTTCGGGGCGTGTGGACGGCGCGCTCAAAACCTGAGTGTACGAGTGGCACATGGCAATTCCGAGCACCGGCCGCGCGCCTGGGGATGGGCGCAGTAGATCGCCAGCCCGCTACGCGCGGTTGCCGGCGCGTCGTTGGCAGAAGCGGTGGAAGTCGTGGGACGGACAGCAGACATTGCGATGATGCGTTCGACACTGCAACGGTACCGAGCACCGCGTCATGACCGGGCTGCTCGATAATGTCGTTTTCCGATCGAGTGTCCGCCATGCCCATTTCCACAGCACCCACGCAAATCTCGCCGCGCAATCAACGCGTGCTGATCGCTGGCGGTAGCCGTGGCATCGGGCTGGCCATTGCCGACGCGTTCGTCCGCAACGGTGCGCAGGTCTCGCTATGCGCACGCAATGCCGATGGCCTCGCAAAGGCCGCACAGACCCTGGCGCCGCACGGCACGCCGGTCCATACCTTTGCCTGCGACCTGTCGGATGCTGCGCAGATCGCTGCCTATGTGCAGGCCGCAGCGCAGGCACTGGACGGACTGGATGTGGTGATCAACAACGCCTCCGGCTACGGACATGGCAACGACGATGCCAGCTGGCAGGCCGGTCTGGATGTGGACCTGATGGCCGCAGTGCGTTGCAACCGCGCCGCGCTGCCGTACCTGCGCAATAGCGACGCGGCAGTGATCCTCAATATCAGCTCGATCAATGCGCAACGCCCCACACCGCGTGCGATCGCCTATTCCACCGCCAAGGCGGCACTGAATTACTACACCACCACGCTGGCTGCCGAACTGGCGCGCGAGCGCATCCGCGTCAACGCGATCGCACCGGGCTCGATCGAATTCCCCGACGGGCTATGGGAGCGGCGGCGCGATGAAGAACCGGAACTGTATGCACGCATCCGCGACAGCATCCCGTTCGGCGGATTCGGGCAGGTGCAGCACATCGCCGATGCGGCGTTGTTTCTCGCATCGCCGCAAGCACGCTGGATCACCGGGCAGGTGCTGGCGGTGGATGGCGGGCAGTCGTTGGGGCGTGAGCGGGATATCGTGCTGGCGAAGATACCGATCCGCTGCACGCCGATCCGTAGGAGCGTGCCCGCGCGCGACCAAGCTTTATCGGTAACGCCTCCTCGCGCGCAGGCATGCTCCTACGAACAGCGGGCGACTGGTTATCCGCAACACCGCCGCGAGGACAGGCAGGTGCTGGTGGATGGCGGACGGTCGTTGGGGCGTGAGCGGGATATCGTGCTGGCGAAGATGCCGATCCGCTGCACGTGAACCTGTAGGAGCGTGCCTGCGCGCGACCAAGCTTTATCGGTAACGCCTCCTCGCGCGCAGGCACGCTCCTACGGACAGCGGGCGAAATGCTAACCCACCAACTCCGCAGCCTCGACGCTGTGCTCCCCACGCGCCGGTACCAGCGCGGCGCTCACCATGGCGGCGGCGATGCGTTCGGCCGGGTTGATGCGGAAGCGGCGTGGCAGCAGTGGGCCGAGCGCGCCCAGCACGAGGCTGCCGATATGTTCGCCGGTGCGCCGCTGCTCGCGTTCGCCGCCGATCAGGCCTGGGCGCACGAAGGTGAGCGAGGGGAAGCCGATCTCGCGCAGGTCGCGTTCCAGTTCGCCCTTGACGCGGTTGTAGAAAATGCGTGACTGCGCATTGGCACCGGCCGCCGAATTCAGCACGAACACCGAGGTGCCTTGAGCGCAGGCAGCGCGTGCCAGCGCCATCGGGTAGTCGTGATCGATGCGGTAGAACGCCTCGCGCGAGCCGGCCTGTTTCATCGTGCTGCCCAGGGCGCAGATGGCCGCCTCCATGCGCGGCGCGGTCCAGTGCTCCAGGCGCTCGAAATCGATCACCTGGTTGCGCAGCTTGGGATGGATCTGCGACAACGGCCGGCGCGTGATCGCCACCACGCCAGTGCAGCGCGCATCGGCCAGCAGTTGTTGCAGGACATGTTTGCCGACCAGACCGGTGGCTCCTGCCAGCAGCACATCCATCAGACCACCCCTGCCATCAGCGTGCGCCCTCGGAGACGATGCGCGCGCTGCTGACGATGCGGTCGCGCTCCACCGCCAGCAAGGTCAGCGAGTGCGCCGGCGCCTTCCATTCGCTGCCGCCGGCCACCACGCGGCCGCCATGGCGCGCGGTGTCGACCAGCACGCGCCAATGTTCGTCGTGCATCGCCGGCAGCGTGAACGACACGCTGGTGGAGGCGGCATTGATCAGCATCAGCAAGGTCACGTTGGCGGCGATCTCGCGCAAGCCGGTGGTCGGCGAGCGGCCATCCAGCCGCAGCATCAGCGCGCGGGCTTCCGGGTCGTGCCAGCCGGCTTCGTCCATCTCGTGGCCGTCCGGTGCCAGCCAGGTGAGATCCTTCAAACCCAGCGCCTCGTCGAACTTGCCGTCGAAGAAGCGGGCGCGATGCAGCAGCGGATAGCGCTGGCGGATACGGATCAACCGCCGCACGAATGCAGCCTGATCGGCGGCCGCGGCCTTGGTGGCGGCGGTCCAGTCGATCCAGGTCAGTTCGTTGTCCTGGCAATACGCGTTGTTATTGCCATTCTGGCTGTGGCCGAACTCGTCACCGGCCAGCAGCATCGGCGTGCCCTGCGACAGCAGCAACGTGGCCAGCAGGTTGCGCATCTGCTGACGGCGCAGCTGCTTGATGGCCGGGTCGTTGGTGTCGCCTTCGACGCCGTAATTGGCCGAGATGTTGTGGTCGCTGCCGTCCCGGCCCTCTTCGCCGTTGGCGAAGTTGTGCTTGCCTTCGTAGCTGACCAGATCGCGCAGGGTGAAGCCGTCGTGCGCGGTGACGAAGTTGACCGACGCGGTGGGGCGACGGCCGCTATGGTTGAACAGGTCCGCCGAGCCGGTCAGACGCGTGGCCAGTTCGGCCAGCTGACCACCATCGCCACGCCAGAACGCGCGCACGTTGTCGCGGAACTTGTCGTTCCACTCCACCCAACCCGGCGGAAAGTTGCCGACCTGGTAACCGCCCGGGCCGATATCCCACGGCTCGGCGATCAGCTTGGTCTGGCTCAGCACCGGATCCTGGCGCACCGCATCGAGAAAGCTGCCCGACGGATCGAAACCATAGCGCTCGCGGCCGAGGATGCTGGCCAGGTCGAAGCGGAAGCCGTCCACGTGCATTTCCTGCACCCAGTAGCGCAGCGAGTCCATCACCATGCGCAACGCGCCGACGTTGGTCAGGTCGAAGGTATTACCGGTGCCGGTATCGTTGATATAGAAACGGCGATCGTCGGCCAGGCGGTAATAGCTGGCGTTGTCGATGCCCTTGAACGAGAGCGTGGGCCCGAGCTCGTTGCCTTCGGCAGTGTGGTTGTAGACCACGTCCAGCAGCACTTCCAGGCCGGCGTGATGCAGGCGCGCCACCATCTGCTTGAACTCGGCTACGGTGCGCGTGGACATGTAACGCGCTTGCGGCGCAAAAAAGCCCAGCGTGTTGTAGCCCCAGTAATTGCGCAGGCCTTTTTCCAGCAGGTATTGGTCGTCGACGAACGCATGCACCGGCAGCAATTCCACTGCGGTGACGCCGAGCGAGCTGATGTGGTCGATCAGCTCGTCGGTCTTCAGGGCCGAGAAGGTGCCGCGGTCTTCCGGCGGCACGGTCGGGTGCAGCATGCTCAGCCCGCGCACGTGCGCTTCGTAGATCACCGTGCGGTTCCACGGGGTCTGCGGCGGGCGGTCCTGGCCCCAGGTGAAGGCCGGGTCGATCACCGCGGACTTGGGCATGAACGCGGCGCTGTCGCGGCGGTCGAAGCTCAGATCCTTGTCACGGTGGCCGATGGTGTAGCCGAACAGATGCGGCGCCCATTTGAGCTCGCCGACGATCTGCTTGGCGTACGGGTCCAGCAGCAGCTTGTTGTGGTTGAAGCGGTGCCCGGCCTCGGGCGCATAGGGTCCGTGCACGCGGTAACCGTACAGCTGGCCGGGGCGTGCGTCGGGCAGATAGCCGTGCCAGACCTCGTCGGTGTATTCGGGCAGCGCCAGGCGCTCCTGCTCGCGGCCACGCTCGTCGAACAGGCACAGTTCCACCCGGGTGGCGTTGCGCGAGTACAGCGCGAAGTTGACCCCCAGGCCATCCCAGGTGGCGCCGAGCGGGTTGGGACGGCCTTCGCGAATGCGCGAGCGCTGGGTGAACTTGCGGGTGGCCATCGGTAACTCCTGAGAACGGTGAACTCAAAACGCTGAGCGAATGCGGGTGCCTGCGTGCCTGGGCACGCTCACTCCGACACGGCGCAGTTGGCAGAGTGAACGATGCAAGGTGACAAAGACAGCGTTACTGGCGTGCAGTCGCCGGCGCGCCGGCCTGTTCGGCGGCGCGCTCTTCGGCATCCACCAGCCGCTCGGCCATGGCCCAGTGGCGATCTGCGTGGCCGTCCGGGCGGCCTTCGGCCTCCCAGATCTCCTGTGCCAACTGGCGAAGCCGCGCTTGCCGTTGCGTGTCGTTCATTGCGTACGTTCTCTTAGGGGGTCAACAACACTGCCACTGGCGCACGTGCAAACAGCGTGGATATCGCCACGCGGCCGCCTTGCGGCTGCAGCGTGCTGCCATCGAGCACATTACGATACGTGGCGTGCGGCAATGCCAACGACGCCTGACCCCAGGCAGCTGGCGGTACCAGCAGCGGCAGGTCGCCATCGCCCTGGTTGCCGGCACCCAGCCGCGTGACCGCTACCACCAGCGACTGGCCGCGGTACTGGCGGCGGAACGCCAGCACCTGCGCATCGCCGCTGACCGCCACGGTCAAGGGCTGATAATCGCCCTTGGCAAACAGCGACGGATGGTCGGCACGCAGCTGCAACAGCAGTGCGGTGAGACGTGCCTTGACCGCGCCATCGCGCCAGCTGCGCAGCAGCGTGTTCCAGTCGCGCGCCTGCTGCAGCCATTGCTGGCGCTGCGCGTAGTCGACCGGGCGACGGTTGTCCGGGTCCACCAGCGACAGATCCCAGCCTTCGGTGCCCTGGTACAGGTCGGGCACGCCCGGCACGGTCAGGCGCAACGTGGTCTGCGCCAGCGCGTTGCGCGCACCGGCCGCGGCGATGTGGTTGCTGGCGCGCAGCAGCGCCCGCCGCAGCGGCAACCCGGCGCGGCTGCACAGCACCTGCTCCACGGTGGCCTGCACAGCCTGTTCGTAGGCCGGCGAGCCATCGGTCCAGCTGGTGTGCAGCTTGGCTTCGCGCACCGCCTTGAGCAGCCACTGCGCAATGCGCTCGGCGTACTCGGCCAGCGGCTCGGTCTGGTCGGCGCCCAGTCCGATCGGCCAGGCGGCCACCAGGGTCTGCCAGAGCATCTGCTGGTCGCCACCGGCCAAGGCCGGCGATTCCAGCGTCTCGGTCAAGGCATCGAACTGGCTGCTCTGCTCGATCCACCAGCGCGGTTGCTCGGACAGCACCGCCAGCCGCATGCGCAGGTCTTCGCCGCGCTTGTGGTCGTGCGTGGCGGTGGCCAGCAACGCGCGCGGGAAGTGCCTGGCGCGTTCGAGATTCTGCGCGTGGAACTCGGCCGCGTCGTTGGCGAAGTGGGTCGGATGGCTGCCGACCTCGTTGCGCGACAGCAGCACGCCATGCCGGTAGAACGCGGTGTCTTCCACAGACTTGGCATTGAGCGGAGCGGACAACTGCTCCACGCGACGACGCAGGATGCGCCGCAAGGCGACCTGCGCGCGATCGGCGCCGGCATCGTCGAGCAGCCAGCGCTCGATCGCGTCGACGGCCGCGACGATCGACTCTGGCATGCCCGCGCGCGCGCGCGCGGCGGTGGCGCGCAGGCGCTCGGCTTCGCTGCCGGTCACGCCCTTGGCACCGGCGTAGGTGCGGTACACCGGGAACCAGCGCAGCAACACGCACAGGCCGCGCGCCAGCATCTGCGGGCTGAACTCGCGCGTGGGCGGATCCAGTCGCGCCAGTGCCGACAACGCACCGACGGCGCGATTGAATTCGGTCTGCAGCGGGCCGCGCAGGATCTCGTCGCGTGCGCTGCGCTCTTCCTGTGCGAAATCGCCACTGCGCCCGCTTACCTTTTGCCAGGCACGCGCCAATGGCTTGAAGCCGGCCGGGTCATGCAGCAGGCCGCCGACCTGGTCCATGAAGTCGTAGCCGGTGGTGCCATCGCAGGGCCAGTCGGCCGGCAAGGCTTCGCCGGGCGCCAGGATCTTTTCCAGATACAAGCCCAGCGTGCCGGGCTTGAGGCCACGCGTGCGGCCGGCCGCATCCAGCCGGCTGCGCAGCTTGCGCACATAGCCGGTGGGGTCGGTGAGCCCGTCCACATGGTCGATGCGCAAGCCATCCAGATGGCCTTCGGCCACCAGCCGCAGCGGCAGCGCATGCACCGCGTCGAACACCGCCGGCAGCTCCACGCGCAACGCCACCAACGAGGTGATATCGAAGAAACGACGGTAGTTGAGCATGTCGTTGCCCACGCGCCACCAGTTCAGCCGGTACGGCTGGCGTTCGATCAGCTTGTGCAGACGGCCATCGCCGCGCTTGGCGCCGTCGTTGTAGTCGCGCAGCCATTGCGCGCGTGCCGCTTTCTCCGGCACCTCCAGCGTCTGCGGACGGATCGGGTAACGCTGGTCGTAATGCGCCAGTGCCGCGCTGCCGTCGTCTTCCACCACCAGGGTGATCAGGCCTTCGGCCAGTGCGGTGGCATACGGGCGGTCCAGCACCGCCAGCCACAACTTGCCGTCGCGCCCGGGCGCGCGCCAGTCGATGTCGAACCAGTCGGCATGCCTTGCGCTGCGGCCGTTGCGCAGCACATCCCACCACCATGCGTTGTCCGCATGCGTGGCCATGTGGTTGGGCACGATGTCGGCGATCAGGCCCATGCCGTGCGCGCGCGCGGCCTGCGACAGGGCGATCAGCGCGTCTTCGCCGCCGAGTTCGGGATTGACCACGGTCGGGTCGATATTGTCGTAGCCGTGGGTGGAGCCCGGCACCGCAGTGCCGATCGGCGACAGGTACAGATGGCTGATGCCGAGGCCGGCGTAATACGGCACCTGCGCGAGCGCATCGTGCAGGGTGAAGCCGACATGCAGCTGCAGGCGGGCGGTGGCGCGAAGCTCGATCATGGATGCGGTTCCGAAACAGCCGCGACGCGACGCGCCTCGGCAAAGCCCTGCAGCGCCGTACTCAGGCGCGCATGCGGCAAGGGATCGGGCAGGCGTCGACGCCAGTTGGGATGGACCTCGACGGTGCCCGGCAGATTGGGTTGTTCTTGCAGCGCCAGCGCGTCTTCCACCGGCAGCAAGGCCAGGGGCGCCACGCTGGTGGCGGTGAAGCGCAGCGCGCCCAGCAGCGGGTCGTCCGCCGCGCTGAGGCCGGCGTGTTCGACCGCCGCATCCAGGCGTGCCAGATCCTTGCGGCGCGCGGTGGCGTCATCGCTGGCCTGCGCGGGCTGGATCAGTTCCAGCTTGCGTCGCCAGTCGATATCGCGGCCTTCGCGCCAGCCGGTCAGGGTGGGCAGATCGTGGGTGGTGGTGGTGGCCACCGCATCCGGCCGCCACAGCGCCGGCGAGACGAAGGCGCCATTGTCGTCGCGGGTGAACATCAGCACATCGATGCCCATCACCCCGCGCCGCGACAGTTCCTCGCGGATGCCCGGCGGCACCACGCCGAGGTCTTCGCCGATCACGATCGCCCGGTGCCGCCACGATTCCAGCGCGAGCAGGTTGAGCAGATCGTGCAGCGGATAGGCAAGATACGCGCCTTCGTTGGAGCTGGCGCCTTCCGGCACCACCCACAGCCGCAACAGCCCCAGGATATGGTCGATGCGGATGCCGCCGCGGTCGCGCAGCACTGCGCGCAGCAGTGCGATATACGGCGCATAGCCGCTACGCCGCAATGCGGTGGGCGAATACGCACCGATGCCCCAGTGCTGGCCGTCGGCGTTGAAGGCGTCCGGCGGCGCGCCCAGCACCAGGCCGCGCAGCACGGTGTCGGCGGCGGCCGCGGCTTCGGCGCCATTGGGATCGAAGCCGACCGCCAGATCGGCGATCAAACCGATCTTCATGCCGCGCTCGTGCGCCTCGCGTTGCGCATCGGACCAACTGCGCGCCGCCAGCCATTGCGTGAACACGTGCAGCTGCGGATCGCCATCGCCGAAATCCTGCGCGGCAAACCGTGCAAAGCCCTTCAGCGCAGCGCCGCCCTCGTTGCGGAAGGCAGCCAGATCGGGGTGATCGGCGGGCACGCGGGTGTAGAGGTGACGCAGCAGCTGCCACTTGGCCTGCGCCGATGCCGGCCAGTCGATCAGGGCGCTGTGGTGCAGCGTATCGAAGCGCTCGCGCAGGCCGGGCACCTCGTTGATCGCCTCCAGTGCGAGCTCGCCCAATACGCGCACCGGTGCGGCATGCAGGGGATCGAGAAAACGCCGGTCGCTGGGCGAATACGGGCTGTAGCCGCCGGCGACCGGGCGCGCGGCATGCACCGGGCTCAGGGCCAGGGCATCGGCACCGGCCAGTGCGGCATGCCGCACCCATTCCACCGTGCCGGATGCGTCGCCAATGCCGGCGTCGTCGATGCTGCGTGCCGAATACACCTGCAGCGCCATGCCCCAGGCACGCGGTGCCGGCAGGCCGCAGGCATCGGCCACGCTGAAGCAGCGTTGCGGGGCGACCGCAACCTGCTGGGTCAGGCTGCCGATCTGCAGCGTCCAGTAGCCGAAACGCTGCGGCGCACGCACCTGCCCCTGCGCATCGGCATGCGCCGGCTCGCTGGCGCCGCTGTCGTCCAGCCAACGGCCGCTGGCATTGGCGGCAACCGACACCGGCAGCAACCCGGCCACCTGCACGGTCAGCAGCGGCGCCGGCTCGGTGGCTTGCGCCTTGCAGCGACGCAGGCTGTCTTCGCGCTGCGCAACGGTGCCGGCAGGCAGTTCCAGCGCGGTGAGCACCGCATGCAGCGATTGGTCGGACACCTGCCGTGGCTGGTCGCTGGCATCCACCCAGTCCACCATCACCCCGGCCGCGCCGGCCAGCGCATGCAGATCGCTCCTGCTCAGATCACGGGTACTCATGCGCGCGCCTCGTGCCAGGCGATGAAGCCATCGACCGGCAACTGCTGCGCGTCGGCAGCAGCGTTTTCGACATGCGCCACGCGGCCGCGCAGCGGCGGCATCGGCACCGGCTGGTTGCCCACGTTGAAGGCGATATGCCACAGCCCGTCGGGCAGTTCCCAGCTGGCGGTCACTGCGCCGTCGGCCAGCACGCTGGCGCCCACCGCGCGCGCCTGGGCGAGCCCCGGTACCAGCCACTGGCGGCGCACGCCCAGCAGTGCGGTGAACCAGGCGGTCCACCGCACGCCTTCGCCCTGCGCGGCGTCTTCGATCGGCGAGCGCGAGGCGGCGAAGGTGTCGTGGCTGTTCGGATCGGGAATGGTGGCGCGCTGCGCTTCGTCGGCGAATGCGGCGAAATGCGCGAATTCGCGACGGCGCCCTTCGCGCACTGCATCGTCCAGCGGAGGGCCGAAGTCGGTGAAGAACAGGAACGGCTGCGTGGCGCCCCACGGCTCGCCCATGAAGAACAGCGGAATCATCGGCGTCAGCGTGGTCAGTGCCAGCGCAGCACGCAAGCGTTGCGGCGACACCAGTACGGTCAGCCGTTCGCCGCGCGCACGGTTGCCGATCTGGTCGTGATTCTGCGCAAACACCACGAACTTGTGCGGCGGCAAGGCGCCACTGGGTTCGCCACGCACATGCCCGCGCGGATCCGGCTCACCCTGATAGGCGAACCCTTCGCCAAGCACGCGCGCCAGATGCTCGGTCGGCTTGTCGGCGAACGCGGCGTAGTAGCCCTCTTCTTCGCCGGTGAGCAGCACGTGCAGGGCGTTATGGAAGTCGTCGTCCCATTGCGCGGTGTAGCCACGTTGCAATTGCGAGGCCTGATTGGCCTCGTTTTCCAGCACCAGATGCATATGCCGCCCGGCCGGCAGACTGGCCTCGATGGTCTCGCGCAAGGTGTCCAGAAACGCATTCGGCGAAATCGCGTGCACCGCATCCAGGCGCAGGCCGTCGAAGCCGTATTCGTGCAGCCACATCAGCGCGTTATCGAGAAAGTAACGCTGCACCTGCGGCTTGCGGAAATCGATCGCCGCGCCCCACGGCGTGGGCTTGTCCTCGTTGAAGAACGCGGCGGCATAGCTGTGCAGATAATTGCCGTCCGGGCCGAAGTGGTTGTAGACCACGTCCAGCAATACCATCAGGCCGTGTCCGTGCGCGGCGTCGATCAGGGCCTTCAACTGGTCCGGCGTGCCATAGGCTTCCACCGGTGCATACGGCAGCACGCCGTCGTAGCCCCAGTTGTGCGCGCCCGGGAACGCGCTCAGCGGCATCAGCTCGATCGCGGTGATGCCCATCGCCGCCAGCTGCGGCAATTGCGCCTGCACGCCGGCGTAGCCGCCGCAGGTGCCGACGTGCAGTTCGTAGATCACCGCCTCGTCCCACGGCCGTCCCTGCCAGTGGGTGTTCTGCCAGGCGTAGCCATCGCTGCGCTGCACGGCGCTGGGGCCGTGCACGCCCTCGGGCTGCCAGCGCGAGGCCGGATCCGGCACCGGTTCGCCGCCATCGACGCTGTAGCGATAGCGCGCATCCGCCGCGCAGGCGATCACCGCGCTGAAGAAGCCATCCTGCGCGGCCTGCAACGCGACGCGCGCGCCGTCGTCGAAGACCACTTCCACGCTCCTGGCGTCCGGTGCCCAGAGCGCGAAGCGCACCTGTCCCTCACCCGCTGGCCATGCACCCCATGCCGGCGTGGTGTCGTTGCGCTCGTTCATTCTTATTTCTCCGCTTGCAGATAGATCGTGGCCAGCGGCGGTAGGGTCAGGCGCAGGCGTTGTGCGTGCCCGTGCATGCCCATCGGCTCGGTCGCCAGGCGACCGCTGTTGCCGAGGTTGCTGCCACCGTAATGGGCACTGTCGGTATTGAGGATTTCGCGCCAGCCGCCGGCACGCGGCACGCCAACGCAATAGTCGTGGTGCGGTCGCGGGGTGAGGTTGCTCACCGCCAGCAAGGGTGCGCCGCCCTCCGGATCGTGGCGGATGAAGGCCAGTACGCTGTTGCGCGCGTCGTCGGCCACGCTCCAGTCGAAACCGTCGGCACGGTGCGTGCCGCGGTACAGCGCCGGCACCCGCCGCAATGCGGCGTTGAGATCGCCGACCAGTTGCTGCACGCCGCGATGCGCGGCGCCGTCGAGCAGATGCCAGTCCAGCGACTGGTCGTGGTTCCAGTCGTTCCACTGGCCGAATTCGGCGCCCATGAACAGCAGCTTGTCGCCCGGATGCGCCCACATCAGCGCCAGGTACGCGCGCAGGTTGGCAAAGCGCCGCCAGTCGTCACCGGGCATCTGCCCGAGCAGGCCGCCACTGCCGTGCACCACTTCGTCGTGCGAGAGCGGCAGCACGAAACGCTCGGAGAACGCGTACACCAGGCCGAAGGTGAGCTGGCTATGGTGCTGCGCGCGCTCGGCCGGGTCGCGCTGCATGTAGCTCAGCGTGTCGTGCATCCAGCCCATGTTCCATTTGTGGGTGAAGCCCAGGCCGCCCTCGCTGATCGGCATGGTCACGCCCGGCCAGGCGGTGGATTCCTCGGCGATGCTCAGCACGCCGGGAAAGCGCGTGACGATCTCGCTGTTGAGCTGGCGCAGGAAGGCGACCGCTTCCAGATTCTCGCGGCCGCCATGCGCGTTGGGCACCCACTCGCCTTCGGCACGACCGTAGTCGCGATACAGCATCGAGGCCACTGCATCCACGCGCAGGCCGTCGAGGTGGTAGTGGTCGATCCACTCCAGCGCGCTGCCCAGCAGGTAGGCGGTCACTTCGGGCCGGCCATAGTTGTAGATCAGCGTATTCCAGTCGCGATGCATGCCTTCGCGCGGGTCGGCATGCTCGTACAGCGCCGCGCCGTCGAACTGCGCCAGGCCGTGCGCATCATCGGGAAAATGCGCGCTGACCCAGTCCAGGATCACGCCGATGCCGGCGCGATGACAGGCGTCGACGAACTGGGCAAAGCCATCCGGGCTGCCGTGGCGCGCGGTCGGCGCATACAGCCCCAGCGGCTGGTAGCCCCAGGAGCCGCCGAACGGATGCTCGGTGATCGGCAGCAACTCGATATGGGTAAAACCGAGCTGCTGCACGTAGGGGATCAATTGTGCGGCCAGCCCTGGCCAGTCCAGCGGCTGGTTGTGCCCATCGCGCCGCCAGGACGCCGCATGCACTTCATAGATCGACAGCGGCGCCGGCGCGGCACCGGCATCGCGCGCAGCCATCCAGGCGGCATCGGTCCAGGCAAACGCTGCCGCGCCCGGCACCACCGAGGCGGTGGCCGGCGGCAATTCGCTCTGGCGCGCCACCGGGTCGGCCTTGAGCAACACGCGGCCGTCGGCAGCGGTGATGGCGTACTTGTAGCGCGTACCGGCTTCCACGCGCGGCAGGAACAGCTCCCAGAAGCCGCCGATGCGCGGGCGCATCGGGTGCCGGCGCACGTCCCAGCCATTGAAATCGCCCACCACCGCCACGCGCTGCGCATGCGGCGCCCACACCGCAAAGCGCACCCCGGGCACGTCGTCGCAGTGCAGGTGCTGGGCACCCAGGGCACGGCGCAGCGCCTGGCCGTCGCCGGCAGCGATCTGCAGCAGGGTGGATTCGTCCAGCGTGGCGGCAAAGGCGTAGGGGTCTTCGATCTCCTGCACCACGTCCGGCCACACGATGCGCAGCCGATACGGGCCTTCGGCCGCCAGCGTGCCTTCGAACACGCCATCGACCGGGCCGGCCTGCATGCGCGCCAGCAGCTTGCCGCGTGGATCGATCAGGCCCATCGCCTCGGCGCCGGGGGCCAGCACGCGCACCAACCGGCGACCGTCCGCCTGGGAATGCGGGCCCAATACCGCGAAGGCATCGGCAGGCAGGCCGTCGGCCAGCGCCTGCACGTCCTGCAGCAGATCCGACATCCCGTCCATGGTCACCGTTGTCGCTTCCGTTTCCTGCCCCTGCCCGCCCTGCCGTTCGCTCATGACACCGTCGCAAGCGCGGGAGCGGTTGCGGCGGTGCGTTCGTACAGCGAGAGATATTTCTTGCCTGCCACATCCCAGCCACTGGGACGCAGCATCGCCGCGCGGCGCATCGCCGACAGCAGGCTGGGCAGGCGGAAGGTGCGGAACGCGCGCTCCAGGCAGCGGCGCAAGGCCTCGACGCTGGCATGCTGGAACAAAAAGCCGGTGACCCCGTCATCCACGGTGTCGATCAGACCGCCGGTGGCATGCGCGATCGGCAGGCAGCCAAAACGCTGCGCATACATCTGGCTCAAGCCGCACGGCTCGAAGCGCGAAGGCATCAGCAGGAAGTCGGCGCCGGCGAACATGCGCCGCGCCAGGCCTTCCTCGAAACCGATGAAGGCACCGACCTGGCCCGGATAGCGCCGGGTCAGCTCGGCGACCTGTTGCTCGATCTCCGGCTCGCCGCCGCCGATCACCGCGATCTGGCCGCCGGCCGCCACGATCTGCGGAGCGACCTCGCAGATCAGGTCCAGGCCTTTCTGGTGCACCAGCCGCGACACCACCGCAAACAGCGGGCCTGTGCTCTCGCGCAGCCCGAAGGCCTTGCGCACCTGCGCGGCGTTGGCCTGGCGGCCCTGCCACTGATTCACGCTGAAGTGCGTGTCCAGATATTCGTCGGTGCGCGGATCCCAGCTGGCGTCGATGCCGTTGACGATGCCGGTCAGCGCACCCTTGGCGGCGCGGCCGGCCAGCAGGCCGTCCAGGCCACAGCCCTGCGCCGGGCCGGTGATCTGCTGGGCGTAGCTGACGCTGACCGTGTTGACGTGGTCGGCATGCACGATGCCGCCGCGCAGGAACGACATCTGCCCGTAGAACTCCAGTTCGGCCACCCGCTCGGCCGGAATGCCCAGTGCAGCGGCCATCGAATACGGCACCAGGCCCTGGTAGGCCAGGTTATGGATGGTCAACAGGCACGGCGTGGTGCCGCCGGACCAGCGCACATAGGCGGCCGCCAGCGCGCACGGCCAGTCGTTGAGGTGCAGCAGGCGCGGCTTCCAGCCCAGCCCGGCATGGCCGGCGGCGATCTGCGCGGCGGCATGCGACAAGGTGGCAAAGCGGATCGCGTTGTCTTCGAACTCCGAACCGCTGCTGCTCCCGTAGGGCGAGCCGTCGCGTTCGAACAATTCCTTGGACAGTAGGATGTAGATCGGCAGGCCGTCCGATTGCACGATGCGGCCGATGTCGCAGGCCGGCAGTGCGGCATGCGCCAGCACCCGGCCGACGATCTCCACCTTGCCCGCCCGCGCCAGCACCGCGCGATAGCCGGGGATCAGCACACGGACATCGTAGCGATGGCGCAGCGCGCGTGGCAGCGCCGCGGCCACATCGCCCAGACCGCCCGCCTTGATGAAGTCCGCCATCTCCGACACCACGAACAAGGCACCGCGGGTATCGGCCGGCGACACCGGCAGACGCTCGTGATGACGAATGAAGCGGCCACGTGCATCACGCGGTCGCCCGCTCTTCTTCAGAGTAGGGAGCATCGTGCTGCGCTCGAAGCGTGCGGTAGTGGCGTGAAGCGGCATCATGGCAACCATCTAAACGTCCGTCGTAAGGTGGGTGGAGACGGAAAACAGCGAAGCGACAACCATCATCTGCCGATTCAGCCAGACGACCTGCTACGAACGAGGAGCGGGGCCAACGCGCGTACTCCACGTCGTCCTTGAGATGAATCTACACCCCGGGCAAATAAAATATGCGTGAATACGTGCTGACTTTTCTGCGACAGCGACATTCCCTTGCGCATGGTTGCGCATGCCTGCAGGCATAAGCGGCGCATTGCAGTGCGATGACATCCCTGCCGTGGTGCGTAGTTGTTGAAACGCACCGAAAGCGGGCAACGACGGCGGCGCCCGCCATCACCCGCATGACTTGTTCAGTCACGCATGCAGGCCCTCCATCGCCCACTGCCCGGCATCGGGCGCGCATGCCGGAACTGCGCAGACCTGCCCGGATCGCTTAAGCGCGACGCCTGCGCGCCGATAACCAGCGATGGCACCACGACTTTCCGAGATCCCGGCGCATGGCAGACCAGCCTGAACTTCCAAGCCGCCCACGTGGCGGGCTGCGCCGCCTGTTGCCCTGGGGCGGCGCGGACAGCGCGCGCCCGGCCGCGGCCCTGCCCAGCGTGATCGGCAGCGAGCGCGGCGGGCACGGCCTGGCCGCGCATCAGCTGGTGCCGGCCAAGAACAAGTCCGGCGCGCACGACCCGGCGGCGGCCACCGCCCTGCTGATGCGCCTGTTCTCGCATGCGGCGCATCCGGACGCATTGCTGCTGGCCTTCGCCGAAGGCATTGCCAGCCTGCATGGCGAACTCGGCGACATGGGCGTGCGCCTGAGCGCGGCCTATGCGGCCGGCGACTGGCTTGGCTATGGCCGCGCCTTGCGGCAATTGATCGACAAGTACATCCGCACCATCGATACCGGCGACTCGCTGGCTGAAGGGCGCACCGAGGCCGAGCAGCTGCGCGACCTGCTGCGCCATGCGCTGGGCAATGCCCTGGCCACGCTGCTGCAACGCAGCCCGGAGCTGGCCGAAGAAGCGCAGACCCTGGCTTCGGCGCTGCGCCATTGGCGCCCCGGCCATGAGCTGATCACCCTGGAACAGCGGCTGCGCGAGCTGAGCCACCAGATCGGCCTGCGCGCCGAAGATGCCAGCGAACAACAGAATCTGTTGCTCGGCCTGTTCGATCTATTGCTGGAGAACGTCGGCGAACTGCTCGACGATCGCAGCTGGCTGCAGGGGCAGATCTCGGTGGTGCGGCAGCTGATTTCCGGCCCGCTGGATGTCGGCTCGATCGAACAGGCGCGCGGCACCTTGCGCGAGGTCATCTACAAGCAAGGCCTGCTCAAGCAAGGCATCGCCGATTCCAAGACCGCCATGCGCGAGATGATGGTGTCCTTCGTCGACCGGCTCGACGGCATGGCCACCAGCACCGGCGAATACCACGATCGGGTTGCCGGCTATTCGCAGGCGATCGGCGACGCTCGCGGCATTCCGGACCTCAATCGCCTGTTGCAGGAACTGCTGCAGGACACCGCCGGGGTGCAGGCGCAGGCGCTGGCCGCACGCGACGAACTGCTGGCGGCCCGTCGCCAGGTCGAAGACGCCGAGCAACGTATCGCCTCGCTCGAACAGGAACTCAAGGACGTGGCCGGGCTGGTGCGCGAAGACCAGCTCACCGGCGCGCTCAACCGGCGCGGTTTCGAAGAGCTGTTCCAGCGCGAGGCCGCACGCACCCAGCGCGGTGGGCAACCGCTGTGCGTGGCGATGCTGGATCTGGACGATTTCCGCCACCTCAACGAGACCCACGGCCATGCCGGCGGCGACGCCGCGCTGCGGCATACGGTGGACGTGGCCAAGTCGGTGCTACGCACCACCGATGCCATCGCCCGCTTCGGCGGTGAAGAGTTCGTACTGCTGCTGCCGGACTCCACCATCTTCGAGGCAAGCGCGGCGGTGATCCGTCTGCAGCGCGCCCTGGCCCAACGCTCGCTGCTGCACGACGACGTGCGCGTGTTCGTCAGCTTCAGCGGCGGCGTGGCGCTACGCCATCCCGACGAAGCCCAGGACGATGTGATCCGCCGCGCCGACCGCGCCATGTACGACGCCAAGGCGGCCGGCAAGAACCGGGTGATCAGCGCGGATTAGCGGCCACGTGCCCACGGGTGCGTCCCCGCATCGGGCCCGACGCCGGCATGGGACAAGCCGATTCAGCGGCCTCCGTCCGTTCATCGACTGGGCAGGCGCTTGGCCCGTCGCTTCAAGGGTGCTGCCAGCGCAGGGTGAGATAGTCCACCACCTGCTGCGTCTGGGCTGCGGCGAGAAATCCGTGGCGGAACAACATGCAGCCGCCAACCTCAGGCAGCGACGCATTCACGTCCAGCTGGCGAGCGATCTCGGGCACACCGCCGTCCACTATCCAATCCGGCTCCAGTGCGTTGGCAGTGCCGACCTTGTACAACGCCATGCCGATATAGAGTTGCACGCGCCGACCGCGCACGGTGTCCGCCCACCAGCGTGCGATGGTGTCGTAGCGCACAGCCTGGCGTGCCAGCGGCCAGTAGATCTGCGGCACGACGTAGTCCACGAGTTCTTCGCGGACCCAACGGCGGGTATCGGCATAAGCGGTATCGAATGCGGGCGCACCGGCCTGTGTGTCCGAGCCCAACGGATCATCCCGACGATTGCGCCACACCCCGGCCGGGCTGACCCCGAATGCGACGCCTGGCCTGATCGCCCGAATGGTCCTGGCCACCTCGCGCATCAATCGATAGGTGTTGTCGCGGCGCCAATCGCCTTTGTCGGCAAATCCGGCGCCATGGGCGGCATACGTCTGCGCATCGTCGAGGGGAGACTGCGCCGATTCGGTATAGAAGTAGTCATCGAACTGCACTCCATCCACGCGGTAGCAGGCCACCAATTCCGCGACCACGCCACAGATCCAGCGGCGCACGGCCGGAATGCCCGGATCGAGCACCAGCCGATTGGCCGCCACGCCAACCCAGTCGGGGTGACGCAGATACACGCTCTGGGGCGAATCGGTCGACGCAGTGGCAAACGCATCGAGCGTGGCCTGGTCCAGGCCGGTCGAAACACGGTAGGGATTGAGCCAGGCATGCACCTGGATGCCCCGCGCATGTGCATGCCGCAGCAAGAATGCCAGCGGGTCGAAACCCGGGTGCTTGCCTAGAACGCCGGTCATGACCGGCGACCATGGCAGGATGCGCGAGCGGTACAGCGCATCGGCACAGGGCTTGACCTGAAAGACCAATGTATTCAGATGCAGCGCCTGGGCCTGATCGACGATTGCCAGCAGTTCCTGCTGCTGCACCGCGATGCGTTCGGCGGGGTCGACGATCCGTGCGGACGCAGCGCTCGGCCAGTCGAGATTGAACACGCTGGTGATCCAGATGGCGCGCATCTGCGCGCTCGCGGGCGTGGTTGCGCTGGCCGGAACGCCCACGATGGCCGCAGCCATTGCTGCCGAACCCAAACCGAGAAAGCGCCGCCGACCGATTTCCGGGAAGCCGCCGACCGGTGCCGCCTCCAGATGCGCTGCAGGCAGTCCTTGGCGCGCTTGATCCGTCTGCTGCGCAGCAGGCCGCGCCGCAGGCGTGTCGTCGTGTTCTTCAGACGTCTTCTTCACGCATCCCTCCCGCATCGCGCTGCTGCACGCGTGGCCCGGCCTCTATGCCAGCCCCGGCTGCCCTCATGCAGCACATTTCCGATACCACCCACTATGCACACCCTAGCAATGGCGGCCGCCGGAACGCGCGCGCAACATCGGAATCAAGAACCTCGCTTCGTCAGGTACGCAGCCGCTGTGACGCAATGCCCGAAACGGCGGCGCCATCGCGCAGATGGGCGCCCGCGCACGGTCAACCCTCACTGGCGGATCATTGACAGCCACCGTCATCGCCGTTGCGCTCGACCGACGCCAGCTAACGATGTCACACCGGTGCCGAGTCCCCTCCCAACCCGGCGGCCCTGACGCGGCGTCAGTGCGCCGGCTTCTTCCCGCGCAGCTTCTGGAACAGCATTACCGCGCCCAGCACGATCGCACCGGCGATCACGCCGACCAGCATGTTGCCCAGTGCATCGACCAACCAGCCCATGCCGCCGGCCGACTTGGCCAGGTCCTGCACCAGGTGATGCAGTGCCGGGATGTTGTGCACCAGGATGCCGCCGCCGACCAGGAACATCGCCAGCGTGCCGGCCACCGACAGGAACTTCATCAGCCACGGCGCGGCCACCAGGATGCCGCGGCCCAGCGCGGCCAACGCCGCGCCCTTCTTGCTCAGGTACAGGCCCAGGTCGTCCAGCTTGACGATGGCTGCGACCAGGCCGTACACGCCGATGGTCATGGCCAGGGCGATCGCCACCAGCACCGCGACCTGCTGGCCGAACGAGACTCCGGCCACCACGCCCAGCGACAGCACGATGATCTCCGCCGACAGGATGAAGTCGGTGCGGATCGCGCCCTTGACCTTGTCCTTTTCCAGCGCCACCACGTCCACGTTCTGGTCGGCCAGCGCACGGGTGCGCTCGGCATGCCGCTGCGCTTCGTCTTCCTCGTTGCGCAGGAACTTGTGCGCCAGCTTCTCCACCCCCTCGAAGCACAGGTAGGCACCGCCGATCATCATCAACGGCATCACCAGTGGCACGTTGTAGCCGCGCCCGCGCAGCCAGGCCTCCAGGGCGCTGATCGCCAGCGCTGCCGGCACCAGGATCACCTTGTTCATCAGCGAGCCCTTGGCCACCGCCCACACCACCGGCAGCTCGCGGTCGGCGGTGACGCCGGTGACCTGCTGCGCATTGAGCGCCAGGTCGTCGCCGAGGACGCCGGCGGTCTTCTTGGCCGCGACCTTGGTCAGGATGGAAACGTCGTCCAGCAGCGTGGCGATGTCGTCGAGCAGGGTGAACAGGCTGGCACCGGCCATGCGGGCGTCCTTGGTGAGTGGCGGTGGATTCTCGCCGATCCGGCGCCCGTATGGGGTGATGGCAGGCCGTTGCACGCCGTTGCCGACCGTTGGCGCGCGATGCCGATGCCCGCCGGCCGCACCAACCGGCCACGCCCGCCGGCCTCGAGCCGCGCACGACTGCGCCGTTGTCACTTGCCTGGATTCACCGCCTGACGACCCGCCGCTGGCCACACTCGCGCTCTTGCACGACCGCCGGAGATGGCCTTGAGTCCGAACGACCCGTACCGCACACCGGCCCAGGCCGCGATCCCGGCCGACACCGGCGTGGTGGGCGGCATGAGCCGTCGCACGCAGATCCTGCGCCTGTTGCTGCGGTATCGCGGGTCGGGCGTGTTCGCCGGCATGAACCTGGATCCGGCCGCGATCAACGAGTACGAAGTGCCCAGCGAAGGCACGCCCGACCAGTTCGTCTCCGACCTGGAAGCGCTCGGCCCCACCTTCGTCAAGCTCGGCCAGATGCTGTCCACGCGCCCGGACATCGTGCCGCCGGAGTTCGCCACGGCGCTGGAGCGCATGCAGGAGAACACCAGTTCGGTGCCGGTGGAGCGCATCCGCCAGATCATCGAGGAAGAACTCGGCGTGTCGGTCAACAAGGCGTTCTCGTTCTTCGATCCGGTGCCGCTGGGCTGCGCCTCGCTGGCGCAGGTGCACCGCGCCGCCCTGCGCGACGGCACCCCGGTGGCGGTCAAGGTGCAAAAGCCCGAAGTCGCCGCCCAGGTCCGTTCGGACCTGGACGTGCTCAAAAGCTTTGCCACCGCCGCCGACCGCCTGACCGGCATCGGCCGGCGCGTGCGCTTTGCCGACTGGCTGGGCGAATTCGGCAAGACCCTGCGCGCCGAACTCAATTACGAAGACGAGGCCGAGACGCTGGCGCGCTTCGGCAAGCATCTCAAGCCGTTTCCGCTGTTGTGGATCCCGCAACCGGTGTGGGACCTGAGCAGCCGCAAGGTGCTGACCATGCAGCTGGCCGAAGGCGTGCGCGTGGACAAGATCTCCGGCCTGCGCCGCACCGAGCAGCCGATGGACAAGCTGGCCGCAGAACTGGTCAAGGGTTACCTGGACCAGATGTTCGTGCATGGCGAGATCCATGCCGACCCGCATCCGGGCAACCTGCGCGTGCTGCAGGACGGGCGCCTGGCGATCTTCGACCTGGGCATGGTCGCGCACGTGCCGCCGCGCCTGCGCGAGCGTTTGCTCAAGCTGCTGTTCGCCGCCGTCGATGGGCGTGGCGAAGAAGTGGCCGAAGAGACCATCGCACTCAGCACGCGGCTGGAGGATTACGACGAAGACCGCTACCAGCGCGAAACCGGGCAGATGATCGCCCGCTACGCCGCGCACGACACCACCTCCGAGGGCCGTGTGGTACTGGATCTGGTGCGCATCGCCACCGCCAACGGCTTGCGCACGCCGCCGGAGCTGAGCCTGCTCGGCAAGACCTTGTTGAACCTGGAAGGCGTGTGCCGCACGCTGTCGCCGCACCTGGACACGCGCCGCATCGTCGAGCGCCACCTGCAGCATGTGATGCGCGCGCGCCTGAAAAAGTCCCTGTCGGCCGCCAACCTGGCCAGCGAGGCGATGGAACTGCAGCATCTGGTGCGCGAAGGGCCGCGCCGCATGTCCGAGATCCTGTCGCTGGCTGCAGAAAACCGCCTGCAGATGCGCGTCACCGGGCTGGAAGAATCGCACCTGATGGAAAGCCTGCAGAAGATCGCCAACCGCGTGGCGGCCGGCATCGTGACTGCCGCACTGATCATGGCCTCGGCGCAGATGATGCGTATCGAAACCGGCCTGAAGCTGTGGGGCTATCCGGCGATTGCGATGGTGCTGTTCCTGCTCGGCGTCGTGCTGGGCCTGGGCATCGTGCTCAGCGCGCTGCTGTTCGACCGCCGCGTGCGTGCACGCGAAGAACGCGGCCATCGCTAGCGCCACCCACAGACCGCACCCCACCGCGTAGGAGCGCACCCGGGCGCGACGCGGCTTAACCGGCGTCGCCTGCGAAGACCGCCGCGTCCAGCTGTCAACGTGGATCGGGCGATGTGGCGTCGTTGCGACGCCGCCTGTCTGCGCGAAGCGCGCCAAATGCGGAATGCAGAGACCGTAATCACCAGCGAGCGCCACCGCGACCAGCTGATCGCCAGCGCGCACGCTGCGCCGCGCAGCGACTGGCGCTCGACTCCAACAAACATTTCAGTCAGCTTCAGCGCGGCATAGTCCGTCATCCGGGTGTCACATTGGGTGTGGCGCACAGGACATGGCGAGCAAGGCGTCCGGTACGCGCTCGCATCATTCCCCCACGGACGCTGCCGCATGCATTGGATGTTGTTGTTTTCGCTATTGCTCCTGCTTTGGCTGTTGGTCGCCTCGCCGCGTCTGGCGTGGCTGAAGGCCGGACTGCTGTCGTTGCTGCTGCTGTTGCTCAGCGCCTGGGGCCTGGTGGATCGGCTCAGCGGCGACGGCATCAACGCAGCCACGCTGTATCACCTGCGCGCGGACATGGACGGTGCCGGCGTCAGCGATTTCTCCGGCTATATCGCCGTGTTTATCGGCATGGTGCTGCTGTCGCTCAGCCCGTTGGTGTTGCTCCGGGTGCGACGTTTCCGTCGCCCGCGTGGCGGCAATGCGGTATTCGGCGGCTTCGTGGCGATGTTGCTGGTGAGCATCGCGGTCAGCCCCTTGTACCGCGACGGCAAGCGCCTGTACTACCAGCTGCGCCCGGTGGATTACGCCACCGTGGTACCGGAATACCTGGTGCCGCAGCAGCCCTTGCAGAAGCGCAAGAACATCGTGTGGATCTACGGCGAGAGCCTGGAACGCACCTACTTCGACGAAGACGTGTTCCCCGGTCTGCTGCCGAACCTGCGCGCGCTGGCCAGCGAGGCGGTGGACGTGCGCAACCTCACCTCCACCGAGGGCAGCGGCTGGACCATCGCCGGCATGGTCGCCTCGATGTGCGGCGTGCCGCTGACCACCGCGCCCGGCGATGAAAACAGCATGGGCCGCATGGGCCTATTCCTGCCCGAAGCGCGCTGCCTGGGCGACTATC
This sequence comes from Xanthomonas arboricola pv. guizotiae, assembly GCF_002940205.1. GTDB lineage: Bacteria > Pseudomonadota > Gammaproteobacteria > Xanthomonadales > Xanthomonadaceae > Xanthomonas > Xanthomonas arboricola_C. The sequence goes on from NZ_MDSK01000026.1 coordinate 72,865, forward strand.
TCAAGGATCAGGGCTACCGCAATCACTATGTCGGCGGCGCCGATGCCAGCTTTGCCGGCAAGGGCAGTTTTCTGTCCAGCCATGGCTTCGATGTGGTGCACGACGTCGGCTACTTCCGCGACAAGGGCGTGGCGCCGAAACACTTTTCCGCCTGGGGCGTGCACGACGATGTGCTGCTGGACGATGCCTGGGACAGCTTCCAGACGCTGTCGCGCGCCGGCCAGCCATTCATGCTCACCACGCTGACCATGGACACCCACCACCCGGCCGGCCATCTGCCGCTGGCGTGCAAGGGCCAGCACTACGACAGCGCGTTGGGCGACATCGGGCTGCTGCATGCGCTCAAGTGCAGCGACCGGCTGATCGGCGAGCTGGTCGCGCGTATTCGCAACAGCCGCTACGGCAAGAACACCATCATCGTGATCGCCTCCGACCACCTGGCGATGCCCAACGATCTCAGCGATGTCCTGGCCAGGCAGAAGCGCGAAAACCTGTTGCTGTTCCTGGGCAAGGACATCGCCCCGCAGCAAGTGGTCACGCGCGCCGGCAGCACGCTGGATTCGGGGGCGACGCTGCTGCAGTTGCTGGAGCCGGGCATGCGCACGCTGGGCTTCGGCCGCTCGCTGCTGGCCAACGATGCGCCCCCCAGCGCCAGCGTTGCGGCCAGCCGCGACAGCGGCAAGGACTATCCGCGCTACCTCGCTTACGCGCGCACGCTGTGGACCGGGCGCAGCACCCGCATGCTGCGCATCAACGGCAATGGCGATGTGGTGGTGGGCGTGCAGCAGGTGCGCCCGCCGGTGCTGCTGGAATACGACGACGACACCAACCTCAAAACCGTCTATCTGGAAAACACCTCGCGCCAGTTCGACCGCACCCACACCGAGGGCACGCTGGCCTATGTGGATCGCTGCACGGCGTTCGAGGACGGCTCGGCCGATGGCGACTGGTGCGCGCTGGTGGTCGACCGCCACCAGAGCATGAAGCTGTACCGCGACCCGGACCTGACCCGCGGCATCGCCGTGGATGCGCCGCTGGAGGCCAGCGAGCAAGGCCCGCGCCCACGCGTGCGCCAGCCGATCATGCTCACCCAGGCCGCGCGCAAGACCGAAGCCGGTCGTTACATGCTGGAGCTGTACGCCAAGCGCCGGCCGACGCGTGCATTCTGGGTGGAGGCGGTCTCGTCGGAGCGCAAGGTGGTGCTGGCCCAGCAATGGGTGGTGCCCGATGCGGCCGGTCGCATCCGCATGCCGGTAGGCCTGGAACATGCGGTGGACGATCTGGAAATCCGCGCCTGGCTGGACTACACCGAAGACGTCAGCGTGGACGACCTGGCCCTGGTGAAGCAGACCCAGGTCGCGGATCGCTCCTGAGTCTGGCTTTCATTGTGGTCCTAGGCCGGGCGATTTGGGTGAGGCAAAGGCAAAAGCGAAGTCAAAGCTCAAGAGCCAACGTCGAAGCATGCGATCTGTGGCCTGGCTGCGGGGCCCTTGCCCGCCCACCCTCGCAGGACACGCCGCAAGTACGTCCCTGTAGGCTCTTACGCGGCATCCATGCCGCGTAAGGTCCCGCGACGGTGAGCGGGCAAGGACCTGTCGGGATGGTCAGTGCGCATGGTGCAGGCAAAGCAAGACGTGCGTTGTTCGATCACTGTGCGTGCGAACAGCATCCTTTACCGCGCACTGCATCCACGCGTTGACTCAATCTTCCGATGCAGGCGTGCCATCGGCCGGATCGCGCGCCACCGCGGCACCTGCACGGCTGAAGCGAATTTCCTGCGGCGATTGCAGTGCAATCCCCGCCGTTTCCATCCGCTGCAACAACGCGAAGAACAGCTCGCTGCGCACCCCGTACGAATCACGCGGGCTGCGCACATAGGCGAACGAATTGAAGTTGACGTGCCCGCCGGCCAGCGAATCGATGAACACCGAGGGAGCCGGATCGGCCAGCACCTTGGTGTGCTCGGCAAACAGGTCCAGCAGCATGTTGCGCACCTTTGCCACGTCGGTTTCCAGCGGCACCGAGAACTGCAGCTGCACCCGCCCCATCGGGTTGGATAGGGTCATGTTGCGCACACTCTTGGTGATCAATTCCGAGTTGGGCACGATCAGGGTGGAGCGGTCGCCGACCTGGATCTCGGTCGCCCGCACGCTGATCTTGCGTACGTCGCCTTCCTGGTCGCCGATACGCACCCAGTCGCCGATCTTCACCGGCCGCTCGGCCAGCAGGATCAGGCCCGACACGAAGTTCTGCGTGATCGCCTGCAGACCGAAACCGATCCCCACCGACAGCGCGCTCAACACCAGCGCAAGCCGCTTCAGATCCAGGCCCAATGCAGTCAGGCCCCATACCACCACGATCAGCCAGCCCAGATAGCGCGCCACCGTGCTGATGGAATTGCGCGCACCGTCATCGAGCTCGGTCTTGGGCAGATAGGTGTTGAGCAACCACTGCTGCACCACGTGCACCAGCCCCATGCCGAGCAGGAACACGCACAGCGCCCTGAACACATCGCCCGGAGTGATCACCAGCTCCTTGCCGATGGGGATGCCGTGGGCGATGTTCTCCGCCCAGTCGGTGACCACGCTGATGTTGGCGCCATACGGGGTCAGCAGTACCGCGATGCCCAGCAGCACCAGCAGCACCCGGGTTGCCGCCGATATCAGCAGCCCGAGCTGCACCAGGCGCCCGCTGCCGATGCTGAGCGCATGCGACAAGGCCCGGCTGAAGCGGCCGTCGGGCTTGAACAGCCAGGTCATCAGATCGTCGGCAAAGACCACCAGCAGGCCGAGCAGGCTGCACACCAGGGTGATCCAGATGATCTGCCGCTCCACGAACAAGGCCAGATTGAGATAGCCGAACAAGGCCGCGATCAGCGCAAAGATCACCGCCAGATGGCCCAGCAGGCGGATCAGCACGATGAAGCCGCCACCGCGCGAGACCACCGGCGGCGGCGCATCGCTGTCCGGATCGGCCACCCCGGCATTTGCCGCATGCGCGCGCAAGGACAGGCTCAGCCCGGCCAACGCCGACAGGATCAACCCCGCGTACAGCAATGCGGCCAGCGCATCGGTGGCGGCGGTCAGTGCGGGGCTGCTGCCGGCCACCTCGTTGATCTTCATCGCCATGCCGCTGAACCAGATCACCGCCGCGGTGGCCAGGCAATGCACGCGCAGGCGGTCGACAGTGGCATCGTCCAGCGGGAACAGGCGCCAGCTGGGCTGATGTTTCATCAACAGGCTGGCACTGAGCGAACCGACGAAGGCAGCCACCACGCTGATGGCGACGAATCCGGTCAGCAACTGGTCCAGATCGTCGGGCAGCTCGCCGAGCGCGCGGATGCCCTCGACCAACACGAATGCCGCACTCCCCAGCGTCAGCGTGCCGACCAGCAGAAACCACAGTGCCAGGCCCGAACGTCGCAGGCGTCCGCCGGGCGCACGCGAGGCCGCATAGCGACGCCCCAGGTGGCGCAGGAAGATGCGCAGCGGCAGCGCCAGCAGCAACGCGATGACGGCAGCGGTCATCAGCCCGCCCACGCCGTTGGCGGCGATGCCGGCCTGCACCATCTGCACCGTCTTGTCGGACAAGGCCTGCAGGCGGGTACGATCGTCGGGCCATTGCTGCCCGATCTGATGCCACAACGTCGGCGACAACGGCGAGGTCACCCGCGTGGAGAGCTTCACGCTGAAGCGTTGCACGCGCTCGCGTTCGAGCCGGTCGGCCAGTTCCTTGGCATTGGAGACCAGCAGCGTGGCCCGGATGAACTCGGCATTGAGCTGATCGCGCTCCTTGGTCAGCGCCCTGCGCTGTTTTGCCAGGTCGGCCGGTTCGTTCTGCGCCGCGACACCGAGCCCCCCCAATCGCCCGTTGAGCTCCTTGAGCGGTTGCTCCAGCGTGCGCACCAGATCCTGCGCCTGCCGCTGCGTGCCGGTGACGTCATCGGTCAGCTTGCCGAGCTGCTCGGTATCGGCCTTCTCCATGCCTGCGTCGGCCTGGGTCAGCACCTTCTGCATGCTGTCGAGCTGCGTCCGCGCGTTCTCCAGCAGCGTGTCGTCGTCCTGCGCCACGGCGGCGCCCACGCACACCATCCACAACGCGACCAGCAACAGCACACGCTGCAACACGCCGCGACGGGCACCCAGGGCAACTCGGAATTCGGACACAGGCAGAGATCGGACAGGCGCACACCAGCGCGGTGCCGGCATCTTAATCCACTGCTTCCGGCCAGGCCGATCGACGCTGCCGTGCGGGTTCAGCCTGGCAGAGGTCGCCAAGGGGCGGCGGCGGCGCGATCGGGGTTCTTTCGCGACTGCAGCGGTAGCGTCGCCGGCCGTGGTGGATGCGCCTTGCGGCCATCCCAACCCGAGCATGAACGCGGTGCCGCTTGTCACCTTGCGGCAACGGTGCGCTGTCGCAGAATCGAGTCACCGCTACGGCAGACGCAGCGGATGACCGCGAAGGAGAACACTCTATGCAGATTCAGATCCAGACCGACAAGCACGTGCCGCATGACCCCTCAGTCGTGCAGCATGTCGAGAAGACCTGCTCCGCCCAGCTGGCGCATTTCGCCAACGACATCACCCGCGTCGAAGTGCATTTGCGCGATGAAAACGGCCAGCGCGGCGGCGCAGCGGATCGAACCTGCAGCATCGAGGCGCACGTCGCCGGCCTGCCGCCGATCGCAGCCACCAATAGCGCCGAAACCACCGCCTCGGCCGTCACCGGCGCCGCACGCAAGCTGCGCACCGCCATCGAACATGCACGTGGCAAGCAGCACGCCAAGGCCACCGCCCCGCCGCCGGAAATGCTCTGATCGCATCGTCGCAGGGGGCGCCAGGCGCCTCCTGCCGACCGGCGTATCCATGGCAGCGCAGTGTAACGACGCATCGTTACGCAGGCTTGCGCCACCCCTGATGCAGAAACGTCGTTGGCCCGCTGCAGAGTCACCGCAGCGGGTCATCGGACTTGATCCGGTGCGTCCGGAGGGATCCCGGCAATCGACAGCACCTAGCTGTTGCCCACCTTGCCCACCTTCTGCACTGTCTCGCAGCAATGCCCTAGCTCGCCGCAACCGGCACCAGTCGCTTCGCCGCCTTCCAGAGTTGCTTGTCGATGAACCCAGGAGCGATCCGACGCATCCATGCGAGTTGACTGGACTGACCAGGCCGGATTTCCAGCGCGCCGGCCTTCAGCGACGCAAAGGATTGCTTGACCAGTTCATCCAGTGGTGAGCGAGTTGGCGCCGCCCTCGGCAAGTCCCTGGTCAGTTCGGTCTGCCGTTGTTCATCAGCACTCGAGGCTAGGGAACTCCGTCTTCATGCGTGCGGAGAGCGCAGCGATCTGGGCAGGATCGGCGACATCGCTCTGGAAGGTGTGAAGCTTCGGATACATTGCCTTCACTTGATCGAGCACTGCCTGACGCCATCTGCGTATGCCCAGCAGCTGACCAACACCGATATCATCAACCCCGGACTCTAAACCCGGCCGCTACTCAGGATGGGGGGACGTCGGATCAACTCAACCTTGCTTTTCATCATTACGTGTATTCCAAGCTGGCAATTCAATGCGGAACGCTGGACGCAAAGCGGGGAGTTTCTCCGCTTCGTCTTAGTAATATGTGTTCAAAATAAATTTGATTAGATTAAATCTCCCAATGAACTCAGATTCCTCTTTGCGTTGCTGAGTCTGCTCGTCCGTAATATTTGCTACCGGTCTGTCGTCTCCGACAGCTGCGCCCATGTCGGGGTGACATATCGCGCCAATGTAGAAAGACGAAGCACAGACGACAGGTCGACTAGGTCCTGTTAACACATCCGAAGCCCATCAACGACCAGGACGAAGTTGAGGAATCCAAGGAACATGACGTCCAACTTCTCGAAGCGCGTGAAAATCCG
>NZ_MDSK01000027.1 GCF_002940205.1 Xanthomonas arboricola pv. guizotiae
CACGCGTAAGTGATTGATTTTCAGCAACGGAGATTGTCGTGATCAAGCGAAATCCCAAATTCGCTCGCAACGCCAAGAGTTGTTCAGAGGTTCCTTAGGTGCAATTATGAAGCGATTTCCACCGCCGCAGCCTGCGCCGGCAGGAAGTTGGCCTTCGGTGACAACGTATATAGCTTCGCCCCCCCAGCCAGTGGATATGTTCTTTACCTTCTGCCCACTGACGGAGTAGGCCGCGAAGCTTTGGGAGCTTGCTAACATCAATGCCAGAAAAGCTAGTCTGCGGATCATAAAAAATCTCGGAGTAGGATGGGTGAATTAAATCAAGCTGTGTTGCTCAATGCGCTATCGGACCTGCACTTGCAGATCCGATGACCGGAATAGTTGTGTCTTGTCGCACCTGGTTTCCCCTAACTCGCTCAGATACGCCCCACGTCTAGGTTGCCACAGTGTGAGAACAGGTTCCAGTTGTGTTTGGTACTGCGCGTGGAAATGACTACGCATTCTTTATGCCCGACCACTAATCCGCAAATAGCCTCTTTATGCCCGGCAGGCCTACCTTGGCACTCTCGCACTGTGGTGCGTTGAGTCGAACACGATGTGTATCCTGATTTTGCAAGGTCCGCAGGCCGATCCGGCGCAGGTGGCGCCGATGCAGCTGCCCGAGTGTGCCGGACGTGCGTTGCGCACGCTGGCGTGTGCCGATGTCGATGGCTTGATCGCCGGCTTGCAGGCCGCCGGTGGCGATGCCGAGGTGGAGCTGGTGCTGCTGGATTCGGGCGATTTGTCGGCCTCCGAGCGTGCGCAGGTGCATGCGACGGCATTGCGTGCTGCACTGGATGCGTTGCCTGCACCCTACATCGAGTTGCACACCGATGCGACGCAGGAGCTGGAGCCGTGGCTGCATCCGCAGCATGCGCCGCTGGCGGTGGTGATTACGCCGCACGATGCGCCGCGCGCCTATGCGATGTCGCTGGGTATTGCGGCGCGTTGTCTGCCGTCGCTGTGCGCGCCCTTGTGCGCCGCTGCCTGAGGAGGCCGCCATGTCGATCATGATCGTGCATGGGCCGGAGGCGGCGATGCCGCTGGTGCGTGGGCCACAGCCGTTGCCGCGGACCGTCATTCGGCAGCTGGTGCAGTGTGCCGGCGACGCGGGCAAGACGGTGGCCTTGCGTGCCTGCGGGTCGGAGCAGGAGCTGCTGGATGCCTTGCGCGTGGCCGGGCAGGCGCGGATGGAAATCTCGTTGATCGATCCGGGCAGCTGCGTGGACAGTGCGCGCCTGCACCGTGTACTCAGCGCGTTGCCGTACCCGTTCGTGGAGGCTCACGACGATAGCGTGGACCGTCCGGAGCGTTGCCTGCCGGAGGGATTCGGGCAGCGCATTGCGACGGTGCGCGGTTACTGCGCGCAGAGCTATCTGCTCGGGCTGGAAATCGCGTTGGAACATCTGGGCTGCACGGAGATCCAGGGCGATGTCCACGTCGGTACCTGAGCTGCGCCAGCTGCATTACTTCGCCGACTACGAGGGTTATTGCGACGGTCGGCCGGTGCTGTGGGGGCAACTGGCCCATAGCGTGGACGTGCCCGCCGATGGCGTGCTGGATGCCGCCGGGCTGGTCACTGCGTTGCGCCGCCGTGCGGCCGAGGCGCATGGACTGGAAGCGGGGCAGATCCGCTTGTGCCAGGTCACGCGCCTGTAGCTGCGAACCTCAGGTTAGCGCGCGGACGCATCGCGTCGCTGCGGGAGGTGCGGCATTGCATTGTCGCTTCTCCCGCGCAGCGCTTGCAGCCACAAATCGCCCAATCACGATCGCAAGAAAACACCGCCGCCCGAAGGCGGCGGTGTCGTGGTGCGACTGAACGCGTGATTGCCGTTCGCCGAGGATGCTGCTTACTTCGCTGCCGCGGTATCCGGCACGAACTTGGTCAGCTGGTTGGCCGTTGCGGCAGTGCCGAAGTTGAAGCGGCCGTAGCCGGCGCCCCAGTACAGCGCACCGTCCACGATCGCCGGCGAGGCGAGCACCGAGCCGGTGGCGTCGTGGTTCCACAGCGTGGCGCCGGTGTCGGTATCCAGTGCGACCATATTGCCGGCCATCGAACCGGCGTAGAGCAGGTTCGGCGACACCGTCAGCGAGCCCTGGCCGCCGGCCGGCACGGTCGGATTCACGCGGTTGATGCCGGGCACCTTGACCTGCCACTTGATCCTGCCGGTGGCGGCATCCAGCGCGGCCCACGAGCCGCCGTTGTGGCTCTGGGTGTTGTCCGGTCCCAGCGTGTAGGTGGCGTTGGTGCTGTTGTTGATGGCCACATAGACCTGCGACTTATAGGGGTCGAATGCGGTACCCCACTCGACGCCGCCGGTGGCGCCGCCGGGGCCGACCTGGGTCGACCACACCTTGGCACCGGTCTTGGCGTCGAAGGCCCAGTAGATGCCGCTCTTCTGCCCTGCGCCGACCAGCTGCTGCGGCTTGCCATCGCGCCACACGGTGAACAGCTGCACGCCGGCGCCGCCGAAGTCGTAATCAGGGCCGGTCAGGTTGGTTGCCTGGGTGTTCGGGCACAGGCCATTGGTGGGCGCCACGATGCACGACAGGTTCCAGGCGTCGTAGCCTTGTGCACGGTCGGCCCAGACCAGCTTGCCGGTGTCCAGATTCAGCGAGACCACCGAGTCGACGTAGTTGTCCGGCGCCATGCACGCCAGTTCGTCCTGCACGGTGAGTTCGCTGCCGCGGTAGGAGCGTGCGTTGGAGACGCAGTTACCCACGCTGGCCGGAATGTTGTAGTTGTTGCCGGTGCCGAAGTAGATGCGGCGTGCGATGGGATCGACGGCGACCTGGCCCCAGGTCGACGCGCCGGTATAGCCCTCGGGCGCGTTATAGAACTGCCACACCTTCCTTCCGGTGTTCAGATCCAGCGCCACGACGCTGCCGCGGAACGATAACCGATGCGTCGGATCAAGACTTTCGTAGTCCCTGGACGACACGCCCAGGTACACGCGGTTTCCATAGACCACCGGGGACGAGGTGATCTGGGCCTGCGGATTGGTTTCCACCTCGCTCTTCCACAGCAACTTGCCGGTCTTCTTGTCGAGGGCCAGCACGGTGCCGCCGGCCATGTCGCCCAGGATGATGCTCCTGGGGGTAATGGCCGGGGTGGTACGCGAGAGCGAAGTGCTCTTGCCGGTGTAGTCGGACAACTTGGCCTGCCAGTTCGGTTTGCCGGTCTGGGTGTCGACGCTATACAGCGTGCCGCCCCAGTCGGGCACATACAGCGTTCCACCTTCCACGCTAGGCGTGGCCGAGATGTCGCCGGTGGTGGTCAGGGTCCAGGCCGGCTTGAGGCCTTTGACGGTGGTGCGGTTGATCTTCCACTCGCCCGGCGCGAAGCGCTGGTTCAAGTAGCCGCCGCCGGCGGTGGTCCAGCTGGTGGGGCTGGCAAACGGCAGCTGATTGCCGAAGCTGCGCCAGATCTGGCCGGAGCGTGCAAAAGCCTGGGTATCCAGCGACGACACCGACTGTTGTTCGGTTGCGGGGCCGGCCTGGGCGAAAGCCACTGCGCTGGCAAGCAGGCAGGGAACGAGCGTCAAACTGCGAAATCGCAAGCGGCGAATTGAATGTGTCATCACGGCATGTCCATAGATGGAAGGAAACGCTGGATCCCCCCGGATCTGCCGAGTGACGATGGCCGATTGTGGCGACCGTGCAACACGCGCACCTTCCTCGCGTTCATTCAACGATCGGGTCCGCTCGCATCTGGTGCCACCAGCTCGAAAAATTTGCGTTCAGCGTGTTCGCTATTCGCACAAATGCTGATGATTCATCACGATCGGCGGCCGTTGCGATAGAAAAAATGATTGGTCGCGATGCATGCGTATTTGCACGCAAATCAATGGTCCGCAAAAAGTAACCAGGAAATGTTGCGCCACCTTGTGAGGCTGACCAGTGTGTTGAACAGCTCCTCTCCCTGCGGGGCGAGAAGGCACGGTTTGCGCGCCACTGGTGCGCGTGCCTTGGAGCGCCCGCGTCGCAAACGCGGGCCGGGGCGCGGAGCGGGGGTTGGGCTGAGGGTACGGGGCGAAGCTTCTGTGGCGTCAAAATACACGAGGCTTTGCGCGTCCCCTCATCCGCCCCTTCGGGGCACCTTCTCCCGGAGCGAGAAGGGAATGGGCATATAGGGCTGGGTTATCTGGCGCGTTATGCGCTTCGAGGCGAGGGCACGGCGGTGTGCACTGCAGCGGGAGCGATCAGCGCCAACTGCGCGATCGCATCCTGCACCACCGCCTCCACCGTGGCATCCACGTCCACCGACACCACATCGGCTTCGTCCAACGGCAATTCCAGGGTCTGCAATTGGCTGTCCAGCAGGCTGGCCGGCATGAAGTGGCCGGCGCGTGCGCTCAGGCGGGCGGCGATCACGTGCGGGGCCGCGTGCAGGAACACGAAGCGGATCGGAATGCCGCTGCGGCGCAGCAATTGACGGTGCGTGCCGCGCAAGCCCGAGAACGCGAGCACCACCGACTCGCCGGCCTGTACGCAGTCGCGCAAGGTGGCCGCCAGCAACTCCACCCACGGCAGACGCATCGCATCGGTGAGTGGCTGGCCGGCGGCCATCTGCGCGCGTGCGGCCACGCTGTGGTAGTCGTCGGCATCCAGAAAACGGTAGCCGTAATGCGCTGCCAGGGCCCGCGCGATGGTGGTCTTGCCGCTGCCGGAAACGCCCATCACCACGATGGCCAGGGGCGAAGCGGACGCGGGTGCAGCGGGGGCGGCGGTGTCCATCACGTCAGGTTATATCTCCGGATCGATTCGGCATTTTGCCGGATTTCACGTTGGCGGCAGCCGATGCGTGGTGTAGCGTCGGCGCTCCTCGCCAGGTGAGCGGGCCGCCCAGCGTAACGGCGCGCTCGGCCGGGTTCAACGCACTCCAAGGTTTGCCGATGACGTCATCGCCTGCAACGTCTCCTGCATCGGCGCGCCTGCGCTGGCGCGAAAAGCTGGGCTACGGTGCCGGCGATCTGGGCCTGAATCTGTACTGGGCCAACATCTCCGCATTCCTGTTGATCTTCTACACCGACACCATGCATCTGCCGGCAGCGGCGGTGGGTACGATGATCCTGTTGACCAAGATCGCCGATGCGATCGCCGATCCGGCGATGGGTGCACTGGCCGATCGCACACGCAGCCGCTGGGGCAAATTCCGCCCGTATCTGTTGTGGGGCGCCGTGCCGATGGCGGTGACCGGCGTGCTCGCCTACACCACGCCAGCGCTGGATCAGAACGGGCGCATGTGGTGGGCCACGATCAGCTTCCTGGTGATGATGCTCGCCTACACGGTGGTGAGCATTCCGTACTCGGCATTGTCGGGCGTGATCACCGCCGACAGCAGCCAGCGCACCAGCTTGATCAGCCTGCGTTTCATCGCCGCATTCGCCGGCACCACGTTGGTGAATTACTGCACGCTGGATCTGGTGGCCTGGTTCGGCGCCGGCAACGATGCGCTGGGCTGGCAGCGCACGATGATGCTGTACGGCGCGGTGGCGGTGGCGCTGTTCGTGACCGTGGCGCTGATCACGCGCGAGCGCGTGCAGCCACCGCCGCAACAGCGCACGCCGATCCGCCGGGATATCGCCGACCTGCTGCAGAACAAGCCGTGGTGCGTGCTGTTCGTACTGTCGCTGATCATCATGATCACCATCGTCATGCGCGGCGGTGCGGGCGTGTATTACCTCAAGTACTACGTACAGCGGCCGGAGCTGACCGGGCTGTTTCTCGGTGGCTATTCGGTGTCGCTGGCAGTGGGCGCGGCGATCACGCCGTTGCTGACCCGGCATTGGGACAAGCGCCAGCTGATGACCGCGCTGATGGCGGTGGTGGGCGTATTGAGTTGCCTGATGTTCTTCGTTCCTGCCGATGCGGTGTGGGCGATCTTCGCCTTGAACATGTTGATCGGGCTGGCATTGGGGCCGAAGTCGCCGCTGGCATTTTCGATGTATGCCGACAGCGCCGACTACACCGAGTGGCGCACCGGCCGGCGTGCCACCGCGATGACCTTCGCCGCCGCGACTTTCTCGCAAAAGCTCGGTGGCGCGCTGGCTTCGGCCGGCATCGCCTGGGTGCTGGCGGGCATGGGCTATGTGGCCAACAGCGCGCAGTCGTCCGGGTCGTTGACCGGCATCGTGCTGCTGCTGACGGTGATCCCGGGCGCGGTGGCGCTGCTGGCGGCCTGGACCATGCGTTTTTATCCACTGGATGACGGGTTGTTGCGTCGCATCCAGCACGAACTGGCCGCGCGCAAGCGCGACGAACCGGAGCACCCCGACCGTGTCTGCAACGCCTACCGCTACGTCCGATGCGCTGTCCAGCTTGATGGCGCCCAGCGCCGATGGTGCGCGTTACGCGCTCTATAGCCCCACTGCAATGCCCAATGCCGGCGGCTTTTTGTGGAATCGCCGCATGATGCTGCAGCTGACCTGCCGTGGTTATGCCACCGGGCAGTTCATGCAGCCGGAACCGGCCAAATACGCGCATGCGCCGCTGCTGGAAGCGCGCAACTTCATGATGCCCGAGCAGCCGTACTACGCGCATCATCCCGGGCGCTTCTTCTATCTCAAGGACGAAGACAGCGGCGCCTTGTATTCAGTGCCGCACGAACCGGTGCGTGCAACGCCGGAACAGTTCGAGTTCTCCGCGGGCAAGCACGATGTGCGCTGGCGGGTGCGCCACGACGGGATCGTGGTGGAGCTATGCGTGGCGTTGCCCACCGACGATGCCGTGGAGCTGTGGGAATGCCGCGTGCATAACCAGTCCGGGCGTACGCGCCGGCTCAGCCTGTACCCCTACTTTCCGATCGGCTACATGTCGTGGATGCATCAGGGCGGCGCTTACGAGCCGACGCTGGGCGGCATCGTCTGCCGTAGCGTGGCGCCGTACCAGAAGGTGGACGATTATTTCCGCCAGCGCGATTTCAAGGACTGCACCTTCCTGTTGCACGAGCAGCCGCCGGTGGCCTGGGATGCGCAGCAGATGGCCTTCGAAGGCGAGGGCGGCCTGCATGCGCCCTCGGCCATCCAGGCCGAGCAGCTGGGCAACAGCGATGCGCACTACGAGAACCCGGCCGCCGCGTTGCAATATCGGCTGACGCTGGACGCCGATGCGGCACGCGTGTACCGCTTCGCGTTCGGGCCGGCCAAGGACGATGCGGAGATCGCCGCGCTGCGTGCGCGGTATCTGTCCGAAGCCGGCTTTGCCGCCGCCGCGCGCGACTACGCGCAGTATCTGCAGGGCGGGCAGGGCTGCGCGCGGATCGCCACGCCCGATCCGGCCCTGGACAACCTGGTCAACCATTGGCTGCCGCGGCAGGTGTTCTATCACGGCGACGTCAATCGCCTGACCACCGACCCGCAGACGCGCAACTATCTGCAGGACCACATGGGCATGGCCTACCTGCAGCCGGCCACCGCGCGCGCGGCGTTGTTGCACGCGCTCTCGCAGCAGGAGCCCAGCGGTGCGATGCCGGACGGCATCCTGCTGGTGGAAGGCGCCGAGCTGAAATACATCAACCAGGTGCCGCATACCGATCACTGCGTGTGGTTGCCGATCTTCCTGAGCGCCTATCTGGGCGAAACCGGCGATGCCAGCGTGCTCGATGCGGTGGTGCGCACGCACGATGGACAGGCGCTCAGCGTGGCCGAGCGACTGGATGCGGCGATGCAGTGGCTGCTGGACGCACGCGATGCACGTGGCTTGAGTTTCATCGCGCAGGGCGATTGGTGCGACCCGATGAACATGGTCGGCTGGCGCGGCAAGGGCGTGTCCGGCTGGCTTACCGTGGCTACCGCGTATGCGCTGCGGCTGTGGTCGGGCATCTGCGCGGCGCATGGACGAAGCGCGCAGGCGGAAACGTTTGCGCAGGCCGTGCAGGCGATCAACGCCGATGCCAATCGCGAGCTGTGGGACGGCAACTGGTATGCGCGCGGCATCACCGATGATGGCGTGCGCTTCGGCATCGCCGAGGATGTGGAGGGACGCATCTATCTCAATCCGCAGAGCTTTGCGCTGCTGGCCGGCACCGCCGATAGCGCGCAGCGCGAGGCCTTGCTGGAGGCGGTGCGCGAGCAGTTGCATACGCCGTACGGGCCGGTGATGCTGGCTCCGGCCTACACGCGCATGCGCGATGACGTGGGCCGGTTGACGCAGAAGTGGCCGGGCGCTGCGGAAAACGGCGCGGTCTACAACCACGCGGCGGCGTTCTATCTGTACAGCCTGTACCAGATCGGCGAAGCCGACCGCGCCTGGGAGATCCTGCGCGCGCTGCTGCCCGGCCCCAGCCGCGAGGACGTGCTGCAGCGCGGCCACCTGCCGGTGTCGCTGCCCAATTACTACCGTGGCGCGTGGCATCAGTATCCGCGCACCGCCGGGCGTTCCAGCCAGCTGTTCAACACCGGCACGGTGGCCTGGGTGTATCGCTGCGTGCTGGAAGGGCTGTTCGGTCTGGTCGGCGAGGGCGATGCATTGGCGATCCGCCCGCAGCTGCCCTCGCACTGGCCGCAGGCCCGGGTGACGCGCCAGTTCCGCGGCGCGCAGTTCGAGGTGACGCTGACGCGTGAACCGGGGCGCACGCACGTCGACGTTGAGGTGGATGGCGCCGCCTGCCCGGACCAGCGCGTGCACGGCATTGTCGCCGGACGCAGGTACCAGGTGCGGGTGCGGCTGCCGGGCTGAGTGGCGTGTCCGCGGCGGCTGATGCGATAACTGCCAAGCCGGTGTAGGAGCGCGCTTGCGCGCGACGAGGGCTTCCCGCCGGTGTCCTGTCGCGCGCGAGCGCGCTCCTACGGGCGATGAGGACTTCCCGCCGGTGCCCTTTCGCGCGCTAGCGCGCTCCTACGGGCGTGCGGCCAGGCGGGTTGTTCCCCACTCCCGATTCCCCACTGCGTAAACTCCCCGTTCGCATTGGCCTAGGAACGCCCCTTGGTATCAAGCTGGATCCTGCTGCTGGTCTCCGTCGGCTATGCCGTGCTGCTGTTCGGCGTGGCCTGGTGGGGCGACCGGCGTCCGCTGTACCCGGAGCGGCCGTGGCTGCGGCCGGCGGTCTACAGCCTGGCGCTGGCGGTGTACTGCTCGTCGTGGACCTTCTACGGCGCGGTCGGCTCGGCGGTGCGCAATGGCATCGGCTATCTGCCGATCTACCTGGGCCCGCTGCTGTTGCTGCTGTTCGGCTGGCGCATCATCGAGCGGCTGGCGCTGATCGCACGCGCCGAAAACACCGTCTCCATCGCCGATTTCATCTCTTCGCGCTATGGTCGCTCGCGGCGGCTGGCGGCCTTGGTGGCGGTGATCGCGCTGGTCGGCATCGTTCCGTATCTGGCGCTGCAGTACAAGGCGGTGGCGATGAGCCTGGAGGTGCTGACCGGGCATAGCAGTGCCGGGCGCGGCATCCTTGCCGATCCGGCGTTGTACGTGGCGCTGTTGATGGCCTTGTTCGCGACCTTGTTCGGCACCCGCCAGGTCGATGCCACCGAACACCACCGCGGCATGATGCTGGCGATCGCGCTGGAGTCGGTGATCAAGCTGATCGCCATCGTCGCGGTGGGCCTGTTCGCCTGGGTGTGGCCGAGCGACCACCAGGTGCCCATCGCCGACTCGGCGCGCACCTTGTTCGAGCACACCCCGTCGGTGGGCTTCATTTCGCAGACCTTGCTGAGCTTCCTGGCGGTGATCTGCCTGCCGCGCCAGTTCCATGTGGCGGTGGTGGAATGCAGCGACGTCGGCGACATCCGTCGCGCGCGCTGGTTGTTCGGTGCGTACCTGGTGATCATCTCGGCGATGGTGGTGCCGATCGCATCGGCCGGCGTGGCCTTGTTCGGCAAGGGCAGCACGGTGGTCGACGACGCGGTGGTGCTGGCGCTGCCGCTGAGCCAGGGCAACACCGTGCTGGCATTGGTGGCCTATGTGGGCGGGTTCTCGGCCGCCACCGGCATGGTGATCGTGGCCAGCATCGCGTTGGCCACCATGGTCAGCAACGACCTGGTGATGCCGGTGCTGCTGCGCCGCCGCGGCAGCGCCGATGCGCGCGCGGCGGTGGCCTCGCGGGTGTTGTGGATCCGCCGCGTCGCCATCCTGTTGCTGGCGCTGATCGCCTACGGCTACCACCGCAGCGTGGCCAACGACACCACCTTGGCGGCCTACGGCCTGATGGCCTTTGCGGCGGTGGCGCAGTTCGCCCCCGGCGTGATCGGCGGGTTGTACTGGCGCGGCGCCAGCCGCAAGGGCGTGGAGACCGGCATGGTGCTGGGCTTCATGACCTGGATCTACACGTTGTTGCTGCCGGCCGCCACGCGCGCGGGCTGGCTGCAGCCGGACTGGCTGGTGGACGGGCCGTTCGGCATCGCCTGGTTGCAGCCGCAGCAGCTGTTCGGCATGCGCGGCTGGGAACCGCTGGCGCATGGCACGTTCTGGTCGCTGCTGATCAATGTCGGCGCGATGATGCTGGTCTCCGCACGCTGGCGCCCCGGAGTGGACGAACGCCTGCGCGCCGCGCCGTTCCTGGACCCGTACGCACAGCGGCCGGCGGTGGCCGGCGACTGGCCCGGGCATGTGCGCGTGGCCGACCTGCAGGCCCTGGCCGAGCGCGTGGTGGGCGAGCGGCATGCGCACCGCGCCTTCGTCGACCAGGCGGCGCTGCTGGAGCGCGAGCTGCAACCCACCGTGGTGGCCGATCGCGCCTGGGTGCAGTTCACCGAACGCCTGCTGGCCGCCTCGATCGGCGCGGCCTCCGCACGCCTGGTGCTGACCAGCCTGTTGCGCGGCTCGGGCATGGACCTGGGCGAGGTGGTGGCGGTGCTGGACGAGGCCGGCCAGGAGCTGCGCTTCAATCGCGAGATCCTGTCCACCACGCTGGAAAACATCAGCGCCGCGGTCAGCGTGGTCGACCCGGAGATGCGCCTGACCGCGTGGAATCGCCGCTATCAGCAACTGTTCGGCTACCCGGACGGCATGCTGTATGTCGGCCGCCCGGTGGCCGATCTGATCCGCTACAACGCCGAGCGCGGCGAGCTGGGCGAGGGCGATATCGAGGATCAGATCGATCGCCGCATCCGCCACATGCGCGCCGGCTCGCCGCATGTGTTCGAGCGCACCCGCAGCGACGGCAAGGTGATCGAGATGCGCGGCCAGGCGCTGCCCGGCGGCGGTTATGTCACCAGCTACAACGACATCACCGACTACAAGCGTGCCGAACGCGCGCTGCTGGACGCCAACGAGAACCTGGAGCAGCGCGTGGCCGACCGCTCGCGCGAGGCCGAGCTGGCGCAGCAATCCAAGACGCGCTTTCTGGCCGCGATCAGCCACGACGTGTTGCAGCCGCTCAATGCCGCGCGGCTGTTCGCCTCGGCCCTGCGCGAGAGCCACCAGAACAACGAGGAACAACGCCATCTGGCCGAGCGCGTGGATGCCTCGCTGCGTGCGGCCGAGGAGTTGCTCGATGGCCTGCTCGACGTCTCGCGGCTGGATGCCGGCGGCCTGCGGCCCACGGTCGAGGATTTCGATGCCAGCGCGCTGATGCACGAACTGGCCGCGCAATACGCGCCGGTGGCTTCCAGCCGCGGCCTGCAGCTGCAGGTGCACTGTCGCCCGTTGTGGGTGCGCAGCGACCGCCGCCTGCTGCGCCGGGTGATGCAGAACTTCCTCGCCAATGCGCTGCGCTACACGCGCCAGGGCCGCATCGTGCTGGGCATGCGCGGCCGCGGCGAACAGGTGGAGCTGCAGGTGTGGGACACCGGCCCGGGCATTCCCGAGCACCACATGCGGCAGATCTTCGAAGAATTCCGCCGCTACCAGCAGCCGTTCGACTGGGGCGAGCAGGGCCTGGGGCTGGGCCTGTCGATCTGCCAGCGCATCTCGCGCCTGCTCGACCACGACCTGAGCGCGCGCAGCCAGGTCGGCCGCGGCAGCATGTTCTCGATCCTGCTGCCGCGCGTGGCGGCAGTCCCGCTGCCGCCGGCGTTGCCGGTGGCCGTTGCGCGCGCGCTGCCCAGCGGCGATTCGCTGGCGGGCCTGCGCGTGCTGTGCGTGGACAACGACCGCGAAATCCTCGACGGCATGCGCGCGCTGCTCGGACGCTGGCAGGTGGAGGTGATCACCGCCAGCACGGTGGATCAGGCGCTGGAGCGCGCGCGCGAACAACCGGACCTGATGCTGGTGGATTACCACCTGCACGACCGGCTCGATGGCCTGGACACCCTGGATGCGCTGCAGGCCGTCGCCACCGCACCGATTGCCGGCGCCCTGCTCACCGCCGACGGCCGCGACGAACTCAAGCAACTCGCGCGTGCGCGTGGCTATCGCCTGCTGACCAAGCCGGTGAAGCCGGCCTCGCTGCGTGCGTTCCTGAGTGCGCATCATGATGCGAAGACGCGCTGACGGGTGCGACTGCAGCGTAGGAGCGTGCCTGCGCGCGATTGGGCATTACCGATAACGCTCCATCGCGCCCGGGTGCGCTCCTACGATGATGGCGCTTACGCGGCGCCGCTGAGGTGTTCGTACAGGATGACGCTGCCGACGATCACCAGGATCGCACCGCCGAGGATCTCGGCGCGCTTGCCGATCAGGTTGCCGAGCACGCGGCCCAGCATGACCCCTGCGGTGACCATGCTGAAGGTGCACAGCCCGACCACCACCGCCACCACGCCGATATGCACGTCCAGAAACGCCAGGCTCACGCCGACCGCCATCGCATCGATGCTGGTGGCAAAACCGGTGGTGGCCAGGGCCAGCAAGCCGTGCCGTTTCGGCGTCTCGGACGTTGCTTCTTCAGCATCGTCCGCATCGTTGCGCAGCCCGGCCACGATCATGTGGGTGCCCAGTGCACCGAGCAGCACGAAGGCGATCCAGTGGTCGTAGTCGGACACATAGCCGGAGGCGGCGCGCCCCAGCAGCCAGCCGATCACCGGGGTGATCGCCTCGATGCAGCCGAAGATCAAGCCGGCGCGTAGCGCATCGCGCCACTGCGGCTTGCGCATCGCCGCGCCCTTGCCGATCGCCGCGGCAAACGCGTCGGTCGACATTGCGAAACCGATCAACACAATGGAAAAGGGGGACATCGACAGTCTCGGGTTGTGCGCGATCGCAACGGCATGCGCCCGCGCCAACCGTTGCTGTGCACGCATGCCGCTGGTCTCGCCAAACCGGAACTGGTTGCCTGCACCACGGCGCAACGGCCGAGTATGTTGATGCAGGCGCTTCCGACGATGCGAAAGCAGGCTACTCCCCAAGGGGGCGCGCAGTGTAGCAACGCATGGCCGCGTTCGGTGCGTCTGCAGCGCACGCGAAGGTCGGTCTGATCTTTATAGCCGTGGCTATTGCAAACAGGGGGGTGACGCGGTTTTTGCCTTGTTTTCAGGCGTCAAAGCCAGCAAGGCATGTCCACGCAACGGAGCGATGCGGCGCCCGATAGCCTTGGCTATCGCGACCAACGGTCCTCATGGCGGTGAAGCAGGTAGCGAAAAAACGCGGGGAAAGCCGCTGATGTGGGATGTGCTGCAAGCAGTGCGCAATGGACACGTCATGCTTGGATGCGCGCGCATGAGCCAGTGCCTGCTGCGTGCTGTCTTTCAGGACGTCGTGCAGGAGTGCCGCGATCGGCAACGATGCCGCGATCTCCATGGCCTCTCGATTTGCACGGCTTGCGCTGCCGCAGGGATGCCGGCGAAGCGGTTGGGGTGGAGTGCGATGGCCAGGCTGTCATCGCAGTACTGCGGAAACAGCGCGCAGCGTTCAATGCACAGGGTCGGCCGCGCCGCAGGTGGGCCGCAGAAGTCTGGCTTTGGAAGCGCGCGACAGAACACCAGCGCCGACGCAGACTCCCGGCGCGGGCCGCGCTACATCAACGCGGCGGAGATCTCCGCCGTTGCCGCACACAGGGCCTGCAACGCCGCGTGCGGGCCGACCAGCTCCGGGCGGCGCGCGATGAACGGCACGGTGAGCGTGTAGGTGGCACTGCCGCGTTGCAGGATCGGTGCGGTCAGGTCGACCACGCCTACCACTGCCTCGCTGGGCTGCATGGCGTAGCCATCGTTGCGCGCCTGCGCGGCCGCAGCCAGGAACTGCGCGCGCTCGAACGGCACCTCGCTGGCGTCGAGCAGGTCCAGCCAGCGCGCCTGCACCTCCGGCTGCTGGAACGCGAACAGCACCAGTCCGGAGCTGGAATGGGTCAGCGGGCGGCGATGGCCCGGGCGCACCACCAGGCCGAGGTCGCTGGGCACGTCCATCTGCGCGATCACCACGATCTGGTCGCCGGACGGCGCCACCAGGTGGCAGGGCTGATAGATCGCATCGGCCAGCCGCCGCATCACCGGCAGCGCGGCTTCGCTGATGCTCTGCACCTGCGGCTGCTGCATGCCGAGCATGAACAGCCGATTGGTCAGCACATAGTCGCCTTCGCCGTCGCGGGTGAGGTAGCCGCGCTCCTCCAGCACCTGCAGCATGCGGAAGATCTCCCCGCGCGAGCGCCCGATGCCCTGCGAGATCGCGCCCATGCTCATCGGCTGCGCCTGGCGGGCGAGCAGCTCGAGGATGTCCAGACCCTTGTCCAGGGCGGGGGCGCGGTACTTGGCGGGTTCGGTGCTCATCCGTTTGCGGCTCCAGGCAAGGCTGCGGCGCGCCAGGGTACAGGCATCGCGGGCTGCGGTGAGATGTGGCGCTTGCGTGCAAATATAAACAAAGTTTTTATATTTGCATGGCGCTGGCGTGCGCAGTACGCTCGCCGCACAGCAACGCAAGCGCCACAGCCTTGGGAGGGGATCGGTCGCATGCATCACAGTGACATTGCCGCGTCACCGCGCGGCAACCTGGCGCGTACCGCCATGGTGCCCCTGGTGTTGATCGTCAGCCTGTTCTTTTTATGGGGCATGGCCAACAACCTCAACGACATCCTGATCAAGCAGTTCAAGAAGGCCTTCGAGCTGACCGACCTGCAGGCAGGGCTGGTCCAGAGCGCGTTCTACCTGGGCTATTTCGTGTTCGCGATGCCGGCGGCGATGTTCATGCGCCGCTACAGCTACAAGGCGGCCGTGGTGTTGGGCTTGCTGCTGTATGCGTGCGGCGCGTTCCTGTTCTATCCGGCCGCGCAGGTGCATACCTACTGGCTGTTCCTGCTGGCCTTGTTCGTGATCGCCAGCGGCCTGGCGTTCCTGGAAACCACCGCCAATCCGCTGGTGACCGTGCTCGGCCCGGCCGACGGTGCGGCGCGGCGCTTGAACCTGGCCCAGGCATTCAACCCCTTGGGCTCGATCACCGGCGTGCTGGTCGGCCAGCATTTCATCTTCTCCGGCGTGGAACACACCCCGGCGGAACTGGCGGCAATGGCGCCGGCGGCGCGCGAGGCGTTCTTTGCCGCCGAATCGGCTGCCGTGCAGACGCCGTACCTGGTGATCGGCGTGGTGGTGGTGCTGTGGGCGATCCTGATCGCGCTGGTGCGCTTTCCCACCGGCGCTGCCGGTGTTGGCGAGGCCGCGCCCAGGCGCGCACGCTTCGGCGAGTTGCTGCGCAACCGGCTGTTCGTGTTGTCGGTGGTGGCGCAGTTCTTCTACGTGGGCGCGCAGGTGGGCATCTGGAGCTATCTGATCCGTTACCTGCAGGACGCGGTGCCGGGCACGCCGGAAAAAACCGCGGCCACCTATCTGACCATCTCGCTGGTGCTGTTCATGGCCGGCCGTTTCATCGGCACCGCGCTGTTGCGCTATCTGGCGCCTGCGAAGCTGCTGGCCAGTTTTGCCACGATCAATCTGGCGCTGTGTGCGGTGGCGATCGCCTTCCCCGGCTGGACCGGCCTGTACGCGCTGGTGGCCGCCAGCGTGTTCATGTCGGTGATGTTCCCGACCATCTTCGCGCTGGGCCTGGATGGCATGCACGACGATGCGCGCAAGCTGGGCTCGTCGTTGCTGGTGATGTCCATCATCGGTGGTGCGCTGCTGACGGCGGTGATGGGCGCGGTGTCGGACATGGCCGGTATCCACTGGGCGATGGTGGTGCCGGGCGGGTGCTTTGCGGTGATCCTGCTGTTCGCGTTGCGTGCGCGCCGCGCTGCGCCGGCGGTTGCAGGAGCGGGCGCATGAGCAAGCGGTGTCTGTGCTACGTGCTGGATCTGCACGACGACCCGCAGTTGATCGCCGAGTACGAGCGTTGGCATCGGCCAAGCGAGGTCTGGCCGGAAGTGGTGGCCTCGCTGCAGCAGGCCGGCATCCAGGAGCTGGAGATCTTTCGCAGCGGCGACCGCCTGGTGATGCTGATGGAGGTCGGCGACGACTACGATCCGGCGGCCAAGACCGCGCGGGATGCGGCCGATCCGCGTATCCAGGCCTGGGAAGAGCTGATGTGGCGCTTCCAAAAGCCGTTGCCTGGCAGTGCGCCGGGAGAGAAGTGGCGCGAGGCCGGGCGGATTTTTGCGTTGAGCGAGGCGATCCAAGCGCAGCGCTGAGCGGGGGCCCTCATCCGCCCTGCGGGCACCTTCTCCCGCAGGCGGGAGAAGGGCGCGATCAGCGCTGGTGGTGGAGGGGCCAATTCGGCTGCGGGATGCATGCGGTGCGGTGTCCTGCACATCCTGCCTGGTTGCCGCGATGCGATGCATCGCCTGGCCAGCGTCCCGTCCTTCCCGAGCGGCTCGTGAGCGATCACGTCACCGTCCCGCCAGCAGGGTTGCTTGCTTCTCCCGCAAGCGGGAGGCAGCAGTGTTGCTCCCTTCTCCCGCAAGCGGGAGGCAGCAGAGTTGCTCCCTTCTCCCGCAAGCGGGAGGCAGCAGGGTTGCTCCCTTCTCCCACAAGCGGGAGCCAGCATAGGTGCTTCCTTCTCCCGCAAGCGGGAGAAGGTGCCCGAAGGGCGGATGAGGGGAGGGGTGGCCTCAGTCTTTCGCACCGGTTGCCAGATCTTCCACCCAGAAACGTCCACCCGGGTAGCTGAATTCCGCAATCGAAGATGCGTGCATTTCTGCCGAGAAGCCGGGCACCTCTGGAGCGAGGTAACGGCCATGCTGGATGCGCACCGGGTCGAGGAAGTGCTGGTGCAGGTGGTCGACGAATTCGATCGCGCGGTCTTCCATCTGGCCGGTGATGGCGACGAAGTCGGCCATGGCCAGATGCTGCACCAGCTCGCACAGGCCGACGCCGCCGGCATGCGGGAAGACGCGCACATTGAACTTGGCGGCCAGCAGCAGAATGGCGAGGTTTTCGTTGACGCCGCCCACGCGCGCGGCGTCGATCTGAATCAGGTCCACCGCGCCGGCCTGCAGCAGCTGCTTGAACACCACGCGGTTCTGGGTGTGCTCGCCGGTGGAGACCGGCACCGGGGTGATGCCCTGGCGGATCGCGGCGTGGCCGAGCACGTCGTCCGGGCTGGTCGGTTCCTCGATCCAGGCGATGTCGAATTCGGCCAGCTGGCGCATCCAGTCGATCGCCGGGCCCACGTCCCAGCGCTGGTTGGCATCCACCGCCATCGCGATGTCCGGGCCGATCGCCTCGCGCGCCAGGCGGCAGCGGCGGACATCGTCCTGCACGTTGGCGCCGACCTTGAGCTTGATGGTGCGGAAGCCGTCGGCCACCGCTTCCTTGGCCAGCCGCACCAGCTTTTCGTCGGAGTAGCCCAGCCAGCCGGGCGAGGTGGTGTAGGCGGGATAGCCCTGTTCGATCAGCGTGGCGATGCGTTGCGCGCGCTGCGGTTGCGCAGCGCGCAGGATCGCCAGCGCTTCGTCGCGGGTGAGCGCGTCGCTGAGGTAGCGGAAGTCGATGGTGTCGACCAGCTGCTCGGGCGCGAGTTCGGCGATGTAGCGCCACAGCGGCTTCTTCGCCGCGCGTGCGGCCAGGTCCCAGGCGGCGTTGATCACCGCGCCGATCGCCATGTGCATCACGCCCTTTTCCGGGCCCAGCCAGCGCAGCTGCGAATCGTTGGTGAGCCGGCGCGCGAACGCGCCCAGATCGGCAATGACTTCCTCGACCGACAGGCCGACCACGTGCTCGGCCAGTGCCGCCACTGCGGCGGTCTGCACATCGTTGCCGCGGCCGATGGTGAACACCAGGCCGTAGCCGGCCAGGTCATCGGCAGCATCGGTGCGCAGCACGACGTAGGCGGCCGAGTAATCCGGATCCGGATTCATCGCATCCGACCCATCCAGCTCGCGCGAGGTGGGGAAGCGGACGTCATGGGTGTCGAGGGCGATGATGGTGCTCATGGAAGTCCTGGGCGATGGAAGGCGGGAATAAAACGCGCGAAATAAAACTGAAACGGGGAACGGAAACGGAGACGGGCGCCAGAGCCCCTCTTCCTCCGGGAGAGGGGCTTTAGGCTGCTTGGTGCGAATACTTCGTGCGAAGACTTAGCCACTTGCCTTCACTCAATCTTTCTTTGAGAACCAAGGTCCGGGAAGCCGATGGCCTCAACCCCCATCGCGCGGATGCGCCACCACCGGCTGGCGCTGGCGGCCCAGGCCTTCGATCTCCAGCTCCATCACATCGCCCGGCTTGAGGTACACCGGTGGCTTCTGGCCCAGGCCCACGCCGGGCGGGGTGCCGGTGCTGATCACATCGCCCGGCATCAGCGTCATGTAGCGGCTGATGTGGCTGACCAGTTCGGCCACGCCGAACACCATCGTGCGGGTGCTGCCGTTCTGGTAGCGGTGGCCGTTGACTTCCAGCCACATCGACAGGTTCTGCGGGTCGGTGATTTCATCGCGGGTGACCAGCCACGGGCCGATCGGGCCGAAGGTATCGGCGCTCTTGCCCTTGACCCACTGGCCGCCATGTTCGAGCTGGAACTCGCGCTCGGACAGATCGTTGATGACCGCGTAGCCGGCGACGTGGTTCAGCGCGTCGTCCACCGCCACATCGCGCGCCACATCGCCGATCACCACGCCCAGTTCCACTTCCCAGTCGCTCTTGACCGAGCCGCGCGGGATGATCACGGTGTCGTTGGGGCCGGTCACCGCAGTGGTGGCCTTCATGAAAAGGATCGGCATCTTGGGCACGTCCATGCCCGATTCGGCCGCGTGGTCGGCGTAGTTCAGCCCCACGCAGATGAACTTGCCGATCTGCCCCACTGCGGCGCCATAGCGCAGCTCGCCTTCGAGCAGCGGCAGCGTGGACACGTCCAACGCACGCAGTTTGTCCAGGCCGGCATTGGTGATGTGCTCGCCGGCCACATCGTCGATCACGCCGCTCAAATCGCGGATGCGGCCTTCGCTATCGATCAGGCCAGGACGTTCCTGGCCGGGGGCGCCAACGCGTACGAGTTTCATGCAGTCTTCCTTTGCAGGTGAGGAATGGAGCGGCCAGCAACGCTAGCGCGCATGCATCGGGTGGATAAGGACGGCGTGCTCAAATCAAGGCAGTACAGCTCGCATCCGGCACTGGCCGCCCACGTTGGGGTACGCAGCGCGCTCAGTTGGACCACCCGCCATCGATGATGTGGGTCTGGCCGGTGGTGAACGAGGATTCGTCCGAGGCCAGGTACACCACCAGCTGCGCGATCTCGCGCGGGTCGCCCAGGCGGCCCATCGGCTGGCGGTCGGTGAAGCTCTTCCACACCGCCTGTTCGTCGCCGCCCAGTGCCTTGACGCGCTGGCCCAGCGACGGCGTCTTGATGGTGCCGGGGCAGATCGCGTTGCAACGCACGCCCTGGGCCACGTAATCGGCGGCAATCGCCTTGCTCAGGCCGATCACCGCGGCCTTGGTCACGCCATAGACGAAGCGGTTGGGCACGCCCTTGATGCTGGAGGCCACCGAGGACATGTTGATGATGCTGCCGCGGCCGCGTTCGAGCATGCCCGGCAGCACCGCCTTGCAGGTGTAGTACATCGCATCGACGTTGATCGAGAACGAGCGCCGCCAGGCCGGCTCGTCGCAATCGAGAATGCTGCCCTGGTGCACGAAGCCGGCGCAGTTGAACAGCACATCGAACGGGCCGTGCGTCGCGACCAGCGCGGCAACCGCCGCCGCGTCGGTGACATCCAGCAGCTGGGTGGTGATGGCCTCCGATTCGGCCGCCAGCGCCTGCAGGGCAGCGGCGTCGATATCGGTGGCGATCACCTGCGCACCGGCGCGTGCGCAGGCCAGTGCGCTTTCGCGGCCGATGCCGGCGCCGGCGGCGGTGATCAGGCAGCGCTTGCCGTGCAGGCGGTCGTTGGGAGTTGCAGGGATCGAGACAGTCATACCGATGAGGTTCCGTGGGTGGGGGCCGCCGGCCGTGGCAGACGATAGAACGTGCGTGCGTTGTCGCCGAACACCGCTTCGGCATGGCCGTCGGCGTGTGTGGCGACCAGCTGCTGGGCGATGTCGAACCACTGCGCATAGTCGGCGCGCTGGGTCAGCACCGGCCAGTCGCTGCCCCACAGCACACGCTGCGGGCCGAAGCGTGCGAACAGATGCGCGACATACGGTGCCAGCGCCTCCACGCCGGCGCCGCGCGCGGCTTCGGTGAGCAGGCCGGAGAGTTTGCAATGCACGTTGGGATGCTGCGCCAGCGCGGCCATGCCGGCGGCCCAGGCGACGAATTCGCCGGCGGCGATCTGCGGCTTGCCGCCGTGATTGATGACCACGCGCAGCTGCGGATGGCGCTTCAGGCGCGCCTGCAGTGCCGGCACATGCGCGGCGCGGATCAACGCATCGAAGGCCAGGTCGTGCGCCAGCAATGCATCGAAGGCGGCATCCAGTGCGGGGTCGGCCAGCCAGTGCACATCGGCGATGTCCTGCACCATCGGGCGCAGGCCCTTGAGCACGCCGCCGCCGGCCTGCACCAGTGCATCGATGCGCGCGGCCGCATCGGGCGCGGCGAAATCGACCCAACCGACCACGCCGGCAATGCGCGCATCGGCCTGCGCCAGCTCGAACAGGTAACGGGTTTCGGCCTCGGTGGCGGCGGCCTGCACCACCACCACGCGGTCGACAGCGGCGGCGTCCAGCGCAGCGCCGACATCATCCGGGCCGAAGTCGCGGTACAGCGGCGCCAGCTCGGGCGTCAGCCAGTGGTAGTCGCCACGGGCCAGCTGCCAGAAATGCAGGTGTGCGTCGATGCGGCTCATGGCGTGGGCAGGTCCGCATCGAGCAGGCCGCCGTCGCGCAGGCGCTGCCACAGCTCCGGTGGAACCGCGGCCGCAAGGCGCGTGGCGGCCGATTGCACCTCGGCCACGGTGCGCATGCCGGCCGCCACCGTGGTCACCGCCGGATGCGCCAGCGGGAACTGCAAGGCCGCCGCGCCGATATCCACCCCGAACGCCGCGCAGGCCGCGTACAGGCGCTGCGCGTGCTGCAGCGTGGCGGTATCGACCGGGGCGTAGTTGTAGGTGGCGCCGGGGCCGCGTGCGTCGCTGAGCAGGCCGGAGCTGTACGGGCCGGCCGACAGGATCGCCACGTTACGCTGCTGCGCCTGCTCGAGCAGGGCGCGGGCGCCGCGCTGTTCCAGCAGGGTGTAGCGGCCGGCCAGCATCACGCAGTCGAGCGGAAAGCGTGGCAGCACCTCCAGTGCCACCTCCTGCTCGTTGACGCCCAGCCCGATCGCCCCGCAGGCGCCGGCCGCCTTCAGCTCCGCCATCGCCGGCAAGGCCTCCTCCAAGGCCTGGCGCAGCACGTTGGCGTGGTTGTCGCCGTGGGTCAGCGCACCGATGTCGTGCAGCAGCAGCACGTCGATATAGTCGGTGCCCAGGCGCTCCAGGCTGGAGGCGAACGCGCGCCGCACGCCGTCGGCGCTGTAGTCGAACTCGGCGCGGCGGCCCGCCACCGCAAAGCCGTCGCGCCCGGCGGCGGCCTGCGCATCGTCGTAGATGCAGCGGCCGACCTTGGTCGACAGCGTGTAGGCGGCGCGCGGCACACCGGTCAGGCCACGGCCCAGGCGGGTCTCGCTCAGCCCGTAGCCGTAGTACGGTGCGGTATCGAAATGGCGGATGCCGGCCTCGAACGCAGCCGCCACGGCGGCCAGTGCCTGGCCCTCGTCGACCTCGGCATACAGATTGCCGATCGGTGCGGCGCCAAAGCCCAGTGCCGAGAGCTGCACGTCGGTGGCGGCCAGACGTTGCCGCGCGATGGTCATGCCCCACACTCCGCGCATCTGGCGGTCGCGGGGCAGGTGCTGACGCAATCGTTGTAGCAGTCACTGGGCATCGCAACGTCCACCAGCCGGCCGGTGCCGGACTGTTCGCATATGAATATCGCAATCATAAGTGAACAGATCACGCTGCAGTGCAGCATCGCAGCGGGTGACGGTGCAGCACGCGGGTCATGCATGGATTCCAGCACCTCGCCCGCCCGCGAGCTGCGCGCGAGGTGGCACCCGATCTATGTCGAAATCCGCAGCTGGCATGACCGCTTCCTGTACCGCCGCCTGCGCGATTGCCTCGGTCCGATGCCTGGGGCTAGATACCAGCCCGTCCCGCACGAACGCACGCCCATGCCAACCACCACCCGCCGGGACCTGTTCAAGGTGCTTGCCGCCGGCGCCGTCGTCGCCCCGCTGTCGCCGACCGCGCCGGCGGGCGACGCGCGCGCGGCCTCCCGCAGTGGGCGCGCGGCATCGAAGGCCAGCGCAAGGCAGACCTGGGCAACGGCACTTACCTCAATCCCATCGTGGCTGGCGATCACCCCGACCCCACCATCCTCAAGGACGGTGACGACGACTACATGACGTTTTCGTCGTTACTGCCGACAGCATGAACACCTACGAATATTCGGAAGAACGGGTGTGGGCACGTGCGCCCAATACGCATCGGCGCATCCGCGTGCGGCTGACCAACGATCACCAGGTGGTGGGGTTCGAGTATTTGGTCGATGAGGGCCGGCAATGGACGCGCCACCCCACCCGCATGGAAGTGTCCGGATTCCATCACAACGTGTTCGGCGGTTTTCTGAGCCTGCAGCTTGGCGTGTATGCCGCGCAGCAAGGCGAGGTGGTATTGCGCGATTTCCGCTATCGCGCGCTGACCTGAGCGCGCATCACGCCGCGTCGCGCCGCGCTGCAGTCGAACGGCGAGGCCCGGGGGGACCTCGCCGTCAGCAGTCACAGTGACGATCAACCCGCCGCACAGTGTCAGTGGGGTGCGCACGGTTCCGCACGCCGGCCATCTCCATCCGATCGCTGCGCAGTCGCGCTATCGATCGCTGTCAACCGCAGCAGTAGCAGACGTTGCCCTGACCCAGGTCGCCGCCAAACTCCGGACACTCGGCTTTGCAGGCCCATGCACTACACGATTCCACTTTCGGCTGTGCGTTATCGACCGCCATCACCTGGAACGCACCGAATCCGGTGCTGGCCAGAAAGGTCGCCGCCATCAACGCACTGCGCAAGGTTACCCAACGCTTCTTCGTGCATTACTCCTTCACCGTTGCAAAAGCCGCTGGCGCGTCCGTGCGGCGCAAGGCGGCGACAAGATCCTGCACCCGCTCCATGGTATCGAAAACGCCAACATGGGAATGGCGTACGCGCCCCTCCCCATCGATGGCCATCAGCAGTGGCACGTTGCGCGCGCGAAACAGCATCAACGCGCGACGATCTGTCAACGTGACCACGGGAAAATCGAATCCGTGCACATGTGCGTAGCGCGCAGCCTGCGCTGGGTCGCACTGGCACACGCCGAGCAACTGCGGACGGCCGGGCAGATTGGCCTGCAACTGCCGCGCAGCACGCAACACGGTGGGTGCCGAGCGCTGGCAGTACGGGCAGGTGGTGGTGAAGAAGAACAGTACCTGGGCCTGTCCCTGTCCCTGCGGCGCGCCGAGCAGATGACGCTGGCCCGCGGTATCGGTGACCTGGAGGCGCGGCACGTACATGCCGTCATACGGCGCGCTGGTGCGGGCCTGCAACACCTGCTGCTGCGCGCGCAGCTGCTTGTTCTGCCATGCCAGCACGGCGATCAATGCACAGGCAATCAGCAGGCCGGTCCAGAGCCAGGGGAAACGTCGCGCCATGCCAGCTCCAGTAGGGTCATCAAGCCCGAGCCTTGCCCAGGCATGAGCTAATGGTCAATGGTGATATCGACAACTGCGATGTCGCGCGGTGCACGGCTGTGGAGGCGGTCACGCCGCTGCGCTTGGGCTTGTCAATGGCGCGCGGCGGTGAGGGTGCTGTTTGCGCAGTCAGGTCCACCAAAGCCAGCATGCAGCGTCGCGAAGGCAGGTACGGGCTGGGTGGGCCAACCTGCGTTACCTGCTCACCACCGGCAAGAACTGGAACGGCCCGATCAAGGATTTCCAGCTGACCATCCGCAAGCAGGCGGCCAGCGACATCCTGGACCTGTGCCTTGACGGCGAACTGAAGAAGATCGACCCGCTGACCTTCCAGTTCAAGCAGGCCAACTTCGTGCCGATGCGCGATTTGAACATCCTGTTCGTGCGCGCACCGGAATAAACCCGGCAAGCAGCAGCGTAGGAGCGCACCCGGGCGCGACGAAGCGTTACCTGCAACGCCCATCACGAGCGCACGCGCCAACGCGCATCGGTTGTCTTGTGCAAATGAAGCGTTGCCGAGAACGCGCATCGCGCCCAGGTGCGCTCCTACGTTGATGCCACGCTGCGTTGCATGGCAAGTCCGTCGATTGCCCACCACCGATGATGGCCGAGGTAGCGGGATCACAGGCAGGAGCGCACCCGGACGCGACCAAGCGTCACCGAGCAACCCCAGCGCACGCAGATCTACACCTGCGCGCGTCAGTCTTCTTCCGGCGGCGGCAGCACGATGCCGTCGGCATCGATGGCGAGCTTGCCGGCCATCAGCACCGCCTGGGTGCGATTGGTGACGCCGAGCTTGCGCAGGATCGCGGTGACATGCGCCTTGATGGTGGCTTCGGACACGCCCAGATCGTAGGCGATCTGCTTGTTGAGACGCCCGGCGCCGAGCATCTGCAGCACGCGGAATTGTTGCGGGGTGAGATCACGCAGACGCTGCCCGACCTCGCGTTCTTCGCTGTCGGTGGGCGGCAGGTTCTGCGCTTCGGCCGGGATCCAGCGCTCGCCGTCGAGCACGGTGGCCAACGCGCGCCCGATGGTGTCCGAATCGGCGGATTTGGGAATGAACCCGAATGCGCCATGGTCGATCGCACGCCGCATCACCGTCGGTTCCTCGCGTGCGGACACCACCACCACCGGCAATTGCGGATGCAGCGAGCGCATGTGCACCAACGCGCTGAATCCCTGCGCGCCCGGCATGTTGAGATCCATCAGCAGCAGATCGGCGTCCGGTTGCGCATCGGCCAGCGTGTACAACGCATCCACCGTGTCGGCCTCGAACAACTGCACCCCCGGCATGACGCGTTGCACCGCCCCGCGCAGGGCTTCACGAAACAGGGGATGGTCGTCGGCGATCAGCAGGGTGGTCATTTTGGAGCCGGGAATCGGGAGTGGGGAATCGGGAATCGGGAATCGGGAATCGGGAATCGCAAAATCAACAGCAAGGCCAGAAGCAGGCAAGCAAGCAGCAACTAACGACGGCACGGACAGCAAACGACGACAAAAGAAGCTAGGAACGAATTGAGTGGGGTGTCGTTGAAGGACATCAGTTGATGAGGATGGCAGCGCAGGGAGGAGATTCGCTTCGACGAATCCCCATCCCAATCCCACTATCAGCAACCAGGGAACCGCTCTACCGATTCCCTACTCCCGATTCCCCATTCCCAGCGCGTCAGCGCGCCAGACGCTCATTGACCAACGAATCCACCACCGACGGATCTGCCAGGGTCGAGGTGTCGCCGAGTTGATCGGGTGCGTTTTCGGCGATCTTGCGCAGGATGCGGCGCATGATCTTGCCCGAGCGGGTCTTGGGCAGCCCGGGGGCCCACTGCAGGTGATCGGGCGAGGCGATCGGGCCGATCTCCTTGCGCACCCAGCTCACCAGTTCCTTGTGCAGTTCCTCGCTCGGGGTCTCGCCGGCAATCAGGGTGACGTAGGCATAGATGCCCTGGCCCTTGACGTCGTGCGGGAAGCCGACCACGGCTGCTTCGGCCACCTTGGGGTGCGAGACCAGCGCGCTTTCCACTTCGGCGGTGCCGATGCGGTGGCCGGAGACGTTGATCACATCGTCCACGCGGCCGGTGATCCAGTAATAGCCATCGGCATCGCGGCGGCAACCGTCGCCGGTGAAGTAGCTGCCCGGATAGGTGCGGAAGTAGGTGTCGATGAAACGCTGGTGGTCGCCATACACGCTACGCATCTGGCCCGGCCACGAATCCAGCAGCACCAGGTTGCCTTCGGTGGCACCTTCCAGGATCTTGCCTTCGGCATCGACGAGCGCCGGCTGCACGCCGAAGAACGGCAGGGTGGCCGAGCCGGGCTTGAGATCGACTGCGCCGGCCAGCGGCGAGATCAGGATGCCGCCGGTTTCGGTCTGCCACCAGGTGTCCACGATCGGGCAGCGGCTGTCGCCGACCACCTCGTAGTACCAGCGCCAGGCTTCCGGGTTGATCGGCTCGCCGACGCTGCCGAGCAGGCGCAGGCTCTTGCGCGAGGTCTTCTTGACCGGCGCCTCGCCGTCGCGCATCAGCGCGCGGATCGCGGTGGGCGCGGTGTAGAAGATGCTGACCTTGTGCTTGTCGATCACTTCCCAGAAGCGCGACACGGTCGGGTAGTTCGGCACGCCTTCGAACATCACTGCGGTGGCGCCGTTGGCGAGCGGGCCATAGACGATGTAGCTGTGGCCGGTGACCCAGCCCACATCGGCGGTGCACCAGTAGATGTCGTCCTCGCGCAGGTCGAACACCGCTTCGTGGGTGTAGCTGGCAAACAGCAGGTAGCCGGCTGTGGTGTGCAGCACGCCCTTGGGCTTGCCGGTGGAGCCGGAGGTGTAGAGGATGAACAACGGATCTTCCGCGTTCATGCGCTCGGGTTCGCACGCGGCCGGCTGGCTGTCGACCACATCGTGGAACCAGCGATCGCGCGGGGCCTGCATCTCCACCGCGCCGCCGGTATGACGCACCACCAGCACGGTTTCGACCGTGTTGGTGCCGGGAATCTTCAGCGCCGCATCGACATTGGCCTTGAGCGGAATCTTCTTGCCGCCACGCAGGCCTTCGTCGGCGGTGATGATCAGCTTGCTCTGGCAATCGATCACGCGGTCGGCGATCGAGTTGGCGGCAAAGCCGCCGAACACCACCGAGTGCACCGCACCGATGCGCGCGCAGGCGAGCATGGCCACGGCGGCATCGACGATCATCGGCAGATAGATGGTGACCCGGTCGCCCTTCCTGACGCCGAGATTGCGCAGCGCATTGCCGAGCTTGCAGACGCGCTCGTACAGCTCGCGGTAGGTGACCGGGTAGGACTGCGCATCCGGGCTGTCGGGTTCGAACAGCAGCGCGGTCTTGTCGCCGCGCGTGGCCAGCTGGCGGTCCAGGCAGTTGACGCTGGCATTGAGCTCGCCGTCGCCGAACCAGCGGATATGGAAGTCGTCCAGCGCGTAGCTGACGTCCTTGATCTGGGTCGGTTGCTTGAACCAGTCCAGCCGCTGCGCGGCCTTGCCCCAGAACTGCTCGGGGTGTTCGATCGATTCGCGGTACAGCGTTGCGTACTGCTCGCGCGTGATGCGCGCATCGGCGGCGAACGCGGGATCGACGGGATAAACATCAGCCATGGCACCCTCACTTGCGATGAACTTGTCGGAAGAGGACGTTGCGGCTGCCCTCGGTAGGCAAGCAGTGTGCCGTATCCATTCTGTCCCGGCATTCAACCGGGCCTTAGACCTTGGTCTTAACCGCCGCAGCGCGATCGGCAATCGGTCGCCGGCGCTGGTGCGACGATCGGTCATCCTGCGGAATGCTGCGTTGCAGCTACGACCAAAGACGAATAGGCTCCAAAGCGCGGACTGCCTCACGCTCCGCACAGCATCGCCATCAAGCGCGAGGCCTTATCGGGGAGAGGGGTCCATGACACACCGTACTGTACCGTTGGTGCGCCATCCGTTGGCGGCTGCCTTGTTTGTGGCGAGCATCCTGCCGGGGGTGGCGTTCGCCCAGACTGCCAAGGAAAAGGCGCTGGAAGCGCGCATTGCCGAGCTCGAGCGTCAGGTCCAGCTGCTGGTGTCGGCGCAGCAACAACAGCAGGGCCAGATCGCGCAGACGCAGACCCAGGTGACCGAGGTCCGCGCCGCGCAGGCGCAGGCACCGGCCGCGCCTGCGGTGCCGGCCGGCAAGCGGCCGATCCAGCTGACCAGCATCACGCCGAACGCAGCGGCGGGGACCACGTTCCGCTACGGGGGTTTCATCAAGGCCGACTTCATGACCACCCGCACCTCCGACGGCGCGTTGCCCGAAGGCGCGGTGGGCCGTTACCTGTATATCCCGACCCAGACGCCGGTCGGTGGCCAGGCCTCCAGCACCGACACCGACTTCCACGCCAAGTTCTCGCGCTTCAACCTGGGCGTGGACACCGTCACCGAAAACGGCGACAAGATCACCGGCTTCATCGAACTGGATTTCTTCGGCAACGCGCTGGCCAACCAGGTCAACAATCTGTACGGCGGCACCTTGCGCCACGCCTACGTGAGCTGGAACAACTGGCTGGCCGGCCAGACCTGGTCCAACTTCATCGATTCCACGATCCTGCCCGAGGCCGCCGACATCGTCGGGCCGACCGACGGCGCGCTGTTCAGCCGCCAGACCCAGATCCGCTACACCCGTGGCGCCTTCAGCGTGTCGGCGGAAAATCCCGAGACGCTGACCACGCCCTACCAGGGCGGCAACACCATCCTGGCCTCCGACCATGGCGCGATGCCGGACCTGACCGCGCGCTACAACTGGAAGGGCACCTGGGGCACGTTCGGCCTGTCGGCGATCGCGCGGCAGTACCGCACGCGCAGTGCGCTGACCAACGACACCGACTTCGGCGGCGCCATCGCCGGCGGCGGCCGCTGGATCATCAACTCCAACAACGATCTGCGCTACCAGCTCAGCTATGGCGAAGGCCTGGGGCGCTATCTGGGCCTGGGCAACGGCTCGGATGTGGAGATCGACATGGACGGCAATATCCAGACCGTCAGCACGATCGCCGGCTGGGTGGCCTGGCGCCACGACTACAACGCCAAGCTGCGCAGCACCATCATGTATTCGCGCGTGAACTACGACCACGACATCGCCAATACCGGCGCGCTTGCGAGTAAATCGCAGCAGAGCATCCGCGCCAACGTGTTCTATTCGCCGCTGCCGAAGGTGGATGTGGGTGCCGAGCTGATGTATGGCCGCCGCGAAGCCGAGAACGGCGACAGCGGCGATATTTCGCGGCTGCAATTCACCACCAAGTACAGCTTCTAGTTTCTGCCACCGGCGGCCCGTTCCACTGCGGTGGGGCGGGCGTCGCCGCCTTCGTTTTACCAGCGCTCTAACCAGGAGACAGACCATGACCGTCTCGAATGACGCGTTGATCGCCAAGATCGACGCCAATCCGAAGTACCACGCACTCAAGCGCCAGCGCAATACGCTGGGCTGGACGCTCACCGTGCTGATGTTGCTGGCCTATTACGGCTACATCGGCCTGATCGCCTTCGACAAGGCCTTCTTGGCCAGGCCGATCGGCGACGGCGTGACCTCGGTCGGCATTCCGATCGCGATCGGGGTGATGGTCTTCACCATCCTCATCACCGCCATCTACGTGCGTCGCGCCAACAACACCTATGACCAGCTGACCGCGCAGATCCTCGAGGACGCACGCAAATGAGCAAGTATTCGCGCCTTCTTCTGATCCTGGCCGGGCTGATGCCGGCCGGTATCGCGCTGGCCGCCGGCGGCGACATGGGCCAGGTCGACAAGCAGTCCACCAACTGGGTGGCGATCGGCATGTTCGGCTTCTTCGTGCTGGGCACCTTGTGGATCACCAAATGGGCGGCGGCCAAGACCAAATCGGCCGCCGACTTCTACACCGCCGGCGGTGGCATCACCGGCTTCCAGAACGGCCTGGCGATCGCCGGCGACTTCATGTCGGCGGCCTCGTTCCTGGGCATCACCGCCGCAGTGATGGCCAACGGCTACGACGGCCTGATCTATGCGATCGGCTTTCTGGTCGGCTGGCCGATCCTGACCTTCCTGATGGCCGAACGGCTGCGCAACCTCGGCAAGTACACCTTCGCCGACGTGGCCGGCTATCGCTTCGCACCGACCGCGATCCGCAGCTTCGCCGCGTCGGGCACGCTGGTGGTGGTGCTGTTCTATCTGATCGCACAGATGGTCGGCGCCGGTGCCTTGATCAAGCTGCTGTTCGGCCTGGACTACTGGGTGGCGGTGACCCTGGTCGGCGTGCTGATGATGGTCTACGTGCTGTTCGGCGGCATGACCGCCACGACCTGGGTGCAGATCATCAAGGCCGTGCTGCTGCTGACCGGCGTGACCTTCATGGCGGTGGCGATCATGTGGCACTTCAACTTCAGCTTCGAGGCGCTGTTCGCCGAGGGCGTGCGGGTGAAGACCGCGATCGCGGCCAATGGCGGGGCATCGCCGGAGGATGCGGCAAAAGCAGGCCTGTCGATCATGGGGCCGGGCGGCTTCGTGAAGGACCCGATTTCGGCGATCTCGTTCGGCATGGCGCTGATGTTCGGCACCGCCGGCCTGCCGCACATCCTGATGCGCTTCTTCACCGTTCCCGATGCCAAGCAGGCGCGCAAGTCGGTGCTGTGGGCCACCACCTGGATCGGCTACTTCTACATCCTGATCTTCATCATCGGCTTCGGTGCGATCGCGCTGGTGCTGACCAACCCGCAGTTCGCCAACGTCGCCACCGGCACCATCCACGGCGGCAAGGGTGCGGCCAACATGGCGGCGGTGCTGGTCGGCAATGCAGTGGGCGGCAACGTGTTCATGGGCTTCATCTCGGCGGTGGCCTTCGCCACCATCCTGGCGGTGGTCGCGGGCCTGACCCTGTCCGGCGCCTCGGCGGTGTCGCATGACCTGTATGCCACGGTGATCAAGAAGGGCAATCCGGCGCCGGGCTCGGAGCTCAAGGTCTCGCGTGCCACCACCCTGGTGCTGGGCGTGATCGCGGTGCTGCTGGGCATCGTGTTCGAGAAGCAGAACGTGGCCTTCATGGTGTCGCTGGCATTCGCCATCGCCGCCTCGGCCAACTTCCCGGTGCTGATCCTGTCGTTGTTGTGGAAGAACTGCACCACCCGCGGTGCGGTGACCGGCGGCTTCCTGGGCCTGCTCTCCTCGCTGGTGCTCACCATCCTGTCGCCGTCGGTGTGGGTGGACACGCTGGGTAACGCGGCCGGTTCGGCGCCGTTCCCGTACACCTCGCCGGCGCTGTTCTCGATGACGATCGGGTTTATCGGCATCTGGCTGTTCTCGATCCTGGATCACAGCCCGCAGGCCGCCAACGAACGTGCCGCGTTCAAGGCCCAGCAGATCCGTGCCGAAACCGGCCTGGGGGCCAGCGGCGCCTCCGGTCACTGATCGACCAGACCGCTTGTGGTTGTGATCGCAGACGCCGGCCCAGTGCCGGCGTTCTGCGTTTTGGCGTTGTCGATTCACATGCCTCGTGCCGCCAGCCCGGCACATCGCGCGATCCCGACTAGCGCGGAACGCGGTGTGCGCCGCGGTCAATACGCCCTGCTGCACTGCAGCCTGCAGATGCTGCTGTGCCCCCGTTGCTTCACGCCGCAGGCCTTTGCTTCGTTTCTCGCGGCTGCAACAAACGGGCGACAGCTAAGTCACTTTCAGTCACTACATTCATCGCCAAGCCGCCGCCCACCACGGATGGCTTGGCTCTCCCTCCCGGTCCTGGCCATTGAGCGAGTGCACTTCAGGCGAATCGTCGATGGCGTCGACCCTCGACTCAGCTGCCGCCCCGAACATTTCCCCTATTTCTTCGGATAGCCAAAATGACCACCCTTTCCGTAATTCATCCAGTGGCAACGCGCGTGCCGGCGCGTCGGTGCACTTGTCGTGCTGGCGGCACTACCGCAGTGGGCGATGGCTGCCTCGTGCAGTGACGCCACCGACATCAAAATGAACGCCATCTTGTTCAACAGCGCTAATTAAGACGACCGTGCTGGCGCACCGTGGTCTGTGGGGCAAGTTTGCAGGGATTGCCGACATGCCCGAAAATTCTCGCGGTTCGCTGCAGGTCGCCAACGACCAATGCATGGATGGGGTCGAGCTGGACGTCAAACTCGCCAGCGACGGCGTGCCGGTGTTGCTGCACGACTACAACCTGGGCCGCACCACCAACGTGTGGCAGCAACACCCAGGCACCAAGTACGACCCGATCACCAATCAGGGCGTCAACCCGTCCGTTCTTGTCACACCGTGGTCGCAGGTCAGCCAGTTGTTCCTGCTGACCCCGGATCGTCGCACCACCACCGGCTATCACGTGCCGCGTGTGGATGAGCTGTTCGCCTACTACAAGCAGCACGACCTGCGCACGCCGATGGTGTTCGATATCAAGGACGCGGCAACGGTGCGCGCCGTACGGAGCGCGGCTGTAACGGCATTTGACGGCAGGCAAGGTGGCTATGTTGCCGTAAAGGTCAATGCAACGTTGTATACCAGCCGCGATTCCTACCGTGCAGACGGTAGCGGCATGATCGGCATCCCGGTGTTTACCACCAACATGCTTGGCAAGATCAACGTGCGGCAGACCATCACCGCATGGATGGATACGCCGATGCACACGATGGAAATCAACGTCAAGCAGCTCGGCGGCCTACTGCAGAGCGATGCCGATTTCATTCGGGAGCGCGGGTACCGGGTCGGCGTCTTTCAGGCAATTCCTGACGGCCCTTCTGCTGGCAAGTTCTATCAGAACAGCGGTGCCTGTTGTTATGCGCTGTCGGATCCGTACTTCTCCTACTCGGGTGGCCGCGATACCGCTGACAACCGCGGCAACCTCGATTACATCTTGCATGACGAGGCGTCTCGCCTGATCACCACCGATGACCCGAAAAGCGGCTATTGCATACCTGCGTGCACGCGGCAAACACGAATGAGCACGTCGTTTCATTCGAGCCGGCCCATTGGGCCGGCATCCCTGCGATGGCTTCGGCTACCGTCGGTTCATGTCCAATGGAGCTTCGTTGCATGTTTTCCATCCGTCTTCTTACCGCGGCACTGGCAAGTGTCCTGCTTGCAGGTGTGCCGCTTGCCCAGGCTGCCGATACCCGCACACCGAACACCTCGGCCCCCGTGTTGCAGATCGGCACGCACTCGCTCAGCACCCAGGAATACCGCGCGCTTGCCTTGGCGGAGTTTCCGCGGGATGTTGATCCAGGCGCCGCCGCCGACCCGGATTTCGTGCGTGAATTCGCCGACCGTCTGTTGCTGGTGGACCAGGCCCGGCGTGCGCACATGCAGGACTATCCGGTCGTGGCCGCACGCATACGCCAGGCCACCGACGACATCCTGGCCAAGGCGGTGCAGACACGTGTGCGTGATACCGCACGCATCGATGAGGCGCAGGTACAGGCGCAGTTCGATGCGCATCCGCACGATTACGACGAAGTGCGGCTGAGTCACCTGTTCGTGGCGTTCAAGCCGCAAGGCGAGGTGCGGTGTGGCACCCCCTTGAGTGATGCGCAGGCACTCGCACGTGCGCAACGGCTCAAGCAGCAATTGGATGCGGTGGGCGTCGTTTGCCGAAGTGGCCATGCGCGAATCCGACGATGAGAGCACCGCGGCCGAAGGCGGCGAACTGTCGTCGATTTTCCTGCGCAATGTGGCGGATGCGTTTGTCGGGCCGGTGCAGGATCTGGCCGTTGGGGCGGTATCGGCACCAGTGCGTGGCCCGGAGGGCTACCACCTGATCCGTGTCGATGCGCGGCAACCCGCGACCCTGGATGGCGCACGCGGTCAAATCGAAGTGCAACTGCGCGATCAGGCTGCCGCCAGCGCATTGGAGTGCCTGCGTCAGGCCAATCCAGTGAGCTTCGATCACGCCGCGCTGGAAGCGGCTTTGCGTTGAGGCGGGGTGGGTCATGACAAGCCGGTCGCAAACAGTGCAGGGTGCGGGCGCTCGGCGAGCTTGGACACGTCTGGGCATGGTGGTTACGGTCATGGCCTTGCTGGCGTGCAGTGCTTGGTCACTGCATGCGTTGCATGCACCGAAAGCACAGCGCGTGCAGGATCAAACGGTTGCGCCAAGCACGCCATCGGTCGCAGCCCGATCGCGCCAGTCATCCGACAGCGTATCGCGCAGCCTGTTCGATACCGCCATGCAACAACTCGCCTGCCGCGAGCGCCAACACGTACAGGCTGCGCAGGTCGCCCGCGGTGCGGT
This sequence comes from Xanthomonas arboricola pv. guizotiae, assembly GCF_002940205.1. Taxonomy (GTDB): domain Bacteria; phylum Pseudomonadota; class Gammaproteobacteria; order Xanthomonadales; family Xanthomonadaceae; genus Xanthomonas; species Xanthomonas arboricola_C. The sequence goes on from NZ_MDSK01000027.1 coordinate 34,206, forward strand.
TGCTGCCACTGGGCAGCCTGCCCGTGCCGGGTGCGTAGCGGGCACGCTGTTGCAGATCGAAGCGATGCTGCGTACGGCTGCAGCGCGTGGCGATGTGGATGCCCAACGGTACCTACTGGCGCAACGCGTGGCCGAGGTGATGCGGCGCGCAGTGGACGCAACGCCTGCAGGCATGCAGACGACGCTGTCGCCGGATGCGGAGCGCGAGGTGGCTGCGATCGTGAGTGAACTGGAAGCGCTGGCATTGGCAGGTCACCACGATGCCATCGATACCTTGGCGCAGCTGGTGGAGTCGCCGTTGCTGCATACGCCCGACCCGGTCTATGCGGCTGCGTGGCGACTGGCCGCGCGCCAGCCGCCGGCCCATGCATTGGATGCAGCTGCACCGTTACGGGGCGAAGACGAGGTGTTGGACTCGCTCACCCAACAGCAGCAGCAACAGGCACGTATTTTTGCGGTGGAGCTGTTCAACGATTGCTGCCGCACACCTGCAACTGCGAAGTAACGCACGGCGCGTTGTCAACGAAAGCGCGCGCCGCACCTGCCGCCGCCGTCCATGTCATGCGCGCAGCGGCATCGCGCTCAGCGGAAGTAGCGCGCCTTCAACGGCAAGGTCGCTGCACCAATCGCGCAGGCATCGGCGGGCGCTTCGGCCGGCAGCAGCAGCGGCAGCGGGCGCGCCTGGCCGCGGCGTGGCAGGTTGTCGATCTGCACCGCGGCGATCAGGCGCCGTGCCAGATCGGCCGGCAGGCGGCCGCCGAACACGATCGCTTCCGGGTCGCACACGGAGGTGATCGCCGAGACGATCAACGACACGCCCGGCGCGCTGCGCGCGATCCAGCGCTCGATCGCCGGCCAGGCCGGGTCGTAGGCCGCCAGCAGGCTGCGCACATCCGCAAAGCTTACGCCGTCTTCGGCCAGCAGCTCGCGCAGCAATTCCAGCGTGGCGCGTTCGAGCTGCTGCGCCGGCAACATGCCGGCGAACTCGCCGGCATTGCCGCGTGCGCCGCGCATCACCTGGCCGTCGATCACCAGGCCGCCGCCCAGGCCATAGCTCAGATACAGATAGGCGAAGTCGCGATGGCGCTGGCCGATGCCCAGCATCGCTTCGCCGGCCGCCGCAACGCTGCCGTCGTTGTCCATCCATACCGGCTGCTCGAACGCGTCGGCCAGCCACGGGCACAGTGCGATCTGGCCCAACGCGCGCAGCGGCTCGGGCGGGTTGATGAAGGCATCCTCACCGGTGAAGAACCCGCTCATCGCCACGCCGATGCCCAGGCGCGGGCCGGCATCGTCCACGCGCGCCAGCAGCGCGGTATCGGCTGCCTGCAATTGGGTGAGCACGCCGTACAAGGTGGTATCGGTCAGCGCGAGCTCGCTGACCGCACGCACTGACCCGGAAAAATCCACCAATGCCAGGGTCAGCGCATCGGTGGCGATGGAGATGCCCAGCGTGTGGCCATGCGCCGGATTCAGCGATACCGCCACGCCGGGCTTGCCGCGGCCCAGACGCGCCACTGCATCGCCCATCTGCACCATGCCGCGCGCCTGCAGGCCTTCGATCAGGCGCACCGCGGTCTGCACGGTCAGCCCGGTGCCGCGGCTGAGGTCGGCGCGGGTGAGCACGCCGGCCAGGCGCAGGCGGTCGAGCATGTCGCGCTCGTTGCGGCTCAGGCCGAGGAAGGCGGGCGAATGCGGCGGCAACGCGACGGCGACGGAGGACGGCATGGCGAGCGGTGTCACGGGGGAGCCGTTAGCTTACCCGCTTCCACTGAAATAATTAATTTACAGCAAGTTATTAAATTGACAGGATCTGCCACTTCCGGTTGTCCCATGTCACGCGTTCGCTCTCCTTCGTGTCCCCGTGTCTGCCTGTTGGCGCTGTGCGTGAGCGCCAGCCTGGGCGCCTACGCCGCCGAGCCCGCTCTTGCCGGGGGTGGCACGACCGAGCCCGTTCCGATAGAGGCGGTTCCAGCCACGCCTGCCGGCAATGCGGCGCCTGTGCAGCTGGATACGGTGCAGGTCTCCGGCCAGCATCTGTCGATCCGCCAGGCCATCGGCGCCAAGCGCGAGGCGGCGGCGGTGTCCGATGGTGTGGCCGCCGACGACATCGGTTCCATTCCCGACTTCGGCCTGGGCGAGGCGCTGCAGCGCGTGCCGGGCGTGTCGATGGTGGTCAACAACGGCCGTGGCGAAGCGCAGTTCATGAGCCTGCGCGGCTTCAACCCCGACTACAACAATGTGCTGATCGACGGGGTGGCGCTGCCATCCACCGAAACCAGCCGCCGCGTGCAATCGCTGGACGTGATCCCGGCATCGCTGGCGCAGCAGGTGGACATCTACAAGACCTTCAACGCCGACATGGACAGCAACGCCATTGGCGGCATTGCCTCCCTGCACACGCGCAGCGCCTTCGATCACGACGGCCGCTTCGCCACCGTGCGGGCCAACCTGGCCGACTGGGAAAACCGCCGGCAACTGCAGGGCAGCACGCCGTCCGGGCAGGTGCAAGGCACCTTCAGCGACACCTTCGGGCCGGACAATCATTTCGGCGTGGTGCTGTCGGCGGATTATTTCCGCCGCGACTCGTCGTCGTTGAATACCGCCATCGACAGCTACAGCTATTACGCCAACGGTGTGCGCCAGAACCTCACCCCCGGCCTGGACACCGACGGCATGGCGATCGTGCCGGACCGGTTTCGCCCGCTTACCTACGACAATGTGCGCCAGCGCCGGCAGTGAAGCTGCGCATCGCCGGCAGCCGCACCATTGGCCTGCCCACCTATGTCGACATCGGCCAGAACAGCAGCCCGGTGGTGGATGTCACCGGCTTCACCATCAACCGCAGCATCGCCAACCCGCAGCTACGCCCGCGCCGCGCGGACAATCTGGATCTGTCGCTGGAATGGTATCCGGACCGCGATTCGCAGCTGTCGGTGGCGCTGTTCCACAAGCGCATCGGCGATGAAATCGTGCGCCTGACCAGCACCGACGTCCAACACAATCCCGGCGGTCTGGTCGGCACTTATCAAGTCACCACCACCCAGGCGATCAATGCCGGCGACGCGCAGGTGCAGGGCATCGAAATCACCGCCATCGACACGCGTTTCGATTTTCTGCCCGGCGCCTGGGCGCACCTGGGCGCGATGTTTAACGCGACCTTGCTCGACCCGCGCACGGCCGATGTGCAAATGGCCGACGGCACGCGCCGCGCGCTACCGGGCCTGATGGAATCGCCCAAGCGCCGCGCCAACGCTTCGCTGCTGTACGACATCGGCCCGTTCAGCGCTCGCGTCAGCGCCAACTACACCGGCGCGCAGCTGCTCTCGGCCGCCACCGACAATCGCGTCAACGACCGCTACTACGACGCCATCACCAGCTACGACGCACAGCTGGCATGGCGCTTCAGCCCGCAACTGCGGCTCACCGTGCAGGGGCGCAACCTCAGCAATGCGCGGCTTACCCGGGTGATCGGCGCCGACCAGCAACTGCTGCGCGAGCAGCTCGACAACGGCCGCGCGTATTACCTGGGAGTGGACTATGCGTTCTGATCGACGCCGCGCATCTGCGCTGTTGGTGGCGGTGTTGTTGGCAGCAACCGGCACTACGCCTGCACAGGACAGCGCTGCATCAGCGGTAGACCCGCAGTTCGTGGCGATGGAAACCCTGGTCAGTGGCGATTGCTGGGGCCAGTGGCCGAACGACGTGCTGGCGGCAGTAAGCCAGTGCAAACCGGCCGAGCGGAACCGCATGGCGTTGCAGGTGCTCGACGATGCCGACGGCCCGGCACGCGTCGGCAGCACCGACGCATTCTGCAGCGACGCGCGTTGCGCCCCGCTGGCACAAGTGCTGCAACGCGCACCGGCGCAACAGCTGTTATTGCGCACGCCGCCGGCACGCATCGATGCAGTGCTGGCAGCGCTGGATCAGGCCCAGGCACGCGCACGCGTCAGCATCGAGCCGTTGGTGCAAGCGCTGCCGGCACCGGTTGCGCCGGTCACCCTCGCACCCGGCGTGCGCTACTGGCGGCAGGCGCTGAGCGGCCCGCAACCGGTGATGCTGCATCTGGTCGAAATCGACCTCGCCACGCCGGGTCTGCAGTTGGTCGGCACGTGTGGCGCGCACAGCGGCGGTGGCGAATTTCTCGCCAATCCCACCACCGCGTTCGTGCGTAATGCTGGCCTGGCAGTGGCGATCAATGCCGACTACTTTCTGCCGTTCGATGGCGGGCATCTGTTCGACAAGGCGTTCGTGCCGGCCACAGGGCAGGGCGTCACCGCCGAAGGCTTGGCGATCGAAGACGGACGCATCGACTCGGCGGCAGCCACCACGGACAAGCGCGTCAACGCAGCGCTGTGCGTCAGCAAGCGCGAGGTGGTGCGCATCGTGCGTGGCAGTTGCCCCAGCGGCACGCGCCTGGGCGTAGGTGCCGGCCCGTTGCTGCTGCTCGACGGCAAGCGCCAGCCGCGCGAAGCCAGCCGCGCCGCGTATTACAACGGCCCCGAACCGCGCAGCGCGCTGGGCCTGGATCGGGCCGGCAAGACGCTGTGGATGGTGGTGGCCGACGGCCGCCAGCCCGGCTACAGCGCCGGCATGAGCCTGGATGCACTCACCACGGTGCTGGAGCAGCTCGGCGCCACTGCGGCGATCAACCTGGATGGCGGCGGCTCCAGCACCCTGGCCGCGCGCGTGGACGGGCGCGTACGCGCGCTCAACCGGCCCATCCACACCGGCATTCCGGGGCGCGAACGCCCGGTCGCTAACCAGTTGGGAGTGCGCGTCGCCCCACAACCCTGAGGCCCGCCACATGCCGCGGTACCATTGGTGGTTTGAACCACGGTCCGCGCCACGCCATGAAGATTGCCTCCTGGAACGTCAACTCGCTCAACGTGCGCCTGCCGCACCTGCAACAGTGGCTGGGCACGTTCGCACCCGACGTGGTCGGCATCCAGGAAACCAAGCTGGAAGACCACAAGTTTCCGGATGCCGCGCTGGCCGAGCTGGGCTACCGCAGCGTGTTCTGCGGGCAGAAGACCTACAACGGCGTGGCGATCCTGTCGCGCTCGCCGGCGCTGGACGTGCAGATGGGCATCCCCGGTTTCGACGACGTGCAGCAGCGCGTGATCGCCGCCACCGTCGATGGCGTGCGCATCGTCAACCTGTATGTGGTCAACGGCCAGGACGTGGGCACCGACAAGTACGCCTACAAATTGCGTTGGCTGGCTGCAGCGCACGCCTGGATCGCGCAGGAGCTAAAAACCTATCCGCAGCTGGTGGTGCTGGGCGACTTCAACATCGCCCCGGATGCGCGCGACGTGCACGATCCGGCCGTGTGGAACGAGCACCACATCCTTACCTCCACCGACGAGCGCGCCGCGTTGGAACAACTGCTGGCGCTTGGCCTGCACGATGCGTTCCGCTTGCACCACGATGACGCCGAGCAGTTCAGCTGGTGGGATTACCGCCAGGCCGGCTTCCGCCGCAATCTCGGCTTGCGCATCGACCTGACCCTGGTCTCGGAGGCCTTGCGCGCACGCGCGGTGGACGCAGGCATCGACCGCGAGCCGCGCACCTGGGAGCGCCCCAGCGATCACGCACCGGCGTGGGTGCGGCTGGCGGAGGTGGGCGCATGAGCGAGCGCCATCTGCGTCGCAGCACGCACAAGGTGGGCGATATCACGCTGGGGCCGGTGCACCGGCTGAGTTGCCACTGCGGCGCGGTGCAGATCGCTCTGGATCTGCCGCATGGGCTGCTGGACCCGCGCCGTTGCGACTGCTCGATGTGCCGACGCCGCGGCGCCATCGTCGCCTCGGTCACGCTGGACGGCCTGCACGTGCTGCAGGGCGAAGAGGTGCTGCGCTTGTACCAGTTCAACACGCATGCGGCGGCGCATTATTTCTGCGGCGTGTGCGGCATCTACACGCATCATCGGCGCCGCTCCAATCCCGATGAGTACGGCTACAACGTCGGTTGCCTGGAGGGCGTCAATCCGTATGCGCTGAATATCGCCGTGCCGGTGGAAGATGGCGTGCATCACCCAGCCGATCGCGTTGCGGCCAATGGCTGAAACGCCAACGCCCGGGCAGGCCCGGGCGTTGTATGACGCGACGTGTGTCTGACGCGATGCGTTAGCGCACGCGGCCGCGCGTGAACAGATTGACGATCGCCAGCAGGATCACCGCACCCACCAGCGACCACACGAAGGTCCACAGCGTGATGGCCTGATTGATGCCGCCGCCGAACAGGAAACCGGCGATCAGCGCGCCGACGATGCCGACCACGATATTGAGGATGATGCCTTGCTGCGCATCGCGACGCATGATGATGCTGGCCAGCCAACCCACGATGCCGCCGACGATCAACCAGATGATGATGCCCATGTTGCCGAACTCCTCATTCGATTGCACCGGAAGTAGTGCATGGGCGCCATTCAACGCAGACCGGCGTGAAGTGACTGTCGAGCGCTGCCACCTACGCATGCGGCGGTTGTGCTTGGTGCACGCAGCGTGACAGCGCACGCGAGCTGGCACATCGGCCCGGTACAGCTGTGGCTGCGCCCGCACCGGCCTGGCGAGCGCGGCGAACCGCAGGCGCGCGAGTTGCTGGGCCAGGCCCTGGCCCTGCAACCCGACCAGGTGCCGCTGCGGCGCGACGAGCGCGGGCGTCCTTCGCTGCAGCCGGCCTTGCCCGATCGGGACACCGGCTGGAGCCATAGCGGCGACTATCTGCTGGTCGGCCTGGGGCGGGGCGTGCGGCTGGGGGTGGATCTGGAACGCATCCGCGCCCGCCCGCGTCTGCTGGAGATCGCGCAGCGATTTTTCCATGCCGACGAGATCGCGTTGCTGGCCGGCCTGCAGCCGGACGCGCAGCAGGCGCTGTTCTTCCGCCTGTGGTGCGCCAAGGAGGCGTTGCTCAAGGCGTATGGGCATGGCCTGTCGTTCGGCCTGCATCGGCTCGCCTATGCAGTGGCGCCGGACGGCGCATTGCAGTTGCAGTGGTGCGACCCCGCGCTCGGCCAGGCCACGCGTTGGCAGTTGCACGAATGGTGGCCCGCACCGGACTGCCGCGCTGCGCTGGCGTTTTACCCGCTGCCGGCCGAATAGCCGCAGCGATCGCTTTACTGCGTGGCTGCACAAGCGCGCGCTGCGTCCCGGACCGGGGTGCAGCGCGTGCCGGCCGTGGATGCTTGCGGTGGCGGCCCGACCGGCGTCTCAGGCACGTTCCGGCCGCGCTGCGGCGTGCGGCAATATCGGTTGACGGAACTGCGCCACCCCATCCAGATCGCGCAAGGTCACCGTCAGCACGCCGGTGCGTGCATCGATCTCCACTTCGCCGAAGAACTGGAATCCTGCCAGCGGCGACAGGTTGGGTGCGGGCGGCGCTTTCTGGAAGATCACCGTCGGCCCGAAGGTGGCATCGAGCGTATTCGGGCCGAAGCTGCCGGCATTGAGCGGGCCGGCCACGAATTCCCAGAACGGCTCGAACTGCTGGAACGCCGCGCGATCCGGGTGGTAGTAATGCGCCGCGCAATAATGCACATCGGCGGTCAGCCACAGCGTGTTGCGAATGCGCGCCGTGCTGATGAAACGCAGCAGCACGGCGATCTCCTGTTCGCGCCCGCGCGGCACGCCCGGATCGCCATTGGCGATCGCCTCCCAGCGCGTGCGGCCCATAGCGTCCTGCCCATCGGGCACCTGCAGGCCGATCGGCATGTCGGCGGCAATCACCTTCCATTGCGCGCGCGAGCCGGCCAGTTCGCGCTGCAGCCAGGCCAGTTGCTGCGGGCCCAGAAAGGCCGCGTCCGCGCCCGGCTGCGGCTGCAGGTTGTCGCTGTTGGCGCCGCGATAGCTGCGCATGTCGAGCACGAACACATCCAGCAGCGGGCCGTAACTGAGCTTGCGGTAGATGCGTCCGTTGCCATCGGCATGCACGCTGCGCATCGGTGCGTATTCCAGAAATGCCTGCCGCGCACGAGCGGCCAGCACCCCGATATCGCGCACCCGATAGCGCTCGTCCAGCTGCTTGCCGGGCGACCAGTTGTTGGTGGTTTCGTGGTCGTCCCATTGCCAGACCTGCGCCACCTCGGCATTGAAGCGGCGTACATGCTCATCGAGCAGGTTGTAGCGGTAGTTGCCGCGGAATTCGTCCAGCGTTTCGGCCACCTTGCTCTTGGCCGCGGTGGTGAGGTTGCGCCAGCGCTTGCCTTCTTCCACGATCAGCTCGGCCGGGATCGGGCCGTCGGCATAGATGGTGTCGCCGCTGTGCAGGAAGAAATCCGGGTTGCGCTCGCGCATCGCGCTGTAGATACGCATGCCGCCGATGTCCGGATTGATGCCGAAGCCCTGGCCGACGGTGTCGCCACTCCAGACAAAGCGCACATCGCCACGCGCCTGCGGCGCACTGCGCAGATGGCCGTGCACCGGCGCGCTCAGGACGCCGTTGTCGGCATCTTCGAAGCGCACCCGGTAGAAGATGTCCTGATCGCGCGGCAATGCGCCCAGATCCACCCGCGCAGTGAAATCGTGCGCCGGCGAGGCCACAGGTCCATCCACGCGACGCGCCTGACGCAGGCCCGGGCGCGTATCCCATTCCACCCGCAGCCGTGCCGGCCGGTCGCAGCGGCTCCACAGCAGCGCCCGGCCATCCACGACATCGCCGCTCTGCACCCCATCGGTGATCAGCGGCCGCCCGGACGGCGCGGCCAGGCTGCGCGTGGACCAAGCGGCGGTGGCCGGCAGCAACAGGCCGGCAGCCAACCCTTGCAACACGCGGCGGCGGGCGGGATCGGAGGCGGTCATGGCATCCTCGATGTGTCTGGCAGCGGCCTGCAGATATAGCGCCGCCGTCTTACCGGCGCGTGTCCATCGCGCTGCATGATGCGCCCGGCCTGTGGGGATGGATGCAGCCACCGCGTTGCGCGGCACGCACCGCAAGCTCTGCGCGGCAAGGGCGTGCAGAGCGGTCCACGCGCGCTGCGACGGTCGCGGAGATCGGCAGAAGCAGGCTGGTGGATGCGGGCATGAAGTCGCCACCACCGGCGCCAGCACGGCGCAGACTCACGCCTCCACCGCACCGGCCTTGCCGTCTTCGACCACCAAGCGCGTCGACGTCGCGACCGTGGCCTGGCGGTCGCGGCGGTCGGAGATGCCTTGCGGGCGCGTTTCCATCCGGCCCGGCGTCAGCGCCACCGCGACATCGCCACGGGTTTCGCCTTCGGCATGCGGACGATCCTGCCCACGCACCCACGCACCCACGCACCCACGCACCCACGCACTTGCACCCCGCCCAGCTGCGATAATCGCGGCATGAACGATGCCGCACTTGCCCCCGATGTAGCCGCTGCGCTGGCCAATGGCCTGCAGGCCCAATCCCTGGATGCGGCCTTCGCCGCGCCGTTGTTGCGCTATCTGACGCTGCTGGTGCGTTGGAACAAGACCTACAACCTCACCGCCGTGCGCGACCCGCGCGAGATGGTCACCCGCCATCTGCTCGATTCGCTGGCCATGCAGCCCTACATCGCCAGCGGCACGCTGGCCGATCTGGGCACCGGCCCCGGCCTGCCCGGCATTCCGCTGGCGATCACCCGCCCGCAGCTGCAGGTGACCCTGGTGGAAAGCAACGGCAAGAAGGCCCGCTTCATGCGCGAGGCGCTGCGCCAGCTGGCGCTGGGCAACGCGCGCGTGGCCGAGTCGCGTGCCGAGGCGCTGGACGAACCGGCCGCCTACGACCATCTCACCGCGCGCGCGCTGGATACGCTGGCCGGCATCATCGCCGTTGGCGGCCACCTGCTGCGCCCGGGCGGCAGCCTGCTGGCGATGAAGGGCATCTACCCGCACGAAGAAATCGCCGCGCTGCCAGCTGGCTGGAGCGTGGGCGAGGTGCATCCGCTGCAGGTGCCCGGCCTGGACGGCGAGCGGCATCTGGTGATGGTGCGCAAGGCAGGCTGAAGCGGCCGGCCTGTCCGGTCGTGCGCATTCCGCAATCCCTAATCCCCCATCCCCGCGCTGGGACTTCCGGCCCATGGCAGCTGCCGCCCGGGCTGCCATGATCGGACGTTCGATCCGAACGCAGGCCGCCCGCACGTGACATCTTCCCTCGCCGCCGCACTTTCGCTCGCCCTGCTGGGCGCAAGTTTCGCCGCCACCTCGGCGCAGGCCGCCGCACCGGCACCAGCGGCGCCCGCCACGCTGACCGCCGAGCGCCCCGCCGATGCGCGCTTCCGCGCCATCTACGAAAAAGAGTGGAGCTGGCGCCAGGCCGAGACCGGCCAGGCCGACGAAGACAGCGACACCACCGGCGACAATACCCATCTGCCCGATGTCGGCCCGGCCGCGCAGCAGGCGCGCCTGGCGGTATGGGACGGCGTGCTCAAGCAGCTCGACGGCATCGACCCGAAACAGCTCTCGCCCGCCAACCAGGTCAACTACGCCATCTACCGCCCGCAGGTGGAAAACCTCGCCGCCGAGGTGCGCCTGCGCCTGTACGAGATGCCGTTCAATTCGGACAGCTCGTTCTGGTCCAACCTGGGCTTCATGGCGCAGCGGCCGATGAAGACCGCGGCCGAGTACCGCGCCTATATCGCGCGCCTCAACGATGTGCCGCGCTACTTCGACCAGCAGACCGCCAACATGCGCGCCGGCCTGGCGCGCGGGTTCAGCGTGCCGCGCGCGGTGCTGGATGGCCGCGACGTGTCCATCGCCACCGTGGCCGAGGTCAAGGATCCCACCGCGTCCAGCTTCTATGCGCCGTTCAAGCAGCTGCCGGCGCAGATCCCCGCCGCCGAACAGGCGCAGTTGCGCGCACAGGCCGAGGCCGCGCTGAGCAATGCGGTGCTGCCGGCCTACAGCAAGCTGCTGAGCTTTTTCCGCGACGAGTACATGCCCAAGGCGCGCACCACGCTTGCGGCCGAAGCGCTGCCCGACGGCAAGGCGTTCTATCGCCAGCAGATCCGCGAATACACCACGCTGGACCTGACCCCGGAGCAGATCCACCAGATCGGCCTGGACGAGGTGGCGCGCATCCAGGCGCAGATGGACGCGATCATCCAGCAGGTCGGTTTCAAGGGCAGCTTCGCGCAGTTCCTGAGCGTCCTGCGCACCGATCCGCAGTTCTACGCCAAGACCCCGCAGGAACTGCTCGATCGCGCCGCGTGGATTTCCAAGCGGGTGGACGGGCAGGTCGGCAGGTTCATCGGCACGCTGCCGCGCGGGCGTTTCACCATCAAGCCGGTGCCGGACGATATCGCCCCGTTCTGGACCGCCGGCCGCGGCGGCGCCACCACCTACTGGGTCAACACCTACAACCTGCCGTCGCGGCCGTTGTACAACCTGCCGGCGCTGACCCTGCACGAGTCTTCGCCCGGGCATTCGCTGCAGGGCTCGCTGGCACTGGAGCAGGGCGATCAGCCGGCATTCCGTCGCCAGAACTACATCTCCGCCTATGGCGAGGGCTGGGCGCTGTACACCGAAAAGCTGGGCCAGGAGATGGGCATCTACGAGACCCCGTACGAAGAGTTCGGCCGGCTCACCTACGAAATGTGGCGCGCCTGCCGGCTGGTGATCGACACCGGCGTGCACCACGACGGCTGGAGCCGCGAGCAGGCGCTGGCCTACCTGCGCGAGCGCACCGCGCTGAGCGAGCACGAGGTCACCACCGAGGTGGACCGCTACATCTCCTGGCCCGGCCAGGCGCTGAGCTATAAGCTGGGCGAGATCAGCATCGTCAAGCTTCGCGCCGAGGCCGAACAGGCGCTGGGCGACCGCTTCGACATCAAGGCCTTCCACGACGCGGTGCTGAAGCAGGGCTCGGTGACCTTGCCGGTGCTGGAGCAGCAGGTGCGCGCCTTCATCGCCGAGAGCAAGGCGCGCCCGGCAACGTCCAAGCCCAGCGCCGCCGCGCCCTGACCCAGGCCAACGCTCCGCTCCACGTAGGAGCGAACCCGGCCGCGACGCCGTCCCGACGCTGGCACCGCCATGGCTTGGATCATCCAGGTGATCGCTGGCACCGACGCCCCGCGCGATGTGAGCGAAACCGGCATTCCGGCGTGATGTCCTCGATCCGACCGGACGGCGTCGCGGCCAGGTCCGCTCCTACGACGCTGCGTGCCGAATTTCCCCGGCCCCCGGAGACGCATGCGCCCCTGCTGCTGCGTCGCACCGCCGCTTCCCGACCCAGGCCAACGCTCCGCTCCACGTAGGAGCGGACCCGGCCGCGAAGCCGTCCCGACCCTGGCGCCGCCATGGCTTGGATCATCAGGTGATCGCTGCTGGCGAACGATGCCCCGTGCGCTGCGCGCGCGCAACCGGCATCCCGGCGGGATGCCATCGATCGGGCCGGGCGGCGTCGCGGCCAGGTCCGCTCCTACGACGCTGCGTGCCGAATTTCCCCGGCCCCCGGAGACGCATGCGCCCCTGCTGCTGCGTCGCGCCGCCGCCCCGACCCAGGCCAACGCTCCGCTCCACGTAGGAGCGGACCCGGCCGCGAAGCCGTCCCGACCCTGGCGCCGCCATGGCTTGGATCATCAGGTGATCGCTGCTGGCGAACGATGCCCCGTGCGCTGCGCGCGCGCAACCGGCATCCCGGCGGGATGCCATCGATCGGGCCGGGCGGCGTCGCGGCCAGGTCCGCTCCTACGACGCTGCGTGCCGGGCCGTGCATGCGATTGTGTAACTGCCCCGGCCCCGATACGCTGCGCCCATGCTGCTGCGTCGCGCCCGCCTGTTGCACCCCTTGCTGCGCCTGATGGCGTTGGCGGTGCTGGCCATGGGCGTGCTGGTCGCACCGGTGGCCTGCGCGCTGGGCGATGTGCATGCGCTGGCGCACGACCAGATGTATCTGGAAGACACCGCGCCGCACGGCCATGACGGCGCCGACGAAGGCGATGCCGGCGAGCGCGATGGGGCCGGCCTGATGCACGCCCTGATGCATAGCGGCTACTGCCACGGCCAGAATCCGGCCGTGTTGCCGGCGCTGGCCTGGCTGCCGCTGTCCACGCACGCGCAGGCCCAGCCCGTGGCCGTGCTCGCGTACTACCGCTCGCACCTGGGCGAGACCGGATTGCGTCCCCCGATCGCGGCCTGATGCGTCGCCGGCAGCTGCCGGCCTGCCCATCGATCCCGATTCCGGAGACACCCTCATGTGGTTGCGACTGACGGCACTTGCCGTCTTCGCGGTCGTACCGTGCGCCATGGCGCAGGACGCACCGCCCAAACCCGTGCTGACCCTGGACGACGCCATTGCGCGCGTCGCCCGGCAGCACCCCGACCTGCGCCTGGCCGATGGTCAGCGCGCGGTCCTCACCGCCGGCGCCGAGCGCGACGCGCTGCGTCCGCCGTTGCGTATCGGTGCCGAACTGGAAAACGTGTTCGGCAGCGGCCCGGCGCGTGCGCTGGACCAGGCCGAACTCACCGTCACCCTGGCTGGCGTGCTGGAACGGGGCGGCAAGCTGGACGCGCGCCGCGCCCTGGCCCAGGCACGCATCGATGCATTGGCCCCGCAACGTGCGCTGGCACGCCTGGACGTGCTGGCGGAAGTGGCCCGGCGCTACCTGGCCATCGGCATGGCCGCGCAGTGGCACGCGGTCGCGCTGGAAACCCTGGCCCAGCGCCAACGCACCGTCAGTGCCGCGCGCCAGCGGCTGCAGGCCGGCGCATCGCCGGAGTCGGTGCTGCTGACCGCCCAGGCCCTGCAGGCGCGCGCGGAACTGGAGCGCGATCGCGCGCAGCAGGAACTGCTGGCCGCAGGCCGCCAGCTGGCGGTGTTGTGGGGCCAGCGCACGCCGGACTTCGGCGCTGTCACCGGCGACCCATTGCAACTGCCGGCGATTCCCGAATTCGAGGTGCTGGCGCAGCTGCTCGATGCCACCCCCGAGCTGGCGCGCTTGAACGGCGAGCAGCGCGTGCGCGAGGCGCGGGTGCGGCTGGCACGCAGCCAGGCGCGCCCGGACCTGGACTGGCAGGTGGGCGTGCGCCGGCTCGAAGCCAACGACGCCACCGCGCTGCTGGGCAGCGTCTCGCTGGCGCTGGGCAGCGCCGCGCGTGCGCAACCGGAGATCCGCGCCGCCGAAGCGGAGCTGTCGTTGCTGGACATCGAACGCCAATCGCAGGCACTGGCGCTCTACGCCACGCTGGCCGACGCGCATGGCCGCTACCGCGCCGCGCAGCTGGAAGTGGCGCGCATGCGCAGCGATGTGCTGCCCGCACTTGCGCGTGCCGATGCCGCCGCCGAGCGCGCGTACCGCGCCGGCGCCACCAGTTATCTGGACTGGGCGCAGCTGCAGGCACAGCGCAGCGATGCACGCCAGCAGCAACTGGCCGCCGCGTTGGAAGCGCAGACCGCATTGATCGAAATCCAGCGCCTGACCGGACAACCGTTCGTGGTCGAAAACACTGCGCAGGTGGGGCCATGAGCGCTACCTCCGCTGCGCGTTCTCGCCCTGCCTGCCTGCGTCCGCCTGGGTCTGCTGCGCCGGTATCGGTCTCGGCGTTAGCAACCGCGTCGGCATCCAGCAGTCGCCAAGCGCTGCGCGCGCCTAGCGCGCCTACCGCGGATCCAGCAAAGACCATCTTCGTTCGTTCGCCCGACGCACTGCGCCGGCGCCAACCAGGACCAATTTCGATGAAAAGTTTTTTGATTGTGCTGCTTGTGCTGGCGCTGCTGTTGAGCGGCTGCGGCGGCAACAGCGGCAACGGCGAAGAAGCCCATGACCACGCAACGCCCGGCGCCGAAGGCGATGCCGATGCACATGGCGAGGACGCCGAAAAAGGCGCGCACGGCGGGCGCCTGCTGCGCCAGGACGGCGACAGCGTGGAGCTGGCGATTGCCGAAGACGGCACGCCGCCGACCTATCGCGCCTGGCTGTACCGCGACGGCAAGCCCTTGCCGCCCAGCGCCGGCAGTGTCGAAGTGCGTCTGACCCGGCTCGGCGGTATCAACGAAGTGCATCGCTTGCGCGCGCGCGACGATGGCAGCCTGCTGGCCGACAGCACGGTCGGCGAGCCGCATTCGTTCGATGTGGAGGTGCGCGCCACCGTGCAGGGCAGGTCGCATCGCTGGGCCTATCCCAGTTATGAAGGGCGCACCACCATCGCGTCCAGGATCGCGCAGGACGCCGGTATCCGGGTCGCGCCGGTCGGTCCCGGCAGCATCGCCGACCAGCACGAAGTGCAAGGCCTGCTGACGCCGGCAGAAGGTGCGCAGGCGCAGGCCACCGCGCGCTTTCCCGGGCCGGTGCGCAGCCTGCGCGTCAATGTCGGCGACCAGGTGCGCGCCGGCCAGGTGCTGGCCACGGTGGAGAGCAATCTGAGCCTGACCACGTATCCGGTCACTGCACCGATCAGCGGCACCGTGCTCGCCCGCAACGCCAGCCTGGGCAGCAACGCCAGCGAGGGCCAGGCGTTGTTCGAGATCGCCGACCTGTCGAGCCTGTGGGTGGATCTGCACATCTTCGGCGCCGATGCCGGGCACATCGCCGCCGGCGCCCCGGTGGCGGTGACCCGCATCAGCGATGGCGGGGTGGCGCAGACCACGTTGGAGCGCGTGTTGCCGGGCACGGCCACCGCGAGTCAGAGCACGGTGGCGCGCGCGGTGTTGCGCAACGACGACGGCCTGTGGCGGCCGGGCTCGGCGGTGAAGGCGCGGGTGACGGTGGCGCAGCAGCCGGCGGCGATGGTGGTGCCGGTGGGAGCCTTGCAGCAGTTTCGCGACTGGGAGGTGGTGTTCGTGCGGGTGGGGGATGTGTACGAGATGCGGCCGGTGACGCTGGGCGCGCGCGATGCGCAGCAGCTGCAGGTGGTGTCGGGTCTGGCGGCAGGCGACGCAGTGGTGGTGGAACAGAGTTATCTGGTGAAGGCCGACATCGAAAAGTCGGGGGCCTCGCATGATCATTGAGCGCGTTGGGATGGATGTCATTGCGCCCTGGAGTGGAGGCGTTTGCCGGATGCAGGGGTGCATGCCACATCCAAGGCTTTCACGCCCTGTCGGGCGCGAGTCACTTTTCTTTGCTTGTGCAAGAAGCGCTCTACGGCAGCCGCGGGCTGACCAAAGTAAGCAAAAGAAAGCACACCCCGTCCTCGCGCCCTCCGTGCCTGCGGCGCTACGGGTCCGCAAGTCCGGCAGAAATTTTTGTAAGGGACATCCCTGTCCCTTACAAAAACGTCGCGCATCCCTGCGTGCCGCGCCGCGATGGGGAGGCGGCGCGATCTGTTGGTGGCACGACGCGGGAACCGACCGGCGCATTGCGGTGCCAGGTGTGCACGGAGGTGTTTGTCATGCTCACTAACATCATTCGGTTCGCGATCGCGCAGCGGTGGTTGATGCTGGCGTTGACGGCGGTGCTGGTTGCGATCGGGGCGTGGAGTTTTTCGCGCCTGCCGATCGATGCCACCCCGGACATCACCAATGTACAGGTGCAGGTCAATACGGCCGCGCCGGGGTACTCGCCGTTGGAGTCGGAGCAGCGGGTGACGTTTCCGCTGGAGACGGTGTTGGCCGGCTTGCCGGGGCTGGAATCCACACGCTCGTTGTCGCGCTATGGCTTGTCGCAGGTGACGGCGGTCTTTGCCGATGGCACGGACCTGTATTTTGCGCGGCAGCAGGTGGCCGAGCGGCTGCAGCAGGTCAAGTCGCAACTGCCGGCCGGGTTGGAGCCGCAGCTGGGGCCGATCGCGACCGGGCTTGGCGAGATCTTCATGTACACGGTCGAAGCCAAACCGAATGCGCGCAAGCCCGATGGCAGTGCGTGGACGGCCACCGATCTGCGCACCCTGCAGGACTGGGTGGTGCGCCCGCAGTTGCGCAATGTGCCGGGCGTGACCGAGGTCAATACCATCGGCGGCTATGCGCGGCAGATCCACATCACCCCGGATCCGGCACGCCTGGTCGCCCTGGGTTTCACGCTGGACGATGTCGCGCGCGCGGTGGAGGCGAACAACCGCAACATCGGCGCCGGCTATATCGAACGCAACGGCCAGCAGTTCCTGGTGCGGGTGCCGGGGCAGGTGGACGATATCGCGCAGATCGGGGCGATCGTGCTGGATCGGCGCCAAGGCGTGCCGATCCGGGTGCGCGATGTGGCGCAGGTTGGCGAAGGGCGCGAACTGCGCACCGGTGCGGCCACCCAGGACGGCACCGAAGTGGTGCTCGGCACGGTGTTCATGCTGGTCGGTGCCAATAGCCGCACCGTGGCGCAGGCCGCCGCGCAGCGGCTGCAAGCGGCCAATGCCAGCTTGCCGGCCGGCGTGCAGGCGGTGCCGGTCTACGACCGCACCGCGCTGGTGGACCGCACCATCGTCACCGTCGCCAAGAACCTGATCGAAGGCGCGTTGCTGGTGATCGTGGTGCTGTTCCTGCTGCTGGGCAATGTGCGTGCGGCCCTGATCACCGCGGCGGTGATTCCGCTGGCGATGTTGTTCACCCTCACCGGCATGGTGCGCGGTGGCGTGTCCGGCAACCTGATGAGTCTGGGTGCGCTGGATTTCGGCTTGATCGTCGATGGCGCTGTGATCATCGTGGAGAACTGCCTGCGCCGCTTCGGGCAAGCGCAATTGCGCCTGGGTCGGGTGCTCGAGCGCGACGAGCGTTTCGAACTGACTGCCGAAGCCACGGCAGAGGTGATCCGGCCCAGCCTGTTCGGCCTGGGCATCATCACGGCGGTGTATCTGCCGGTGTTCGCACTCACCGGCATCGAAGGCAAGATGTTCCATCCGATGGCGATCACCGTGGTGCTGGCGCTGAGCGGTGCGATGTTGCTGTCGCTCACTTTTGTCCCCGCAGCGATCGCCTTGCTGCTCGGCGGCAAGGTGGCCGAGCACGAGAACCGCGCGATGCGCTGGGCGCGCGGCGTGTATGCGCCCTTGCTCGATCGCGCGCTGCGTCACGGCCGCTGGGTCGGCATTGCGGCATTCGCAACGGTGGCGCTGTGCGCGGTAGTGGCCACGCGTCTGGGTAGCGAGTTCATCCCCAACCTGGACGAAGGCGACATCGCGCTGCACGCCTTGCGCATTCCCGGCACCAGCCTGGAACAGGCCATCACCATGCAATCCACGCTGGAAAAACGCATCAAGCAGTTTCCGGAAGTGGCGCATGTGTTCGGCAAACTCGGCACCGCCGAAGTGGCCACCGACCCGATGCCGCCGTCGGTGGCCGATACGTTCCTGATCATGCATCCGCGCGCGCGGTGGCCGGACCCGCGCAAGCCCAAGGCGCAGTTGCTGGCCGAGATCGAGCAGGCGGTCAAGCAGCTGCCCGGCAACAATTACGAGTTCACCCAGCCGATCCAGATGCGCATGAACGAGCTGATTTCCGGCGTGCGCGCAGATGTCGCGATCAAGGTCTATGGCGACGATCTGGACACGCTGGTCGAGCTGGGGCAGCGCGTGCAGGAAATCGCCAGCGCAGTGCCGGGTGCGGCCGACGTGAGCCTGGAGCAGGCCACCGGCCTGCCGATGCTGGCGGTGGTGCCCGATCGCGCCGCGCTGGCCGGGTACGGGCTCAATCCCGGCGTGGTGCAGGACACGGTGTCGGCGGCGGTGGGCGGTCAGGCGGCCGGGCAGTTGTTCGAAGGCGACCGCCGCTTCGACATCGTGGTGCGCCTGCCCGAAGGGCTGCGGCAGGACCCGACCGCGTTGGCCGATCTGCCGATCCCGTTGCGTGGCGATGGCGAGCGCGCCGATGTCGACGAGTCCAGCCGCGCGGCCGGCTGGCGGAGTGGCGAACCGACCACGGTGCCGCTGCGCGAGGTCGCAAAGATCCACACCGTGCTCGGGCCCAACCAGATCAATCGCGAAGACGGCAAGCGCCGCATCGTGATCACCGCCAATGTGCGCGACCGCGACCTGGGCGGATTCGTCGCCGAGGTGCAGCAGCGTGTGCAGGCCGAGGTCGTGCTGCCCACCGGCTACTGGATCGGCTACGGCGGCACCTTCGAGCAACTGATTTCCGCCAGCCAGCGCCTGGCCTGGGTGGTGCCGGGCACCTTGCTGCTGATCTTCGCGCTGCTGTACTGGTCGTTCGGCTCGCTGCGCGATGCGCTGGTGGTGTTCAGCGGCGTGCCGCTGGCGCTGACCGGTGGCGTGGTGGCGCTGGCGCTGCGCGGCCTGGCGTTGTCGATCTCCGCGGGCGTCGGCTTTATCGCGCTGTCGGGGGTGGCGGTGCTCAACGGCCTGGTGATGATCGCCTTCGTGCGCAGCCTGCGGGGCGAGGGCATGTCGCTGGAGCAGGCCTTGCGCGAGGGCGCGCTGAGCCGCCTGCGCCCGGTGCTGGTGACGGCGCTGGTGGCCGCACTGGGCTTTGTGCCGATGGCCTTCAATGTCGGCGCCGGAGCCGAGGTGCAGCGCCCGCTGGCCACGGTGGTGATCGGCGGCATCGTCTCCTCGACCCTGCTCACCCTGCTGGTGCTGCCGGTGCTGTATCGCTGGCTGCACCGCGGGCGGGCGGGGAGTGTGGGCTAAGTGCTTGCGGCACATGGGAAAGCCGTGCATAATGCGCGGCTCGCTGTGCCCGGATCGCTCCGGATGGCGGCACCCAGCGCGATGGGGTTGCCGGCTTGTTCCCAGCGTAAGTTCTTGATTCCCAACGTTGCGTGGCAGCTTGACGCTGTCGGGGCCGCCGCTCCCCAGGCTATGGGTGGCAATTCATTTATCGAGGTGCGTAATGTCCCGCGTATGCCAAGTGTCCGGCAAGCGTGTGCAGACGGGTAACAACGTCTCCCACGCAAACAACAGAACCCGTCGTCGCTTCCTGCCCAACCTGCACGAGCGCCGCTTCTGGGTCGCCAGCGAGAACCGTTGGGTGAAGCTCCGTGTCTCCGCGCATGCATTGCGCACCATCGACAAGAACGGGATTGATGCCGTTCTGAAAGAGCTGCGTGCGCGCGGCGAAAAGGTCTGAGGAGTAAGCAGTCATGGCAAAAGGCAAGCGTGACAAGATCCGTATGATTTCCTCGGCCGCTACCGGCCACTTCTACACCACGGACAAGAACAAGAAGAACACTCCGGGGAAGATGGAAATGATGAAATACGACCCGGTCGTGCGTAAGCACGTGATGTACAAGGAAGGCAAGATCAAGTAATCCACCGATTACCCGATCTGCATCCAGGCAAACACCCGCCGCAAGGCGGGTGTTTGCGTTTGTGGAGTGTTGCGGGGGGTGATCGCAACAATGGTCGGCGTGCACTCCCCTTTCCCTTCGGGAGAGGGGGAGGGGTGAGGGCAGGGGGGCGAAGCCACTCGCAAGCGAAACGTGGTTTTTCCGATTGCACGCGCCGTGAGTAGCTTGCAGTTGGAGGCGAAGCAGCCGGTGTCTTACTTCTGAAGGCGCGTGGCGACGCGTTTGGCATCGCAGGCGGCGACCGCTTTCCGAGGCGCCCCCCTCATCCGCCCCTGCGGGGCACCTTCTCCCGCAGGTAAGGAAGGGTTACAGCCCGCGCGCGCGCAATTGCGCATCCAGGCGCGGATACACCCGCCGCGCATTGCCTTCGAATACCTTGCGCTTGTCGGCGTCGGAAATCGCCAAGGCATCGATGTAGCGCTTGGTGTCGTCGAAATACTGGCCGGTCTGCGGGTCGATGCCGCGCACCGCACCGACCATCTCCGAGCCGAACAGGATGTTGTCGATGTCGATGACCTCGAACAGCAGATCGATGCCGGGCTGGTGATACACGCAGGTGTCGAAGAACACATTGCGCATCACATGCGTGGACAGCGGCGGCTTGCCGAGCATGTCGGCCAGGCCGCGAAAGCGGCCCCAGTGATACGGTACCGCGCCGCCGCCGTGCGGAATGACGAAGCGCAAGTCGGGGAAATCAGCGAACAGATCGCCTTCGAGAAACTGCATGAACGCGGTGGTATCGGCATTGAGATAATGCGCGCCGGTGGCGTGGAAGTTGGCGTTGCAGCTGCCCGACACATGCACCATCGCCGGCACGTCGAGCTCGACCATCTTTTCGAAGAACGGATACCAGGCGCGATCGGTCAATGGCACGCCGTTCCAGTGGCCGCCGGAGGGGTCGGGATTGAGATTGCAGCCGACAAACCCGAGTTCGCTGACGCAACGTTCCAGCTCGGCGATCGACTGGGCGATCGGCACGCCCGGCGACTGCGGCAACTGGCACACGCCGATGAAGGTGTGCGGATATAGCTGCGCCACGCGCGCGATCAGGTCGTTGCAGTGGCGCGTCCACACCTGGCTGACCGTCTCGTCGCCGAGATGGTGCGCCATGCTGCTGGCGCGTGGCGAAAAGATCGTCATGTCGGCACCGCGCTCGCGCAACAGGCGCAGTTGGTGTTGTTCGATGCTTTCGCGCAATGCGTCGTCGGAGATGGACGGATACACCGGCGCGGGCAGGGCCGGATCGTCGTACTGCGCGACCTGCGCCTTGCGGAAGACGTCATGCGCCGCGGGCGCGGTGGTGTAGTGGCCGTGGCAGTCGATGATCATGGGAATGCTCATTAAGGTGCGCAGAGCGCGCTGCGCATCCGACCGAAAGATGTGCAGTGCGCATGTGGGCGGACGTCTGGATTCAGCTGCATGGATTTGGCAGCCATGCAACTGCGCGTATGCATTGCCATCGGTGTGCAGTTATCGGCGAAGCAACGCATCGCACCCGAGCGAACCGCAACGCCGTGCTGATATCCGGCCAGTGGCCCGAAAAGCCAGTTGCGTCGCTCGAGTGGGTGGAGAGCGCGCGGCGCGCGATCGGTAGTAGCAGATGCGCAGACTGCAGGATGCCGCAAACCACGCGTCGACGACCCGGGTTCAGGCCAGCGTGATGCCGACTGCCGCATCGCATGCTGGCGGCCGTGCTCAAGCAAACAGCTCACCATCGAACAATTTGCGTGCAGTGCGCAGCACTGCAGCGCGCACCACCTCACCGTGCGCATCCAGCGTAATGACGCAACTGCTCGCACCGCTGGGATGTTCCACCTCCAGCTGCTGGGTGGTGCCGCCAGGCAGCTGCGCCAAGGCATGCGCGGGCGAGCCGGGCAGCAGGCAGGCGGTGGCCACGGTGACGGCGCCGAGCACGCCGATCGAGGCGTGGCAGCGGTGCGGAATGAACGAGCGCACGTTGATCGCGCCGCCATGGCGCGGTGCGGCGACCAGCATCATCTTGGGCACGGTGGCCTCGGCAACATCGCCCAGCTGCAGCAACGGACCGGCCTGCAAGCGAAGCGATTCCAGGCGGGTCTTCAGCGCCTCATCGGCATCGAGGGTGCTGCGGTCTTCGTAACCGCTGATGCCGAGATCGCGGGCGCGCAGCACCACGCAGGGCATGCCGTTGTCGATCAGCGTGACCTCCACGCCCGCCAGGGTGTCGACCCTGTTGCCGGTCGGCAGCAAGGCGCCGCACGAGGAGCCGGCGATATCGGCAAATGCCAGCGCAATCGGCGCAGCGGTGCCGGGCACGCCGTCGATGCGGGCGTCGCCGTCGTAGCGCACCTGGCCACCGGGCGTCTGCACGCTGGCGGTGGCCAGCGTGCCGGTGTTGCGCATGAAGATGCGCACCTCGGTGTGGCCATCGCGTGCCGGCAACAGGCCGCGCTCCAGCGCGAACGGTGCAACCCCGGCCAGCATGTTGCCGCAGTTCTGCGCGTCGCTGACCTGTGCCCGGTCCACCGACACCTGCAGGAACAGATAGTCCACGTCGGCATCGGCGCGTGCCGAGCGCGACACGATCGCGACCTTGGAGGTCAGCGGATCGGCGCCGCCCATGCCGTCGATCTGGCGCATATCCGGCGAGCCGTAGGCGCGCAGCAGGAAGGCATCGCGTGCGGCGCGTTCGCCCGGCAACTCGTCAGCCAGGAAAAAGCCGCCCTTGGAGGTGCCGCCGCGCATCCACATCGCGCGGACCTGCTCAGACATAGCGCAGGCCCTTGGCCGCCAGCCGCTCGCGCATGGCGTAGATGTCCAGGCCCAGTTCGCCGCGTGCCAGGCGCTCGCGTTTGCGCAGTTCGCGCGCTTCGCGTGCCTGCGCTTCGGCCAGCACCGCGGCGGTGCTGGCGCGCGGCACCACGCACACGCCATCGTCGTCGGCCACCACCACATCGCCCGGCTGCACCAGCGCGTCGGCGCAGACCAGCGGCACGTTGACCGAGCCCAGCGTCTCCTTGATGGTGCCCTGCGCGCAGATGGCGCGGCTCCAGGCGGGGAACTGCATCGCCGTGAGGTCGCGCACATCGCGCACGCCGGCGTCGATGATCAGCCCGCGGCAGCCGCGCGCCTGCGCCGAGGTGGCGAGCAGATCGCCGAAATAGCCATCGCAGCAGGCGCTGGTCGGGGCGACCACCAGCACGTCGCCGGGCTGCAGTTGCTCGATGGCCACATGCATCATCCAGTTGTCGCCGGGCGGGACCGATACGGTGACGGCGGTGCCGGCGATGCGGCAGCCGGCGTAGATCGGGCGCAGGCGATGGTGCAGCAGGCCGCTGCGCGCCTGCGCCTCGTGCACGGTGGCCACGCCGGCCTGCGCAAGCCCGTCGACGACGGCCAACGGGGTGCGCGCGATCCGGGTGACGACCTGGCTCATCCATCCATCCTCGTTAGGCGTGCATCGAGTCTGTGCGGCGATCGCCTGCCGGCTCAAGATTCATTTGAGGTATGCATATTGATTTTGCTTATAGTTAGAGCATGCCGCCGACCCCCGAGCCGAACCTTCGCCATCTCTACGCCCTGGTGGTGGTGTACCGGCTGGGCAGCATCAGCGCGGCCGCGCCGCAGGTGAACCTGTCGCAACCGGCATTGACCCAGGCGGTGGCGCGGCTGGAGCAGCAGCTCGGTGTGCGCCTGTTCGAACGGCATCCGGGTGGCATGGTCGCCACCGAGGCCACGCAGTTGCTGGTGCCGCGCATCGCACGGGCGTTGGAGCAACTGGGTCGCGGCATCCGGGTGGCGCGGCGGGCGTTGCGGTTGCCGGTCCGGCCTGGCCTGGAGCGACGGGTCTCGCTGGGGCAACTGCAGGCGCTGGTCGCGGTGGATGTGGCCGGGAGTTATTCGTTGGCGGCGGCGCGCG
Organism: Xanthomonas arboricola pv. guizotiae; assembly: GCF_002940205.1. Taxonomy (GTDB): domain Bacteria; phylum Pseudomonadota; class Gammaproteobacteria; order Xanthomonadales; family Xanthomonadaceae; genus Xanthomonas; species Xanthomonas arboricola_C. The sequence continues at coordinate 58,211 of NZ_MDSK01000027.1, forward strand.
CCGGGGTCTCGCAACCGGCGATCTACCGCGCGGTGCAGTCGCTGGCCGATGTGATCGAGGTGCCGCTGACGGTGCGCCGCGGCAAGACCATGCAGGCCACGCCGGTGGCCACGCGGCTGCTGCGGCAGGTGCGCCTGGCGCTGGCCGAAGTGCGCGCCGGCCTGGACGAAGTGAGCGCGTTGCGCTCGCAGCACGCCGGCCGGATCGCACTGGGGGTGATGCCGCTGGCGCGGGCGATCCTGCTGCCGCAGGTACTGGCGCGGTTTGCGCGCGCGCATCCCGGTGCCAGCGTCAACGTGGTCGAAGGCCCGTATGACGAATTGCTGGCGCGTCTGCGCGAGGGCGGGCTGGACCTGCTGATCGGTGCGCTGCGCGAGCCGTTGCCGGTGCGCGATGTGCTGCAGGAGCCGTTATTCGATGACGAGCCGGTGATCGTGGCGCGCAGCGGGCACCCGCTGGCCGGGCGCGCCTATGCGTTTGCGCAGTTGCTGGACTATCCCTGGGTGATCGCCACCACCGGCACGCCGGTGCGCGCACGCTGGGAGCGCATGTTTCGCGATCAGCGGATCGAGCCACCGGCGCTGCGCATCGAATGCGGCGCGGAGCTGACCATCCGCGGGCTGCTGCTGGAAGGCGACTGGCTCACGCTGATGTCGCGCGACCAGTTCCTGTTCGAGCGCCGCGCCGGCTTGCTGTGCGAGATCGGCCGCGCCGGGCCGCAGCTGCGCCGCCAGATCGGCATGACGCTGCGCAGAGACTGGCATCCCACCCGCGCGCAGTCGGCATTCGTGCAGACGCTGCGGCAGGTCTGCGCCGAGCGCGTGCAGCCGGCCGATGCGCAGGGCGGGCCATTTCGCTATTGCGCGCCGATCGACGCGCCCGCCCCGTTGCGTTCACGCACCGGGCGGTCAGAATCGGAGCCTTCTTGAGAACGGATCGCTGATGCTGCCCGACTGGTTGCAGGGGACCTGGCTGCTGGCGCTGGACTGGGTGATTCGCCTGGCCGCGCTGTTGTGGATTCCGGCCCGCACCACGCCGGGCGCGGCACGCAGCTGGTTGCTGCTGATCGGCTTCGTGCCGGTGGTCGGCCTGCCGCTGTATCTGCTGTTCGGGCATCCATGGCTGTCGCGGCTGCGGGTGGAACGCCAGGCCACTGCCTCGCAGGTGATCCGCGAGCAGCAACTGCCGCTGCATGCCTTGCGCTGGACCCCGCAGGCGGACGCCAGCAGCGCCGAGGTGGTGCCGCTGGTCGAACGCCAGGGCGATTTCATGCCCACGCTGGGCAATGCGGTGGACTTGCTGGACGACTACACGCAGTCGCTGCAGGCCTTGATCACCGCGATCGACATGGCGGAACAGCGCGTGCATCTGCTGTATTACCTGATGTTCGACGATGCGGTGGGCGATGCGGTGGTCGCCGCGCTGCTGCGCGCCGGTGCGCGCGGCGTGCGCTGCCGCGTGCTGCTGGATGCGGTGGGTGCCAAGCGTGGTCTGCGCCATTACCGCAAGCGCCTGCAGGCCGGCGGGGTGGAGGTGCTGGCGGTGTTGCCCGGTGGCCTGCGCTGGCGCCGCAGCGGGCGCATGGATCTGCGCAACCATCGCAAGATTGCGGTGATCGACAACCAGGTGGGCTTTGTCGGCTCGCAGAACCTGGCCGAGGCCAGGTTCATCGACGGAGTGCCCAATCGCGAGCTGGTCGCGCGCGTGCGCGGGCCGGTGGTCAATCATCTGGAAGCGGTGTTCGCCAGCGACTGGTTCACCGAAACCGGGCAGCGCCTGGACGTATGGCCGGACGCGCCGGTGTGCGAGGCCAACATCGCCACGCAGCTGCTGCCCAGCGGCCCGGCGTATCCGTTCGAGAATGCGCGCGATGCGATCAACGCGGTGATCCACCTGGCGCGGCGCAAGGTGGTGCTGGTGACGCCGTATTTCGTCCCCGACGAAGCCTTGCTCAGTGCGCTACGCATTGCCGCGGTGTCGGGCGTGGAGGTGCAGCTGATCCTGTCGGAGAGCAACAACCAGATCCTGGCGGCCTGGGCGCAGGAGGCGTATTTCGAAGAGCTGCTGCGCTGCGGGGTCAAGATCGCGCTGTATCGCCCGCACTTCCTGCATGCCAAGCACCTGAGCATGGACGAGGACATCGCACTGGTCGGCTCGATCAACCTGGATATCCGCTCGTTTGCGCTCAACGCCGAGATCGGCATGCTCTGCTACGACCGGGACGTGGTGCAGCGACTGCGTGCGATCGAGCAGGATTACCTGGCCAACGCACGCCAGCTGGAGCTGCAACAATGGCGCACGCGCCCGGCCTGGCGCCGCAGTCGCGAAGGCATTGCGCGCCTGGCCGATGCGTTGATGTAAGCGTTGCATGCGCGCGCAGCGCCAGTCGGGCACGGGGATGCCTGCGGTGGCAGGTGCAGTGGTGGAGACGCGTCTGGGGCGGCAAGATCGCGCGGCATGCGAACGCGCTCGCGCTCGAATGGACGCGTCAGCCGACCGCGGTGTTGGACGGGAACGTCGCGCCGGCCTATCTGCATGGCGTTATCCCGGCCATCGCGGCGGGCGTGGCCGCTGTCATCGGTGCGACGCGACGCATCGCCTACAATTGCCGGATGAATGAATTGCGTGATCCCGGCGATGCAGCGATCGCCATCGTTGGCGGTGGCGCATCCGGGGTGCTGGTGGCGCTGCAGCTGCTGCGTCAGGCCATGGCGCCGGTGCAGATCGTGCTGATCGAGCCGCAGGCGATGCTGGGCGAGGGTGTGGCCTACTCCACCGCGCGTCCCGAACATCTGCTCAATGTGCCGGCCGCGCGGATGAGTGCGTTGGTGGAGGCGCCGCAGGATTTCGTCGATTACCTGCGTGCGCACGCCTGCTGCCCGGAGCTGGAGGACGCACGGCTGCCGCAGCACTTCGTCGGACGCCGGCATTACGCGCCCTATTTGCGCGATCGCCTGCAGGCCGCGCGTGCGCAGAGCCCGGCGACGCTCACCGTGCACAGCGCCCGCGTGCAGACGCTGCAGTGCGATGCCGACGGCGCGCGGTTGCAGCTCGACGATGGCCAGACCGTGCACGCCGGCAGCGTGGTGCTGGCGGTGGGCAATGCGTTGCGGCCGCTGCCGCTGCGCGGGGCCACCGGCCTGTCGGCGATGCAGCGAATGGAAGCCTGGGATACCGAGGCGGTCGCCGCGTTGCCGCCGGACGCGGCGGTGTGCATCGTCGGCTCGGGACTGAGCATGGCCGACACGGTGGTGACGTTGGCCGCGCAGGCGCATCGCGGGGCGGTGCACGTGGTGTCGCGGCATGGGCTGCTGCCGTTGCCGCAGGCGTACTGCGTTGCCGCGGACTTCGATCCGCAGCCGCTGCTGGCGCTATCGCTGCGTGCGCGGATGCGCAGCTTGCGGCAGCGCGCGCGGGCTGCGATGGCGCAGGGCCTGCCCTGGCAGAGCGTGATGGAGCGTGTGCGCCCGCTGAGCCAGGCCCTGTGGCAAACGCTGTCGGTTGCCGACCAACGCCGCTTCCTGCGCCATGTGGTGCGCTATTGGGATGTGCATCGTCATCGCATCGCCGCGCCGGTACATGCGCAGCTGCAGGCGATGCGCGCGCGTGGACAATTGCAGCTGCATCGCGCGCGGCTGGAGGTGGCGTTCCAGGCCGGCGCCTGCGTGCGGGTCAGTGCCGGCGCCAGTGCCGGGCATGCCTTGCAGCTGGATGTGCAGGCGCTGGTCAACGCCACCGGCGTGGAAATGCGCGTGCAGGCGATGCGCAACCCGCTGCTGCAGCAGCTGCTGGGGCAGGGCATTGCGATGGCCGGCCCGCACGGTATCGGCGTTGACAGCGCTGCCGATGGCAGCCTGATCGATGCTGACGGTCAGACGAACCCGCGCCTGCGGGTGATTGGCAGCCTGCGCATCGGCGCGTTATGGGAGAGCCTGGCAGTGCCGGAGCTGCGCGAGCAGGCAGCGGCGATCGCGCGCGATGTGCTGCTGCAGCTGGAGCGCTGATAGGCGTGTGGGGACAGGAAAAGCAGCTTGGCTGGCTTCTCCGGCCGCGACATTGGCCTCTTCGAGGGGCGAAGGCGACGCATAGCGCCCGATGAGGGTGCGAGCTAAAGCCTCGGGTGACCCGCGCGCAATGCGTCGTGGCTGCGCCTCGTGCCCTCACCCCAACCCCTCTCCCGCAGGCGGGAGAGGGGCTCTGCCACGGCGAGCATCTGCCTGCCTTCTCTTGCAGGTGACAGAGCAACCAGCGCCCTCCCTTCTCCCTTCTCCCTTCTCCCGCTTGCGGGGGAAGGTGCCCGAAGGGCGGATGGGGGCAGCAATCCCAACCGCTTCATCGCAATCTCAGCCGCAGCGACGCCACAACCGGTAAAATACGGCGGTGGATGTCTCTCATTTGCTCGATCATTTAAACCCCGCCCAGCGCGAGGCCGTTTCCGCGCCGCAGGGGCATTACCTGGTGCTGGCCGGCGCCGGCTCCGGCAAGACGCGCGTGCTGATCCATCGCATTGCCTGGCTCAACGAAGTCCAGGGCGTGCCCAACCACGGCATCTTCGCGGTGACCTTCACCAACAAGGCCGCCGGCGAAATGCGTCACCGCACCGACCTGCAGCTGCGCAACGGCAGTCGCGGGATGTGGATCGGCACCTTCCATGGGCTGGCGCACCGGTTGTTGCGCCTGCACTGGCAGGATGCGCGGCTGCCGGAAGGCTTCCAGGTCATGGACAGCGACGACCAGCTGCGGCTGGTCAAGCGCGTGGTGCAGGCGCTGGAGCTGGACGAGGGAAAGTATCCGCCCAAGCAGATGAGCTGGTGGATCAACGAGCAGAAGGACGAAGGCCGCCGTCCGCAGCATATCCAGCCCGAGCCCAACGACGACTGGACCGAGGTGCGCCGGCAGGTCTACGCCGCCTACCAGGAACGTTGCGACCGCTCCGGCCTGCTGGATTTCGCCGAGTTGCTGTTGCGCGCGCACGAGCTGCTGCGCGACACCCCGGCCTTGCTGGCGCATTATCGTGCGCGCTTCCGCGAGATCCTGGTCGACGAGTTCCAGGACACCAATGCGATCCAGTACGCCTTCGTGCGGGTGCTGGCCGGCGAGACCGGGCATGTGTTCGTGGTCGGCGACGACGACCAGGCCATCTACGGCTGGCGCGGTGCCAAGGTCGAGAACGTCCAGCGCTTCCTGAAGGATTTCCCCGGCGCGCAGACCGTGCGGCTGGAGCAGAACTACCGTTCCAGCGCCAATATCCTGGGCGCGGCCAATGCGGTCATCGCGCACAACCCGGACCGCATCGGCAAGCAGCTGTGGACCGATTCCGGCGACGGCGATCCGATCGATCTGTATGCGGCCTACAACGAGGTCGACGAGGCGCGCTATGTGGTCGAGCGCGCGCGGCAGTGGGTGCGCGACGGCGGCAGTTATGGCGAAGTGGCGGTGCTGTATCGCAGCAACGCGCAGTCGCGCGCGCTGGAAGAAGCGCTGATTTCCGAGCAGTTGCCGTATCGCGTGTATGGCGGCATGCGCTTCTTCGAGCGTGCCGAAATCAAGGATGCGTTGGCGTACCTGCGCCTGCTCACCAACCGCAGCGACGATGCCGCGTTCGAGCGGGCGGTCAATACGCCCACGCGCGGCATCGGCGATCGTACGCTGGACGAGGTCCGCCGGCTGGCACGCGCCAATGCCTTGTCGCTGTGGGAAGCGGCGATGCTGTCCACGCAGGAAAACACCCTGGCCGCCCGCGCCCGCAATGCGCTGGCCACGTTCCTGAGCCTGGTCGGCCAGCTGCACGCCGAAACCGGCGACATGGAGCTGGCCGAACGCATCGACCATGTGCTGATGCGCTCTGGCCTGCGCGAGCATTGGGCCAAGGAAAGCCGCAGCGGGCTGGATTCGGAATCGCGTACCGAGAACCTGGACGAACTGGTGTCGGTGGCCTCGCGCTTCACCCGCCCGGACGATGAAGACAGCCAGGGCATGACCGAGCTGGTGGCCTTCCTGGCCTACGCCTCGCTGGAGGCCGGCGAAGGCCAGGCCCAGGCCGGCGAAGAGGGCGTGCAGCTGATGACGCTGCATTCGGCCAAGGGCCTGGAATTCCCCATCGTGTTCCTGGTCGGCCTGGAAGACGGCCTGTTCCCGAGCGCACGCTCGCTGGAAGAAAGCGGCCGGCTGGAAGAAGAGCGCCGCCTGGCCTATGTGGGCATCACCCGCGCGCGCCAGAAGCTGGTGCTGTGCTACGCCGAATCGCGCCGTATCCACGGCCAGGACAACTACAACGTGCCCTCGCGCTTCCTGCGCGAGATTCCGCGCGAGTTGCTGCACGAGGTACGCCCGAAAGTGCAGGTCTCGCGCACCGCCTCGCTGGGCGCGGCGCGCGGCGGGCCGGTGCATGGCGTGGTGGAAGCGGCACCGATCAAGCTCGGCGCCAACGTCGAACACCCCAAGTTCGGCGGCGGCGTGGTCGTGGACTACGAAGGTGCCGGCGCGCATGCGCGGGTACAGGTGCAGTTCGACGATGTCGGTGCCAAGTGGCTGGTGATGGCCTACGCCAACCTGACGGTGGTGTAGGCGGGCAATCGCACGGCATCGCCGGGCACTGCTCGGCAGGGATCACGCGCCCGGGTCTGGCCGGGGCGATCACTGTCGTGAACACGTTGCCGCCAGTATTGGTGCATCGCCCCATGCATTCACCGCGGCATCCGTGACACTCTTGCGTTCGAATCGAACGTCCAGAGATCCACGGCCCGATGCGCACCGAAAAAGACAAGATGCTGGCAGGCGAGCTCTATAACGCTGCCGACGACGCGTTGCAGGCCGACCAGGCGGCCGCCGCCGACTGGATGGCGCGCTACAACGCCAGCGCCGCGCAGCCGCCCGCCCAGCGGCACGCGCTGCTGGTCGAGCGGCTAGCCGAGGTGGGCGCGGGCGCGGTGATCCGCCCGCCGTTCCATTGCGACTACGGCGACAACATCCGTCTGGGCGCGGGCGTATTCCTCAACTTCAACTGCGTGATCCTGGATGTCTGCGAAGTCAGCATCGGCGAGGGCACGCAGGTGGGCCCTGCGGTGCAGTTCTATGCCGCCGACCATCCGCGCGACGCGGCAGGACGCGCCAGCGGGCTGGAGTTCGGGCGGCCGATCCGCATCGGGCGCAACGTGTGGATCGGCGGTGGGGCGATCATCCTGCCGGGCGTGTGCATCGGCGACGGCGCGGTGATCGGCGCCGGTGCGGTGGTCACCCGCGACGTGCCGGCCGGCGCGATCGCGCTGGGCAATCCGGCGCGCGTACGCGCTAGCCGCGACGCTGCCGATGCCGCGCCAACCGATTGAGTGTTGCAGCAAGCCGCGTGGCCGCATTGATGCGTATCAAGGCGTGTACCGCAGCGGACTGTCAGGCTGAGTGCACCGGCAGCCAGGCCGGTCATCCAAGGAGGTCATCATGTACAAACGTATCCTGATCGCCATCGATGCATCCGAGTTGTCGCATCGCGGCTTGTTCCAAGGCCTGGAGCTGGCCAAGGCAACAGCTGCGAAGGTGGATATCGTCACCGTGTCCGAGCCGTGGGCGATGGCATGTACGACGCGATGGGCTGGAGCGTGGGTTACGAGGCAACTCCGGAGTACCGCAAGGAGCGCGAAGCTGCCGCAGAGAAGATCCTGCGCCCGGCGCTGGAGCTGGCGGCCGCGGCCAATCTCAAGGCCACGTCGCGCCACGTGCTGGACCGCTTCGCCGCCGAAGGCATCGTGCAGACCGCCAAGGAGTGCAACAGCGATCTGATCATCATGACCTCGCACGGCCGCCGTGGCATGCGCCGCATGCTGCTGGGCAGCCAGACGGTGGAGGTGCTCACGCACAGTTCGATCCCGGTGCTGGTGATCCGCTGACCGTCGGACATCCTGCTGCGCAACAACACGCTCGGCGCACCGCAGGTTCTGTCGTAGGAGCGCGCCCGGGCGCACCGACAACGCCCCATCGTGCAGGCAGCCCTGCGCGGAATGTGGATCAACGTTCCATCGGCTCCGCTCGAGTGGCAACCCGGCCGCCCGGCCGTGCAAGATGCCGTAACGCGTCGGTACGCAACATGGGAGCGTGGCCCACCGGTGGCATGCCGGCAGGCACCGGCGTGTCATCCCCGCGCATGTGCTGGCTGAGTTCGCGCATGAAGCGCCATACCGGCATGTAGTGTCCGCGGCGTGGCGAGTGCGCCGACGGCGCAGCGCGGCACTGGCGGCGCCACTGCATCGGCGGCATGCCGAAACGCTGCTGGAAACAGCGTTGGAACTGCCGCTCCGACGCGAAGCCCATTTCGTACAGCAGCCAGGTCAGGCTGCACTCCGGGTAGGCCTGCAGATAACGGTACGCGGCGCACAGGCGCTGCTCGCGGATGTAGCTGGCCACGCCCCCGCGCGACTGGAACAGCCGGTACAACGACGCACGCGACAGCGCGAACGCCCGTTGCAGGGACTCGGTACCGAGCTCGGCCTCGCCGATGTGCTGCTCGATATAGGCCAGCAGATCGATCATCAGCGGCGCCTGCGCCTCCATCGATGCCTGCGGGACGAGGGCGCCGTCATCGCTGCTGTTGCTCATGCGGTTGCTGTCTGCGGCCCACTCCAAGGGGCCTGTCATCTGACCAACCGAGAAAAGCAGCGCCAACCCGTCATCGTCCGTCGTGAACCTGGCGCTGCATCACGCATTGGTGCGCATGCCGGACGACAAGCCAAGACCGAGGGCACGACAGATCAGTGGCCCGCAGCAAAGCGGTCGCAGATCACAGGATCGATGTCGCGAGACGATTTGTCGGGTGATGGGCGGGGGTGCTTCTAAGGTGGCACAACGGTAGACACAACAGCGTCGCAACCACTCCCAGCCACTTGCGAATCATCCCGACAGCCGTCGGCCTCTCGCATCAGCCGGACAGTCAGACAGTTCGCTCTTGGCGCCTTGCCGCACACGTTTCACGCCAGTGCCCGCTCTGCAGGAGACTTCAATGTCGTTCAATATCATCAGTTGCGATGGCGGTGGAATTCGCGGCCTGATCACCGCGATCCTCATCCAGGATCTGGATCAGCACAGCAACGTCCTCAGCCACGCCGATGGCTTTGCCGGCACTTCCACCGGCGGCCTGCTTGCTCTGGCATTGGTGCAAAACGTCCCGATCGGCAGGATCATCGAGATGTATATGACCAAGGGCGCCAGCATTTTCGAACCCAACGGGTGGTTGCTCGATCAACAGGCACAGGCGCAACAGCAAGCGGTGGATGCGGCGCTGGGAAGCGGTCCGGGCTTCTTCAGCAGTCAGTACAAGAATGATGGCTTGATCCAGATCGCAAGCACGCTCCTGGGGACCACGCAGCTTGCACAGGCGCAGCGCCTCGTCGTCGTCAACGCCGCACGCCTATGGGATGCGAGCAGTGCAAGCTGGATGCCTGCCACCTTCTCCAACGGCGCCAACAATGCGTACCGGCAGATCAGCATGGTCGATGCCGCATTGGCGACGTCTGCCGCGCCAACCTACTTTCCGCCTTACCGGATCGCCGGCACGAACGTCGATTATGGTTTCTTCGCCGACGGCGGCGTGTTCGCCAACAATCCAGCCATGACCGCAGTGGCCGAGGCCATCGCCAGTGGTCAGGTGACCAACATCGGCGATATCCAGCTGCTGTCGCTTGGAACCGGCAGCAGCCCGCAGGGAATTCCGGCCACTGCGATCGGTCACCCGCTTAACTGGGGCGCAACATCCTGGCTGCATCCCTGGGCCAGCGGCCCGGTCCCTGCCATGCCGCTGCTGAATCTGACCATGGACGCAACGGCCGAACTTGCCAGCATCCAGGCCGAGCAGGTGCTGGCCGGCAACTTCAGGCGCGCCAATGTCGAGCTGCAACGTCCTTATGCACTGGATGACTGGAAGCACGTCGCCGATCTGGCCAGCCAGACCCAGGCTTACCTGCAGACAGATGCGTGGAAACAGACGCGTGACTGGGTCGCCAGCCGCTGGGCATGGGGCAGCTAGCGGATCCTGGCGCACGCGCAGGGCGAAGCGACTTGAGCGCACGCGCATCGGCAGCTCGCTCGCGGCATTCCGATGGTGTTGTCCGCAACCACCTGGCAGCTCGCCGTGGGTGGTGTGCCAGCCCTGGCGTTGACCCGGAGTCGGGCGTGTTGGCAGCGACATCGTCGTCGCTTCCAGGCTGTAGCTGTGTTCCAGCCGGAACACATCGTGTTGGTTCGCCATCAGGAGAGAAACAATGAGCACTGCATCGCCACATCCGCAAGACGAATCCGGTATCGAATGGACCGACGCCGTCAGCGACAAGGGGATTCCCTACCAGGTCGGGTTTCGCGACAGCAGCCAGCAGACGGTGCAAGCCGATGCTGCAGGTGAAGCAGCGAAGAAGGATTTCGGCATTGCGGTCGCTTGGCCGCTGACCGACAACAACTGGACCGATACCACCGCCGAGGTCAAGTCGATTGCTGCGATTCCCCGCTACAGTCTCGGAGCCTACGGCGGGACCTGGGCCTATATCCTGTATTTCAGCAACACCGAGCACTACGACTACTATTTCTACGACAAGACAGGCGACAGCTATCAGGTCAACACCTATCGCAATGGCGATCACTACGTGAGGTACAACTCGAGTGATCCGGCGATTGCCTTTATCAAAGGCAGCTGATTCCCGGGCATCGGCCGGGCGCCGGCCGCAACACATCGATTGCGGCCGATGTCTGCATGCACCTGGATCCGGGCAAGGACCTGAGTTGTTGTATCGGGTAGCGCGTCCATCCGCTCCCTGATGTCGAGCGAGCGTGGCAGATCTTGGAAGTGGCATGCGTGCAGGCGCCGCAGCAAGTGGCATGCATGCTCTGGCGACACTCACGACGGCGGCTTGCGGCGACGCAGGGAGTCTTGCCTGCCACTGCAGGAACCGGCAGGCCGCAACCGACTAGCTCGCGCGTCAGTCCCAGCCTCTGCTACCAGCCATCGGCGTCGCGATGTCCTGGAAACGCGATGAAAAATGCCGAGTTGCGCAGCCAGGACCATTGCAGGCTGCGTCCCATGTCGTGCCAGGGTGCCGGATGACCGGCAGCCCATGGCGAGAGGCGAGTCGGGGCGGCCTTCCCAGTCCCCGAAAAAAGGTCAATCATCATGGCTATCACGATCCTTTCCGCTGTATACGGTACCGGCAAGGCCGGAGTCGATGTCACCCAGCTATGCCAGAGTAGCGTCGATACAGGCAATGACGATATCACCGCAAGCAATACTTTTTTCGGGACCGATCCCGATCCGGGCACAGTCAAAAGCTTTGCGATTCTTTATAAGAATCCGGCATTGAACAATGGAAATCCCATTGCGCTCGGTTGTGCGGAGAATGGTCAGATCGATCTGGTTCCGACTCCGCCTACTGCCAGTACGCCCGTTCCGGTGCCCAGCACCCCCAGTTTTACAGTCGTGCGTGCGATGTACGGGACCGCCAACAACGGTTACGACGTCACCTCGACCTGCCAGTGGCTGCTCAACAACGGCGGCACAGCGATCCCGGTGAGCAACGCGACGTTCGGCGGGGACCCCGATCCCAACGTCAAGAAGAGTTTTGCCATCGTCTACACCGCCGTGGGCGGCGGCGCGCAGCAGTTCCGTGCCGGTGCAGAAGGTTCGACACTGAACTTGAGTCAGTAATTTTTCGAAAGCAGCGATGTCGTCAATCCGGATCCGGGCCAGCGCAACGAGCCAGTGGAAGGCACGCGGATCCGCAGCGAACTGGCGGATGCCGGGGATCTGTGGATCTGCAACCCGGAATCCGGCAGGACCTGATGCCAAGCTCACGCGTGGGGTGGATGACCTCCTGAAGGTGGAAGGCTGCCCGGCCTTCCACTGCCAGGGGCCGACCTGGCAGCCCGTGCCGTGATGGCTGCCTGATCCGGGCGGCCCGACGCGCGTCTGCCGGCGCGGTGCAAGCGAGCTAAACCGTTTGGTTTTCGAAATGCCGACCCGGGCGCCAATGCGGGATACTGCGTTCCCACGCAGGCGAGATGGACCGGATGTCCGAGTTGCCGATCACCGAGTTGTTGCAGGCCTGGCAGCGCGAGGAACCCGGCGCGGGCGATGCCTTGGCGCGCCATGTCTACGAGGTGCTGCGCGCCGCGGCGTTGCGCGAGCTGCGGCGCGATGCGCGTGCCGGCCTGCAGGCGACCGAAGTGGTGCACGAGGCGTGGATGCGGCTGGAACAGGGCCAGCAGGCGTTTCGCTCGCGCACGCATTTCTATGCGGTGGCGGCGCTGCAGATGCGCCATCTGCTGGTGGATCTGGCGCGCCGCCATGCCAGCGCCAAGCGGCTGGGGCAGGCGGTGACCCTGACGATCAGCCTGTCCGACGGCGCGCCACGGCCGGAGGCGTTGATGGTGGTCGCCGATGCCTTCGACAAGCTGGCGCAGATGGACGAGCGCAAGGCCAGGGCCTTCGCGCTGACCGAGCTGGTGGGTTTCAGCGTGGCCGAGGCGGCCGAGCAACTGGAGGTGTCGGTGCCGACGCTGGAGCGCGATCTGCGCTTCGCGCGCGTGTGGCTGGCGGCGCAGCTGTGAGCAGCGCCGCGACTTCCTGGCAGCGGTTGGAAGCCTTGTTCCATCAGGCCTGTCAGCTGCCGGTGGAAGCGCGCAAGGAGTTTGCGCGTGTACAGGCCGGTGACGACGTGGTGCTGCGCGATGAGCTGCTGGCGATGCTGGCGGTGGAATCGCAGGCCACGCTGCGCGTGCGTGCGCCGCTGCAACAGGCCGCCGCGGCACTGCGCGCGCCGCTGCCGGAACTGCCGGCCGGCACGCGCTTCGGTGCATGGGCGATCGACCGCCTGATCGGCGCCGGCGGCATGGGCCAGGTCTATCTGGGCCATCGCGCCGACGGTGCCTACGAGCGCGAGGTGGCGATCAAGCTGGTGGCCGCCGACGCCCTGGATACGCAGGGCCGCGCCTTGTTCGAATTCGAATGCCGGCTGCTGGCGCAGATGGTGCACCCGGCGATTGCGCAGATCCACGACGTGGGCACCGATGCGCACGGCCGTCCGTATCTGGTGATGGAGTATCTGCGCGGCGAGCCGATCACCTGGTGGTGCGATGCGCACCTGCTGTCGCTGCAGGCGCGCGTGCTGCTGATGCTGCGGGTGGGCGAGGCGGTGCAGCACGCGCACCAGAAAGGCGTGATCCATCGCGATCTCAAACCGAGCAACGTGCTGGTCAGCGCGGTCGACGGGCGGCCGATGCCGGGCGTGATCGATTTCGGCATCGCCATCGATGCGGCCAACCCCGGCATGACCTCCGCGCATGGCCGCGGCACGCCTGGCTACATGAGCCCGGAACAGGCGCGCGGCGCGCCGGAGGTGGATGCACGCAGCGACATCTATGCGCTGGTTGCGATGTTCTACGAGCTGAGTTGCGGGCTGGCCCCGGTGGTAGACCGCGACGGCGTGCCGCAGCCGCCATCGCAGCGGGTGGCGGCAGTGCCGGCCGATGCGCGCGCGCGTATCTGCGCGGCCCGTGCGACCACCCACGGCAAGCTGCAGGATCAGCTGCGCGATGGCCTGGATGCGATCGTGCTGCGCGCCTTGGCCCCAGAACCGGGCGCGCGCTACGCGTCGGTGTCGGCCTTGCTGGACGATCTGCACCGTTGGCTGGACGGCTACCCGCCGCGTGCGTTGCAGGCCGGCGGCTGGTTGCGGCTGCGCAAGTTCACCCAGCGCCACCGCAGCGGCGTGCTGGCTGCTGCACTTGTTTCGATCGCATTGATCGCCGGCGTGGGCGCAACACTGTGGTCGCTGCAACACGCTGCACGCGATGCGCAACGCGCGCAGGTGACCGGCGATTTCATGAGTTCGGTGTTGTCCAGCGTGGACCCGGGCATTGCGCAGGCCCTGGACAGGACGCTGATGCTGCGCGTGCTGCAGCAGGCTTCGCAGCGTGCCGCGCGCGAGTTGGCCGATCAGCCCGATGCACGTACGCAGGTGGAGCTGACCCTGGGCCGCACGCTGATCGCGCTGGGCGATTATCCGCAGGCGGTGCTGCACCTGCGCACTGCCCAGTCGTTGGCGCGGGAGCACGCCGGCGCGGCCAGCGTGCCGGCCCTGAAAGCGGCCTGCATGCTCGGCCAGGCGCTCACCGGCGCCGGCAAGGCCAGCGAGTCCGAACAGGCGCTGCGCCAGGGCATCGCGCAGGCGGCAGGCGGCAACGCAGAACAGCAGGCGCTGGGCAACGAGATGCGCGCGCGGCTGGCATCGGCGTTGCGCGGCCAGGGCCGCATCGCCGATGCCTTGGCAGAGAGCCGGCACGCCTATGTCGCCGCGCTGGCCAACGGCGCCACCACCGCGGATCAACGCATCGATGCCGGCAACGTCTATGCCGGCCTCCTGGCCGACGTCGGCCAGCTGGTGCCGGCGATCGCCCTGCAGCGCAGCCTGCTGCGCGAGCGTATCGCCATGCGCGGGCCGGAGCATCCGCTGGTGCTGTCGATGCGCAACAGCCTGGCGGTGTTCCTGCTGATGCAACGCGACGTTGCCGCTGCCGAAACCGAACTGGCCTCGTTGCTGCGCCTCACCCGCAAGCTCTACGGCGACAACGCCGCCGACACCTTGCTGGTGGAAGGCAACTTGGCCAACGCCTTGCGGCAGCAGGGCAAGCTGGCCGAAGCCGGCCCGCATTACCGTGCGACGCTGGAGCGTGCGCGCGCGCTGTTCGGCGACGATGCGCCGGCCACCATCGCCTATCGCAGCAACCATGCGTTCTGGCTGTTGGACGATGGCCAGCTGGATGCCTCGCTGGCCGAACAGCGCGCATCGCTGGCGTCGTCCATGCGGGTGCTGGGCCGTGCGCATCCGCAGACCGCCGAGATCCTGCGCGGCCTGTCCGAAGCCGAGCGCAGGCTAGGCCAGATGGCCGCCGCGCGCGACCACGCGCAGCAGGCATTACAGATTCTGACCGGCATCTATGGCGACGCCGAACAACCCCTGCATGCCGCACGCCAGACCCTGGCGCTGGCCGCCCCGGCCAACGCGCTTCCTGCAACCTCCAGCGCAGAAACCACAACGTCGGTGGCGCAACGCTGAGATGAAGTATCGGGCCGGCCAAGTGCCGTCGGCCCACAACTGCCGCAGGGCGACAGCACAGGCCATCCCTGTCGCCATGCGGCGGCGTACCGAAACCGGCAGGCCATCTCGCCCGGCACTAGGCTGATGTCACCGAAACCAGCGCCGCAAGACCCGCGAGGCTTACGCTCTACGATTCCCGATTCCCGATTCCCGATTCCCGATTCCCGAATCCCGAATCCCGAATCCCGAATCCCGAATCCCGAATCCCGAATCCCGAATCCCGAATCCCGAATCCCGAATCCCGAATCCCGAATCACCAGCTATACAGCTTCCAATACACCTTGTTGACCTTGTCCTTCTCCGCATCGGTATGCCCGTCGTGATCGCGGTCGTACAGGAAGTAGGGCGCACCGCGGGCAGGCGTCACCCGCACCATTTCCAGCTGGCCGTTGACCCGGTACTCGTCGACCTTGTCGCCGTTGCCCATGGTCTTGCTGGTGACATCGGCACCGGCGGGGATGCCGTCGCCGGCAGTACCGCCGGAAGGGGTGGCGCAGCCGCCGAGCAGCAGTAACGGCAGCAGCAAAAGACTCGCTCTCTTCATCGTCGTCATCCGTTCTAGGTCGTCGGCAAGTATGCGCCGGCACGGTGTGGCGTGAGCGTGCAGCGTAGAATTGGCGCATGAGCAGATTAGTCCTGATCGACGGGTCCAGTTACCTGTACCGCGCGTTCCACGCGCTTCCGCCGCTGACCAATGCCCAGGGCGAGCCCACCGGTGCCTTGTTCGGCGTGGTCAACATGCTGCGCGCCACCCTGAAGGAACGCCCGGCCTATGTCGCGTTCGTGGTGGATGCGCCGGGCAAGACCTTCCGTGACGATCTGTATGCCGACTACAAGGCCAACCGGCCGTCGATGCCCGACGACCTGCGCGCGCAGGTGCAGCCGATGTGCGACATCGTGCATGCGCTGGGTATCGACATCCTGCGCATCGACGGCGTGGAAGCCGACGACGTGATCGGCACGCTGGCGCTGCAGGCCGCCGCCGACGGCCTGAGCGTGACCATCTCCACCGGCGACAAGGACTTCGCCCAGCTGGTGCGCCCGGGCATCGAACTGGTCAACACCATGAGCGGCAGCCGCATGGATTCGGACGCGGCGGTGATCGCCAAGTTCGGCGTGCGCCCCGACCAGATCGTCGACCTGCTGGCGCTGATGGGCGACACCGTGGACAACGTGCCCGGCGTGGAGAAGTGCGGCCCCAAGACCGCCGCCAAATGGCTGGCCGAATACGACTCGCTCGATGGGGTGATCGCCAACGCCGACAGGATCAAGGGCAAGATCGGCGACAACCTGCGCGCCGCATTGCCACGGCTGCCGCTCAACCGCGAACTGGTCACCATCAAGACCGACGTGACCCTGGCCAGCGGCCCGCGCGCGCTGGACCTGCGCGAACCCAACGCCGAAACGCTGGCGGTGCTGTACGCCCGCTACGGCTTCACCCAGGCCCTGCGCGAACTCGGCGGTGCAGCCGCCCAGGCCGGCCTGTCGACCGAGCCGATGCCGTTGGGGGCCGCCGCCGCCAGTGCCCGCACCGAACCCGGCCGCGCGCGCGGCACCGGCTTCGTGTCCGGCCCGGCCAGCGCCCCGGTGGACGTGGACCCCGCGTTGTCGGCGCGCGGCCAGTACGAGACCATCCTGACCCAGGAACAGCTCGACAGCTGGATCGCGCGCCTGCGCGGCGCCGGCCAGTTCGCCTTCGATACCGAAACCGACAGCCTGGACCCGCTGCAGGCCGACCTGATCGGCCTGAGCGTGGCCGCCGAGCCTGGCCAGGCGGCGTATCTGCCGTTCGGCCACAACTTCCCCGGCGCCCCGGCCCAGCTCGACCGTGCCCAGGCGCTGGCGCAGCTGGCGCCGCTGCTCACCGATCCTGCGGTACGCAAGCTCGGCCAGCACGGCAAGTACGACCTGCACGTGATGCGCCGCCACGGCATCGCCCTGGCCGGCTATCACGACGACACCCTGCTGGAGAGTTTCGTGCTCAATTCCGGCAGCGCCCGCCACGACATGGACAGCCTGGCCAAGCGCTACCTGGGCTACGACACGGTCAAGTACGAGGATGTCTGCGGCAAGGGCGCCAAGCAGATCCCGTTCGCCCAGATCAGCCTGGACGACGCCACCCGCTACGCCGCCGAAGACGCCGACATCACCCTGCGCCTGCACCACGTGCTCGGCCCCAGGCTGGCCGCCGAGCCGGGCCTGGAGCAGGTCTACCGCGAGATCGAGATGCCGCTGGTGGACGTGCTGGCGCGCATCGAAGCCAACGGCGTGTGCGTTGACGCCGCCGAACTGCGCCGCCAGAGCGCGGACCTGTCCAAGCGCATGCTCGCCGCCCAGCAGAAGGCCACCGAGCTGGCCGGGCGCAGCTTCAACCTGGATTCGCCCAAGCAACTGCAGGCGCTGCTGTTCGACGAGCTCAAGCTGCCCGCCGTGGTCAAGACGCCCAAAGGCCAGCCCTCGACCAACGAAGAGGCACTGGAAGCCATCGCCGACCAGCACGAGCTGCCGCGCGTGATCCTGGAATACCGCGGCCTGACCAAGCTGCGCAGCACCTATACCGACAAGCTGCCGGAGATGATCCACCCGCAGTCCGGGCGCGTGCACACCAGCTACCACCAGGCCGGCGCCGCCACCGGGCGGCTGTCCTCGTCGGACCCGAACCTGCAGAACATCCCGATCCGCACCGAAGACGGCCGCCGCATCCGCCGCGCCTTCGTCGCCCCGCCCGGGCGCAAGCTGATCGCCTGCGACTACTCGCAGATCGAGCTGCGCATCATGGCCCACCTGTCCGGCGACCCCGGCCTGGTGGGCGCGTTCGAGTCCGGCGCCGACGTGCACCGCGCCACTGCCGCCGAAGTGTTCGGCCGCACCATCGACACCGTCAGCAGCGATGAGCGCCGCGCCGCCAAGGCGATCAACTTCGGCCTGATGTACGGCATGAGTGCCTTTGGCCTGGCCCGCCAGCTCGGCATCGGCCGTGGCGAGGCGCAGGACTACATCGCGCTGTACTTCAGCCGTTACCCGGGCGTACGCGACTTCATGGAAACCACCCGTCAGCAGGCGCGCGACAAGGGCTACGTGGAGACGGTGTTCGGCCGCCGGCTGTATCTGGACTTCATCAACGCCGGCAGCCAGGGCCAGCGCGCCGGCGCCGAGCGCGCCGCCATCAACGCGCCGATGCAGGGCACCGCAGCGGATATCATCAAGCGCGCCATGGTCAGCGTGGACGGCTGGATCGCCGACCACGCCGAGCGCGCGCTGATGATCCTGCAGGTGCACGATGAACTGGTGTTCGAAGCCGATGCCGATTTCGTCGACACGCTACTGAGCGAAGTCACCACGCGCATGTCGTCGGCGGGCGAACTCCGCGTGCCGCTGGTGGTGGATTCCGGCGTTGGCGATAACTGGGACGAGGCGCACTGACGCAGCAAATCACACTGATATGCTGAATGCGCAGACCAGACATAATACGAACTGGACCCGCGGCGATGGAATGAATAACCGTTAAATTCTACATATTTTTAACAGTTATCTTCACGATCCATCAATGTAGAAAATGGTGTTATATCCCTCGACGGGCGCAACGCCTGTCGGCAGATCTCTCCCATCCCCTGGAGTAGATCTCGGAGCGGAAACTACTCCCCAAGTTTCCGTTCCCTGGCCCCGCCGACCTCCCCCTGGTCTGCGGGGCTTTTTATTTCCGGTCTGCAATTATTTTGCTGCGCAACATAACCAGTGCATCGCCTTGCACGATTCACCGGCGGCGCTGGAATCACAAATTTAAATAGGCCGAATTAACTCAGGCGATCAACACAGCGTTTCATTAGCGGGTATTTTCAATTAATCGGTTCAACCGAGCCAGTCGCGCGGGACCAGATAGTCCATCAGCCGCGCCTCGGCGCTGCCTGGTTCCGGCGTGAAGCCGTATTCCCAGCGCACCCGTGGGGGCAGGCTCATCAGGATGCTTTCGGCCCGCCCGCCACTTTGCAGGCCAAACAGGGTGCCGCGGTCGTAGACCAGGTTGAATTCCACGTAGCGGCCACGGCGGTACAGCTGGAACTCGCGTTCACGCTCGCCGTAGGGCGCGTCCTTGCGACGCTCGACGATCGGCAGGTAGGCATCCAGGAAGCCGTCGCCGACCGCGCGCTGGTAGGCGAAGTCGCGTTCGAAATCCTGCCCCAGGTCGTCGAAGAACAGCCCGCCCACGCCACGCGTCTCGTTGCGGTGGCGCAGGAAGAAGTACTCGTCGCACCAGCGCTTGTGCGCGGCATAGCGCTCCTCGCCGAATGGCGCGCACAGCGCCTGCGCGGTGCGGTGCCAGTGCAGTACGTCCTCGTCCACCGGATAGAACGGGGTCAGATCGAAGCCGCCGCCGAACCAGGCCGCCACCACCTCGCCATCGCGCTCGGCACGGAAGTAGCGCACATTGGCGTGGGTGGTGGGGATGTGCGGATTGTGCGGGTGGAACACCAGCGACACGCCGCAGGCGCGCCACGTCGCCCCCGCCAGCTCGGGCCGGTGCGCACTGGCCGAAGGTGGCAGGCGCGAGCCGGACACATCCGAAAACCCGATGCCGGCCTGCTCGAACACTGCGCCATCGCGCAGGATGCGGGTGCGCCCGCCACCGCCTTCCTCGCGTTGCCACAGGTCTTCGGCAAAACGCGCGCTGCCGTCGATGGCTTCCACGGCAGCGCAGATGCGGTCCTGCAGGCCGGTCAAATAATCGCGTACACGGTCGAATTCGTTCATGCCACGATTCTAAGCGGTGCATCGCGCTTCATGCAGTCGGGCAAACGCGCCCGTTTGTCGCAGGGCGAGGCGCTGCGGCGTGTAGGCATCGGGTGCTTGGCCGGCCAGGCTTTGCCGGGCCGTCCCACGCCAGGATTCATATGCCGGCTGTTTTCTAGGGCCTGTTAACGCTAGTGGTTGGGGAGGTTAAACTATTGGACATGGAGATCACGCCAGCACAATTTGCCCTCATCGAACATTGCTTACCT
>NZ_MDSK01000028.1 GCF_002940205.1 Xanthomonas arboricola pv. guizotiae
CCAAAGCGCACTAGGGATCTCGTTGCGACGTGTCATGCCGGCAATGTTGTCGCCGACTCAACAGAATTCAAGGGTTTTGTTAGCCGCTCTTAGTTCGACGCCGGCCAATGCGCCATATCGAATGCATGCATGGCTCAAAATGATGCCTCCCACGATTGGCCAAATACCAGAGTTAGCAGACTCGCGACACGGCGTTGTCTTGAGTAAGTGTTAGGCCTTCACCGGTGCATGAGCCGCCCACAGGCTCTCAAATATCTGAGCGCTGATGCAAACTCCATTGAACTCGGATGATTGGTTGACCTCCGCAAGTGGAGGTATTGCAGTGCTGCTTAGTTCGGTCCCAGGGGAGTTGATGTGCCGGGTCGCAAAACCGACCTTGCCATCTAGGAAGAACTCAAGTTTGCGGATCTCGCAGCGGTGGTGATCAAGCTCCAACACCAACCGTGTCGGCTCATCGATATTTTGATGCTTCCACTCAACGTCAATGTATTTCACGTGACCTGACACCTGTTGGCAAGGCGCATGGGCGCCACTAGACGCTCACCTACAGCGTATCGCGATGCTTGCCGCGCCACGGCCGGTACCAGGTGCGGATGGCGGCGATATCGGCGGCCATGTCGGTGCCGGTCCAGAACGGCTCGCCAATGCCCACGGTCTTGCTGGGGTAGTCGAAATACACCGGCAGGATCGGCACCTTGGAATCGGAGGCAATCTTCCAGAAGCCGGCCTTCCAGTGCTCCACCCGCTTGCGGGTGCCCTCGGGGGTGATCACGTACCACATCTGTTCGGAATTGCGGATCAGCCGCACCGCCTGGCCGATGGTGCCCTGCGGCGAGCTGCGGTCCAGCGGGATGCCGCCGAGCTTGCGCAGCAGCGGGCCCAGCGGCCACCAGAACAGCTGCGCCTTGCCCAGCACGCGCACGTCGAAGCCCAGCGCGAACTTGGCCGCAAAGCCCAGGAAGCCGTCCCAGTTGGACGAATGCGGGGCGACGATCATCACCAGCTTGGGTTCGTCGGGCAGCCGGCCGAGCAGGCGCCAGCCGGTCAGACGCAGCGCCGTGCGCCCCAGCCAGCGGCCGAAGCGGCCATGGGCGCGTGGCATTCTGGGTGGAGAGGGCTGCAGCAGGATGTTGGCCTGTGTTACCGGTGGCAACGACGGGTCGGTGTGACTCACGCTTACTCCCAGTGGGACGCAGAGCGTCCACGCTTGATATGGCTGCGCTCACGCTTGGCATCCAGCCGCCGCAGCTTGGCACCATGACTCGGTTTGGTGGCGACCCGGCGCTTGGGCACCGACAGGCAGGCACTGATGATCTCGACCAGCCGCTCGCGTGCATCCTCGCGGTTGCGGTCCTGGGTGCGGAAGCGCTGCGCGTCGATCACCAGCACGCCATCGGCGGTCATGCGCCGGTCGCGCCGCGACAGCAGCCGCGCGCGCAGGGGCTCGGGCAGCGACGGCGACCCGGCCACGTCGAAACGCAGCTCCACCGCGGTGGAGACCTTGTTGACGTTCTGCCCGCCCGCGCCGCTGGCGCGCACGAAGCGCTCGACGATCTCGCTGGGCGGGATCGTCAGGCTGGGGGTGATCTGGATCGGGTCGCTGGCCATCGGGCCGATTGTATCGGCACCGGCGTGGACGCGCGCGCGAACGCCGGCTTCCCGTATGCTGCGGCCGGTTCCCCCGACTGTGCAGGATGCTCCGATGACACCGCCCCGTTCCGTTGCCGCCGCCCGCGCCTTGGCGCGCCGCCTGATCGTGCTGGCCGCGCTGGCGCTGGCCACGCCCGCCGCGTTTGCGCAGGCGCCCAGCGATGCCGACATCAACCGCCTGCTGGCTGCCTCACGTGCGCAGACCATGCTGGACACGATGCTGCCGCAGATCGAAGCGATGCAGCAGCAGCAATTCGCCCAGCTCACCGCCCAGCGCCAGCTCAATGCCGACCAGCAGGCCCAGCTGCAGCGCATTCAGGAGCGCACCCGCCAGACAGTGCGCAAGGCGTTGTCGTGGTCGGAGCTGCGCCCGATGTATGTGGACATCTACAAGCGCTCGTTCTCGCGCGAGGACGTGCTGGCCATGGCCGAGTTCTACGAGAGCTCGGCCGGCCAGAGCCTGCTGGACAAGACCCCGGCGCTGACCCAGAACCTGATGGGCGCGATCCAGCAGAAGATGCTGCCACTGTTTGCCGACCTGCAGAAGGATCTGGAAAAGATCGTCAATGAGCCGGCGGCGGCACCGCAGAAGCCCTGAAGGGCGGGGAATGGGGAATGGGGAATCGGAACAGCGTGCCTGCTGCGGCGGTTGCTGCTTGCGACGGTGGCGTTGGTGGCGTTGGTGGCGTTGGTGGCGTTGACGATGATTGCGCCAACCCGCTTGTCCCACTCGGTGAGGAGGCGCTTGGCCCCTCTCCTGCGGGAGAGGGGTTGGGGTGAGGGTACGCTTGCGCGGATCTTCAGCAGATCCAGTGGGCTGGTTGACCGTTAGCCGCATACCGCATCAAGCCGTCTGCACCGCTCCCAGCGCGGCCACCTGCCACCCGAACAATGCGCAGGCCTTGGAAAATTCAACGTCCAGCGGTGCGGTGACGCTGATGCGCCTGCCGTCGGCCGGGTGCGGAAACTCCAGGCGCTCGGCGTGCAGCAGCATGCGGTGGATGCCGAGCATGCGGAAGCTGCGGTTGTGCCGGCCATCGCCGTGGCTGGTGTCGCCGATCATGTGGTGCGACAGGTGTTTCATGTGCCGGCGGATCTGCCGGAACCGCCCGGTCTGCGGCTGGCAGCGCAGCAGCGCATAGCGCGAGGTGGCAAAGCCGGTGGACGGGATCTCCAGCTCGCCGGTGGCCAGGCGCTGGAAGTGCGTCACCGCCGGCTTCTTGACCGGCTTGCCGGGGCCGCCGTCCAGATCGTGGTCGACGATGAAGCACTCCTCGGCCGGCCAGCCGCGGCACACGGTCAGATAGTCCTTCTCCAGCTCGCCGGCCATCAAGGCCTTGCCCAGCGCGCTGGCGGCCTCGCGGTCGAACGCCAGCAGCAGGCAGCCGCTGGTCGCGCGGTCGAGCCGGTGCACCAGGAAGATCGACCGGCCCAGCTGTTCGCGCAGGCGGTCGGCCAGGAAGTCGTCCTCCCCGCGCGCCAGCTTGCTGTCGTGGACCATCAGGCCGGCGGGTTTGTCGACGACGGCCAGGGCCTCGTCCTGGAAGAGAATCTGCAAGTGCTTGGGGGATGTACTCACCGGCGGATTATCCGCGTCGTCGACACCGCATGCCACTGCGCCGCCGCGCCGTTACGCCATCGACTGCACCCGGGCGTTGGCAGCGCAT
The DNA here is from genome assembly GCF_002940205.1 of Xanthomonas arboricola pv. guizotiae. Classification (GTDB taxonomy): domain Bacteria; phylum Pseudomonadota; class Gammaproteobacteria; order Xanthomonadales; family Xanthomonadaceae; genus Xanthomonas; species Xanthomonas arboricola_C. The sequence goes on from NZ_MDSK01000028.1 coordinate 3,318, forward strand.
GTGGCGCATGCCAGTGACGCGCCTTGGGGCGTAAGGGCGTGGCGCGTAGCGGCGCGCACTCAGGCCGCGCCGCACACCGCCAGCAATTCGCCCTTGCCCACCGGCACCACGCTGCAGGTGACTGCCGGATCGTCAGCCAGCAGCGCGGTGAATGGCGCCAGTTCGTCGGCATGCGAGAGTGCGTTGTCGACCACCAGCAGGCCGCCGCCGCGCAGCACGCGGCGCAGTGCCGGCCACCAGCGCACGTACTCGCCACGCGCCGAATCCAGGAAGACCAGATCGATGCTGGCGCTGGCGGCCTGGGTCAGCCACGTGCCGCCGTCGCCGTGCACCACCTCCACCGACGCGGCCAGGCCGCTGCGTGCAAGCGTGGCCTGCGCCAGGCCCACCTTGTCGGCCGCAAGCTCCACCGTGGTGACGTGCCCACCGATTGCGGCGGCCGCTTCGGCCAGCCACAGCGTCGAATAACCGTTGGAGGTGCCGATTTCCAGCACGCGCCGCGCAGCGGTGGCGCGTACCAGCACGGCCAGCAATTGCCCGGTGTCGGGCGTGATATTGAGCATGCGCCGGCCACGCTCCGGCTGGTGCGCATCGTTGTCGCTACCGAACCGCGCCAGTTCATCCTTCAACGCCTGCAGATCGATCATCACTACCTCGCCGGGGACGGCTTCGTCATCGTGCCGCTGCAGGCGCTGCCGCTACCCAGCCGGATGCGGCAGGCCACCTGTCGCAGTGCTTGAGTGCTTCAGCGCCGCAGCCAGGCGACCAGCAGGGCCACCGAGCCGGCCGCGCCGCTGACCCAGCTCCACACCGGCACCGTGCCCAGGTACCAACCATCCGGGTGCAGGCCATACAGCACGGCAGCCACCACCAGCAGGCCGCTGCCGGTGATGGCAGTGACCACGCGCGTCTGCAGCTTGCGCAGGCTCAGGTCCAGCGCGCGCAGCTCGGCCGAGCGGATGTCGAGCTGGTGGCGGCCTTCCACCTGCTGCTTCAACCAGCTGTGCACCAGGCGCGGCATGTCCGGCGCATGGGTCATGATTTCCGGCAGGCGCTTGCGCAACTCGCCGAGCACGCGGCGTGGGCTGTAACGCTCGCGCAGGATGCGTTCCAGCACCGGCCGCGCCACCGCCCAGATATCCAGCCTGGGGTCGAGCTGGCGGCCGACTCCTTCGATGTTGAGCAAGGTCTTCTGCAACAGGATCAGCTGCGGCTGCAGGGTCAGTTCGTAGCGCTGGGCGACGCGGAACAGCTTGATCAGCACTTCGGCCAGCGAAATCTCCGACAACGGCCGGGTGAAGTACGGCTCGCACACCGAGCGCGCGGCCGCTTCCAGTTCGTCGATGCGCACGTTGTCGGGCATCCAGCCCGCCTCCACGTGCAGCTCGGCCATGCGGCGGTAATCCTTGTGGAAGATCGCCATGAAGTTCTCGGCGAGGTAGTACTGATCCTCCTGCGAGAGCTGGCCCATGATGCCGAAATCCAGCGCGATGAAACGCGGATTGAGCCGGCGCTCCGGGTCACTGTCGACCCAGATGTTGCCGGCGTGCGCATCGGCATGGAAGAAGTTGTCGCGGAACACCTGCGTGTAGAACACCCGCACGCCCTTGGCCGCCAGCGCCGTGCGGTCGATACCGGCCGCATCGAGCCTGGCGATGTCGTCGGACGGAATGCCGTACACGCGCTCCAGCGTGAGTGCACGCTCGGCGGTGTGCGACCAGATCACCTCGGGCACGTACAGATCGTCCGAGCCTTCCCAGAACCGGCGCAGCACGCTGGCGTTGGCGCCTTCGCGCTGCAGGTCGAGTTCGGCCGACAGGGTGCCTTCGATCTCGGCCACCACTTCGCGCGGCCGGATCTTGTCCGCGCGCGGGTGGGTGCGTTCGACCAGCGTGGCCAGCGACTGCAGCAACGCGATATCGGCATCGATCTGGCGCTCGATGTCCGGGCGCAGCACCTTGACCACCACCTCGCGGCGCACGCCGTTGGCATCCGGCGGCAAGGTGGCCGCGTGCACCTGCGCGATCGAGGCCGAGGCCAGCGGCACGGTGTCGAATGCGGCAAACGCCACGCTCACCGGCAGGCCCAGCGCGCGCTCGACGATCAGCCGCGCCGCTTCGCCGTCGAAGGGTTTGACGCGGTCCTGCAGCAGGGTCAGTTCATCGGCCACGTCGGCCGGAATCAGGTCGCGCCGGGTCGACAGGATCTGCCCGAACTTGACGAAGATCGGCCCCAGTTCCTGCAACGCCAGCCGCAGCCGCGCACCGCGCGATTGCGCGGCGATTTCGGCACTGGCGCGCGGCACGAACGGCTTGGCCAGGCGCAGCCAGCGCTCGGCCGGCGTGTCCTGCAACAGGTCGTCCAGGCGGTAGCGCAGGATCACCCGGCCGATGCGGCTGGCCCGCAGCAGCGCCTTCATGCCGCAGCTCCGGCCGCGCGCAGGCGCGCCACGCGTGCGGCCAGCCGTTCGACGTCGTCGCGCAGTTCGTCGACATCGTCGTGAAAGGCGTCCAGTTCGGCGCGCGGCACCACGTCGCGCGATTCCTCGGTCACGAATTCGGCCGCGCTATGCGCCAGATCCACCGCGCTGCGCCGCGCCTGCTGCAGCGCTGCACGCACCGCATTGGCGATCTGCACGCCGAGGATCTCGCCGAACACCGCCACGAACGGCAGCTGCCAATCCGGATCGAAGCGGCCGGCCAGTTGCTGCAGCTGGCGCGCCAGCTCGGCATCGCCGGAGACCTTGAGCCGCCCGGCCGGTGCGCCGCTGCGGCGCGCGTTGGCCAGGAACGGCAGCTGGCCGAGCAAGCCGGCCAGGCTGCTGCGCACAGCCAGGTCCGGCTCCTGCGCCTGGTCCACCGGGCCCACCAGCAAGCGGCGCTCGTGCACGCGGATCTGCACGGCCAGCGCAGGCGCCTCCAGGGTCAGTGCGATGCGTTGGCCTTCCAGTGGCAGCAGGGCATCACGGGTATCGGGGTCCAGTGCCAGCGCGCGGTTGAGCGCGGCTTGCAGGGCCTGGCCGGCGAGCGGCTTGAGTGAGTTGAACAGGGATCCGGGCATGGGCGCATTCTACCGTCCCCGCATGTCGCCACTGCTTGACGGTGGTGTGGCGAGTGCAAGCCGGAGGCCGGGGTGGCGACCATGACAGGGCGCCTTGCGGCCAGGCCGCGTGCGTCGATCATCCAGGACTTCCTTCGGCACGCCTGCCGCGGGCATGCTGGCGACCTCATCACGCAGGTGGCAGGAGCAGGCAATGCGCAAGATCCGGGTCGGTCTCATCTTCGGCGGCAAATCGGCCGAACACGAGGTCTCGCTGCAATCGGCGCGCAACATTCTCGATGCGCTGGATCCGCAGCGCTTCGAGCCGGTGCTGATCGGCATCGACAAGCAGGGCCAGTGGCACGTCAACGACCCCGACCGCTTCCTGCTCAATGCCGACGACCCGGCCCGCATCGCCCTGCATCGCAGCGGTCGCGGCGTGGCCCTGCTGCCGGGCGCGCAGCAACAGCAGCTGCGCCCGACCCAGCCGGAGCAGGCGCTGGCACAGATCGATGTGGTGTTTCCGATCGTGCATGGCACGCTCGGCGAAGACGGCTCGCTGCAAGGGCTGCTGCGCATGGCCAATCTGCCCTTCGTCGGCTCCGGCGTGCTCGGCTCGGCGCTGGCGATGGACAAGGACCTGGCCAAGCGCGTGCTGCGCGATGCCGGGCTTGAGGTGGCGCCGTTCGCCTGCTTCAACCGCCACAGCGCCGCACGTGCCGACGTGGATGCATTGATCGCGCAATTGGGTTTGCCGTTGTTCGTCAAACCGGCCAACCAGGGTTCGTCGGTCGGTGTCAGCCAGGTGCGCAGTGCCGACACATTTGCCGACGCGCTCGCATTGGCGCTGGCGTACGACCACAAGGTACTGGTGGAAGCGGCGATCGCCGGGCGCGAGATCGAATGCGCCGTGCTGGGCAATGCCACCCCGCAGGCCAGCGTGTGCGGCGAAGTGGTGGTGCACGACGCGTTTTACTCCTACGAGACCAAGTACATCAGCGAACACGGCGCCGACATCGTGATCCCGGCCGACATCGATGCGCAGACGCAGCAGCGCATCCAGCAGATTGCAGTGCAGGCCTACCAGGCGCTGGACTGCGCCGGCATGGCGCGTGTGGACGTGTTCCTGTGCGCCGATGGCCGCATCGTGATCAATGAAGTCAACACATTGCCGGGCTTCACCCGGATCAGCATGTATCCCAAGCTCTGGCAGGCAAGCGGGCTGGACTACCGCAGCTTGATCACGCAGCTGATCGAACTGGCACTGCAACGGCATGCTGACGATCAGCTGCTGCGCAGCTCCGTCGAGCCAGGCGCATGAGCCAGGCCCGTGTGCGCGCCGTGCAACCTCACGACCACGGCGCACTGCTTGCGCTCAACAATGCGCATGCCACCGAGCTGTCGCTGCTGGATGCCGAAGGGCTGGCTGCATTGCTGCAACTGGCGTGGCACGCACGCCTCGTCGCGCCGGCGGATGGCCTGTTGATCGCGCTGGATCAAGGCGCGGCCTATGCCAATCCGAACTTTGCATGGATGGCGCAGCGCTTCGCGCGCTTTGCCTACATCGACCGCATCGTGATCGCGACGCATGCGCAGCGGCGCGGGCTTGCCAGGCAACTGTATGGCGAACTCATCCACGCCGCGCGCGCGGCGGCGCAACCGCGCCTGGTCTGCGAGGTCAACCTGCTCCCGCCCAATCCGGCGTCGCTGGCGCTGCATCTGCAGCTGGGTTTCCTGCCCGTCGGCGATGCGTTGCTGGGCAACGGCAAGCATGTGCAATATTTCGAAAAACTGCTTTGAAACAGATGCGATTCAACGATGGAGCGTCTATAACGCACATGGCCCGCCTCCTTGCGGAAGCGGGCCATGTGAGCGTCGACCGGCAGCGCCGCTGCCGTGACGTATCGCAGCTAGGCGTTATACCTTGCCGCGACGGAACATCGAGATCACAGCCAGGATCAGGAACACCACGAACAGGATCCAGGCGATGTTGGTCGCCGCACCGGCGATACCGCTGAAGCCCAGCACGGCGGCAATGATGGCGATGACGAAGAAGATGATGGCGTAATGCAGCATGGCAAGGATTCCAGAAGTTGTCGTGCCGAATCGGCGCAGACGTATCCTGAAGATGCGGCGGTCTTTATCGAGTGATGGCGATGTCGTTGGAAGATGAGGATCGCAGCCGTTGCAGCCCCTCTTCGATGCTGACCTGCGGCACATAGCCGAAGTCGCGACGTGCCGGCTCCATGCTGTACCAGTGCGGCGTGCACAGCTGTTCCACCAGAAAACGCGTCAACGGCACTTCGCCAGGCAGACGCAACAGTGGCCACATGGTCTCGCAGATTGCACCGATTCTGTACGCGGTCTTGAACGACAACGAACGCGTCACCGCGGGAGCATCCACCGCGGCCAGCAGGCGATTGAGCAACTCGCGCATCGGCAAGGGCTCGCCGTTGGAGATGAAGTACGCCTTGCCCGCACACGCAGCACCTGCAGCCAGATGTGCGAACGCATCGAAATGCGCCTGCGCGGCGTTGTCGATGTAGGTGCTGTCCACCAGGTTGCTGCCATCGCCGACCATGCGCAAGCGGCCGGCGCGCGCACGCGCGGCCAGGCGCGGCAACAGATGATTGTCGCCCGGGCCCCAGATCAGGCGCGGACGCAAGGCCACCGTCGCCAGTTGCGCATCGTTGGCCGCCAGCACCGCGCGCTCGGCGATCGCCTTGGTCGCCGCGTACGCCGCGCGCAGATCTTCGCCATAGGGCACTTCGTCGGCACCCAGGCCTTCCACCGGATTGGTGGCGCGATGGGTCACGCTGGGCGTGGAGGTATAGATCAGGCGCGGCACACCATTGGCCCGACACGCGTCGAGCACGTTCTGCGTGCCCACCACATTGGCCTGGTGATAGCTGTCGTAGCTGCCCCACGCACCGGCCTTGGCGGCATTGTGGAAGACCGCATCGATGCCGGCGAAGGCATGCCGCACCGCCTGCGGATCGGCCAGGTCGCCACGGATCTGGCCCACGCCCAAACTCTGCAGCACCGGGTAATCGCCGCGCTGGAAACTCACCACCTCATGCCCACGCGCGATCAAGCCGCGGCACAACGCCTGGCCAAGAAAGCCACCACCACCGGTTACCAGGATGCGCACGCATCACCTCCATCGCAAGGACGCACACGATAACGGGCGCGGCCGGAATTGGCGATGCGGCCAGCTGCGTGCGCGATACGCATCGACAGCTCAGCCACGTTGCTGGGCCGCCCAGATCGCCAGCGTTTCGCGGCCGATCTTGGCGTTGTGGCGAATGTCCACCGGAAACCCGGAATGGCGCAGGAAACGCGTGATTCCAGCCGTGTGCGGGTGCGCAGCGCCCAGCGCGCGCAATGCGGTTTCCACTTGCGCAAATACCGATGCCGCCACGCCAGGCTGCACTTCCACGCACAGCACCGGCTGCTGCTGTCCGGGTGCGCCGACACCGACCAAGGCGGTGCGCCGCACCTGCGGATGCACGTTGAAGACCGGCTCCACCTGCTCGGTGTAGAGCGGGCCGCTGGCAGTTTCCACGCGGTGGGTCTTGCGCCCGCAGAACCACAAGCGTCCTTCGGCATCGAAGTAACCTACATCGCCCATGCGATGCACGATGCGTTCGCTGCCGTCCGCGTTGCGCTCGCGGATCTTGGCAATCCGCGTGGCCGCGTCGCGGTTGAAGTAGGTGTCGGTGGTGGTGGGGCCGGCGACGGTGATCTCGCCGACCTTGCCCACCGCCAGCACGCGCGCGCCGCTCCACTCGGGAATGGCGGCATCGTCGATGGCGATGATGCGCACCTCGTTCGGCGCGACGACCTGGCCGACGCAGGTGCCGGCACCGACCTCGGTGGCCGCACGGGTGGCGTCCAGCATACGCCCTTCAATCGCTGCCACCGGCAGGCATTCGGTGGCGCCATACGGCGTCCAGAATTGCGCATCTTCCGGCAGCAGCGCGCGGATCTTGGCCACCACGTCCGGCGGTACCGGCGCACCGGCCGAGGTGGCCAGGCGCACGTTTGGCAAGGGCTGGCCGTGGTCGGCCAAGACGCGCATCAATGCCGGCGAGCCGAACAACTGCGTGACTCCGAAGCGGTCGATCGCATCGTGCAGCTTGCGCGGATCGGCAGTGGCCGGGCGGGTCGGATCCATGTCCGGAATCACCGAGGTCAGCCCCAATGCCGGATCGAACAGGGCAAACGGCGGAAACGTCGGCAGATCCACGCCACCGGGCTGCATGCCGAAGGCATTGCGCAGCAATTCGATCTGGCCGACGAAATGCCGGTGGCGGTACACCACGCCCTTGGGCACGCCGGTCGAGCCGCTGGTGAACAGGATCGCCGCCACATCGTCCGGCCCGGTGTTGGCCAGCTGACTGCCGGCGCCGGCGCCATCGCGCTCCACGCGCGCCAATGTCACCCCGCCCCAGCCGTAACGGCCACCGACGCTGACGATCTGCTTCGCAGAGCGCGCCCACCGCAGCAGACGACGCGCCAGCTGCGCAAGCGGAATGCCGATAAACGCCTGCGGCTGCGCTTCGTCCAGGCATTGCTTGAGCGCACGCTTGTCGATGCCCGGATCCACCAGCACCGGCACCGCACCGGCCTTGAACAGGGCAAACATCAGCAGGAAGAATTCCGGCGAGGGCCGCACCATCACCACCGCGCGCGCGCCGCGTCCGATGCCGTGCAGGGCCAGGCCGGCCGCGATCGCATCGCTGCGCGCGTCCAGCTCGGCATAGCTCAAGGTGACATCGTAGGCGGCAAATCCGTTGGCGGCGCGGCGGCCCGGGCAACGGATGGCGATCTGCTCGGGGCGCTCGCGCGCCAGTTTCGGCAGGGTGGCGGCGATATTGCAGAGAGTCGTGGTAGTCATTGCCGCATTATCACCCATGCACCGACGGTGCCGGCCGCTTGATCGCGCGCGAGTCGCCTGCGCTGGTACCTGCTGCCATCGCGGCTATCGCTGACGCGGTGATTGCGCGTCAGCGAGCCGCAACGATGCGGCACAGTGCTCGCGCGACACGCACTGCCCGCGCGGGGCGCAGCGCCTTGCACACACGCGCTGCGTCGAGCGACGCAGATGAACCGCTAACCGGCGCACGGCCGTGCCACTTGTATCGCACCGCGATTCGGTCAGAATGCCGCGCTCACCACGTTGTTTCGCCGCGCAAGGCCCGGCATTCCATGGCACATCCCTGCCTTACCTGCGGCGCCTGCTGCGCCTATTTCCGCGTCAGTTTCCACTGGAGCGAAGCCGATCGCGCATTGGGCGGCAGGGTGCCGATCGAGCTGACCGATGCGCTGCGCACGCACGAGCGCGTCATGCGCGGCACCTCGCAATCGCAGCCGCGCTGCATCGCGCTGGACGCGGACATCGGTCGCTACAGCCGCTGCAGCATCCATGATCGCCGGCCCTCCTCCTGCGCTGCCGTGCCGGCCTCGCTGGAATTCGGCCAGCGCAGCGCGCAATGCGACAAATCGCGGCTGGCGCATGGCCTGCACACGCTGACCGAGGCCGACTGGCTGGGCGTGGACGAAGCCCAGCGCAATCCACTGCCGCCGCTGTAACGGCCATCGCTGCGAGCGAGTGCGCTCTCCGCTCGCAACGGCCAGCAGCGCGCCGGCATGGCCGCCCTCATCCCGTTCGTGCATCCGCTGTCTGCGCTGCGCAGGCACTCGTCTGGCGAGCGCCTGCGCAGCGATGTCGGCAGCGTTTACAGTGGATTGCGCTCCAGAAACGCCCGGATCGCCGGCACCAGCACTTCATGCTTGTCTTCCAGCACATAGTGATTGGCATCGTCGAACGCGGTGACCTCGGCATTCGGCAGTGCCTTGCGGAAGCCGGCCAGGAAATGCTTGTCGAAGCAGATATCGCGCAGGCCCCAGGCGATGAACGCCGGGCGATCGGCGAACGACGGCAATGCCTGCGCCGAGCGCTCCAGCAGCGACCAGGCCCGGTCGGCCGGCGACAGCGGAATATCCTGCATGAAGCGAATGGTAGAGATGCGGTTGCGCCAATTGTCGTAGGGCGCCACATAGGCGCGACGCACCTCCGCCGGCATCCGCCGCGACACCCCAAACCACGACGCGCCGGAGGAAAACGCATTGAACGTGCGGATGAACCACTCGCCCGGTCCCCAATGCCGACCCATTGCGATCTGCCACGGCATCGGTTTTTCCGGCGGCAACGGGAATGCGGCGGTGTTGGTGATCACCAGCCGCTTGACCTGCGCATGATGCGACAACGCCCAGCCGAACCCGATCATGCCGCCCCAGTCGTGCACCGCCAGCGTGACCGGGCCGGTGATGCCCAGATGCCGCAACAGCGTGTCCAGATCGTCCACGCGCGACTGCAACGTGTAGCCGTAACGCGGCTGCGCGTCGGGCGCATCGTCCGGCTTGTCGGACAGCCCCATGCCGATATGGTCCGGCACGATGCAGCGGTAACGATCCGACAGGCCACTGACCAGGTGCCGCCACAGATAGCTCCACGACGGATTGCCGTGCAGCATCACGACCACCTCGCCATCGCGCGGACCTTCGTCCAGATACGACATCGCAATGCCGGGACGCACCTCAAGGCGCTGGGGAATGAAAGGATAGCCGGGGAAGTTCATGGATCTCTCTATTTGCTAAAGCTCGGACTGAGTGTGTCTGGCAAGTCGCCAGCTACATCGCCACGACAGTATCGAAAATATGCTGGGTGTCTCTGCATCGTCGGCAGCGGCCGTGCGCAAACGAATCGCTCACAGCGGCTGCGCTCCTTCGCTGAGGATGTCGAGATAGGCGTGGTAGGCAAAAATACGATGCCGCTGCTGGCCGGTGAGTTCGTTGACGATTTCCAGCTCCTGCAGGGTGCGTACCGCAGCACGGATGGTGGGCGCACTCAACGACAGGGTGGGCGCCACTTGCGGCACCGCCAACACCACGCGCCGCGCGAACTGCTCAAACACCAGGCCGACGTTGCCTGCTCGCTGGCCCAAAGCAGCAATGCAGGCCCGATCACGTGCCAACAGTGCCAGCAGGCGCTGCGCGGTGTCGACGGCTTGTTGCGCGGTCTCTGCCACACCATCCAGAAAGAAACCCAGCCATCCTTCCCAGTCACCGTTGAGTCGCACCGCATTGAGGCGATCGTAGTAATCGGCGCGACGGCGCTTGAAATACAGGCTCAGATACAGGCTGGGCTCCCGCAGCACGCCTTCGCTGCACAGGATCAAGGTAATCAACAGCCGTCCCAGGCGCCCATTGCCATCGCTGAAGGGATGGATGGTTTCGAACTGCACATGGGCAAGCGCCGCCTTCACCAACGGCGGCATCTGCCCCTGCGGCGCATGCAGAAACTGTTCGAGTGCCGACAGCACGTCGGGCAATGCATCTGGCGGTGGCGGAACAAAGTGTGCAAGTGCAGGCGAGGCCCCGCCTACCCACACCTGACTGCGGCGGAATTCACCTGGCTGCTTGCCGGCACCACGCCCGCCCTGCAGCAATAGCGCATGCATCTCGCGGATCAAACGCAGCGACAGCGGGAAATCATCCTTGCGCAGGCGCCGCAAACCATGGTTGAGGGCCGCGACATAGTTGAACACTTCTTCGACATCGTCGACAGGCACGCCCGGTGCCGCATCCATCTCGAACAGCAACAGGTCCGAGAGCGATGACTGGGTTCCTTCGATCTGGGACGACAGCAAGGCTTCCTTGCGGATGTACTGATAGAGAAACAGTTCCGGGTCCGGCAGCATCAGCGTGATGCCGTCCAGTCGCCCTAGTGCCTGGTCAGCGCGCTCTTTGCGCGCCACCAGTTCAGCCTGTGCGAAATCCAGTGCCGGCACTGGCGGCAGCGGATCAGGGACGAACGCCTGGTAACGGCTCCCTGCGAGAGCGCCAGCAACATAATGTCCGGTGATGCGCTGAGCCATCGTCTTTCCTTACAGACCGCAGCTGTTCCTGCAAGGAAACTTAGATACCACTTTTTTACCTAAGCAGCGATCTTGCCCGGCGCGCAAGAGCATCGGCCGGGCACTCTCACACGCATCACCAGACCACTTCCGCCATCGAGCAGTTCAGGCCAGAACCAATCCCCATCAACGCGATGCGGTCGCCCTTCTTCAAGCGGCCGAGCTCCTTGAGCTTGCTCAGCACGATCGGTACTGAAGCCGGGCCGATGTTGCCGTGTTCGCCGAAAATGGTCATGACCTTGGCCGGGTCGATGCCGAACGACTTCACGAACGAAGCGGTATGCGGGCGGCTGACCTGGTGGATGACGAACTGGTCCAGCTCGTCCACTGCCCAGCCCATCGCCTGCTTGGCGGCCAGGAAGGTCTTCTGCGCCAGCTTGATGCCTTCGATCAGCAGCAGGCGGGTGTCGGTGACCATGCGGTCCAGGTTGCCGCGGCACAGCTTGTTCCACTCGGTGGCCGAGCGGGTCACGCCACCCTTGTAGCGCGGGGCGTCGGGCACCAGCTCGGTGCGCGCCATCACCATCGCTGCGGCACCGCAGCCCAGGGTCAGCGCAGCGAGTTCATTGCGGAACTCTTCTTCGGTGACGTCGGGCGAGGTCATGCGTTCGAGGGTCTTCTCGTACACCAGGTTGGCGGTCTCGCCATCGACGACCAGCGCATAGTCGATCTCGCCGCGCTCGAGCATGCGGGCGGCGATGTCCATGCCGTTGATGAAGGCAAGGCAGGCGTTGGCGACGTCGAAGGTGACGCAGTGGTCGCCGACCCCGAGGTTGCCGGACACGATGGAGGCGGTGGACGGCTCCAGGTAGTCGCGGCTCACCGAGGTGTTGACCAGCAGGCCGATCTTCTCGATGCCGATGCCGGCGTCGAGCAGCGCCTTGCGCGCCGCCTGGGTGGCGGCGTCCGAGGCCTGGACATCCTGGTCCCACAAGCGCCGTGCATGGATGCCGGCAACGTCGCCCAACACGTCGGTTCTGATCCCGAGGCGGTCGTAGGTGGGTTGCAGGCGCTCGTTGATTTCCTTGGAAGTCAGCGTGTGCGGCGCATCAATATGCGCCAGTCCCGCGATGGAGACATTCTGGAAGAGCATCGAAGTAGCGCCATGGCGTCAGGCGAGGGGGGCGCTAGTCTAGCCGCTGGCTGGTTTTACCGCATCTTTACAATTGCAGCGGCCGCGCCCCAGCCCAACGGTTCAGCGCGGCGGGCAGCGGAAGGCGTTGAAACGCTGGCTGCCATCGGCCGGCTGGCCCTGCGCCTGGACCGCATTGGCATTGGCGCCCGGCGCCTCGTTGCGTGCCAGCGTTTCCAGCTCTTCCTGCACCCGCAACGGGTTGCGGTTGTAGAAGCCGACCTTGCTCTTGACCGACACCACCACCTCGCCCTGCTGCTGACAGCCAGCTGGCACAGGGCCTGCGGGCAGCACCTGCACGCCCTTGCCGCTTTGCTCGATCGGCACCCAGGTGCAGGCCGTGGCGGTGGTGGCAACCAGAACAGACAGCATCAGCACGCGCATAAGTCTTAGACCCTGAGGACGAAGCCGGATTGTGCCGCAGTTGCCGGCCAGCGATCGGCGTGCGCTGCATGGCCGCACGCCGCGCATTCAGCGCCCTGAATATCGCGCAGACCGTCGGGTCTCTCCACGTGCAGCGGTGTCCGGCGCCCGCAGCCGCGTCCGGGTGTCCGGACACGGACACCGCCATGGAACTTTAATCCCTTTGGAAAACAACGGCCTGCATATGGCACGCCGCTTGCTCTAAGGCATGGGCAAGCATGCCGGCACGCGGCCTCGCTCTACAAAAATGACTACCAGCTGAATAAATAAAAACATGCCACGAAAGTTATTGCACTTACCGAAACGGTGTACTACATTACTACCACACCACTGATAGCCCACACCAAGAGACCTCGCCATGACGACCCAGACCCTGCGCATCGCCCTCTCCGCCGCCCTGATCGCCGGCACCGCCCTGGCTGGTTTCGCCCAGGCCGCCAGCCTGACCACGCTGGACACCGTGCAGGTCCGCCCATCTGCCGACCAGATCGCCCAGCAGGCGCTGGAGCGCAGCAGCGACATCCGCACCCTGGCCACCGTGCAGGTGCGTCCGTCTGCCGAGCAGCTGGCCGCCCTCGCCGTCGAGCAGGCCGGCCCGCGCATCCCCACCCTCGCTGCGGTGCAGGTGCGTCCGTCCGCCGACCAGCGCGCCGACCTGGTGACCCGCAACGCCGCTGCCAGCGCGCAGAGCAGCTCCGGCCAGGCTGCTGCTGCCATCGGCGCGCTGATGGGCCAGGTCATCGTCAACCTGCCGGTGCCGCAGCTGCAGCCCTCGCCGGTCGAACTGGAAGCGTTGGTCAACGCCGCCATCAGCCTTTGAGCACGCGCGCCGCTACACTGCGCGCATGTCAGCCCCCGTCCTCGATGTCATCCTGTTTCAGCCGGAAATTCCGCCCAATACGGGCAATGTGATTCGCCTGTGCGCCAACACCGGCGCGCGCCTGCACCTGATCGAGCCGCTCGGCTTCGACCTCAGCGACAAGCAGCTCAAACGCGCCGGCCTGGACTATCACGAATACGCAAGCCTGCAGGTGCATGCCGACCTGCCCACCGCCCTGGCCGCGATCGCGCCCAAGCGCGTGTTTGCACTGAGTACGCGCAGCACCGTGCGTTACGACACACCGCAATTTGCCGATGGCGATGCCTTTCTGTTTGGTCCGGAAACACGCGGCTTGCCCGCCGACGTGCTGGAGTCGATTCCGCCACAGCACCGGCTGCGCCTGCCGATGCGCCCGGACAACCGCAGCCTCAATCTGTCCAATACCGTTGCGGTGATGGTGTTCGAAGCCTGGCGCCAGTGGGGCTTCAGCGGCGGCCGTTAGCCGTGGCGATGCAGACGGCTGGCTGACGGCGACATCGTCCGCCCCCCGATCCCGGCGCGCTGCATGGTTCCCGTATCGGTCTGTCATTCAAAGCGTGCTCCGTGCGTATGCCAGTCGCGGGCGTTGCCGTTTGCCTGCGGCTCCGCGCCGATGTCATCACCTCACTGCATCGCCTGGGCATCGGTCGCTGCCTGCAACATGCCGCGGCAGCCTGCCCAGAGCGCCACCGCCAGCAAGGCGATGCCGCCCAGCGCCAGAAACGCGATGCGATAGCCGAAGGCGTGCGCCAGCCAGCCGCCCAAGGCCGGGCTCAGCGCCGCGCCCACACCTTGCACCGTCATCACCGCGCCCTGGCCGACATTGACGCGCCCGGTGCCCTGCAGCAATCGCGCCACCAGTGCCGGCACCACCACGGCCTGCAGGCCGGCGCCGAGCCCGTCGAGGATCTGCACCGGAAACACGCCCCAGCCATGGATCAGCGACGCTGCCACCAATGCACGCAGCGGCAAGGCCATGAAGGCCACCAGCAGCACCCACCAATGCCCGTGCACGCGGATCCAGCGCATCGCCAGCAACGCCACCACCACCATCGTGGCCTGCGCGACCACGATGGTGGTCGCCGTCAGCGCACTCGCATCGCCCGCATGCGCGGCCACGATGGCCATGCCGTAGAGCGGCAGCATCGCCGCATTGCCCAGGTGGAACAGCCCCAGGGTGATGGCCAGCAAGGCCAGTGGCCGGCAGGTCAGCAACACCCGCCAGCCGCTGAGGGTGTCCGCGCCGTCGGCGTGGCCCAGGCCGCGCGCGGCACGATGGTCGATGGCCGCAGACGGAATCAGCAGCACCGCCGCGATCGCCAGCACGCCGAACGCGGCGGTGAGCACGAACACCGCCGCAAACCCGTAGCGCCAGCCCAGCCAGCCGGCCAGCACCGCGGCCAGCATGTTGCCGGCGTGGTTGGCGACCTGATTGCGCGCCAGTTGATGATCGAATCCGCGCACGTGCACCAACCCCAAGGTGATGCCGGTGAGCGCCGGACCGATGCCGGCTGCGGCCAACGCCGAGACGATCTGCGCGGTGACCACGCCGGTGGAGGTCGGATGCAGCCAGATCAGCGCCGTGGCCAACAGGATCGCCACGCAGCCGACCACCACCACGGTGCGCTTGCGCCGGGTGCTATCGACCAGCGCACCGGCCGGGGTGGTGGCGAGCATGCCGGCGATGCCGCCCACACTCATCACCGTGCCGATCGCCGCCACCGACCAGCCCCTGGATTGCAGGAATACGCTGAGAAATGGCCCCAGCCCGTCCTGCACATCGGCCACGCTGAAATGCAGCGCCTCCAGTGCGCGGCTGCCACGGGGACGCGGTGTGCTCATGCGCATCGGCGCTCTCCACGAAACGATGAAAGGCGACTGCGCATGCCGGGCCGCGTGGGCGACCCGATTGCGATCGCACGGCGCCAGCACGGCAGTCGCATTGCAGGCTGCTAGTGCTTCGGCTTCGGCTTATGCGCACCCGGGCCATGCGGATGCTCGATCTGCTGCAGCGACGCGGTCTTGGCGCCCAGGGCATGTGCATGGACCAGCACGCAGTGCGGGGTCGTGGTGGTATCGCCTTCGGCCACCAGCGTCTTGCCGACCACCAGCTGCTTGGCGAAGTCGGCCCCGGCATGCGGCGGGAACCGCACCGTGACCTCGTCGTCCAGCAATACGCCATGCACCTGCCCGTGCGGGCCGTGCAGCAGGCGCGCGATGGTGCCGCTGTGCTGGGTGAGCTGCGGCTTGGGCGGCTTGCCGGCGGGCGGTTTGGGCTTGGGCTTGGCATGCGGCCCGTGCGGGCCTGCATCGACGATGCGCTCGCCACCCTCCGGATCGATCGCCAGGGCCACCAGCATGTCCACGTCGCGCGGCTTGAGGCCACGCACGCTCAAGGTGCTGCCGGGCTTGAGCGCCTTGAGCAAGGCGGCGGACAGGTGCGGCGGCGTATGCACCTCGGTGCCGTCGGTCAGCAGCAGGCCGTCGATATCGGCCTTGGGATTGAGCAGAAAGCGCGCCAGCGTGCCGCGGGTTTCGGGAAGGAAATCAGGGTCGACCCAATGCATGAAAAACTCCAGAGAAGTGAGAACCGGCCGATGCCGGCAAACCGCGCCCGTCGCCACGCATGACGCGTGGTGAACAGGCGCGCAGGGAACGAAGGGTGTCGGCGCCGCCGCGTGCGCAGCGGCGCCCTGGATTACCGCGGAGCCGGAGTCGACGCTGGCGGTGCGGCCGGCGGGACAGGCGGCGCCGGTGGTGCGGGCGGCACCGGGCCGTCCGGGCGCGGCGGGCTGAACAAGGCACGCTGCGAGGCGCGATCGCGGCCCAGTTGGGTGGCTTCGATGGCGCGGCCGTTGGCGGTGGCAACCCCGAAGCCGCTCACGCTCAATGGCGCGCCGGGCCGCAGCAGATCGCCGAACTGCAGCGCCAGATGCGGCGGCATCCGCACCAGCGTGCCATCGCTCAGCAACGCGCCATTGGTCTCGCCACCCGGGCCGTAGACCAGCCGCTCGATGCGTCCTTCCGCCTGCAACGGCGTCAACGCGGCAGGTGCCGGCGGCGCCGGCGGCATGGCGGCCGGCGGCGGCTGGTCGACCACTTCGCGCCCACCACGATTGGAGCGGATGCTGCTGGCGCGCAGTACCGGCAGGCTGCCCAGACGATAGCCCTGCACGCTCACCGTATCGCCGCGGCGCACCGCGGCCTGCAACTGTGCGGACAGATGCGGTGCAAATGCCACCTGGGTGCCATCGCGCAACCACAGGCCGTCGACCTCGCCATTGGGATTGAGCATGAAGCGCTCGACCGTGCCGGTAATGCGTACCGGGGTGGCGGCCAACGGCGCGGGCGGTGCGGGCGGCAGCGGCGGAGCCAGCGGTGGCGTGCCGACCGGCGCACGCGGCGCCAGCGGTGCTGCCGGCGGTGTGGGAGCCTGCGCGGCAGCGGTCGCCACGCTGCAGGCCAGTGCGAAAGCAAGTGCGGTCTGACGGATCATGCGATGTCTCCAACGCGGCAGGAGCGCCGCTCGCCCTGGAGACAAAGCAGCAATTGTGCCAACCTGTAAACCATTGTTTTACAAAGATTTTTTGTGAGAACGATCGGGCACCATCGTCTGCGTTTCATACACCGCTGTCCGCTTTGCAGACACGTCGCAGCCTCGGGTTGTGCGTGGCTCCCAAGCCAGGAACGTGCCGGGCACGCTCGACCGTGGCCTGCGCGTGCCGACGTCCGGGCCGGATTTCGAACGCGTGGCGCTGCGCTCCCGGCTGCACCGTTTGCTGCTGGAATGCCCTAGGCCAATGCTGCGAGTGGCGGCAGCGGCATGCAATCTAAAGGTGCGCACGGCAACAGCTGCGCGTGCTGCTGTCGCGTACTGCGTCGTGGCCGACGTGGTCAGCCTGCGAACACCGCGCCCGGGCTGATCGCTGCGATTACTGCAGGCCATACTCATCGAGCTTGCGGTACAGCAGCTGGCGATGAATGCCGAGCCGGCGCGCGGCTTCGGCGCGGTTGCCGCCACTGTGCGCCAAGGCGTCCTGGATCATCTGCTTTTCCAGCCGCGCCACCGCCTCGGGCAAGGTGCCTTCAGGTGGCGCTGCAGTCATGGGCTGCTCGGCACCGTACTCGAGCGCGTCGTCCAGATCGGCGGCAACGATGCTGTGGCCGCGCACCAGCAGCTGGCTGCGTTGCATGACGTTACGCAGCTCGCGCACGTTGCCGGGCCACGGGTAGGCCAGCAGCCGCGCCTGCGCGTCCGCCGACAGCGCACGCGCCGCGCCTTCGCCGCTGCGCAGAAAATACTGCGCAAGCAGCACGATGTCCTGCCCGCGTTCGCGCAGCGGCGGCAGTTCGATCGGCACCACATTTAGGCGATAGCGCAGATCGCTGCGGAACTGTCCTGCCGCCACCCACGCCGCCAGATCGCGATGCGTGGCCGCCAGCACGCGCACATCCACCTTCTGCGCGCCGCGCCCGCCCAGCGGCATCACTTCGCCTTCCTGCAGGAAGCGCAACAACTTGGCCTGCATCGGCAGCGGCATGTCGCCGATCTCGTCCAGAAACAGCGTGCCGCCATCGGCTTCGCGAATCAGGCCGATGCGGTCGCTGGTCGCCCCGGAAAAGGCGCCCTTGCGATGGCCGAACAATTCGCTTTCCATCAACTCCAACGGGATCGCCGCGCAATTGACCGCGACAAATGCCGCCGCCGCGCGCGCGCTGGCGCGATGCAGGGCGCGCGCGACCAGTTCCTTGCCGGTACCGGTTTCGCCGGTGATCAACACCGGCAGATCGGAAGCTGCCGCCAGTCCGATGCGTTTATGCACGGTACGCATCGCCGGGCTGTGGCCGACCAAGCCGTCGTCGTCGGAAGGTTCGCTCGCTGCGGTATCTGCGTTGGCATCGGCGCGACTTGCCAATGCACGCTCCACAACATGGACGATATCCGCACGCCCCACCGGCTTGACCAGGTGATCGAATGCACCCAGCGTCATCGCTTCGATGGTGTTGCCGCTGGAGGCGTACGCGGTGAGCATCACCAGCGGCACCTGGCGCGCGCGGGGATCGTCCGCACGCGCACGCAGCACCTGGATTCCGTCCATGCCGGGCATGCGGAAGTCCACGAACGCCAGCTCGATGCCGCCCTCGTTCAGGCGCAGCAAACCATCGGCGCCGTTGTCGACCGCGATCACCGTATGGCCGAGCGAGCACAGCGTTGACTGCAAGGTGGCCAGAAACGCCGCATCGTCGTCGATGATCAGGATGCGCGCCATGGCAGCTCCAGAATGAAATCGGTCATACCGTCGGCGTGTGCATAACGCACCTGCCCGCCATGTGCACGGGCGATCTCGCGCACCAGCGCAAGCCCCAGGCCATTGCCGTCGGCGCGACCGCTGACGAACGGCTCGAACAATTGCGAAGCGATGGCATCGGCGATGGCCGCGCCACGATTGCTCACCCGTAGCTGCAGCAAGCCATCGCGGGTGCTGGCCTCCAGTGTCACCGCGCTGCCTGCATCGGCGTGCTGGAGCGCGTTGCGCAGCAGATTGTGTACGGCACGGCCGAGCTGCTGCGGATCGAGCATCCACTGCAGCGGCGTGTCCGGGACGCGCAGCTGTGGCGCCGGGGCGCCTGGCGGCAGCAAGGCCGGATCGAGCAAGCTCGCCAGCCAGTCCTGCACCACCACCGTTTCCAGCTGCAAGCGGATCGGCTGCACCATGCCGAGCAGGCTTTCGACCACCCCATCCAGGCGACGGATCTGCCCCAGCATCAGCTCAGCGTGCGCGGCATCGTCCGGCGTGCCCTGGCGCGTGGCGATTTCGTTCTCCACGGCCAGGTGCATCGTGGCGATGGGGTTGCGAATCTCATGCGCCACCGTGGCGGTCAGGCGCCCGAGTGCGGCCAGCCGCTCGTGCCGTGCCAGCTCGTCGGCCAGCCGCCGCGTCTGCGCCAAGGCCTGCGCATTGCGCTGTGCGTAATCACTGACCGCAGCGCCCAGCCGGTCCAGCTCGGGTGCGCCGGTGACCGGAATCTGCGGGAGTTCGGTATCGGCGGCCAGCGCCTGCTGGATGCGCTGCAGGCGCTGACTCCAGCGCCGTACCACCACGCCCAGGGCAATCGCCGACACCGCCACCATGGCGAAGATCAGCAGCATGCCGACCGCCAGTGGCCGCCAGGCATCGGAGGTGCTGGCCGGCACCCGCGACATGGTCCAAGCGGCGGTGCCCGCGGCCAATGGGCAGGCGCTGATCAACACCACTTCGCGGCTGCCGTCGCGACGAAAATCCACGGCCTTGTTGCCCACCGCACTCTGCCGCGCGGTACTGACGATCGTGGTCCACTCGGCGGCCGGGATATCGGTCTTGTGATCGCTGCCGTCGTAGGTGGGATAGGCGTAGGCAACGAATCCCTTGTCGAGGTTCCACACACCGCCCTCCACCCCCGGCGCATCGGCCAGCACCAGCTGCACCACCACCGCGGCCAGCCCGGCGCCGTTGTCGCCACTGCGCGCTGCCTCGCTCGCGCCAGCATAGCGCTGCGCGATGCGTGCGCATTGCGCGGTCAATTGCTGGCGCGCATCGTCCAGTCGCACGCCTTCGGTCTGTTGGTACAGGCCATACAACATGGTGGCCACGCCCACGCAGGCAGCCAGGATCACCACCCAGATCAGCAGCAACTGGCGCAACAACGAACGAGGCATGCGAGGGTCCGGTAAAAACGTGCAGTTTCAGAACGCGGTCACTGTGTCAGCGCATGTTGGTCTTGACCAGATCGATCACCTCGTCGCCACGCCCGCTCATCACTGCCTTGAGCAGATACAGGCCCATGCCCTTGGCCTGTTCCAGCTTGATTGCCGGCGGCACCGCCAGTTCCTGCGTGGCGATGCGCACATCCACCAGCGCCGGACCAGAATGCGCGAAAGCCTGCCGCAACGCCCGCTCCAGCTGCGCGGACTCATCGACCCGGATGCCCAGGATGCCCATCGCATTGCTCATCGCTGCGAAGTCCGGATTGCGCAACTCGGTGCCGGTGTCCAGATAGCCGGCGGCCTTCATCTCCATCGCCACGAACCCCAGCGAGGCATTGTTGAACACCACGATCTTCACCGGCAGGCGCAGCTGCGCCAGCGAGATGAAATCGCCCATCAGCATCGCAAAACCGCCATCGCCAGACAGCGCAATCACCTGACGGCCCGGATACGCCGACTGCGCACCCAGCGCCTGCGGCATCGCATTGGCCATCGAACCGTGGTTGAACGAACCGAGCAAGCGGCGTTGCCCGTTCATGCGCAGATAGCGCGCGGCCCACACCGTCGGGGTGCCGACATCGCAGGTGAATACCGCATCCTGGTCGGCGATCTGGCTGATCATGCGCGCCACGAATTGCGGATGCAGCGGCTCGCCTGGATCGGCCGGCACCGCCAGATCGTCCAGCCCCTCGCGCGCCTTGCGATAGTGCGCCAGCGCCTTGTCCAGGAAGTCGCGTTGCTCGCGTCGCTGCAGTTGCGGCAGCAAGGCGGCGATGGTTTCGCCCACGTCCGCTGCGATGCCCAGCTGCAACGGCGTGCGCCTCCCCAGCGCGCCCGGGTCGCGGTCCACCTGCACGATGGTCGCGTCCTTCGGGTAGAACTGCCGATACGGGAAGTCCGTGCCCAGCATGATCAAGGTGTCGCAGTTGAGCATCGCGTGGTAGCCGGAGCTGAAACCGATCAGGCCGGTCATGCCGACATCGAACGGGTTCTCCCACTCCACATGCTCCTTGCCGCGCAAGGCATGCACGATCGGCGCGCCCAGGGTGTCGGCCAATGCCACCACCGCATCGTGCGCACCCGCGCAACCGCTGCCGCACAACAGCGTGATCGCCTCGCTCTGTTGCAGCAGCGCGGCCAGCTGCTGCACATCTTCGGGGGCCGGCAGCACGCGCGGTTGGCGCAGTTGCGGCCAGGCCGTGGGCATGTGCTTGTCCACGTCCAGCAGTGCGATATCGCCGGGGATCACCACCACCGCCACGCCTTGCTGCAGGATGGCCGCACGCATCGCGCGGTGCAGCACTTCCGGCAGCTGCGCCGGATTGGTCACCAATTCCACGAAGTGACTGCACTCGCGGAACAGTTCCTGCGGATGCGTCTCCTGAAAATAGTTCAGCCCGATCTCGGACGAGGGAATATGCGCGGCGATCGCCAGCACCGGCTGGCGGCTGCGATGGCAATCGAACAGCCCGTTGATCAGGTGGAGGTTGCCCGGCCCGCAGCTACCCGCACACACCGCCAGCTTGCCGGTCACCGCCGCCTCGGCGCCGGCAGCGAACGCGGCCACCTCTTCGTGGCGCACGTGCATCCATTCGATCGTCTGCATCTCGCGCAAGGCATCGGTCAGGCCGTTGAGGCTGTCGCCGGCCAACCCCCAGATCCGCTCCACGCCTGCACTCTGCAGCGTCTCGGCCAGAAACCGCGCCAACGTCTTCTTCTTCGCCACGATGCAGCTCCACGCTTGTTCGACAAGCCTGTCATGCTCCCAGTCACAGTGTCAGCGCAATGTGCTTGCACGCTGCAAACGCAGTAAAAATCACTGAAAAACAGCCGCTTCTATACATGCGCATCACATCGACGCGATGTAACCGCCAATGCATCACGCTTTGCGCGTGCGCCACGCGCATTGCGATTTGATGACAAGGAAGCGCAGCTGAACCGGGCGCGATGATTCATGGGCCAGTCAGTTCAAAATTCATGTCGCGTTCCATCGAATAACGGAGAATTTACATCTCGGCAGCGAACGGCATCCGCCTCAGCGCCGGCCCAAACCATAAGTACAGGTATCGATCATGAAGAATTCCCTGCTGGCCCTCGGCCTTCTCGCAGCCCTGCCGTTTGCGGCCTCCGCTGCTGAAAACCTCTCCTACAACTTCGTCGAAGGCGACTACGTGCGCACCCCGACCGAAGGCCGCGACGCGGATGGTTGGGGCGTGAAGGCGTCCTACGCCGTCGCTCCGAACTTCCACGTGTTCGGCGATTACAGCAAGCAGAACGCTGACGACAACGACAACGTGTTCGAAAGCTCCAACTCCGACTTCCAGCAGTGGGGCGTCGGCGTGGGTTACAACCAGGAGATCGCCACCAGCACCGACTTCGTTGCCCGTGTTGCCTACCGCAAGCTGGACCTGGACACCCCGAACATCAGCTTCGACGGTTACAGCGTTGAAGCCGGCCTGCGTAACGCCTTCGGCGAGCACTTCGAAGTCTACGCCCTGGCTGGCTACGAAGACTTCTCCAAGAAGCGCGGCATCGACATCGGCGACAACTTCTACGGCCGCCTCGGCGCCCAGGTCAAGTTGAACCAGAACTGGGGCATCAACGGCGACATCCGGATGGATGGCGACGGCAACAAGGAATGGTCGGTCGGCCCGCGCTTCAGCTGGTAAGCCGCAGGTTTGACTGCAACGCGACGCTCTCTCCCACGTTGCATTGGAAGCCCGGTCCCCCGACCGGGCTTCTTTCTTTTGGGCGATCGGCTGGCACTACGCACGTTGTGCCATAGCGGCATGTACGCAATGCGGGTTCAGAAACGCGAGCGCAGCGCGCTCAAGCGCTACGTCTTGCCGCCAACCTTTGCGATCGACACCAACCAAGAAGCCCGGCAATGCCGGGCTTCTTGGTTGGTGTCTACGCAGCGCGCCAATGCGCGCTGCTGCGGTCAGGTGAACAAGGTCTGCGGGTACTCGGGCTTGCGCTCGCGTGCCAGCAACTCCTTCAGGCCTGCCTCCGGGGTGATCTCGCCATGCAATACCGCACGCACGGCGTTGGAGATCGGCAGCTCGATGCCGTGATGCTCGGCCTGACGCATGACTTCGTCGGCGGTCTGCACCGATTCCACCACCTGACCGATCTCGCGGATCGCATCGCTCAGGCTCTGCCCGCGTCCCAGGGCCAGTCCCAGCCGTCGGTTGCGCGACAGGTCGCCGGTGCAGGTCAGCACCAGATCACCCAGACCCGCCAGGCCCATCAAGGTCTCCGGACGCGCACCGATCGCCGCCGCCAGCCGCAGCATCTCGTTCAAGCCGCGCGTGATCAGGCCGGCGCGTGCGTTCAGGCCCAGCTGCATGCCATCGGCCACACCGGTGGCCACCGCCAGCACGTTCTTCATCGCACCACCCAGCTCGGCGCCCACCATGTCGTCGCCGGTGTAGGCGCGGAAGGTGGGGCCATGCATGGCATCGGCCACGACCTGCGCAAACGCCCCATCGTCGCCGTGCACGGTGATGGCGGTCGGCAGGCCGAGCGTGACTTCCTTGGCGAAGGACGGCCCGGTCACCACGGCCAGCGCAACGCCGGGGCCGAGGATGTCGCGCGCCACTTCGTGCAGGAAGCGCCCGGAACCAGGCTCGAAGCCCTTGGTCGCCCACGCAACGCCGGCAGCGCCCGGACGCAGCGGTGCGATCAACCGGATCGTCTCGGTGAATGCATGCGAGGGCACCACGACCAGGATCCAGCCGGCATCGGCAATGGCCAGTTGCAGGTCGGTGGTCGCGCGCAGGCTCTCGGGCAGTGCAATCCCCGGCAGATAACGCGCGTTTTCGTGGGTGCGGTCGATGGCATCCACCATCGCCGCATCGCGTCCCCAGAGCACGGTCGGGTGACCGTGCCTGGCGAGCAGCGCGGCCAGGGCCGTGCCCCAGGAGCCGGCGCCGAGAACGGCGATCTTCTGCGTCGAATCGCTCATCGGCGCACGCAAGGCTTAGGCGTTGCCAGCCGGCTCGGAATCGGCCAGCGAGGTGCCTTCGCCCTGCGAACGCTGGCGCAGGGTTTCCGCGTACAGCGCTTCGAAGTTGATCGGCTGCAGGTAGAACGGCGGGAAGCCGCCGGCCTGGATCAGGTCGCTGACCAGGGTGCGCACGTACGGGAACAGGATGTTCGGGCACTGGGTGCCGAGCAGCACGTCGATCGCCTGCGGCTCCAGGCCGACCAGGCCGAACACGCCGGCCTGCTGCACTTCGGCCACGTAGGCGGTCTTGCCACCGGCGGTGCAGGTCAGGGTCACGGCCAGCACTACTTCGAAGGCGTTGTCGTTGAGGCGCTGCACCTTCTGGTTGAGGTTCAGCTGCAGCTCGGGCTGGTTGGCGTCATTGAAGACGGACGGCGCGTTCGGCGATTCGAAGGAAACGTCCTTGACGTAAATCTTCTCGATGGTGAAAGCGGGGCCAGCAGCGGCGTCGGCCGGCGCAGCCGCGCCGTTGATGATTTCGTCGGACATTCCTAACTCCAGAAACGGTTCGGTGGATGCAGCGTTGAATGATGCAGACGTGAAAGCGCGAGTCTCTCACGCCAGCAATGGGGACTTGCCCGGCGCCTCACAAGGTGCGGTCAGGCGCGGCCCTTGACCAGCGGCAGCTCGGCCATCTGCCAGGCGGCCACGCCGCCATCGAGCCAGTAGACCTGCTCGAAACCGGCTTTCTTCAGCGTCTTGGCCGCGCCTGCGGAGGCATTGCCGTTGCGGCACACCACCACCACGGGCGAGGACTTGGCGTTGGCGAGCAGCTTGCCGGCCGGGTCGAACTTGGCCAGCGCCACGTTGCGGCTGCCGGCGATGTGGCCTTTTTCGAAATCGGCGGTCGGCGACAGGTCGATCACCAGCGCGTTCTCGCTGTTGATCAAACGGGTCAGCTCGGCCGGCTTGAGCGCGCGATACCCACGGAACAGGCGCGCGACCTCGGTGACGATCAGGGCGATGGTCAGGCCCACCAGGGCCAGCGACAACATGGGGTTGCGGCCGACAAAGGCCTGCAGCTCTTCGAAATTCACGGGGTCAGGGTCAGGCTAGCGGGCGGGAATTGTCGCACAGCTGGCGCGCGCGACGGCCAGGCACCGGTGGCGCGGCTACTGGCCGTGCCACAGATCGGGCAGGCCGCTGGCCAGCCACCAGCGTTTGCGCTCGGCATCCCAGCGCCACAGCTCGATGCTGCGCACCAGCCGCTCGGCCTGGGTATTGCGGTTGATCACCCGCAACTCGACCTCGCGGCGCAGGTCGCCGTTGCCATCCTCGCCCACCCGCAGCTCGCGGTAGCCGGAAATCTGCACCTGTTCGTAGCGCGAGCGTTCCAGATCGCTGAGCGGATGCGCCTGGGCGTAGGTCGGTTCGACAAAGCCCTGCGCGGCATCGAAATCGCTCCAGCGCACCGCGGCCGTGTAGGCGGCCTGGGTGGTTTCCAGCGCGCGTGCCTGGGCACGGCTGCCGGCAGACGCCCCCCCGCCGACCATCATCAGCCCGAGCAACAGCATTGCCCCGATCACTGCCCGCATGCGCATTCCCCCAAGTCCAGCGCGCATCCTACCGTTTTGGAAACGCCACGAAACGCCCGCTCAGGGTGGCCGCCGCCGCGCCGGACCCCAGCGCGATGTGCGCACGCATGCCGATGCGCGCCTTGCCGCGCTGCCGGAAGGTGGCCAGGAACGCCTCCCAGCTGCCGAGTTCGGACGGCTCGGCATTGGCCACCAGGTCTTCGTAGACCGGAGCGACATAGCGCAGCTGGCTGTCGGCCACGTAGACATCGGCGCTGTGCCCGGCCAGTTGCAGTTGCAGCGTCAGCCAGCCCCAGCTGGCCAGCGTCATCAACGAGGCCAGGCTGCCGCCGAACGCATTGGCCTTGTCGTTGACGTTGGCCTGCAGTGGCGCACGCAAGCGCAACGCGCCGTCATGCAAGCCGTCGACGGCAATGCCCATCGACAGGACCGGCGGCATGGCGATGAACTGCTGCTGCAGCGACTGCAGGGCGGATGCGAGCGTGCACGAAGGAGTCATCGGCGAAGGCTGGAAGACGGCGAAGGGCGGCATCATGCCGCAATGTCCCGCGAGCGTCTTGTGCACTGGAATGACATGCGGTACCGCATGGTGAACGCGTACGGCATCGCGCCGTCGCAGGCCTGGGTCTCGCCCAGAAATGCAGGCATCACGTCGAGCCCGAACGCACGGCCAGGCAGCGGGCAAGCGCCGAATCGCCGCCAGCGCCAGCGCAGCGCGCGATACCCGCCCCGAGACCGCGCGGCTCTCGCATAATCGCTGGATGACACGTCCCGCTTCCGCTGCCGACGCCTGGACCCTGATCTCGCTGCGGCCCAGCGGTGAGCACGCACCGCTGCGGCGGGCCGCCGCGCGTCACGGCGGACGGCTGCTGGCGCTGTCGCCGTGGCGGCTGCAGACCAACCACACCCCGCAGGCACTGGCCGCATTGCGGCAGGCCTTGCACGCGCCGATCGCGGTGTTCACCAGTCCGGCCGCGGTGCACGCGGCGCATCGTCTGGTGCCGCTGCAGCGGCCGGCGCAGGCGCAGTGGGTGAGCGTGGGAGACGGCACCGCACGCGCGCTGCAGGCCTGTGGCATCGACACGGTGATACGCCCGGCGCGCATGGACAGCGAGGGCCTGCTCGCATTGCCGCTGTTGCAACACCCGCTGCAGGCCGTCGGGCTGATCACCGCCCCGGGCGGGCGCGGCATGCTGGCGCCGGCCCTGGAGCAACGCGGCGCCCGTATCCTGCGCGCCGATGTCTACCAGCGCGTGGCGCTGCGCCTGCGCGCATCGGCAGTGCGTGCCCTGGCGGACGCGCTGCCAGCCAGCGTGCTGGCGCTGAGCAGCGCCGAAGCGCTGACGCTGGTGCTGCAGCAATTGCCTGGACCGCTGGTCGACGCCTTGAAGCAACGCCCGGTCGTGGCCTCCAGCGAACGCATGCTGCAAGCCGCACACGTCGCCGGCTTCCAGCAGGTGCTGCGCGCCGCAGGTCCCTTGCCCGGGCAATTGACCGCTGCCGCCGCCGCGATCGTGACACCATCGCGATCTTGCTGAACTTCGAACTCAAGCACGGCTTGCGGCTGTCTGCCGCTGCAAGCCATGCTGTGGCAGATGACTGCGGCACCTGCACCCGTCGTGACCGCGCGAGGATGGACGAATGACCGAAATGCCCGCTCCCACGCGACGCTTTCCCCTGGCATGGCTGCTGCTCGTCGTCGCGCTGGCCGCCGTGGGCGTGGCGCTGTTCTTCGGTTGGCGCGCATGGCAGGGCTATCAACGTGCGCAGCTGCAGGCCGCCGAAGCGCAGCAGCAGCGCTGGGATGGCACGCAGCAGATGCTGGAAACCTTGCGCCGCGATCAACGCCTGGCCAACGAACGCCTGGCGGATGCGGCAGCCACCAACCGTGTGCTGCGCGACGAGATGCTGGGCCTGAGCCAGCGCAGCGCCTTGCTCGAAGAAACCGTGCAAAAGCTTGCCGATCCCAACCGCCACGGTGAGCAGGCGCTGCGGCTGGATGAGGTGGAGTTGCTGCTGCGGCTGGGTCAGCAGCGGCTGAGCATCGCCGGCGACGCCGACGGTGCGCGCCGCGCCTACGCGCTGGCCAATGCCGCGCTCAATGGCATCGACGATCCCGGCTATCTCAATCTGCGCCAGACGCTGGTGCAGGAGCGCGACGCACTGGATCGCCTTGGCACAGGCCCGCAGGCGCAGGCCGGCAAAACCCTGGACCAGTTGGCCGGCGACCTGTTGCGCCTGCCCGAGCAGACCGCCAGGGACAGCGAAGCGGCGCAGCCGTGGTGGCAGAAAGCACTCGCACCGCTGGTGGACATCCGTCCCAGCCGTGGCGATGCGCTGCTGACCGGCGGCGATCGCCACGCCGCGCGCGACGCCTTGCAGATCGAGGTCAGCCTGGCCCGCGCCGCGGCCGAGCGCGGCGATGCTGCCGGCTTTGCGCAATCGCTGCGGCGGGTCGACACCTGGACCACCCGGCTATGGCCGGATTCGCCACAACGTCGCCAGGCACGCACCCGCCTGCGCACGCTGCAACAAGCGCCACTGCGTCCGCGCCTGCCGGAACTGGGCACCACCCTGCTGCAACTGCAGGCCATGCGTGAAGGGAGATCCACCCAATGAAAGTGTTGCGTACCGTCTTGATCCTGTTGATTGCGGTGGCGCTGGGCGTGCTCGGTGCGCAATGGCTGTCGCATCAGACCAGTTACGACCTGGGCAATGTGGTGGTCAGCGTCGGCGGCAACGACTACCGCGCCGCCATGCCGCAGGCGCTGCTGATCCTGGTCATCGCGCTGCTGGTGCTGTGGCTGGTGTGGACGCTGGTCAGCCTGCCGTTCCGGGTCTGGGGCAAATACCGCCGCAGGAAGGGCCGCGCCCGCCTGATCGAAGGCCTGCGCGCAGCCGATCACGGCCAGTGGCAGCGTGCCGAGCGCCTGTTGGTCAACGCCAGCGAGGATGCGGACGTCAGCGGCATCGCCCTGGCCAGTGCAGTGCGGGTCGCCGATGCACGCGGCGATGAGGTGGCGGCCAATGCGTTGGCCCAGCAATTGGCCGAGTGCGACCCCACCGCGCATGCGTTGCTGCAAGGCGAGCGGCATCTGGCGCGGCAACGCCCGGTCGAGGCGATCAATGCGCTCGATAGCGCCAACGCGCAACCGCTGCCGGCGCGCGGCCTGCTGCTGCGCACGCACGCCCTGGCGCAGATCGGTCGCGCCGACGAGGCTTACGGCCAGCTGGGTGCATTGCGTCAGCAGGCAGTGCTGGCAGCGGAGGCCTACAGCGCACTGGAAGCCACGCTGGCCGAGCAGACGCTGTTGCAGGCCGGCGATGCCAATGCCCTGGCCGAACGCTGGGAAGCGCTGCCCAAACCGCTGCGTACCTATCCCGCGGTGGTGGGTGCCTATGCACAGCGCGCGGCAGTGCTGCACTGGGACGATGCGGCGGTGCATAGCCTGGAGCAGGCGCTGGATACGCAGTGGGACGAATCGCTGGTGCGCCTGTATGGCGTGCTGCCGCTGGAAAAATACGATTCGCGCCGCGCCAGTGCGCAGCGTTGGCTGACCCAGTACCCGGACAGCCCGGGCCTGTTGCTGACCCTGGCGCGCCTGGCACGTCACCAGCAGCAGTGGGCGCAGGCCGAAGAGTTCCTGCATCGCGCGGTGGCCAATGGCGCGGGCAGCGAGGCCTGGGAAGAACTCGGCCACGGCTTTGCCGCCGCGGGCGATCTGCTGTCCGCGCAGCATTGCTACGCCAACGCCCTGCGCGCCGCGCGCGGCGAGCCGGTGCACGAAGGCTTGCCACAGCAGTCACTGCGCGGGCCGATCGTGTCGGCGTATGCAACGCCGCCGGCCGATCCGCTCGCACCGGACGATCGCGTGCTTTGACCCGAGGTCTGATCGCTCCTGCGGCGATGCGCGGATGCACCCAAGAGCCCCGGCATGTCCGGGGCTCTTGGTGATCTACACCTGAGCACAGACGCTGCCGGCAACGTGTGCCGGCCTGTCATCAAGCCTGCAGGGACGGCCGCAAGGGCACGACAAAGCAGTCTGCAAACGCAGCAGCGCAGCTCACCAATCGCGCGATTGCCGGGGCGGCGCCGGCAATGCGCGCAAAAACGCCTCGCAGGCGCCGAGATAACGCGCCTGCTCGTGATCGACTAATTGCGCCGACAACACGCGCGAACCGCGTCTGCCGATCAACAGCATCGCCGCCATCACACCGGCACCGGTCAGCCAGCCGGTCGCGCCACCGATCCACAGCACGCCGACCAGCAGCGGCACGATCGACGCCATCGCGATGGCGACACAACGCACGCGGCGGCGCTCGTGCCGCGCGCACAGGCTCAGCACATGCGCACTGCGCTTGCGCAGCACGATGGCCAGGATCAGGTATGGCAGCACCCCCATCAACAGCGCCAGATAGATCGCCGGATGATGCCAATGGAAAATGTAGCGGCGCGGCGGGATGTCCGCCGGCGCATCGCACTTGACGCAACGCGGCGGCAGATCGGCGCCCGGCGTGCATACCAGCACATCGCCCTCGCGCCACACGGCGCCGCGCGTCGGAGGCAGATAAAGCGTCGGGGGTTGGCGTGAATCGACGTTCGACATCCATGCGTCCTTGCAGGTTCGGGATTGGGGATTGGGGATTGGGGATTCGCAAGAGCAGACGCGGACTCCTGATTTTTACGAATCCCCAATCCCGAATCTCCCGAATGCCCAATCCCACGCTGCGCAGCAGCGTCAGCGCTCGACGATGGCCACCACGCCCATGCCGCCGGCGGTGCAGATGGAAATCAACGCACGGCCGCCGCCGCGTTCTTCCAGCTGCTTGGCGGCCGTTGCCACCACGCGCGCGCCGGTGGCGGCGAAGGGGTGGCCAGTGGCCAGCGACGAGCCCAGCGGGTTGATCTTGTCCGGGTCGATACGGCCGAGCGGCGCGTCCAGCCCCAGGCGATTGCGGCAGTAATCCTCGCTCTCCCACGCGCGCAACGTACACAGCACCTGCGCGGCGAAGGCCTCGTGGATTTCGTAGATGTCGAAGTCCTGCAGCGTCAGGCCCTGGCGCGCCAGCATCTGCGGCACCGCGATGGTCGGCGCCATCAACAGGCCTTCGCCATGCACGAAATCCACCGCCGCCACCTGCGCATCGCGCAGATAGGCCATCGGGGTATGGCCATGCGCCAGCGCCCAGGCCTCGCTGGACAGCAGCACCGCGGCCGCGCCATCGGTAAGCGGGGTGGAATTGGCCGCGGTCAGCGTGCCGCGGCCGGAGGTCTTGTCGAAGGCCGGGCGCAGCGTGGCCAGCTTTTCCAGCGAGGTGTCGGCGCGCAGGATGTTGTCGCGCGAGACGCCGCGGAACGGCGCGATCAAGGTGTCGAAGAAGCCGCGCTCATAGGCGGCGGCCAGCTTGTGGTGCGAGGCCACCGCCCATTCGTCCTGCGAATCGCGCGAGATGTTCCATTCCTTGGCCATGTCCTCGCAATGGTCGCCCATGCTCTTGCCGGTGCGCGGCTCGGCCACGCCGGGGAATTCGGGCTTGAGCTCGCTCAGCTTGAAGCCGCGCAGCAGGGCCTTGAGCTTGTCGCCGGTGGCCTTGGCGCGGTTGGCGGCCAGCAGCCGCGCGCGCAGCTTCTTGCCGTAGACGATCGGTACTTCCGAGGTGGTGTCCGAGCCGCCGCCGATGCCCGAATCGATCTGGCCCAGCGCGATCTTGTTGGCGATGGTGATCACCGAATCCAGGCTGGTGCCGCAGGCGCGCTGCAGGGTGATGCCCGGCGTCAGCGGCGACAGCCCGGACGACAGCGCCGCCTCGCGGGCCAGGTTCCAGTCCGAGGAGTGCTTGATCACCGCTCCCATCGCCACTTCGCCCAGTTGCTGCCCGTGCAGCCCGAAGCGCTCGACCAGCGCGCCCAGCGTGCGCACCGACATGCCCAGGTTGCCCACGTCCGCGTACGCGGTGTTCTGACGACAGAACGGGATACGGACGCCGCCCAGAATGGCGACGGGACGGGCTGCGGGCATCGGTTGACCTGGCATGGAGGACTCGGGGACATGGCCTGCACAGGGCCGGCAGGCATAATGGCCGCAGTGTAGCTTCGACCCCGTGATGGGCCAACCGCGAATCATGAGCAAGACCGAACACGGCGTGACCGCCATGGGTGTACTGGCGCTGGAATTGACCGGCGGCACCGCCCCCGAGCGCGGCGCCCTGGCGCCCGAGCAGGCCGGCATGCTGGCCGAACGCATCGGCCGCGACCTGGCACAGTGGATCCCCGAAGTCCGCGAGCTCGAGCTCAGCGTGGCAATGGCGCACTTCGACCCGGCCGAGGTGCTGCGGCCGGGCTGGCCGCTGCATCGCCGGCTGGACGAGCTGCATGCGCGTGCGCCCGGGCGCGATCAGGGCCCGCGCGTGCTGGCGTTCGGCGCCGATGCGCAGGGCGAGATTCCGCTGCCCTTCCAGGCCGACGCGCAGCTGACCGGCGGCGGCCTGCGCGTGCTCCCGTTCCTGCTGTCCGGCGATCCGCAGATCGTGGCGACGGTGGCCGATGCGATGGAAGACGTGCTGCTGGCCCAGGGCATGGCGCAGGCCGATACCGCGCTGCTGGCGCAGGAAAGCTTCGGCGCACGCATCGAACATGCGCGGTATCTCACCGCCAACGATCTGGCGGCGATGATTTCGATGCAGTACGACAACCAGGGCCTGGCCCCGTTGTGGCCGCTGATCGAAGCCGCCCTGCTGGCGCCGCGCAGCGAAGAGTGGCTGGAGCAGCCACCCGAGCCGGTGCTGCGCTACGTCGATGGCGAAGTGCGCATCGCGCTGTTCGACCCGGCCGGCTGGTGCGATTACTACGCGCACGACCGCGAGAATTGCGAACGCCTGCGCGGCGTCTACGAACAATTCCTCTCCCGCCAGCGGCAGATGGCCGCAGTGCTGGAAGCGCACGGGCTGCCGGTACTGTACGTGCACGTGGAACCGGGCCAGGATCCGCGCCAGGCACTGGCCGCATGAGCCAGACGCCGGCGTCCGTGGCGCCGGCGTTGCAGGGCGTGCTGGAAACCGGCGTGTATGTGGCAGACCTGGAGCGCGCCTGCGCGTTCTATGCCCGCGTACTGGGGCTGGCAGCCATGTACCGCGACACGCGCATGGCCGCGTACACAATCGCGCCCGGGCAGGTGTTGCTGTTGTTCCTGCAGGGCAGCACCGCCACCACGGTCACGCTGCCGGGCGGCACGATTCCGCCGCATGATGGCAGCGGGCGCGCGCATTACGCATTCGCCATCGCCCGTGATGCGCTGGCCGGATGGGAGGCACATCTGCAGTCCTGCGACGTGCCCATCGAGGGCCGCACGCAATGGCCGGGCGGCGGGCAGAGCCTCTACTTCCGCGATCCGGATGCGCATCTGCTGGAGCTGGCGACGCCGGGGCTGTGGCCGAATTACTGAGTCGTTGATAGTGCGGGTCTTGCGCAGGCCAACGATGTCGGCCACCCGTGCGGTGCGCCCGGTGTGAGGGTGTATCGATCGTTGGAGGCGTACCGGCAGCTCGATGCGTACCGACAGGAAGCATGCACTACGTGAGGTATCGCATGCAGGATGCGCTGGCGCCGGCACCACGCATGACCGGATCGCTCCCACCGCAGCCCAGAAACAACAACGCCGCGGTGATCGATCACCGCGGCGCTCTGCCTGGCTGCTGGCTTGTCCTGCTTACTTGGCTGCAGCTGGCGCGTTGTCGGTGGTGATCACGCCGCAGGCCAGACGGCCGCCGGCGTTGCCGGTGGGCTGGGTTTTGTAGTCGTCCGCATCGGCATGCACGATCACCGCGTGGCCGGCGATATCGAACTGGTCGGCCTTGCCCAGATTGACGTTGCTCGACACCGGGCCATCGATGCTGGCATTGCCCTGTGCATCGGCCTTGATGTTGGGCATGTCGCCGCCGTGGTGCGGGTCGGCACTGACGGCGCCGTGATCGGACTGGGCCGGGTTGAAGTGGCCGCCGGCGCTGCTGCCGTCCGGTGCGCTGCAATCGCCCTTTTCGTGAATATGGAAGCCGTGTTCGCTGTCGGGCTTGAGGCCACTGAGCTGGCCGGTGACGCGCAGCGCGCCGTCGACGATCTTGAAGCTCACCGTGCCTTTGACGTCGCTGCCCTTGGTCGGCTTGAGCTCGGCGGTGGCGGTGGTGGTGGCCGCCGCTTCGGTGACCATGGACGCGGCGTGCTCGCCGCCATGCGCCGCTTCGGCCGCTGCGCCGGCCTGCGGTGCGGGTGCAGGATCGGCCGGAGCGGGTTCGTCGCGCTTGCACGCGGTCAGCACCAGCGCGGTGGCCAGGAACAACGTCGTTGGAAGAATGCGCATGAGAAAACTCCTGTAGAAAGGCCGCAGCTGCAGCCAGGGTGCCCCGACTCAGGGCTGCGAAGGGGGTGTGCGCCACTGGGTGACGCGGATGACGCCGCAGGCCAGACGTGCGTCGGCATTGCCGCTGGGTTGGCTGCGATAGTCGTCGGCATCGGCATGCACGACCAGCGACTTGCCGACCACGTCGGTAGGGGCGGCGTCACCCAGGGTGATGCCGGCGACGATCATGTCCAGATGCGCGACACCTTCGGCATCGGCACGCAGGTTGTCCATGTCGCCGGCGTGGTGGGGAGTGCTGCCGGCACGTCCATGCGCCACACCGGTCGGATTGAAATGCGCGCCGGCACTGCTGGCGTCGGCGGCGCTGCAATCGCCGCGTTCGTGCACATGGAAACCGGCCACGCCGCCCGGGCGCAGGCCACCCACCGTACCGGTGATACGGATGCCTTGCAGCGCAGGGACCAGCACCACCCGACCGCTGACCAGGCTGCCCGACGCCGATGCCAGCGCCGCTTCGGCCTGCTGGACCGGACGCACGGGCACCACGCGCGCCGCCGGGGGTGGGGGCGGCGGTGGCGGTGGCGTGCTGCTGCAGGCGGCAAGCGCCAGCGCGGTGAGGGCAACGATCGTGGACGACAGGTAACGCATCGAGCTGTTCTCCTGATCAGGCTGAAAACCTATGCGGGCGCATGTTCACATGCCATGAAATGCGCGCGCTGGCAGCACAGGAGTTTACGGGGTTGATGTGGTGGGTCGGGTTGTTGGAGGTGCGTGTCGATGGGATGCGGGTTGTTGGGATTTCGCTGTCCCTTCTCCCCTCGGGAGAAGGTGCAATGACAAACGCGTCGCCACGCGCCGGCAAAGGTGATCATCGACTGCCCCACTGCTTCGCCACGTACCCTCACCCCAACCCCTCTCCCGCAGGAGAGGGGCTTCAGCAGAGCGCTCGCAATCAGCGGCGTTTACGGCCCGGGCCGAGTTTGCGGGTGACGGTGTTGCGGCCCAGGCCCAGGCGGGCGGCGGCTTCGGCACGGCGGCCCTGGGTGAGTTGCAGGGCGGCTTCGAGCAGGGTCTTGTCCAGGCGTTCGCGGGCTTCGGCGTGCAGGCCCTGGGCGCCCTCGCTCAGGCGTTGCGCGGCCCAGCTGGAGAGCATCTCGTCCCATTGCCCGTCGCCGCGGCCGGCACGCTGGCGGCGGCCGCCGCGCGCCAGTGCCGATTCCACGTCGACCACGTCGATGATGTCGGCAGTGGCCAGGGCCGCCAGGCGCCAGCAGACGTTTTCCAGCTCGCGCACGTTGCCGGGCCAATCGTATTGGCGCAGTTGTTCCAGCGCCGCCGAGGACAGCCGCTTGGGCAGCATGTCGAGCTTGCGCCCGGCCATGGCCAGGAAGTTCTCGGCCAGTTGCGCGATGTCGCCGCGGCGCTCGCGCAACGGCGGCAATTGCAGGCGCACCACGTCCAGGCGATGCAACAGGTCGGCGCGGAAGCGGCCTTGTTCGACCAGCGCCTCCAGGTCCTGGTGGGTGGCGGCGATCACGCGTACATCGACGCGGATCAGCTCGCGCCCGCCGACACGGAAGAATTCGTTCTCGGCCAGCACGCGCAACAGGCGGGTCTGCAGCGGCAGCGGCATGTCGCCGATTTCGTCCAGGAACAGCGTACCGCCGTCAGCCTGTTCGAAGCGGCCGATGTGGCGTTTGGTGGCGCCGGTGAAGGCGCCGGTTTCGTGGCCGAACAACTCGCTCTCCAGCAGTTCCGCCGGGATGGCGGCGGTGTTGAGCGCGACGAAGGGCTTGCGCGCGCGCGGCGATTCGTTATGCAGCGCGCGCGCCACCAGTTCCTTGCCGGTACCGGTTTCGCCGTTGATCAGCACCGACAGCGGTGCCTGCGCCAGCCGGCCGATCGCGCGGAACAGCGCCTGCATCGCCGGGGTGTCGCCGATCAGCGCCGCCGAGCCTTCTGCCAATGGTGTCCCGATGATCTCCTCGACACCGGCATCGGCATCCGGCAGCGCGCGTGCGGCCAAGGCCACCGCATCGTCCAGATCGAAGGGCTTGGACAGGAACTCGTGCGCGCCGCCGCGGAAGGCGCCGGCGGTGCTGGCAACGTCGGTGTAGGCCGACATCACGATCACCGGCAGTTGCGGGTGCCTGGACTTGAGTTTGTCGAGCAGGCTCAGGCCGTCTTCGCCGGGCATGCGCACGTCGGTGAACAGCAGGTCCGGCGTGGGCCGCATCGCGAGCGCCTGCAGCGCGGCCGCAGCGCTGTCGAAACCGTCCACCGCGTAGCCGGCATCGCGCAAGGCGGTGGACAGCACGAAGCGGACCGAACGGTCGTCGTCGACCACCCAGATGTGGTGGGATGCGGCGGCGGCCTCAGCCATGCAGATGCTCCTTGTCGTGATCGCCGGCCAGCTCGGGCAGCAGCAGGGTGAAAACGGTGTGCCCCGGCCGCGAGCGGTAGGTCAGCGTGCCGTGGTGCTCGCGCGAGACCTGCTGGGCCAGCGCCAGGCCCAGGCCGCTGCCTTCGGCGCGGCCGCTGACCAGCGGCAGGAACAGGTGCTCGGCCAGTTCTTCCGGCACGCCGCCGCCGTCGTCGATGATCTCCAGCCGCAGCGACATCGCATGCACGCGGTCGCGGATGCGCTGGCCATGCTCGACGCGGGTGCGCAGGGTCACGCGGGTGGCGCCGGCCTGGAACGCATTGCGCACCAGGTTCCACACCGCCTGGGTCAGGCGGTCGCCATCGCCGAGGATGTCGGGAATGCTGGGGTCGTAATCGCGCTGCACCTGCACCGACCAGCCGCCCTCGGCCTCGGCCAGGCGCAGCACGCGTTCGAGCACGACATGAATGTTGAGGCGGTCGTGCGGGCGCGCCGGCGTGGGCGAGAGCAGGCGTTCGAGCAAGGTGTTGAGGCGTTCGATCTCGGTGCCGATCAGCTCGATCAGCTCGCGCTCGTCCTCGTCGCGCCCGGCCGAGCGCCGCGCCAGCAACTGCGCCGCGCCCTTGAGCCCGGCCAGCGGATTGCGCAGTTCGTGCGCCAGCCCCTTGAGCGCGGCGCTCAAGGCATTGGGCAGCGCATGGGTGGGATCCAGCGCGGGGAATTCGTCGACCGGGTGGGTCTCCAGCAGCCAGCCACCGTCGTCCAGCCGCGACAGCCAGCCTTCGGCAAAGC
This sequence comes from Xanthomonas arboricola pv. guizotiae, assembly GCF_002940205.1. GTDB lineage: Bacteria > Pseudomonadota > Gammaproteobacteria > Xanthomonadales > Xanthomonadaceae > Xanthomonas > Xanthomonas arboricola_C. The sequence continues at coordinate 40,571 of NZ_MDSK01000028.1, forward strand.
GCGGTGCGTCGTTGGGCAGGCCCAGTGCCAGCCGATGCAGGCGCAGCACGTCGCGCTCGTCGTTGAGCAGGAAGCGCGCCAGCGCATCGCCCTGCACTTCCAGCGCGGCCAGCGGTTGGTCGACCAGGCGCCGCGCACTGACCCCGAGCCAGCGCGCGAAGGCCGGATTGACGCCCAGCACGCGGCCCTCGCGGTCGGCCCAGGCCACCGGTGTGCCCAGGGTGTCCAGTGATGGCATGGAAGACGAGGTCACCATTGCACCAATTTAGTGCAAGCAGCATCGCCGTGCGCGAATGTCGCGCCGAACGACGCATGCGTCGAAAAAATGCTGGCCGGACGGCAGCAGGTCGCACCGATCCAGCGGGCATCCGCGCCGACAGTCACAGGCGTGGGGCTGGTCATGCAGGCACCTCGGCAGTTGGTCCGCGCCCGGCGGGGCAGCGGAGAAAACCGACCCGGCACGGCTGTTCCGGCCGGGTCGTTGCGCCACCCGCGGCAGCGTGGCCGCGGGTGTGCATGCTCAGGACTCGTATGCCGCTTCGCCGTGCGAGGTGATATCCAGGCCCTCGCGCTCGGCTTCTTCGGTGACGCGCAGGCCGAACACCAGCTTGGCGACCAGGAAGCCCACCACCGACACCACGCCGATCCACACCAGGGTGATGCCCACGCCCAGCGCCTGGATGCCGACCTGATGCACGATGTCGTAATCGCCGCCCTTCTGGCCGCCCAGCGAGGCTGCCGAGAACACGCCAGTCAGGATGGCGCCGATGATGCCGCCCAGGCCATGCACGCCGAACACGTCCAGGCTGTCGTCGGCGCCCAGCAGACGCTTCAGGCCGGTGACGCCCCACACGCACAGCACGCCGGCGGCCAGGCCGATGACGATCGCACCGAACGGACCCACGGTGCCGCAGGCCGGAGTGATGCCGACCAGGCCGGCGACCATGCCCGAAGCCACGCCCAGCGCGGACGACTTGCCCTTGATGACCTTCTCGGTCAGCGACCAGCCCAGGATGGCAGCGGCAGTGGCCAGCAAGGTGTTGAGGAAGGCCAGTGCCGCACCGGCATTGGCTTCCAGGTTGGAGCCGGCGTTGAAGCCGAACCAGCCCACCCACAGCAGCGAGGCACCGACGAAGGTCAGGGTCACGTTGTGCGGCTTGATCGCCTCGCGGCCCAGGCCGGCGCGCTTGCCGACGAAGTAGGCACCGACCAGGCCGGCGATACCGGCGTTGATATGCACCACGGTGCCGCCGGCAAAATCCAGCGCGCCCAGGCCGAACAGATACCCGCCGGTGGCCCAGACCATGTGCGCCAGCGGCAGGTAGCCGAAGGTGAACCAGATCACCGAGAACAGCAGCACCGCGGCGAACTTGGCGCGTTCGGCAAAGGCGCCGACGATCAGCGCGCCGGTGATGCCGGCAAAGGTCGCCTGGAACGCCACGAACACGTATTCCGGCAGGCTCACGCCCTTGGTGAAGGTGGCCGCCAGCGTCTCGATGGTCACGCCCTTGAGCAGCGCCTTGTCCAGATTGCCGATCCACGGGCCTTCGCCGGAAAACGCCAGGCTGTAGCCGTACACCACCCACAGGATGGTCAGCAGCGAGAACACCACCGCGACCTGGATCAGCACCGACAGCACGTTCTTGGCACGCACCATGCCGCCGTAGAACAACGCCAGGCCCGGCACCACCATCAGCAGCACCAGCAGCGTGGAGGTCAGCATCCAGGCGACGTCGCCCTTCTCCACCACCGGCGCGGCCTCGGCCGCGGCCACCGGTGCGGCGGGCGGCTGCGCCGACGGCAGCGGTTCGGTGGTGACCGGCTCGGTCGGTAGCGGGGTGACCTGCGGAGTGGACTGCGCATGCGCGCTGCCCATGCCGCCCACCACCAGCGCGCTGAACAGCATCAGCATGCAGACACTGTAGAACCGGGCTTTCCACCCGGCAAAAAGGGCTGTCTTCATAAGAACTCCGGGGGTGGGGGACTCAGAGCGCATCGGCGCCGATCTCGCCGGTGCGGATGCGCACGACTTGCTCGATCGCGGTCACGAAGATCTTGCCGTCGCCGATCTTGCCGGTGCCGGCGGCGTTCTGGATGGCCTCGACCACTGCGTCCAGCCGGTCGTCGGTCACTACCGTCTCGATCTTGATCTTGGGCAGGAAATCGACGACGTACTCGGCGCCGCGGTACAGCTCGGTGTGGCCTTTCTGGCGCCCGAAACCCTTGACCTCGGTCACGGTGATGCCCGACACGCCTGCTGCGGACAAGGCCTCGCGGACCTCGTCGAGCTTGAACGGCCGGATGATGGCGGTGATCAATTTCATGCGCATACCCCGAATGGTGGAAAAGACCGGCCGGCATTGCGCCGCCCGGCGGTGTCATTCACCTGGATGCCAACCCCGGCATCCGCGCGTTCGCGATTACGCAGACCTCGGCCGATGCAGATGCATCCGCGCCGTGGGAGAGGTCAGGCCCGCGCGTCGCGAACTGTGTGCTCTCTCAACCCCCCTTCGCTCCCCGGCCGGTGCCGTGGAGCGATCGAACATGTGCGGCGATGGCGGAGGTGGGAGGGGGGGCCTCCACCATCACCGCGGTGGAACTCAGTTGCCGTAGTACAGCTGGTACTCCAACGGATGGGTCGCAGCACGGAACTTGGTGACTTCCTGCATCTTCAGCGCGATGTAGCCGTCGATGAAGTCGTCGCTCATCACGCCGCCGGCCTTGAGGAACTCGCGGTCCTTGTCCAGCGCTTCCAGCGCCTGATCCAGGCTGGAGCAGACCTGCGGGATCAGCTTCTCTTCTTCCGGCGGCAGGTCGTACAGGTCCTTGTCGCTCGGCGCGCCCGGGTCGATCTGGTTCTTGATGCCGTCCAGGCCGGCCATCATCAGCGCGGTGAAGGTCAGGTAGCCGGACTGCAACGGATCGGGGAAGCGCATTTCGATACGGCGCGCCTTCGGGTTGGTGACCCACGGAATGCGGCACGAGGCCGAGCGGTTGCGGGCCGAATAGGCCAGCATCACCGGCGCCTCGAAGCCCGGAACCAGGCGCTTGTAGCTGTTGGTGCCGGAGTTGGAGAAGGCGTTGATCGCACGTGCGTGCTTGAAGATGCCGCCGATGTACCACAGCGCCATCTGCGACAGGCCGCCGTAGCCGTCACCGGAGAACAGGTTGACGCCGCCCTTGGTCAGCGACTGATGCACGTGCATGCCCGAGCCATTGTCGCCCACGATGGGCTTGGGCATGAAGGTCGCGGTCTTGCCGTTGCGGTAGGCAACGTTCTTGATGATGTACTTCATCGTCAGCAGTTCGTCGGCCTTCTGCACCAGCGAGCTGAACTTGGTGCCGATCTCGCACTGGCCGGCGGTGGCCACTTCGTGGTGGTGCACCTCGGTCTCGATGCCGACCTGTTCCAGCGTCTTGATCATTTCCGCGCGCAGGTCGTGCAGCGTGTCGGTCGGCGGGACCGGGAAGTAGCCGCCCTTCACGCCCGGACGGTAGCCGCTGTTGCCGCCGTCGTACTTGGCGCCGGTGTTCCAGGCAGCCTCTTCGGAGCCGACCTGGAAGAAGGTGTGGCCCATGTCGTTGGCAAAGCGCACCGAATCGAAGATGAAGAATTCCGGCTCCGGGCCGAAGAACGCCTGGTCGGCGGTGCCGGAGGATTTCAGGTAGGCCTCGGCACGCTTGGCGATGCCGCGCGGGTCGCGCTCATAGCTCTGCATGGTGGCCGGATCGAGGATGTCGCAGGTCAGCACGATGGTCGGATCGGCGAAGAACGGATCCAGATACGCAGTGCCGGCGTCCGGGAGCAGGACCATGTCCGACTCGTTGATGCCCTTCCAACCCGCGATCGAGCTGCCGTCGAACATCTTGCCTTCTTCGAACAGCGCCGGCTCGATGATGTTGGCCGGGAAGGTGATGTGCTGCTGTACACCACGCATATCGACGAAGCGCAGGTCGACAAACTCGACCTTGTTGTCCTTGATCAGCTTTTCAACATTTTCCACGGACATCGGAAGAAACCTCTGCAGGAGTTAAGTGGCTCGTGAGCGGGACTAGAGCAGGGACCATGCCAAGCGCCGAGCCTTCACAAGTCCTTGATTTTGCTTGCATCGCTCGAGGTCGCTCACGCCTAGATAGCACCACTCCGGTGCCAATCAATCGCATGTTGCACCGATATGGTGCATGCCGCAATGCACTATCCTGACGCCTCCCCCATCCCCTCTCCAGTCCGATGTCCGATCTGATTTTCGCCCTGCTGTTGGGCATTCTCGAAGGCCTCACCGAATTCCTGCCGATCTCCAGCACCGGCCACCTGTTGATCGCCGAACAATGGCTCGGACGCCGTTCTGACTTCTTCAATATCGTCATCCAGGCCGGCGCGATCCTGGCCATCTGCCTGGCGCTGCGGCAGAAGCTGTGGACCCTGGCCACCGGCCTGGGCGAGCGCGACAACCGCGATTACGTGCTCAAGATCGGCGTGGCCTTCCTGGTCACCGCGGTGGTTGGGCTGATCGTGCGCAAGGCCGGCTGGCAGTTGCCGGAAACCGTGCAGCCGGTGGCCTGGGCGTTGCTGATCGGCGGGCTGTGGATGCTGGTGGCCGAGCACTTTGCCGGCAAACTGCCCGAGCGCGATGTGGTGACCTGGAAAGTGGCCATCGCGGTCGGTCTGGCGCAGGTGGTCGCCGGTGTGTTCCCCGGCACCTCGCGCTCGGCCTCGGCGATCTTCCTGGCCATGCTGCTGGGCCTGAGCAAGCGCTCGGCGGCGGCGGATTTCGTGTTCATGGTGGGCATCCCGACCATGTTCGCGGCCAGCGGGTATGCGCTGCTGGAGATGTACAAGGAAGGCGGCTTCGGCAGCGAGAACTGGGCCGATGTGGCAGTGGCCTTCGTGGCGGCGACCATCACCGGCTTTGTGGTGGTGAAGTGGCTGCTGGGCTATATCAAGAAGCACCGCTTCACGGTGTTTGCGGTCTACCGCATCGCGCTAGGCGCGGCCCTGCTGCTGTGGCTGCCGGCGCTGGCCTGAGAAGGCCGTGCCGTGCCGGTGAGCCGGCGCCGCATGCAGGCACGTGGCCGGGCAGTGACTTGCGTCATTGCCCTGGCCGCGCGGTGGCGGTATCACTGACCTATCGATCACCGGGAGCCGCCGCATGCGTGCCGTGTTGTTTGCCCCTGCACTGCTGGCAGCGGGCGTGACGGCCTGCGGGTCGAGCACGCCGCCGCAGGCACCCGGATCCAGCGCCGAAGCCGCTGCCGCCGAGCCGGCCGCGACCAGCGCAATCGCCGCCGACAACGCGCCACTGCAGGCCGCCTTGCGGGCGCAACACTGGCAGCTGCAGCAGGCCAGCGATGCGCACGGCACCGCCTTGCGCAGCCTGTTCGTCGCCGACACACCGCCCTTGCAGCTGGATTTCAGCGATCACCGCATCCAGGTCAGCCAGACCTGCAACGCATTGGGCGCCGACTACAGCGTGGCGCAGGCGCATTTGCAGATCGGCCGGGTGGTGTCGAGCAAACGCCTGTGCGCGCAACCGCGGCGGATGGCCCAGGAGCGCGCCGCCAGCGAGTTGCTGTCCGGCCGCTTCGCGGTGGCGCTGACCACCGTGCAGGCCTCGCCGCAGCTGACCCTGACCCGCAGCGACGGCACCCGGCTGGTGTTCGGCGGTGTCGCCACGGCTGACACCCGCTACGGTGGCCGCGGCCAGACGCTGCTGATCGAAGTGGCGGCCGACACCGTGGCATGTGGGTCCGACCCGGCGCGCCAATGCCTGCAACTGCGCGAACAGGATGCGGCAGGGCAGCCTGTCACCCAGACCTGGCAAGTCTTCAAGGGCAAGATCGAAGGCTTCGAGCACGAGGCCGGCATCCGCACCCTGCTGCGGGTCACCCGCTACCCGGCCGCCGCAGGCACCGACGGCGCGCCGGTGTACGTGCTTGAGCAGATGATCGAAGCCAACGGTTGAGCCGGTGTGGCGGCGATCGTGCGATTGACGCCGCACGCACCAGGTCACCGTTGGCCGCAACCGGCCCCGCGCCGACCTGACCGGTGGCGCAGGACCGCTCGTTGCCGTCAGCGCAGCGCCGGATTCAGCGTGTAGGTGCCGTGCAACGCCGCCTCGGCCAGCACGTGGCCCTGGATCGCCGCCAGCACATCGGCCGCGGTGAAGGTCTCGGGCAGGCTGAGCTGCGCCACGTCCAGCGCAAACACGCGGAAGAAATAGCGGTGCACCCGCAGGTCGTTGAACGGCGGGTACGGGCCGTCGTAGCCCAGATAGTTGCCGGCCATGTCGGCATTGCCGGCGAACCATTCGGTACACGAATTCAGGCCCTGGCGCGCACCGGCCGGGCCGGCCGGCTGCTGCTTGCCCTTGGGCACGAAACCGTCGCTGCAGCTGCCTGCGGCGATCTCATGCACGTCGGCGGGGATATCGGCCATCGCCCAATGCACAAAATCGGTGCGTGGCTGGTCGACCGGAATCTGCACATCGTCGCGGCCCACGGTTTCCGGCACGGTCGGCACATCCGGGTCCAGGCACAGCAGCGCGTACGAGCGCGTGCCGTCCGGCACCTCGCTCCAGGCCAGATGCGGGTTGCGGTTGGGCGCAAAGCCCCCGGGCGTCCCGGCGGCAAATTCCACCGCGATGGGCTTGCCGTTTTCGATGCTGTTGCTGGTCAGGCGCATGCAGAAGTCTCCGAGGCAATGAGGCCGACCAGGGTGCCTGGGTCCGCGCCGCAGAGGAAGCCATCGGCATGGAACCCTCTGGTGCGCCCGGCCGGGTTTATCGCGGCCGGTTCACCACGCCGGCGAACGCCGCGGCTGGGTGATCGTGCGTCTGCAGCGTGGGCGTGCCGGACAAGGGGCGCCATATTCGGTCAGGCCAATTTGCATTGCTCCGTAGGAGCGGACCTGGCCGCGATGAGGCCTTATCGGTAACGCCTCATCATGGGGGGCGCCGCATTATCGGTAACGCCGCATCGCGGCCGGGGCCGCTCCTACCGGGCAGTGCGAGCTGCGCCGCCGATGGCATGCCGCACCGGGCGCCGGCCGCGCCCACCGGGCAGTGAGCGCCACATCCGGTCGCTAGCCAATCCGCACCGACCGTAGGAGCGGACCTGGCCGCGACGGGACATAACGGTAACGCCACATCGTCGGTGACCGAATGCATCGGTAATGCCGCATCGCGGCCGGGGCCGCTCCTACGGGGCAGCGCGAGCTGCGCCGCCGAAGGCATGCCGCACCGGGCGCCGGCCGCGCCCACCGGGCAGTGAGCGCCATATTCGGTCAGGCCAATTTGCATTGCTCCGTAGGAGCGGACCTGGCCGCGATGAGGCCTTATCGGTAACGCCTCATCATGGGGGGCGCCGCATTATCGGTAACGCCGCATCGCGGCCGGGGCCGCTCCTACCGGGCAGTGCGAGCTGCGCCGCCGATGGCATGCCGCACCGGGCGCCGGCCGCGCCCACCGGGCAGTGAGCGCCACATCCGGTCGCTAGCCAATCCGCACCGACCGTAGGAGCGGACCTGGCCGCGATGAGGCCTTATCGGTAAAGCCTCATCATGGGGGGCGCCGCATTATCGGCAACGCCTCGTCGCGGCCGGGGCCGCTCCTACGGGGCAGCGCGAGCTGCGCCGCCGAAGGCATGCCGCACCCGCGCAGCCGTGCTGAGCGGCGCTCAGTCCTGCGGGTAGCCGAAGCGCACCGCGATCAGCGTGAGCAGATCGAATTGCGCGCCCAGTACGTTGCGGTAGTTGCGCCAGCGCCCCGCGGGCAGGCGGGCCGGGCCGCGCGGTTCGACCAGCGGAAAGCGCAGGCCGAACGCCTGTTCCAGCGCGGTGGAAATGCCTTGCGGGTCGCTCTCGATGCCGTCCAGGCGGATGATCCGGTGCGGATACAGATCGCGCTCGTGCAGCACCGCGAGCTGTTCCAGCGCGGTCAGCAGCCAATCGGCGGCCTGCTGCGGCGATTGCACGGCCAGCGGTGCCGGCGCGCCGGCCGACAGCCAGTCCAGCAGCATGTCGCGCGGGTCGCGCAGCGCGATCGCCAGCCGGCCTTCGGGCAGATGCGGGCGCAGCGCGGTCAGCAAGGTGTTGTCCCACCACAGCAGCCAGTCGATGACGTTGCCGTCGTCGATACCGCGCCGCGGCAGCTGCGCCTTCCAGCCTTCCACCAGCGCCATCGGCGCCAGCTCGCCCGACGCCAGCTGCTCGACGGTGCGGTAGCTCTGCAGCGCATCGGACGGCGGCGTGCTGCCATAGCGGTCGTCGCGCACCAGCGGGGTGGCCGCACCCATCACCGCGACCAGGCGTTCGACATGCGAGCCGGGCGCACCCCAGACGAACAGCGGACGTGCCGTCACCGTCTCCGGAATGGTCCCCAGCTCCGGCCACTGCATCGGCTGCTTGGCGGCCTGCGGCGGCAACGGCAGGCGGTGCTGGGCCTGTTCGCGCTGGAACTGCATCCAGGTCGCCATGGCGGCGTCGGGCTGGCCGGCGCGGTCCTGCACATTGCCCAGCCACGGCCGCAGCACGGTCTGCTGAGGCTCGGGCAGCGAGTCGATCAGCGATTGCACGCAGGCGATCGCCGCCGGTGGATCGCGCTCCAGCAGCGCCTCGACGATGCGCTGCTCGCCGCTGATGCGGCCCGGCTCCACCGCCACGATCTGGCGCGCCACCATTTCCGCCTGTTCGGCATGGCCCTGCATGTCGTGCACGCGCATCAGCGCTTCCAGTGCCGGCAGATGCTCGGGCATGGCCAGCAGCCAGCGCTCGATCACCGCCTGCGCCTGCGGCCCGCCGACCGGCTCCACCGCCAGGCGCGCCAGCCACAGGTCGTGCGCATTGGCCGAGGTGGCCAGCGCCGCGTCCAGGGTGTCGCGCGCATCGTCCACCGCACCCAGCCGCTCCCAGGCGGTCAGCAAGGCATGCAAGGTGCGGCGGTCGGCCGGCCAATGCGCCAGCGCCAGGCGCAGGTGGGCGGCGGCCTGGTCGGGGCGGCCGGCCTGCAATTCCATCTCGCCGGCGAGCCGGCGCATGGCCGGGAGATCGCCGCCGGGCTGGGCGAACACGCCCTGCATCGCGGCCAGCGCATCGTCCAGGCGGCCCTGGCGCTGGGCCAGCTGGGCGATGAAGGCGCGCAGCGCGGTGCCGGGGGGATTGAGCTCGACCACGCGCTCGAAGGCGCGCTCGGCAAACGCGAAATGCTCTTGCTGCAGATACGCAAAACCCAGCGCGAACATCACCCGCGGGTCGTCGGGCAGTTGTTCGGCGGCGCGGGTCAGCAGCGACAGCGCACCCGCGCCCTGGCCGCGGCGCAGCTCCACCACGCCATCGACGGCCAGCAACTGCGGGTGCTCGGGCGCCAGACGCGCGGCAGTGCGGCTCAGCCGCTGCGCCTCATCCAGATCGCCGCGCGCCACCGCCAGATGCGCCTGCATCACGTAGGCGTTGAACTGGTTGGGGTCGAGCGCGGTGGTGCGCGACAGCGCATCGTCCGCGGCGGACAGCTCGCGCATCGCCAGCAGCAGGCCGGCGCGCAGCAGATGCAGGTCGGCATCTTCCGGCGTCAGCGTCAGCGCGGTTTCGATGCTGGCCAGCGCCAGTGCCGGTTGACCCTGCTGCTGCAGGGCCAGGCCCAGCCAGCGATGCGTGGCGGCGTTTTCGGGCGCGCTGAGCACCCACTCGCGGGCCAGCGCCACCGCATCGTCGGCCGCATTGCGGCGCAGGGCTTGGAGAATGGCGTCTTGCATGGCGGAGGGCGTGTCCAGGACAAACGCCTATTGTAACGATGCGCGAGGTGGCGCCGACCTACGCCTGCGCCGCCAGCCGCTCGGCCACCCAGCGTTCGGCGAAACCATCGCCGCGGGCATTTTCCAGAAAGCCGCAGTGGCCGCCCCAGCGCGCGATCTCCAGCTGCGCATGCGCCGGCAGCTGCCAGGCGGCGAAATCCTCGAACGGAATGACCGGGTCGTCTTCGGCCATCAGGATGTCCACCGGCACCTGCAGGCCGGCCAGACGCTCGCCGGCGATCGAATAACTGTCGAAATACGCTTCCAGCGAGCCATGCCCGGTGTGCTGCTCGGCCAGCCAGGCCATCAGCCCGCGCATGTCCAGCGCCAGCGTGGCGTCGTCGTAGCCGTGCTGGTCGGGGAACAGCTCGCGCTTGCGCAGCAGCGACTCGCGCCACTTGCGGCGGAAATACCAGTCGTAGAACTGCGGGCCCTTTTCCAGCTGCAGCATGGTCGCCGCCGGATCCAGCAACGGGCACACCGCTGCCACGCGCGCCAGCGGCAGCCCGGCTGCCGGTGCACGCAGCGCCAGCCGCAAGGCGAAATTGCCGCCCAGCGAATAGCCCGCCGTCAGCAGCTGCGGCGCGGGAAACCGCCGCCACAGATCGCCCGCCGCATTGACCACTTCCTCGATGCGATCGGAGTGGAACAGGTCCACGTTGAGGTGGTGCGTGCCGCCGTGGTCGCGGAAATTCAGCCGGAACACCTGATAGCCCAGGCCGAGCAGGCGCGCGGCGGTCAGCCGCATGTAATTGGAGTCAGCGCTGCCTTCCCAGCCGTGCAGCAGCAGCACCGTGCCGCGCACTGGGGCATCGCCGGGCGGGATGCTCATCCAGCCCTGCAGGCGCACGCCGTCGCCGCCGTCGAGAATGTGTTCGCTGGTGACCGCGCCGCTGGCGGCCAGCAACTGGCGGCTGCGGAGCCGGCGCAAGGCACTGCTGCCCAGCACCGATTGCACATGCGGATTGCGCAGCCAGCGCGGCGGCAGATAGTCGGAGGCGTTCATGCGCTCATCGGGCCAGACAAGGGGGGACTGGCCGCAGGGGTGATGAGCGCTTGCATCATCGGCTCAGGACTCCATTGCCGCGATGATGCGTTGCCGCGAGGTATCGGCCAGGCGGCGGCGGCCTTCGATATCCAGCGCGCGGATCGGCTCGAGAAAATGCACCTCGGCCAGCCGCGACGGCTCGCCGAGCAGACGCACGATATTGGCGAAGAAACTCTCGCGCTCGCCGAACGCCACCACCGCCTGCGCATTGCCGCGCTCGCCGTAGCGCAGCGCTACCGGCTGCACCGGCACACCGGCCTCGACCGCGGCCTGGAAGATGCGCGCATGGAACGGGCCGACTTCGGTACCGCCACGGGTGCGACCTTCGGGGAACACGCCCACCGGCTTGCCACTTTGCAGCCGCAGCAACATTTCCTGCAGCACCCCGCCCAGCGATTCGGTATTGCCGCGCTGATGGAAGATGGTCTGGCCCTTGGTCGCCAGCCAGCCGACCAGCGGCCAGCCGGCGATCTCGCGCTTGGCCACAAAGCCCATCACGCGCTGGCTGTGCAGCATCGAGATGTCGACCCAGCTGACGTGGTTGGCCACGAACAGGGTCGCGCCCGGCAGCGGGGTGCCGAAGCGCCGCAGGCGGAAGCCGAAGATGCGCATCAGGTTGCCCTGCCACCAACGGATCATCAGCTCGTCCAGGGTGTCGTCGCGCCCGGTGCGGATGCGCGCCAGCGGCGGCGCCACCACGCACAGCATGGTGATCGGCAGGCAGATGCTCAGATGCATCAGCAATAACGGCACCCGATACAGGTACCGGAACCAACGCAGCACGCTGCCAGCGTCGCGCGTGGCGTCCAGGGATGACTCGCTCATTGACGGAACGGGACCGGTACCAGGGGAAGGAAGCGCAACTATTGTGACAGCAGCGTGGCCTGCGCGCAGTCCCCGCAGCGGGTGGCGCTGTTCCACCCATGCACTTGCGCGGCGTGCTCAGCCATTGCCGCGCGAGACCACGGCCAGGGTCAGCCGCGAGACGCAGACACGCTTGCCGGCCGGATTTTCGATGGTGATGTCCCAGACCTGGGTGCTGCGCCCCACATGCACCGCACGCGCGGTGCCGGTGACCAGGCCATCGGTGGCGGCGCGCAGGTGATTGGCATTGATCTCCAGCCCGACGCAGATCTGCGCGGTCATATCCACGCACAGGTTGCCGGCGCTGCTGCCCAGGGTTTCGGCCAGCACCACCGACGCACCGCCGTGCAGCAGGCCATACGGCTGCTTGGTGCGCGCATCCACCGGCATGGTGGCGCTCAACCAGTCGTCGCCGGCAGCGGTGAACACGATGCCCAGATGTTCGATCAAGGTGTCGCGGCTGGAGGCATTGAGGGCGGCCAGGTCGACGGGTTCGCGGAAGGTCATAGGCTGGGGATTGGGGATTGGGGATTGGGGGAATCGGGAATCGGGAATCGGGAATCGGGAATCGGGAATCGGGAATCGGGAATCGGGACAGCATCTGCGGCGCTGGGGTCTGATGCAACTGCCTTTGGCTGGCGCTACGAGCCGGGTTGCGACGTTGATTTTCAGGGGGTTGGCAGCGTGCTGCGCCCCATCTACTGCAGTGCACCGCGCCATTGCAGCTACGCTGCACTTCACGATGCACCGGTTGCCACGCGCCGTCTCGATGCCGGCCCCGGGCCGGCACCGCTGCGATCAGAGGATCGGCACCAATCCCGCACCGAAGGCGGTCAGCATCCGCACCAGCAGCCACTTCGGGCCGACGTTGACCTCGGGGAAATCGCCCACCGCCACATAGCATTGCCGGAACTGCGGGTCCTGGCGCTTGAGCGGGAACGGGCAACCCGGGCCCGGCTGGAACTCGTAATTGGTGGCGTAGCGCCAGGGCCAGAAATCCAGCACCGGCAAGGCTTCGGACACCTTGCCCACGCTGTAGTTCAATCCGCTCAGCACCGGCGGCTTTTCGCGCGGGGCCACGGTCCAGGCGTTTTCCGGCGCCATGTCGCGCTCGATGCTGGCGGCCAGCGCCTGCGCAAAGCGCGCATCGTCGATCACCACCGCCGCTTCGGTGTTGTAGTTCTCGCTGCGCGGGTCGAAGTTGTGCGTGCCGATCACGCCGATGCGGCGGTCCACCACCAACGACTTGGCATGCAGGCCCATGCGCGCACCGGCACGGGTCACCGGCAGCGGCTTGTTGACCGCGCGCGTGCCCAGGAACGAGGGCCGTGTCTCGGTGCGCAGCACACGCCGATCGACCTCGCTGCCGCCGGGCGCGCGGCCTGCGCCACCCCCGCTGCCGCGGATCGCAGTGCCGGCCGTGCCACCTCCACCGCCACCACTGCCACGCATGGCGTTGCCGGCCGCACTGCCGCCGATCACGCGGTTGACCCGACCATCGTCTTCGGCCGGCTCAGCCGCCGCGGGGTTGAGCGGATCGGGCACCAGATTGGCGTACTCCACCGGCGCGTTCAGCGGGAACGGCTTGAACTCGTAGACGTTGAAGCCCAGCTCGCGCATGTTGCGGCGTTTGAACTTGTACGACAGCGCATACACGATCGGGTTGTCGGTGGCGGCCAGGCTATTGGTCGACACCACGATCCGCGGCGGCTGTGGGCGCTGGCGCAATGCGCGGAAGATCGCCTGCGCCTCGTCGGACAGCACCAGATACGGGGTCTGCAGCAGCACTTCCTGCTGCGCGCCGGCAATCAGGCCGTCCAGTTCCGGCGCGGTGGACACCGCCTTGGCGGCGTGCTCCTTGCGATGCTTCTGCGGCAGATCGGCCACATACAGCACGCGCTGCACCGGCATGGCCGGGGTCACGAACGCATCGCGCACGAACTGCGGATCGCGCGCCTCCCGATCGACCCGTTCCACCCGATCGGGGCGGCGGAACGTGGCCGGCGGCATCTTGGGCGCGCCCTGCTCCAGCAGCAGGCGCCCGACATCGTTCAGACGTTCGGCCGGCACGCTGCGGCGCGCGCGCCAGAACGCATCGAAATTGGCCGCCATCGCGCGTACTTCCGGCCCGGCTAGGATCACGTCGCGGTCGCGGAAGTTGTACTCGCTGTCCCAGTCGTAATAGTCGTCCTGGTAATTGCGGCCGCCGACCACGCCGAGCACGTCGTCCACCACCAGCAGCTTGTTGTGCATGCGCTGGTTGAAGCGACGGAAGCAGCACAGCACGCTGCCGGCATAGTCGAAGTAATTGAGTTTGACCTTGCCGAAGGTCGGGTTGTAGATGCGCAGCTGCAGGTTTTCGTGGCTGCTGGCCAGCGCACCGAGAATCTGCAAATCGGCGATCGCCGAAAGCTGATCGATCAGGATGCGCACCTTGACCCCGCGCTGCGCCGCATCGGTCAGCGCATCCAGCACCATCCGCGCGCTGTCGTCCTTGTCGAAGATGTAGGTCTGCAGGTCGATGCTGCGGGTGGCGCTGCGGATCAGGTTGAGCCGCGCCACCAGCGATTCTTCGCCGTGATCGACGATGGTGGCGTAATGCCGCGGCGCGGCCGGCGTGGAGGCGGTGATCGCCTCACCACCCAGCGCGCGCAGCGGCGAGAGCTGGGCACAACGATTGGCCTGCGTGCAGCTGACCACGGTGCTGCGGGCAGCCGCCGCCACCCCGGCGGCACGGTTGCGTTCGATTTGCGACAGGCCGGCGCATCCGGTGCCGAGCAACGGCGTTGCCAGCACAAGCACCCTCAACAGGAACCTCACGGGCGCCGCGCCTCCTGCAACCGCCCACGCAGAATGAACGTCACCCGGTCGCCCAGGGCCATCTGCCACGCATTCATTCCGTAACGTCCACGCAGGACCGTACCTCGACTGATTACATCGCAATCATAGCCCGGCCGCGCGCATTCAGCCGGCACCACGTGCAAGGTCTCGACGTGGGTGATTCCGCGAATGGTCAGGTTGCCGGTGATGTCGCCGCCCTTCTTCACCACTTCTGCGGCATAGGGAAACGACTCGAATTCCACCACCGGGTACTGCGCGACGTCGAAAAAATCCTCGCCGCGCATCCACGCCGTGTAGCGGTCCTTGCCGGGAATTTCCACCTGCGTGGCATCCAGACGGAAGCGCACCTGCTGGCGGCCGTCGGGCAATTCCGCCAGTTCACCCCGAAAGCGCGGAAACAACCCCTCGATCTTCATACCGAAGCGCGACCTGATCTCGAACCCGAAGCGCGACTGCACCGGATCGATGGAATGCAGCTTCTGCTGCGCCATGCAGGGAAGAGCGACCCAGAGCGCGAGCCAGGCAAACCAGCGCAGCGACGATGGCACGGATCAAGGCCACCAGAAGGCGGTCAGGCGGGCGATCCCCGGTTCAATGGCCGCATCCAGCGGCAATGCCAGCAAGGCGATCGCGGCAGTCGGCATGCCGCGGTAGTCGCCGGTCTGGCCGCTGTGCATCAAGGCGGCCAGCCGTTCCAGGCCCGGGTTGTGGCCGACCAGCAGCAGGCGCTCGGCATCGCGGTGCTCGTCCACCAGGCTGGCCAGGGTGCCCGGCGTGGCGTCGTAGATCCGCTCGTCCAGGCGTTGTTCGATATAGCCGGTGAGTTCCAGCACCGCTTCCAGCGTCTCGCGCGCACGCCGCGCCGGCGAGCACAGCACGCGGTCGGGCACCAGGCGTTGCTCGCGCAGCCAGCGGCCGGCCGCTTCGGCCTCGGCGATGCCGTGCGGGGACAACGGGCGATCCAGATCGGCCTGGCCGGTGTCGGCCGGCTCGGCGTGGGCGTGTCGCAGCAATATCAGTTCGCGCATGAAAACACTCCGGTCTAGGATTTCTTGAGCCACCTGAACAGCGGCTCCCAATCCTGTTGATGGTCGCGCACCTGCGCCGAGCGGTAATCGAACAGGCTGCGCCCCAGGCCGGCCATCACCACATAGGCCTGGGTGTCGCGCAGCTGGGTCACCAGGGGATAGGGCCAGGCGCCGATCATCTCGGCAGCTTGCTGCGAGGTCTGGGTCCAGGGACGGGCGCGGTTGAGCACCAGGCCCACCGGCAATTTGCGCTGATGCACGCGCGGCACCTTGGCCAGCGTGTTGAGGAAGCCGACCACCGCCTCGATATCCAGCGCCGAGGACAGCACCGGCACCACGATGGCATCGACATGGTCGAGGAAGCCGCTCAGGTCATCGGCCATCGCACCGGCCGGGGCATCGATGACCAGCTGGTCGGTGCCGTCGGGCACCGCGGCCTGCCAGTTGCGCCGGCGGGTGGCGTCGATCGGCAATACCGCACTTTCCAGGCTGGCGCGACGCTGCGCCCAGCGCGTGGACGAGCCTTGCGGATCGGCGTCCGCCAGCACGGTGCGCTGGCCCTGCAAGGCCGCGTGGGCGGCCAGATTGGTGGCGATCGTGGTCTTGCCGACGCCGCCTTTGGAGCCGGCCACCAGGACTGTCTTCATGCACGCCTCGCTTCCGGGAGCAAGCCGGCAGCGTACACCGCGACGAAGTGAGGAAGTAGTCGAAAGGCGTTAAACGTCCGCCAGCGAGCACTCTCGCATTGCAGCATCGTCCCCTTGGCAGATGGCCGAGGCGACGTGCGCTGGCCAAGCGGATCAGCGGGCCTGCTGGCTCGGCGCGCCCGGCTGCCATCCCGCAGGCGGCTGCACCGCAAGACCTTGACGCTGCAGCCGCGCACGCAACGCCGGCACTTCGCCCTGCGTCAGGACGGCATCCAGCGCGTTGGCCCGCCCATCGACCGTGGCTGTGCGGTATTGCTGATGCTGCAGCCACTGCAGCTCTCGTACCCGCGCCTGCCAGCGCGTGGCGTCGGCACCGCTGCTCAGCGTTGCCATGCCTCTGGCACCGATCATGGCGGTGACCATGGTGGACTCGTCGTTGGCCACGTTGTTGAGCACGGCCATGCACTCGTCGCGTAACGCGGGCGTGGCAACGGTAGGGCTGCAGCGCCGCACCAGATCGCCCAGCGCAGGGAGCGCATGTGCAGACCAGGCCCCCATCACGAACATCGCCGCCATGCCTGCGCCCGTGGAGGGCATGCCTTGTGCGTCGAGTTGCGCGCGCAAGCCGACCGAGGCCAACGATGGCCATTGCACGCCTTCGTAGCTGGCATGCAGGGCCCTGCCGAGTGCCAGCGTCCCGCTGTCGAAATGATCGGACTGCACGGCGGCCTGCCAGGCACGTTCGGTGGCCGCCTGGTCGCCGCGGCGCTGGGCAGCCGCATAGGCACGCAGATGCACACTGGCGTCACCGGCATCGGCCTGCTCCAGGAAGGCCAGCGCAGCGCCTGGGTCGCAGCGCAATGCCGGTGGGCAACCGGCGGCTTCCATGCGCGCCACCAACGGGTCGCGCGGCCGCGCGTCCAGGGCACGCTGCAGCCAGACGCGCTGGATGGGGGCATCGCCTGCGTCTGCAGCCGGCGCCGCCTCGTCCTCGGCATCGACCCACAACAGACCGGCCAGATACAGCTGCCTGGGCTCGCCGCTGGACGCCATGCTGCGCAGGCGTGCCTGCATGGCCTGGCCGACCTGGCGCGCCCATTGATCCACCAGCGGATCGTTGGCCGCAGCCGCTGTGCTCGCAGGCGCTGCCGCCATTGCCGAATGTGCCGCGCAGACGCTTCCAAGCCATAGCAGCGCCGTGGTGATCAAGCGATATCCGTGCATGTATTGCTCCTGTCCATGTGGGCGCGCAGTGTTGCGGGCCAGCATTTCATACGGACCAGGCCCTATCAAGCCACCAGGCGTGCCAACAACCAGGCCCATGCAGGCAGGGTCAGCAGCGACAGCAGGATGCTGTAGCCGACCATCGCTGCGGCCAGGCGCGGCGCCAGCCGATGCGAGATGGCCAGCGCAGCGGCGGTGATCATGGTGGGCATGGCCGATTCGAGCACGTTGGTCTGCAGCATCGCGCCATGCAGGCCGAGCGCCAACGACAGCGGCAACGCCAGGATCGGCATCACTGCCAACTTGAAGGCCAGGCCCACGGCCAAGGGTTTGAGTTCGTCCGCAGGCAGGCGCAACTGCAGCGAAAAGCCCACCGCCAGCATCACCAGCGGCAGCATCGCGTCGGCCAGGCTCTTCAAGCCCGCGCCGATCCAGGTCGGCGGCTGTTCCGGCATCATCGTCAATGCAAACAGCAATGCCCATAGCGGCGGGAAGCGCAGCACGCGCAACAGGATCAGCTTTGCGGTCGGCGGAGTGTCGCCGCTGTAGCGGGCCAGCACGTACAGCCCGAACGTCGATAACAGCACGAAGGTGCCGAACTGGTCGTAGACCACTGCATACGGCAGGGCATGATCGCCGATCAACGCGCGCACCATCGGAAAGCCGATGAAGCTGGAGTTGGTGAACACCACGCACATCAACAGCGCGGCGTATTCCTCGCGCTTGAACCGGAACAGGCGGCTGCAGCCCCACAGCAGCGGCACGATGATGGCGGTCAGCAACCACGGCGTGGCGATCACTCCACCCAGCGAGGCATCCAGGTGCAACCGCGGCACATAGGTCAGCACCGAGGCTGGCAGGCAGATGTACAACACGATGCGATTGAGTACATCGGCGCTGTTGTCCGGCAGCACCCGCAAGCGCGCGAACAGCAGGCCCAGCCCCAACATCGCCAGAATCAACGCAAATGCATCCACCGCCATGGTGTGGTCAGGTCCGTGGGAAAGCAGCAATCAGCATCGCATAGTGAGCGTCGTGCCTGGATCGGCGACTGGCTAGATTGGCGAGCATGCCTACGCGTGGCGCAGATCGTTCGCTCAACGCCTGGCGACAGGCATGTCGAGGCTTGCCGCTTCTGGGATGTTGCCAAAGCTAGTCAGTCGAGGGCTCGGTGCCCTCACCGCACTAGGAAGTTGGTCGGTGGCCGAATGAAAAACTGCTTGCTCGATGCATCGACCATTGAGCCATTGAGCCATTGAGCCGGCCCATCATTCTCCAACGATGCACATCGCGCACCGCTCTTGACCGTGCACACCGACCATCTCGACGGGTCCTTGCCCGCTCACCGTCGCGGGACCTTACGCGGCATGGATGCCGCGTAAGAGCCTACAAGGACGTACTTGCGGCGTGTCCCGCGATGGTGGGCGGGCAAGGGCCCTGCAGCCAAGCCGCAGATCAACCGCTCTACGATTGAGCTATCGCACGGACGACTGCCTCAAAAGACCGACCATCTCGACCAGTCCTTGCCCGCCCACCGTCGCGGGACCTTACGCGGCATGGATGCCGCGTAAGGTCCTACAAGGACGTACTTGTGGCGTGTCCTGCGAGGGTGGGCGGGCAAGGGCCCTGCAGCCAAATCGCAGAGCAACCGCTCTACATGTGATCCATCCGCACAGGCCAATCGCAGGTCGCGATGGCCCGCCGGCACCGGCCACAAACGCCGTGCGACGTGATGTACAGCAGCGCGCTACGGGACTTCCTGCAGCGCGCCCGCCGCCGAGTTACGGAAACGCCGGCGGGTTCGCCTGCCATGCCGCAAAGACCTCGGCCAGGCTGGCGCGTTCGGCCTCGCGCCAATCCGGCAGCAAGGTGGCGTAGCTGGCGGTGCTGCTCCAGCGATCCGGCCAGGTGCGCACCGCGGCGGCATACCACTCCACCGCTTCCTGCTTACGCCCGCTGCGCCATAGCGCCAGGGCGGCGGTGGTCGGCAACCAGGCCGGCGCGGCCGGGCGGCCGTTGGCAAGGCTGGCCCACTGCTGCAAGGCCTTGTCGGGCTGGTCGGCGCGCAACAGATCCCAGCCGTAGTTCCAGGTGATGGCACGGTATTGCTGACTGCCGTTGGCGACCAGCGCCAGCGCGCCCTGGTAGAGCTCGTCGCCCAACTGCGTGCGCCCACCGGCATAGGCCAGCGAGGCCAGTTGCGCGCGCGGCTCGGCCGCGCGGGCATCGCGCTGCACCATCGCCGCCAGGCGGTCGACCACCGCATCGCCCTGCCCCTGTACCGCGATCACGGCCTTGGGGGTGCCGCGATCTTCGTCGAAATAGAACTCCTTGGGCTTGGGCAGGTTCTGCGCCTGCGCCATCGACCACACGCCCCCGAGCAAGGCCAACAGCGCGGCCCATGCGTATTTCCTTTTCACTGGCTTTATCCCCTGACAGCAAACGACCCTTCCCGTCCCCATCGTAACCGCAGCGCGACGGCTGTGCACCCGCATGCAACGGGCGCGTGAAGGGCGACTGCTACACTTTGCACCGCCGTTTTGGCATCCGTCGGGCGGGTCATCGGTTTCAGATGACACGCACCGGGTCCCAGCCACCCTTTCCGGGCACGCCATGACCAGTACTGCTGCACTCTCTTCTCCCGACTCTGCCAACACGCCGGAGCTCGGCCAGGTGGATGCGGATTACACGCTGGAGCACAAGTACACGCGTGCCGATGGGCGCATCTACCTGTCCGGCGTGCAGGCGCTGGTGCGGCTGCCGTTGATGCAACGCCTGCGCGATGACGCCGCCGGCCTTGCGACTGCCGGCTTCATCAGCGGCTATCGCGGCAGCCCGCTGGGCGGTTTCGACCTGGAGCTGTGGCGTGCGCGCAAGCATCTGGACGCGGCCAGGGTGACCTTCACCCCCGGCCTCAACGAAGACCTGGCCGCCACCATGGTCTGGGGCACCCAGCAGACCAACCTGTTCCCCGGTGCCAAGGTGCAGGGCGTCTACGGCATGTGGTACGGCAAGGGCCCGGGCGTGGACCGCAGCGGCGATGTGTTCAAGCACGGCAACGCCGCCGGCACCTCGCCGTACGGCGGCGTGCTGGCACTGGCCGCCGACGACCATGCCTGCCGCAGCTCCACCCTGCCGCACGGCTCGGAAGAGGAATTCGTCAGCGCGATGATGCCGATCCTCAACCCGGCCGGGGTGCAGGACATCCTGGACATGGGCCTGCTCGGCTGGGCGATGAGCCGCTATACCGGGCGCTGGGTCGGCTTCAAGACCATCGCCGAGACGGTGGAGTCGTCGGCCTCGGTGGATGTGGATCCGTTCGCACGCAGCATCGTGCTGCCGGAGGACTTTGCGCTGCCGCCGGGCGGCCTGAGCATCCGCTGGCCGGATCCGCCGGTGGACCAGGAAATGCGCCTGCACCGCTATGCGATCGCCGCCGCCCAGGCCTTCGCACGCGCCAACCAGATCGACAAGCTGGTGCTGGATTCGCCGCATGCGCGGCTGGGCATCGTCACCACCGGCAAGAGCTATCTGGACGTGCTGCAGGCGCTGGAATACCTGGGCCTGGATGCGCAGGCCTGCGCGCAGATCGGCATCCGCGTGTACAAGGTCGGCATGACCTGGCCACTGGAGCCGGTGGGCATCAGCGCGTTCGCGCGCGGGCTCGACGACATCGTGGTGGTGGAAGAGAAAAAGGCCTTCATCGAGCGCCAGATGAAGGAGCTGTTCTACAACTGGCCGGCCAGCGCCGGTGCGCGGCCGAGCATCGTCGGCAAGTACGACGAGCAGGGCGAATGGATCCTGCCGTCCACCGGCGAGTTGACCCCGGCCACGATCGCCGCGGTGATCGGCAAGCGCATCCAGCGCTTTGCGCTGCCGTCCAGCGCGATGACCGAGTCGATCGAACAACGGCTGCGCTGGATGGACAGCAAGGAGGCCGAAATGGCCTTGCCGCGCGCGCTGTTCCCACGCGTGCCGCATTACTGCTCCGGCTGCCCGCACAACACCTCCACCGCGGTGCCGGAAGGCTCGCGTGCGTTGGGCGGCATCGGTTGCCACTACATGGTGACCTGGATGAACCGCGCCACCGACACCTTCACCCATATGGGCGGCGAAGGCGTGACCTGGTCGGGGCAGGCGCCGTTCACCGAAACGCCGCACGTGTTCCAGAACCTGGGCGACGGCACCTATTTCCACAGCGGCTCGCTGGCGATCCGGCAGTCGGTCGCCACAGGCGTCAACATCACCTACAAGATCCTCTACAACGATGCGGTGGCGATGACCGGCGGCCAGCCGGTGGACGGCACGCTCAGCGTGCCCGACATTGCGCATCAGTTGCGCGCCGAAGGCATCCACACCATCGCGGTGGTCAGCGACGACATCGGCAAATGGACGCGCCGGCGCGAGCGCTTTCCCAGCGAGGTGGCGTTCCACGATCGCAGCGAACTGGATGCGGTGCAGCAGCAGCTGCGCACGATCAAGGGCGTATCGATCCTGATCTACGACCAGACCTGCGCCACCGAAAAGCGCCGCCGCCGCAAGCGCGGCAAGCTGGTCGACCCGCCCAAGCGCGTCATGATCAATTCGCTGGTGTGCGAAGGCTGCGGCGATTGCGGCGAAAAGAGTTTCTGCGTGTCGGTGCTGCCCAAGGACACCGAATTCGGCCGCAAACGGCAGATCGACCAATCCAATTGCAACAAGGATTATTCCTGCGTGTCGGGCTTTTGCCCGAGCTTTGTCACCGTGCACGGCGGTGCGCCGCGCAAGGGCAAACAGCGCGATGCCAGCGCCCTGCTGGGCAACCTGCCCGCGCCGCCGCAACGCACCACGCTGCAACAGCCCTGGAACATCCTGATCACCGGCGTCGGCGGTACCGGCGTGGTGACCATCGGCGCATTGCTCGGCATGGCCGGGCACCTGGAAGGCAAGGGTGCCACGGTGCTGGACCAGACCGGCCTGGCGCAGAAGGGCGGCGCGGTGACCACGCATATCCGCATCGCACGCCGGCCGGCCGATATCCACGCGGTGCGCATCGCGGCCGGCGAAGCGGATCTGGTGCTGGGCTGCGACATGGTGGTGGTCAACGATTACTGGGCCCTGTCCAAGGTGCGCGATGGCCGCACCCAGGTGGTGCTCAACACCTACGAAGCGATGCCGGGCAACTTCACCACCCAGCCGGATCTGCAGTTCCCCGCCGCCGAGATCATTGCCGGCGTGCGCACCGCATTGGGCGGCCAGGAGCCGCTATTGCTGGATGCCACGCAACTGGCGACCGCGCTGCTGGGCGATGCGATCGCCAGCAACCTGTTCGTGCTTGGCTATGCCTGGCAACACGGGCTGGTGCCGTTGTCGCACGCCGCGCTGATGCGCGCCATCGAGCTCAATGGCGCGGCGGTAGCGATGAACCAGCAGGCGTTTGCGTGGGGGCGCCTGGCCGCGATCGACCTGCCGGCGGTGCAGCAGGCCGCAGGACTGCGCAAGGGTGGCGAGCATGCGCATGCACAGGGCGATACGCCGCCAGCGCGCGCTCCGGGCAGCTGGGAAGAACACGATCTTGGCGGGCAGACGGCGCCGCATGCGCTGGCGCAGAGCGACGGCAACACGCTGCATGGCGATGGCGATGCGCCCACGCATCCGCTCGACGACGAGCAGCTGGCGCAGTCGCTGGACGAAGCCATCGCGCGACGCGTGGCGTTTCTGACCGACTACCAGGATGCCGCCTACGCGCAGCGCTATCGCAGCCTGGTCGAGCGCGTACGCACGCACGAAGCGCAACAGGCGCCCGGCAGCAGCGCGTTGAGCGAGGCGGTGGCGCGTTACTTCTTCAAGCTGATGGCCTACAAGGACGAATACGAGGTGGCGCGGCTGTATACGCGCGGCGACTTCCAGCGCCGGCTGCAGCAGCAGTTCGAAGGCGACTACACGCTGCGCTTCCACCTGGCGCCGCCGCTGTTGGCCAGGAAGGATGCGCACGGCCACGCGATCAAGCACGAATACGGGCCGTGGATGTTCACTGCCTTCAAGCTGCTGGCGCGGCTGAAGTTCCTGCGCGGCGGCAAGCTGGATGTGTTCGGCTACAGCGCCGAACGGCGTGGCGAGCGTCAGCTGATTGCCGATTACGTGGCGACAGTGGACACGCTGCTGCAACGGCTGGATGCCGACAACGTCGGCCTTGCCGCGCAGATCGCCAGCATTCCCGAACATATCCGCGGCTATGGGCATATCAAGCACGCGCATCTGGAAGAAGCCAAGGCACGCGAAGCGGCGCTGCTGGTGCAGTGGCGCAATCCCAAAGCCTTGCATGTGGTGCAGGCGGCGTAGGGCTGCGGATCGGCGTTGCAGGATCAACGCGTTGCGCGCCGACCCGATGAGGTGTTGCCGGTAGTGCGGAGTGACAGGCTGGTGGGTCGTGGCACAGACGCCGCGCAACGGCCGCTGCTGCGTCGACTGATCACGTTTGCCGCATGACGGCGGTCAGTGCCGGCTGAGGCGATGGGCTGCCGGCGTCACGATCGGCTCGCCAAGGCGCTCCTGCCGCGCACGCGAGCGGTGCTGCGCATGCAGCGCCCACCCGTCATTCGAAATGCAGACCGCGTTTCAGGCGGACCGGCCCACGCACAGTTCGCACATCGACCACATCGCCACGTTGGGTGACCTGCACCACGTCGCTGCCGGCCAGATCGGCGGCAACGCTGCGGATCTGCGGCATCAGCGCGCGCCAGCGCATTTGGTCCCCGCTGAGCGCGCGGGCGACCTCGGACGGGCAGATCGATTGCTCAGGCAGCCGGCGCGCCAGCAGCGCGCGGATGGTCGCGACGATCTGCGCGTCGTCGATCCGTTGCACGCCAGACGCCGCAGGTCAGAGCGGGCGCAACACGCGCAGGCCGAACCAGTCCTTGGCATCGTTCCAGCCGTGGGTGACCTTCAGCCCCGCAGCGGCGGCAAGTTCGGCAAAGCGCGCGTCGGTGTACTTGTAGCTGTACTCGACCTGCATCGCCTCGCCTTCGGCGAATTCGAATGCCTTGCCGCCCACCTGCACGCGCTGCGCGCGCTGGCTGATCAGGAAGGTTTCGATGCGGCCGCGCGCGCGCGCATACACCGCATGGTGGCGGAAGCCGTCCAGGTCAAAGTCGCTGCCGATCTCGCGGTTGAGCCGCGCCAGCAGATTCAGGGTGAACTCGGCAGTGACGCCGGCCGCATCGTTGTAGGCAGCCTCGACCACCCCGGCATCCTTGTCCAGATCGATGCCGATCAGGGCGCACCCGTCGCTGCCCATGGTCTGGCGCATCGCATCGAGCAACTCGACGGCGGACGCATCGGTGAAATTGCCCAGCGTCGAACCGGGGAAGAACACCAGATGCCGGCGCGCCGGGCGCTGCGCCTGCGGCAGCTGCAGCGGCTTGGTGAAGTCGGTGCATACCGGCAGCATCTGGATCTGCGGGAACTGCTGCGCCAGCCGCGCGGTGCTCTCAAGCAAGGCGGTGCGCGAGATTTCCAGCGGCGTGTAGGCCACCACATCGCGCAGGCCCTGCAGCAGCAATTCGGTCTTGCGCCCGCTGCCGCTGCCGTATTCGACCACGTGCACGCCTGCGCCGATCGCCTGCGCGATCGAAGCCATGCTGGCCTCCAGCAAGGCCAGTTCGGTGCCGGTGAGGTAGTACTCCGGCTGCCGGGTGATCGCCTCGAACAACTGCGAGCCGTGCGCATCGTAGAAGTACTTCGACGGCAGCGTCTTGGGCGTTTGCGACAGGCCGGCCAGCGCGTCGGCGGTGATGTCGTCCGGTTGCGGGCGCAGGTCGGTCAGCGCGGCGTGCGCGCGTTGCATGGCATGGGCGGCGGCGTTCAAGGCAGATCCTTGGCAAGGCGCACGCCGGCAAACTGCCAACGCGCATCGGAGGGAAAAAAGTTGCGGTAACTGGCGCGGACGTGGCTGGCCGGCGTGGCACAACTGCCACCGCGCAGCACCCATTGCGCATTCATGAATTTGCCGTTGTATTCGCCCAACGATCCGGGCCACGGCGCAAAGCCGGGGTACGGCAGGTAGGCGCTGCCGGTCCATTCCCAGACATCGCCGAACAACTGCTGCAGACCGGTATCCACCGCATCGGCGCCGCGCGGATGCAAGGCGTCGGTGTCGACGAAATTGCCCTGCACCGGCACACCGGTGGCGGCCTGTTCCCACTCGGCTTCGGTGGGCAGGCGTGCGCCGGCCCAGCGCGCGAACGCATCGGCTTCGAACAGGCTCAGATGGCAGACCGGCGCATGCGCGTCGCGCGGGCGCCAGCCATCCAGGGTGAACTCGCGTCCGTCCGCGTCCCAATACAGCGGGTGCTGCCAGCCTTGCGCCTGCACCATCGCCCAGCCATCGCTGAGCCAGGCACCGGCACTGCGGTAGCCACCGGCGTCGATGAACTGCTGGAACTCGGCGTTGCTGACCACCCGATGCGCCAACGCATGCGCGCCGACCAGCACGCGATGACGCGGCGACTCGTTGTCGTAGGCGAAGGTGTCGGCCTGCGGCCATGCCGCTGCGCCGATCTCCACGATCTGTTCGTCGCGTGCCTGCCAGCGCAGCGTGCTGGCGACGGCCGCCGGTGGTGCCGGCGCATCGCGGTACGCCGGCTGCAGCGGATTGCTCCACAGCGCGTGCTTGATGTCGGTCAACAGCAATTCCTGGTGCTGCTGCTCGTGCTGGATGCCGAGCTGCACGATGGTGCAGGCCTGCGCATCCAATACCCCATCGCGCAGGCGCTGCTGCATCTGCGCATCGACTGCGGCCCGGTAGTCGCGCACCTGCTGCAACGACGGCCGCGACAACACCCCGCGACACGCGCGCGCGTGCATCGGGCCCACGCTCTGGTAGTAGCTGTTGAACAGGAAATCCCAGGCCGGGTCGAACACACGGTAGGCCGGATCGGCCTGCAGCACGAAGCGTTCGAAAAACCAGGTGGTGTGCGCCAGATGCCACTTGCTGGGGCTGGCGTCGGGCATGCTCTGCACCATCGCGTCTTCAGCGCTCAGGGGTGCGGCGAGGCGATCGCTCAGCGCGCGGGTCTGCGCGTAGCGTTCCAGCAGCGTCAGCTGCTGTTGCTGGTGGTGGCCCAGCAGAGATGAGAGTGCAGACATCGCCATATGCTTGAGGAGCGCCCGTGAACGCGCC
Organism: Xanthomonas arboricola pv. guizotiae; assembly: GCF_002940205.1. Classification (GTDB taxonomy): domain Bacteria; phylum Pseudomonadota; class Gammaproteobacteria; order Xanthomonadales; family Xanthomonadaceae; genus Xanthomonas; species Xanthomonas arboricola_C. The sequence continues at coordinate 67,169 of NZ_MDSK01000028.1, forward strand.
GTGTCGGCAGCGTGGCAGCCAGCGGTAAGCTGTCGCCATGTCTTCTTTTTCCCTGTCCAGCCTGCTCCCCGCGCCCGTCGACTGGGAACGCCGCCAGCAGGCATTTGCGTTACCTGGCGACATCACCTATCTGGATGCCGCTTCGCGCGGCCCGCTGCTGCGCGCGGTGCAGACGGTCGCGCATCAGGCGGTGGATGCGCTGGCCACCCCGTGGCAGCTGCCGTTCGATGCCTGGCTGCAGGACATCGAGCGTTTGCGCAGGCTCGCTGCAGGCCTGTTCGACGACGATGCCGACGGCGTGGCGATGCTGCCCTCGGCCGCACACGGCCTGGCGACTGCCGCACGCAACCTGCCGCTGCAACGCGACGAGGCGGTGCTGCTGCTGGAAGGCCAGTTCCCCTCCAACCTGCTGATCTGGCAGCGCCGCTGTGCCGAGGTGGGTGCGCATATCGTGGCGGTGTCCACTGCCGGTGGCGATGCCTTGACCACGGCGGTGCTGCAGGCCATTGCCCAGACACCTGCCTTGCGCATCGTCACGTTGCCGCATGCGTACTGGCTGGATGGACGACAGCTGGATCTGGACCGCATCAGCGCCGCGGTGCACGCACGCGGTGCGGCGCTGGTGCTGGATCTGAGCCAGAGCCTGGGCGTGCTGCCGACCGACCTGCCGCGCTGGCGGCCGGATTTTGTGGTCAGCGTCGGCCATAAATGGTTGCTGGGGCCGATGGGGCTGGCCTGGCTGTGGGTGGCGCCGCAATGGCGGGCGCATGGGGTGCCGATCGAGGAACACTGGATCGGCCGCGATGCCGGCAGCAGCTGGGAATTTCCGGTCGCCCAGGCGCCGTCCTATCGCAGCGGTGCGCGCCGGTTCGATGCCGGCGGCGTCGCCGATCCATTGCGGATCGCGATGGCGACGGTGGCCTTGCAGCAGGTCGCTGCCTGGCAACCGGCGCGCATCGCGCAGGCGCTGGGTACGCTCACCGCGCGCTGGGACGCCGCCCTGCAGGCACGCGGTCTGCGCAGCTGGTGCACGCCCGCCCACGCGGCGCATCTGACCGCGTTGCAGCCGCCAGCCAACCGGCTGGATGCGGTGGCGACCGCGTTCGGCGCACGCGGGGCGATCTGCACACGCCGGCACGGACGCCTACGGATCGCACCACACGTCAATGTCAACGAGGATGCGCTCTCGACCCTGATCGCAGCGCTGCCAGCCGCATGACACGTAGGAGCGGACCCGGCCGCGACGTGGCGTTACCGGCCAAGCCCGGTCGCGGCCTGGTCCGCTCCTACGGGCTTAGCCGCGCTGGCGGATGCGCAGCCCACGCGGGGTGACCCAGCGCTCCAGGCCTTCGAACACCGCCTGCACGATCAGTGCAAGCACCGCCGCAGGAATCGCGCCTTCCAGGATCAAGCCGATATCGTCCAGGCGGATACCGGTGAGGATCGGCTGGCCGTAGCCGCCTGCACCGATCAACGCACCCAGCGTGGCGGTGCCCACGTTGATCACCGCCGCGGTCTGGATGCCGGCCACGATGGTGCGACGCGCCAGCGGCAGTTCCACCCGCCACAGGCGCGTCCATGCCGGCAGCCCGATCGCCTCGGCGGTCTGGCGCAACTCGCGCGGGATCGAGGTCAGCCCGGCATGCGTGTTGCGCATGATCGGCAGCAGGCTGTAGAGAAACAACGCGGCAATCGCCGGTTTGGCGCCGATGCCGAACAACGGAATCATGAAGACGAACACCGCCAGCGACGGCAAGGTCTGCAGCACGCCGGTCAACGACAGCACCACCTGCCCGAGCCGTGGCCGCCGTGCCGCCAGCACGCCCAGCGGCAACGCGATCAGCAAGGCAAAGCCCAGCGAGATGCCGACCAGGGCCAGATGCTCGCGCGTATGCCGCAGCAGACGCGCCAGGCGCGAGTCGGCTGCCGATGCCGGCGCAACGCCCAGCCACTGCGCAGCCACCGCCGCCTCGGACTGACGCTCCAGCTTCACCTGTGCGTTAAGCCGCTGCATGGTCGCCTCGTCGATGCGTCCCTGCAGCCCCTGCAATGTCTTGAGCATCGCCGGCGAGCGCTGCGCCAGGTCCTTGCGATACAGGAACACCGCCTGGTAGTCGGGAAAGTAATGGCGGTCGTCGCGCAGCACCTGCAGCCGGTAATACGGAATTTCCGCATCGGTGCTGTACAGATCGGTGACCTCGATCGCCCCGCTCTGCAGCGCGCGATAGGCCAGATCGTGATCCAGCCCGGTCGCGGCCTGCGGCAGTGCATAGGCGGCGCGCACGCCCGGCCAGCCATCGGCGCGCTGCATGAATTCGTTGCTCAGGCCGATCTTGAGCGCCGGATGCCGTGCCAGATCCGACATCGAGGCGATGCCAAGCGCCTGCGCACGCTCGACCCGCATGCCGAAGGCATAGGTGTTCTGGAAGCCGAGCGAGTCGGTCATCGCCAGTCCACGCGCGTCCAGTGCGGCGCGTAGTTCGGCCTGGCTGGCCTTGGGCAGCTGCAGCAGTTCCTGCGCCAGCGTGCCGGTGTATTCGGCGTACGCATCGATCTGCCCGGTCTCCAGCGCGCGCCACAGGATGCGCGTGCCACCGAGCTGCGCGCGGTGTTGCACGTCCACGCCGTCGCGCTGCCCGGCGGCGGTGGCGATCTCGCCCAGCAGCACGGCCTCGGTGAAGTTCTTCGAACCGACGGTGACCTGCGCGGCCTGCACGCCGAGGCTGCAGATCAACAAGATCGCGGCGACGAGCGCACGCGCCATCATGCGGCATCGCCAATGCTGCGTTGCGCAGTGAGAAAGCGCTGCACGAACGGATCGGCGGGCTGCTCCAGCAGGCTGCGCGCACTGCCCTGCTGCACCACCCGGCCGGCGCGCATCAGCACCAGGCTGTCGGCCAGATAGGCGGCTTCGGCAACGTCATGCGTCACCAGCACCACGGTCTTGCCCAGCTGCGCAAACAGTTCGCGCATCTGCGCCTGCAGGTCGTAACGCACGATCGGGTCGAGCGCGCCCAGCGGCTCGTCCAGCAGCAGGGCCGGTGGATCCAGCATCAGCGCACGGATCAAGCCCACGCGCTGGCGTTGACCACCGGAGAGTTCGGCCGGGTAGCGCGCCAGCAATTCCACTGGCAATTGGCACAGCGCGCAGAGCGTCTGCAGACGCGCGGCGATGCGCTCACGCGTCCAGCCCAGCGTCTGCGCCAGCAAGGTCACGTTGCTGCGCGCATCCAGATGCGGAAACAAGCCGCCCTCCTGGATCACGTAACCGATGCGCTGCCGCTGCGTCTGCAGATTGGCGCGCTGCAACGGCGTGCCGTCGAAGGCGACCGTGCCGCCGTCGGGCCACTCCAGCCCGACCAGCATGCGTAACACGGTGGATTTGCCGGCGCCGCTGGGACCGATCAAGGCGGTGGTGATGCCGCTGGCGAACGTCAGCGAGACCGCGTCGAGCGCGATGGCCTGGCCGTAGCGGCGGCTGACCTGGTCGAGAGTGAACATGCGCTTGAGCTTGCCGAACGCAGCGTCAGACGCGCGCGAAGGCGCGCATCAGCGTGGCGGCGCCAGCAATTCGCGCGCGCTCAGGTAGCCGTCGCCGTTGGCATCCTGCCGCGCGAAACGCTCGATCAGGGTGGCGCGATGCGCGGCGCGGGTGATCGGCTTGCCGCGTCGGCCAGGCAGCTCATCGCCCTGCAGCACGCCGTCATGATCCAGGTCGCGCTGGTCGAAGGCATAGCTCATCCAGGCCAGATATTCATCGCGGCTGACCCGTCCATCGCCATCGGTATCCATGCGTTGCAGATATTGCTGGCTGTCCTGCACCTGGGCCTGCACAGCGGCGGCAGGCAGCGATGCAAGACATGCGATCACCACGCCACGCACGGCGACGCCCCGCGTTGCGCGTGTACGCGCCACAGCGCGGCTACCGCCCGGCTTACGCACCACTCAGCGCATATCCCTTGAGCCGCGCCGCGTACGCCTGCAGGGCAGCATTGCCGCTGGCTTCGGCCTCGTGGCACCACTGCTGCAACTGCCTGAGCCGTTCGGACGCATCGTGGCTGCGCGCTTCCAGCACGGCGGTCAGCCGCGCACGGTACTCGACCAGCGTGCGCATCCGTGGGCGCTGCGCCACCCATGCCTGCAACTGCGCACGCGCGTCCGGCTTGAGCCAGCGCCCGTCATCGACCAAGCCCTTACGCAGGCGGCGCGGCAGCAACTCGCGCAGCTTGGCGCCGGTGGCGGCCGCCTCTTCGCGCAGCGCCGGCTTGAGTACGTTGCGCTGGTAGTCGGTCATGGCCTGGAAGCGGTGCGACAACAGCGCCTTGAGCGTATCGGCATCGGGCACGGCGATATTCGGGCGGATATCCAGCGACGGCGCCACCCGCAGCACCTTGGCCAGACCGATCGCCTGCAGCCCGCGAATCGCGACCCAGCCGATGTCCAGCTCCCAGCGCCGCATCGAAAACCGCGCCGAGCTCGGGAAGGCATGGTGGTTGTTGTGCAGTTCTTCGCCACCGATCCACAACGCCCACGGCGTCAGGTTGGTGGAGGTGTCGGCCGACTCGAAATTGCGATAGCCCCACCAGTGGCCCAGGCCGTTGACCACGCCGGCGGCCCAGAATGGAATCCACGCCATCTGGATCGCCCACAGCGCGATGCCGGGCAAACCGAACAGCACGGCATTGATCACCAGCAACGCGATCGGGCCGGCGTTGGCATGCGAGGTGTACAGATGCCGCTCGATCCAGTCGGTGGGTGCGCCCTTGCCGTATTGCTCGATGTCGGCGCGCTGCGCGCGCGCTTCGCGGTACAGCTCCACGCCACGCCAGAACACCTGGCGGATGCCCTTGGTCTGCGGGCTGTGCGGGTCTTCCTCGGTCTCGACCTTGGCGTGATGCTTGCGATGGATCGCCACCCATTCGCGGGTGATCATCGAGGTGGTCAGCCAGGTCCAGAAGCGGAAGAAGTGCGCCACCACCGGATGGAAGTCCACACCGCGATGGGCCTGGCTGCGATGCAGGTACAAGGTCACCGCGAAGATGGTGAGCTGGGTGAACACCAGCAGCACCGCCAGCATGCCCCACACGCCCAGCCCGGCCACGCCGGAAGTCAGCACGTCGATGATCGGGTCGGACAACATCGGCATCTCCACAGCGGCGCCATCGGGTTGGGTCGATGCAGACATGATGGGGGCGATGGCGGCAAACTTCACCCTTCGGATGCGTAGGGTGCGCCCTACATTTCTAAAGCGGTTCACACGCTCCCCTTCCCACTGCGCCTGATGTCACCCGTATGACGGTTACTGCCGAAATGTCCACCGATCCTGCTGCTGTTGCCAACGCCCTCCCGTTGATCGAGCTCGACCAGGCCAGCGTGATGCGCGGCCAGGTGCGGGTGCTTCATGCGCTCAGCCTGCGCATCGCGCTGGGGCAGCACACCGCCATCCTCGGCCCCAACGGCTGCGGCAAATCCTCCTTCATCAAACTGATCACCCGCGAGCTGTATCCGCTGGTGCGCGCCGACGGCCAGGCAGCGGTGAAAGTGCTCGGGCAGGTGCGCTGGCAGGTGGACCGCCTGCGCTCGCAGCTGGGTATCGTCACCGGTGACCTCAGCGTCAACCTGGCCGACATGCCGGGGCTGGATGTGGAGCGCGCGGTGCTGTCCGGCTTCTTCGCCAGCTATGTGGTGCCGCCGCATCGCGAGATCAGCGACGACATGCGCGCGCGGGCGCGGGAGGCCTTGGCCCTGGCGCGCGCGCTGCCGTTGCTGGACCGGCAATTTGCCGAACTGTCGGCCGGCGAGACCCGCCGCGTGCTGATCGCGCGCGCACTGGTCAACCGCCCGCAGGCGCTGCTGCTGGACGAGCCGTCCACCGGCCTGGACCTGGTGGCGCGCCAGCACCTGCTCGACACCATGCGTCACCTGGCCCGGCAAGGCATCACGCTGATCCTGGTGACCCATCACATCGAGGAAATCGTGCCGGAAATCGCACGGGTGATCCTGCTGCGTGCCGGCACCGTCGTGGCCGATGGTCCGCGCGATGCGCTGCTCACCGACGCCAGCCTGTCGGACGTGTTCGGCGGCCCGGTGCGGGTGCAGCGCGACGGTGAGCGCTACTGGGCGACGGTGGGCGAGTAAGCGCCACCCGCCGGGCCGCGCGCGCAGCCCGGAGCCTTGCGCAAGCTGCGCGGCGACAGCCGGCAGCGACGCGTTCCGGACAGGCCACAACCGCGGCCAACCGCGCCCTCCAGGCATGACCTTGGACACGGGACGCCGTCACCGCGGCTGCGCTTAGACTCGGCGCACGCACAGACAGGAGTCGTCCCGATGGCCCAGTGGTATTTCCATGTTCCCGGACAGGCCGATCGCATCGGCCCGCTCGACGCTGCCGGCGCCCGCGCGCATGCGCAGCGCCAACCCGACGCGCTGGCCTGGCGCGACGGACTCGATGGCTGGACCCCGGCCCGCCAGCTGGCCGAGCTGCAGGGCGGCAGCGGCCTGCCGCCGCCGCTGACCGGCGCGGCCGGGCGCGCCGACGAGATCGACTACCGCATCGTCGGCAACGACATGCAGTTCGTCGAGGTCGAGCTGGACCCGGGCGAAAGCGCCATCGCCGAGGCCGGCGCGCTGATGTACAAGGACGCCGCGGTGCAGATGGACACCGTGTTCGGCGACGGCTCGCATGCCGGCCAGAGCGGCGGCGGCGGGCTGATGGGCAAGCTGCTGTCGGCCGGCAAACGCGTGGTCACCGGCGAGAGCATGTTCACCACCGTGTTCACCCATGCCGGCAGCGGCAAGGCCAGGGTCGCATTCGCCGCGCCCTATCCGGGCACGGTGCTGGCGCTGCGCCTGTCCGAGCACGGCGGGCAACTGATCTGCCAGAAGGACAGCTTCCTGGCCGGCGCCCGCGGCGTGTCGCTGGGGATCGCGTTTCAACGCAAGATCCTCACCGGCCTGTTCGGCGGCGAGGGCTTCATCATGCAGAAGCTCGAAGGCGACGGCTGGGTGTTCGTGCATGCCGGCGGCACCGTGGTGGAACGCGAACTCGGCCCCGGCGAACGCATCGATGTGGACACCGGCTGCGTGGTCGCCTACCACGCCGGCGTGGACATGGACGTGCGCCGCGTCGCCGGGCTGAAGAGCATGTTCTTCGGCGGCGAAGGCGTCTTCCTGGCCACCCTCACCGGCCCCGGCAAGGTGTGGCTGCAATCGCTGCCGTTCTCGCGCATGGCCGGCCGCATGCTGCAGGCCGCCCCGCAGGCCGGCGGCCAGCAACGCGGCGAAGGCTCGGTGCTGGGCGGCCTGGGAAGGTTGTTGGATGGCGACAACCGGTTTTGATGGGGTGGGTGCTGGCACTCTTCTCCCGCCGGGAGAAGGTGGCGCGTAGCGCCGGATGAGGGGAAGGGCGAAGCCTGCTGCGGTCTCATTCCCATGCGGCGCGGCTGCGTACCCTCACTCCGCTCCGCGCCCCGGCCGCGCTTGCGGCGCGGGCACTCCAAGGCACGCGCGCCATGGCGCGCGTGCGGTGCCTTCTCACCCCGCGGGGAGAGCGGCTCTGGTTCCGTGCTGCGTGCAGGTGGCTGCGGTCATTGGACGAATGCACCGGCTCGTCCTTCTCACCGGGACAAGGCAAGTGCAACGCCTGCAAACGATGCCGTTCTGAACAGTCTCCACGCACGCCAACCATCAGCGCCACCGTGACGGCACGCGTGTATTCTCCCTCGCCTTTCCCATCGACGTTTTCGCCATGACTGCGCTCCGCCGCCCCCGTTCGCTTGCCCTGTTGTCCATGCTCGGTCTGCTCTGCGCCTGCGGTGGCGAGCCGCGCCCGGCGGCACCGGCGCCGGTGGTGCAGGCACCGTCTGCCGGCGCGCCCAAGCCGGTGAAGATCGGGGTGGCGCTCGGTGGCGGCGCGGCCAAGGGCTTTGCGCATATCGGCGTGATCAAGATGCTCGAGGCCAACGGCTTTGCGCCGGTGGTGGTGTCGGGCACCAGCGCCGGCAGTGTGGTCGGGGCGCTGTATGCCAGCGGCATGGATGCGTTCCAGATGCAGGAAAAGGCCGTCGCGCTCGACCAGACCAGCATCCGCGATGTGCGGATCTTCTCCGGCGGCCTGGTGCAGGGCCAGAAGCTGCAGGACTACGTCAACGAACAGCTCGGCGGCAAGCCGATCGACAGGTTGCGCAAGCCGTTCGCGGCGGTCGCCACGCGGCTGGAAGACGGCGAACGCAGCGTGTTCGTGCGCGGCAATGCCGGCCAGGCGGTGCGCGCGTCCAGCAGCATTCCCGGCGTGTTCGAGCCGGTGACCATCGGCCAATACCACTATGTGGACGGCGGCGTGGTCAGCCCGGTGCCGGTGGATGCGGCGCGCCAGCTCGGTGCGGAATTCGTGGTGGCGGTGGATATTTCCAGCAAGGCCAGCGGCAAGAATCCCGGCGATCTGCTCGGCACCGTCAACCAGTCGATCTCGATCATGGGCCAGCGCCTGGGCGAGGCCGAACTCAAGCGTGCCGATGTGGTGATCCGCCCCAAGGTCAACGAGATCGGCTCGGCCGATTTCAACCAGCGTGGCGCTGCCATCCTGGAAGGCGAGCGTGCGGCGATGGCGGCGATGCCGCAGATCCGCGCCAAGATCGCGCAGTTGCAGGCGCAGCGCAGCAGTGCCACCCGCACCGCCGCCGAGCAGGCTGCCGCCGCCAAGGCGGAAGCGTATCGGCGCTGCCTGCAGGAGCGCTCGCGCTGGCAGAAACTGCGCGGCAAGGACGAGGCCTGCGTGGCGCCGTGAGGTGGAGGCGGTGCGAGGCGATGCGCAGCTGATGCGGGTGCCGCGCGAGGTTCCTGCGGAGCTGAGCGGGCGTGGGGCGCCTGTTTCGAGACGCGCGCATTTCTTAAAGCCGATGCGTAGGGCGACTGCGTTGTTGATGCCTTGTGTTGATGCACCGAGGGTGTGCCGGACAAGGTCGCGGCCTGGGCCGCTCCTACGAGGGTGCGGCGGTTCTTTTCGGGTGTGCTGAGACGTGTCGGGATCAGGTCGCGGCCGGGGCCGCTCCTACGGGGGTGCGGCTTTGGGTGTATCGGCCAGGTCGGCACCGCTCTTGTAGGAGCGGCCCTGGCCGCGATGCCTTACCGGTAACGCATCCGCTTCATCGGCAACGCCTCAATAGCGCCAACGCAACGACAGGCTGACAAACCGCGGCTCGCCGTAGTTCTGGTAATCCAGGTTGGCCCAGTAGGTCTTGTCGAAGGCGTTGCGCACCGCCAGCGTGGCGGTCCATTGCTCGCTGATGCGGTAGGTCCTGTTAACGCTAGTGGCTGGGGAGGTTAAACTATTGGACATGGAGATCACGCCAGCACAATTTGCCCTCATCGAACATTGCTTACCTG
>NZ_MDSK01000029.1 GCF_002940205.1 Xanthomonas arboricola pv. guizotiae
TGCTCGCTGAAGACGTCTACGCCACGCATGGTAGTGGGGGATGTTCCGACTCAAGTAGTCTACGAGCTGAGAGGTATTTCAGCAGCCTGTTAAGAAAGCAGCCGACTAACTGTCTGGCGCGGTGTCCTTGCCGGTTGCGGGACCCTTGGCGGCATGGATGCCGCCAAGGAGCCTCCATGGACGGATTCACGGCGTGTCCCGCAAGCGGCGAGGGCGCCGCGCACTCGACTCACTGAGTTTTTTGATTCAATCAGCGGATCGCGCCTAAACGACGAGGCGCAGTCTCCACTGACAGATTGATGGCCTGTCCCTCAAGCGGCGAGGGCATCGCGCCCTCGACTTACATATTCGATGGGCGCGCCGTCGTCGTCTGTCGCATCAGGCGTAGGCGTGGCGTGCGTTGGCCAGCGAGGTGTTCAGTTGGTCCTGCTGTTCCAGGCGGAACACGGCCACTGCATCCACCAGTTGCGTGGCCTGCTCTTCCATCGCGCGAGCAGCGGCGGTGGCTTCTTCCACCAGGGCGGCGTTCTGCTGGGTGGTTTCGTCCATCTGGGTGACGGTCTGGTTGACCTGGGTGATGCCGGCGGCCTGCTCGCGCGAGGCGCTGGTGATCTCGCTCATGATGTCGGTGACGCGCTGCACCGAGCTGACCACCTGCTGCATGGTGCTGCCGGCCTCGGAGGCCAGCGCGGCGCCGTTGCCGATGCGGGTGACCGAATCCTGGATCAGGTGCTTGATCTCCTTGGCCGCACCGGCCGAACGCTGGGCGAGTGTGCGCACTTCCGAGGCGACCACGGCGAAACCGCGGCCCTGTTCGCCGGCGCGCGCGGCTTCCACCGCTGCGTTCAAGGCCAGGATATTGGTCTGGAAGGCGATGCCGTCGATGACGCCGATGATCTCGGCGATCTTCTTGGACGAGGTGTCGATGTCGGCCATGGTGGTGACCACGCGGCCGACCACATCGCCGCCCTGGGCCGCCACGCCGGCGGCGTCCAGCACCAGCCGATTGGCCTGGTCGGCGTTGTCGGCATTCTGCTTGACGGTGGCGGTGAGCTCTTCCATCGAGGCGGCGGTTTCTTCCAGGGCCGCGGCCTGCTGTTCGGTGCGACGCGACAGGTCGCCATTGCCGGTGGCGATCTCGGTGGCGGCCGAGTTGATCGCCAGCGAGGAGTCCTTGATCCGGCGCACGATGCCGGCCAGCTGGTCGGCGGTGGCATTGGCATCGTCGCGGATGGTGGCGAACACGCCTTGCAGGTCGCCGTCCATGCGCGCGGTCAGATCGCCCTGCGACAACGCAGAGAGCAGGGCGGACACGCGCGAGAGCCCGTCCGCGTTATTGTCCAGCAGCGCGTTGAGTTGCTGGGCGAGCAGCAGCAGGAAGCCCTGCTTGCCTTCCAGGCCGACACGCTCGCTCAGGTCGCCGGCAGCGGCGGCCTGCACGATGCGGGCGACCTCCTGTTCCACCTGGACCTCCTGGGTGCGGTCGGCCCACTCGACCACAAAGCCCATGCGCTCGCCGGCCGCGCCCAGCACCGGGTTGACCACCAGCCGCATGGTGCGGCCACCGACATGGATCTGCGCGGTGTGCGTGCCGGTGAGCTGGTCGAGCATGCGTGCCTGGTGCTCGGGCTTACGGTGGAACTGGTCGATGCTGGCATCGATCAGCGCATCGGCATCGAAGTGGGGCAGGTCGCGGCGCAGTTCGTCCTGCACGCTCTTGAGCATGCGTTGCAGCGGGCGGTTGACGTAGATGATGCGGCGATCGGCATCGGCGATCATCACGTTGGTGCTGACATCGTCCAGCGCGGTGCGCACGCGCAGCGCTTCGCTGGCGATCAGCTGATCGCGTTGCAGCCGCGCGCGCAGGTCGTCGCGCATGGCGCGCGCGTTGAGCAGCAGGCGACCGAGTTCGTCATGGCGGTCGATCTCGATCGGGTTGTCCAGGCGCCCGGCAGCCACATCGCCGAGCACGCGTTCCACCGCCAGCAGCGGGCGGGTGACCATCCTGCGCGCGGCGATGAAGACCACTGCGATGCACAGGCCCAGCACCACCAGCGAGAACAGCAGCATGCTGCCCATCAAAGCGTCCAGCGGGCCGTCGATGGCGCTGCGCGGCTGGGTGCCGATCACCGCCCATTGCCACGGCGCGTAGCGCTGGGCGGTGACTTCGAAGGCCTGGGCGTTGCCCCGGGCATCGCGCAACTGCAGCTTGGCGCTGGGCTGCTTGCCGTCCAGCACCGACTGCAGCAGCGCCTGCTGCCCGGCCGGCACCAGCGCCGCCAGCGTGGCCGGTGTGCCCGGCGGTGCGGCGATGACCTGGCCCTGGTGCTCGCCCGGCGCCATGTCGACGATGACGAAGTAGCCGTCCTGGCCCAGCCTGGTGGTGCTGACCTGCGCCTTCAGCGCAGCCAGGCCCTGGGTGTAGTTGCGCCCGACGAACAGTGCGCCGATCACCTCGCCGGCGGCATTGCGCAGCGGCTGGTAGTGGGTCATGTACTGTTCGCCGAACAGCTGCGCCTGGCCGGTGAACGCATTGCCTTGCGACAACGCGGCGTAGGCCTTGCCCTTGCGGTCGAGCAGGGTGCCGATCACGCGCGCGTTCTGCTTGTTGCGCAGCGAGGTGGTGATGCGCACGAAGTCGTCGCCGGTGCGCGCAAAGATCGTGGCGACCCCGCCGGTTGCCTGTGCGAAGCGGTCCACGGCGTCGAAATTGAGATTCAGCGCCTGCTTGCCGGCGCGCAGCGTCGGGGTGTTCTGCTCGCCGATGGTGACAGTACTGGCGCTATCGAGTGCGCGTGCGCCGGTGGGAAGCATGTCGTCAAACACGCTGCCCAGGCGCTGGGTGCCCTCGGTCAGGGTGACGTCGTACATCGCCACCGACTGCTGCATCAAGCGGGTGCTGGAGCGCAGCTCGGCCTTGACCTGGGATTCGATGTCGTCGGCGGACTGGCGGTAGATGGTCAGGGCCAGCAGGCCGAGGGACAGCGCGATCACCAAGGTCAGCAGCGCGGACAGCCGGGTGCCGACGGACAGGCGGTTGAAAAAGTGCATGGGGGAATCGACCTTGCCCGGGGAGGGCGTTACGGATGCGTGAAGTCGATAGCGGCCGTTTATCCAATTAATTGATGGTTTGTGTTGAAGTCGGCACAGTTATCCAGTCTTCCTGCCCATTCGGCATATCGCTACGGAAAGGCGGTTGTTAATTCAAGGTGAACTCTGGACCAGGATGTAGTGCCAGGCCAGACGCAGGTCCAAGCGCTGCAATAAAAGAGGGCCGCTTCCCTCGCCAGGAAGCGGCCCCAAGATTCGTCATTGAATCAAACTGCGCTCGAAAGGTGTTTGAGGAGATTGCGGGTGCGACGCGTCGCGCAGGGGCTCAGAACTCCTGCCAGTCGCTCGGACCGGCGGTGGCTGCCACGGTCGCCGTGCCGGCGGTGCTGCGGCGTGGCGCTGCGTTGCTGCCGGCACGCGCGGCCGGGCGGGCGGCAAAGCCTGCATTGACCGGTGCCGCCACCATCGACGCGGGCTGACGTGCGGCCGGGCCCTGCTCGACGATCTTGAACACGGCCACCGCCTCGGTGAGCTGCTGGGCCTGTTCTTCCATCGCGCGGGCGGCGGCGGTGGCTTCTTCCACCAGCGCGGCGTTCTGCTGGGTGGCTTCGTCCATGTGGGTGACGGTCTGGTTGACCTGCTCGATGCCGGCCGACTGTTCCTGCGAGGCGGCCGAGATCTCGCCCATGATGTTGGTGACGCGCTGCACGCTGGCGACGATCTCGGCCATGGTCTTGCCGGCCTGGTCCACCGGCTGCGACCCGTCGGCCACACGCTGCACGGAGTCGTCGATCAGGCTCTTGATCTCCTTGGCCGCTGCGGACGAACGCTGTGCCAGGGTGCGCACCTCCGAGGCGACCACCGCAAAGCCGCGGCCCTGGTCGCCGGCACGCGCCGCTTCCACGGCGGCATTCAGGGCCAGGATGTTGGTCTGGAACGAGATGCCGTCGATTACGCTGATGATGTCGGCGATGCGCTTGGACGAGGCCTCGATGCCGCTCATGGTGTCGACTACCTTGCTGACCGCCTCGCCACCCTGCGAGGCCACGCTGGCGGCGCCGATGGCGAGTTGATTGGCCTGGCGCGCGCTTTCGGCGTTCTGGCGCACGGTGGAGGTGAGTTCCTCCATCGAGGCGGCGGTTTCCTCCAGGTTGGCGGCCTGCTGCTCGGTACGCTGCGACAGATCCTGGTTGCCGGCGGCGATCTCGCTGGCGGCGGCATTGATCGAGATGGCCGAGTGCTGGATGTGCCCGACGATGCCGGACAACTGGGTCGCGGTGGCGTTGGCGTCGTCGCGCATCTGGGCGAACACGCCCTTGAACTCGCCGTCCATGCGTGCGGTCAGGTCGCCCGCCGCAATCGCGCGCAGGATGCCCGACAGCGACTGCAGGCTGCCGTCGGCGGTGGCCATCAACTGGTTGAGGCTCTCGACCATGACGCGGAAATCGAACTGGAACTGCGCCGCATCGCCGCGTGCGCCGAAGTCGCCGTCGGCGGCGGACTGGGCCAGCTGCTTGATCTGCTGATTCATCGAGGCCAGGTTGGTTTTCACCTGCGCCATGGTGTCGGTCAGCCTGGCCTTTTCGCCGGGCAGCGCGTCCATGTCCTCGCTGAGGTCGCCGATGGCGTAGCGGCCCATGATCTGCGCCAGACGCAGCGTGACCTGGACGTGGCTGTCGACCAGGGCGTTGGTATCGCCGGCCATGCGGCCGTAGTCGCCCGGGAACGCGTCGGCTTCCATGCGGAAGCTGATCTGGCCATCATCGTGGCGCCTGGCCATGTCCAGCTGCGCAGTGATCAGGTTGCGCACCTGCGACTGCATCTTGTCCATTGCCTGCAGCAGGCGGCCGGTTTCGTCGCTGGCCTCGCTGTGCACTTGGTTATCGAGCCGGCCGTCGGCGATCGCCTCGGCGGCGCGGGTGGCGCGGTTCAACGGGCCGGTGAGGCTGCGGGTGATCGTCCAGGCCAGCAGGGCGCTCAGCAGCACCACGGCCAGGCCGCCACCGATCAGCATGCTGCGCCCGCGCGCCATCGAGGCATTGGCCTGGTCGTAGGCCAGCTGGCTGCTCTTGCGTTGCGCATCCGAATACGTGCGGATCGCATCCTGCCAGCGCTGGGTGGCCGGCGCGGCGCGTTCGAGCAGGATCGGCATGGCCTGGTCGACCTTGCCGTCCATGCCCAGTTCGCGCACCTGCTGGTTATGCGCCAGCGCCTGCTCGCGGGTCGAATCCAGCGCGTTGCGCAATTGCTGGTCGTGCGCGTCGGCGGGGAACGCGTAGAGCTTCTCGCGCAGCTCCTTGTAGCGGATGCGCTGGGCGTCGATCACTTCAGCGAACTGGCGATTCTGTTCGGCCGTGGTCGGCAGCACGATGTTGCGCAGGTTCAACGAGATGGTGGCATTGGCGTCCAGCATGTCGGTGGCGTACTGGATCATCGCCATGTTGCGGTTGACGATGGTGTCCAGGCGTCCGCGCGCCTGGCTGAGCGTGTACAGGCCGGCAGCCACCAGCGCGCAGGACAGAAGGATCAACACGCCGAAGGCCAGGGAGAGGCGCTTGCCGACGTTGAAGCGGTGCAGAAAGGAATTCATGGAGTGACCTGAGCGAATGTGCCGGTGGATGGACTGGCCCGCGATGCAGTGCTGGAGCAGTGCGTCGTAAGTCATGCCTTGTGTAATGCGTCGGTCAGATAACGGCGTTGGAACTACGGTATTGAGGCAGGCCGGACGCGCCGGTAAAGCCGGGTCTCAGGCACGTGACTGCCATGTGTACAAGGGGTGGGGAATTGGTGGGGGGCTGTCGGGAATATCCCTAGAAAACAGCCGTCGAACGCGGTTTGGGAGGCGATGAGATGGAAACCGTCCCGCACGATGTGAAGTGAGATTTCACGCTGGCCGTGGTGCCTGCGGGCTTGCGCACCGCCGGCAGGGAGCGCGCAAGCTAAAACGGCACCGCGTGTGCGGTGCCGTGGTGACATGCTGCAGCTGCCGATTGCTGGGCCGCGTGCGTGAGCGTGAGCGTGGGGTCGCAGGCGTCTCCCGCTCAGCGTGCACGCCAGTCGCATCGCTGGCGCACCCGGCGTCGATGTGCCGACAGCGCTGGGCGGTGCTTAGAACTCCTGCCAGTCGCCGACATCGGTTGCGGTTGCCGGCGCACCAGCGGTGCTGCGACGCACGGGCGCGGCAGTGCTGGCGCGCCCGTGCGGGCGCGGGGTGCTGCGGGCATTGGCGGGCGTGTTGGCAATGGCCGACAACCGGCGCGCCACCGGTGCATGTTCGGCAACCTTGAACACGGCGACCGCTTCGGTGAGCTGCTGGGCCTGTGCTTCCATCGCCCGTGCGGCGGCGGTGGCTTCTTCCACCAGCGCGGCATTCTGCTGGGTGGCCTCGTCCATCTGGGTCACGGTCTGGTTGACCTGCTCGATGCCGGAGTACTGCTCCTGCGACGCAGAGGAAATCTCGCCCATGATGTTGGTGACGCGCTGCACGCTGGCGACGATCTCGGCCATGGTGGTGCCGGCCTGGTCGACCAGGATGGCACCCTGGGTGACCTTGTCGACCGAGTCGTCGATCAGGTGCTTGATCTCCTTGGCCGCACCGGCCGAGCGCTGTGCCAGTGTGCGTACTTCGCTGGCGACCACTGCAAAACCGCGACCCTGTTCGCCGGCACGCGCCGCTTCCACGGCGGCATTCAGGGCCAGGATATTGGTCTGGAAGGCAATGCCGTCGATGACGCTGATGATCTCGGCGATCTTCTTCGACGAGCCCTGGATGTCGGACATGGTGGTGACCACCTTGGCCACCACATCGCCGCCTTGCGACGCCACTGCGGCCGCGCCGATGGCGAGCTGGTTGGCCTGACTGGCGTGTTCGGCATTCTGCTTGACGGTGGAGGTGAGCTCTTCCATCGAGGCAGCGGTTTCTTCCAGGTTGGCGGCCTGCTGCTCGGTGCGCTGCGACAGATCCTGGTTGCCGGAGGCGATTTCGCCCGAGGCCAGGCCGATCGCGTCGGCAGCGGTCTGGATGCGGCCGACGATGCCGGCCAGCTGTTCGGCGGTGGCGTTGGCGTCGTCGCGCATCTGCGCAAACACACCCTGGTACTGGCCACTCATGCGTGCGGTGAGGTCACCGGCGGCGATCGACTGCAGCAGGCCGGACAGCGACTGCAGGTTGCCGTCGGCGGTGGCCATCAGGGTATTGAGGCTTTCCACCATCACGCGGAAATCGTACTGGAAGCGCTCCGCATCGCCGCGGGCGCTGAAGTCGCCGTTGGCCGCCGACACGGCCAGGTGCTTGATCTGGGTATTCATCGCACCGAGGTTGACCTTGACCTGCGCCATGGTGTCGCTGAGCACGGCCTTTTCGCCGGGCAGCTTTTCCATGTCCTCGGACAGGTCGCCGATCGCATAGCGGCCCATGATATGTGCCAGGCGCAGCTTCACCGCGATGTGCGAGCCGACCAGGGCGTTGGTGTCCTTGGCCATGCGGCCGAAGTCGCCCGGGAAGGCGCCGGCATCCATGCGGAAGCTGATCTGGCCGTCATCGTGGCGCTTGGCCATGTCCAGCTGTGCGGTGATGAGGTTGCGCACCTGGCCCTGCATGCGATCCATGGCCTGCAACAGGCGGCCGGTTTCGTCGTTGGACTGCGTGCGCACGTCGTTGTCGAGATTGCCGTTGGCGATCGCTTCGGCAGCGCGGGTGGCCTGGGTCAACGGGCGCACCAGGCTGCGGGTGATCAGGAAGCCGAGCAGGGTACTGAACAGCACCACCGCCAGGCCGCCGCCGATCAACATCGCGCGGCCGCGGGCCATTTCTGCCGTCGTGGCCACATAGGCTTGCTGGGTGCGCTGACGCTGCAGATCGGAATACTCCGTCAACGCATCCTGCCATTGCTGCGTGTTCGGTGCGGCCTTTTCCAGCAGTAGCTTGAGTGCCTCATCAGCCTTGCCGGTCAGGCCCAGCTGCGCGACCGCTTCGTTGGTCTTGCGGGCCTGGTCGCTGGCAAGGTCGATCCGTTCGCGGATCTGGGTGGCCTGGGGCGATGCAGAAAATTCGTACAGCTTGCGGTGGGTGTCTTCGTAGCGCTTCAGCTGGTCCTTGATGATGGCGTAGAAGCGCAGATTGTCTTCTTGCGAGGTCGGCAACACGATGTTGCGCAGCTGCACGGCGATGACCGAGGTGGCGTTGGTCATATCCTGTGCGTACTGCATGATCGTGATGTTGCGGTTGACCACCGTGTCCATGCGTTCGCGGGCCTGCGCCAGTGTGTAGAGGCCGGCGGCGACCAGCGCGCACGACAACAGGATCAGCGTGCCAAAGGCGAAGCTCAGGCGCTTGCCGACGTTGTACCGTTGGAGAAGAGCGATCATTTTGGGGGTCTCGAGGCAGTTGGCAAGGAAGAACAAGACGCGTCGGGGAGGACGCGTGGGCGGTAAACAGGTGCAGCGGGGCAGGCATCCAACCGATCCATCACCCGGGCCACCGCGTGGTGACCCCAGCAATTGCAAGGCAGGTATGCGTGCGTGGTAGGTAGCGGCCGGTGCCTGGACGACTGAATGCGTGCCCACCGCTGCGTATGGGTGGCCGTCACTGAAGTGACGCGCATGTGCACAAATGGACCGGAAACGTCGATGGGAGCGCTATCAACACCGATGCGTCCATCGGCGGATTCACATCTGTCTCACCCTTTTGGGCGCGGTGCGACGTTGCCGTTGCGAGATGGCCGGATGGAAATCCCTGGCCGATGCAGTGATGGGGCCGGCTATGCGACGTTGTCGCAGCGGCGTGCGAGAGCAGGGCATTGCCTGCGCCAGACACCAAACGGCTGCCGGGCAGATTGACGTCGGGTCCGCAGCGGAGACGTCATGCCGCTGCGTTGGTTCCAGTCTGGAGGCAGCGCTTGATTGCGCGGCCCAGGCGGTGTTGCTCGGCCGCGATCGGTCAGCACACCGGCGCCGGCGACCATGTTGCACGAGGGCCCTGTGCGCTGGCCCACAGGTGTGCGGCTTGGCGCGCATGCAGCTGCGCGCGCAACCGCCTTACGCGGCACGCACCAGCCTGGCCGGCCTGGCTGCGGCCTGCAGCTGGAACACCGACACCGCATCGCGCAGCTGCTGCGCCTGTGCTTCCATCGAACGTGCGGCGGCGGTGGCTTCTTCCACCAGCGCGGCGTTCTGCTGGGTGGCCTGGTCCATCTGCGCGACGGTCTGGCCGACCTGCTCGATGCCCTGCGACTGCTGCTGCGAGGCTTGGCTGATCTCGTGCACGATCTCGGTGACGCTGCGCACCGAATCGACGATGTCCTGCATGGTGCGGCCGGCCTGGCTGACCAGCGCATTGCCTTGCTCGACCCGGCTCACCGAATCGTCGATCAGCTGCTTGATCTCCTTGGCCGCGCCGGCCGAGCGCTGCGCCAGGGTGCGCACCTCGGAGGCGACTACCGCAAAACCGCGCCCCTGTTCGCCGGCACGGGCGGCTTCCACCGCCGCGTTCAAGGCCAGGATATTGGTCTGGAAGGCGATGCCGTCGATGACCGAGATGATGTCGGCGATCTTGCGCGAGGCGGCCTGGATGCCGGCCATGGTGCCGACCACTTCGCCGACCACCGCGCCACCTTGCGAGGCCACCGCGGCGGCGCCGACCACCAGCTGGTTGGCGCGCCGCGCATGCTCGGCGTTGTTGCGCACGGTGGAGGTGAGTTCCTCCATCGAGGAGGCGGTTTCTTCCAGGTTGGCGGCCTGCTGCTCGGTGCGTTGCGACAGGTCCTGGTTGCCGGCGGCAATCTCGCTGGCGGCAGCGTTGATGGCGTCGGTGGACTGCTGGATGCGTCCGACGATATCGGCCAGCTGCGCCACGGTGGCATTGGCATCGTCGCGCATCTGCGCGAACACGCCGTGGAAGTCGCCATGCATGCGGGTGGTGAGGTCGCCGGCGGCAATGGCGCGCAGCACGCTGGACAGCGCGCCCAGATTGCCATCGGCGGTGGCCATCAGCTGGTTGAGGCTCTCCACCATGGCCAGGAAGTCGTGCTGGAAGCGCTGCGTATCGCCCCGCACGCTGAAATCGCCGTTGGCCGCAGCCTGGGCCAGCAACTTGATCTCGCTGTTCATCGCAAACAGGTTGCGCTTGACCGCGTCCATGGTGTCGCTGAACACGGCTTTTTCGCCGGGCAGGCGGTCCATGTCCTGGCTCAGGTCGCCGATGGCATAGCGCGACATGATCTGCGCCAGCTTCATCTTCACTGCGATATGCGAGCCGACCAGGCCATTGGTGTCGCGCACCATGGTGGCGTACGCGCCCGGGAAGCTCTCGGCGTCCATGCGATAACTGATCTGGCCGGCGTCGTGGCGCTGGGCCATCTCGCTCTGTGCGGCCAGCACGCGCTGCAACTGTTCCTGCATCCGGCGCATGTTGTCGAGCAGCTGGCCGGTTTCATCGCGGCTGGGCGCGGCGATGTGCCCGCCGAGCTGGCCTTGCGCGATATTGGCCGCCACCGCGGCGGCGCGGCGCACGTTGCGGGTCAGCCGGGACAAGGTGTGCCAGCCCAGCGCTGCAATCAGCACTGCCAGCAGCGACAGCCCGGCAATCGCCTGCCACATCGCGTTGCGGGCATCGGCCAGGTGACGCTTGGACTGGCGCTGCAAGGCCTGCAGCGAGACGCTGCTGAGTGCCTGCATGGCTTGGCCGAGATCGTCGAGCGCAGCGTTCCACTGGGTGTCGGCGCTGGCGTCGCTGCCGTCGAGCGCGGTGCCGAGCGCGGCCAGCGCCGCGTTTGCACGCGCGGTCTCGGTCCTGGCGGCATCGGCCAGCGCGGGATCGGGTTGTTCCAGCAGGCCCATCGCCTTGTCCAGCTCATGCCGGAAGCGCACATGGCTGCGGGCCAGCTGGCCGAGCTGTTCGCGCAGCATGGCGCGGCTGTCGGCGGCCTGCGACGGGTCGCTGGCCGCATCCAGGCGGGTCAGCGATTCGGTGGCATCGGGGCTGTAGATCAGCGTGGCCACCACCAGGTGGTAGCTTTCGATATACGGGGTGTAGACCAGTTGGCTGTCGTCGCGCAAGGCGTCGAGCGCGGCAAAGGCCTGTTCGCTGACCGCGGCGTAGTCGTCTGCAGCGGCGCTGGCGAGGTGACGCTGCTGCAGGCCAAGCAAGGCCTTGTGGCTGCGGTCGAAGCCCTGCATCGTGGCGGTGGTGGCCAGCAGTTGCTGCAGATCGCGCTCGGCGCGCTCGGCTGCGGCGCGGGCGGCGCTGCCGCTGTCGACGTGGGCGGCATGCAGGTCGGTGATCAGGCCCAGCATCTGTCCGAGCGGCGCATAGCTGCGCAACTCGTTGCTGCTGATGGCCACACTCTCGTTGAGCTTGCCGCTGTACAGCAGCACCGGAATGACCAGGCCCGCCAGCGCCAGAATCCCGATCATGCCGAGCTTCCTGGCGATCGCCAGATCATCCCAACGGCTGGTCCAACGCTGCGGAAAGGGTGAGGCGGTCTGCGGCGACAGCGCGGGCGAGGTGGTCATGGATGTCTCTCATAGGCGTAAGCAGCCTATCGGCCGATCACAGGGATGCCTTGAGCCGGTCGGCGTCGATGTCGACCGGCTCCGTTCAGACTGTCGTGCTCGCTTGGCTCAGAACTCCTGCCAGCTGGCGTCGTTGCTTGGCGCGGTGACCACGGCGCGCGGCCTGGACGCGGCGGTGCGTCCGGTCGCGGCCACCTTGGCCTTCAGCGCGTGGGTCACCACCGGCCGCGGGACGGCCGGGCGCACCGGCGCCAGGGCATGCGCGTTATCGGTCCTGAACACCGCCACCGCGTCGGTGAGCTGGGTGGCCTGGTCTTCCAGCGCGCGCGCGGCGGCGGTGGCTTCCTCCACCAGCGCGGCGTTCTGCTGGGTGGTCTCATCCATCTGGGTGACGGTCTGGTTGACCTGCTCGATGCCGGAGGATTGCTCCTGCGAGGCGGCGGAGATCTCGCCCATGATGTCGGTGACCCGCTGCACGCTGAAGACGATCTCGCCCATGGTCTTGCCGGCGCTGTGCACCAGCACCGATCCGTCGGCCACACGCTGCACCGAGTCGTCGATCAGCCCCTTGATCTCCCTGGCCGCAGCGGACGAGCGTTGCGCCAGCGTGCGCACTTCCGAGGCGACCACGGCAAAGCCGCGGCCCTGCTCGCCGGCACGCGCGGCTTCCACCGCGGCGTTCAAGGCCAGGATGTTGGTCTGGAACGCGATGCCGTCGATGACCGAGATGATGTCGGCGATCTTCCTGGACGAGGCTTCGATGCCGCTCATGGTCTCGACCACCTTGCCGACGATCTCGCCGCCCTGCGAGGCCACGCCGGCCGCGCCGATGGCGAGCTGGTTGGCCTGGCGCGCGCTCTCGGCGTTCTGCTTGACGGTGGAGGTGAGTTCTTCCATCGAGGCGGCGGTTTCTTCCAGGTTAGCGGCCTGCTGCTCGGTGCGCTGGGACAGATCCTGGTTGCCGGCCGCGATTTCGCTGGCGGCGCCCTTGATCGACACCGCCGAGGCCTTGATGCCGCTGACGATCTCGGCCAGCTGGGTGGCGGTGGCATTGGCATCGTCGCGCATCTGCGCGAACACGCCGCGGAAGTCGCCGCTCATGCGTGCGGTGAGGTCGCCGGCGGCGATGGACTGCAGCAGGCCGGACAACGACTGCAGGTTGCCGTCGGCGGTGGCCATCAGGGTATTGAGGCTTTCCACCATCAGGCGGAAGTCGTACTGGAAGCGCTCGGCATCGCCGCGGGCGCTGAAGTCGCCGTTGGCGGCGGACACGGCCAGATGCTTGATCTGGGTATTCATCGCACCGAGATTGAGCTTGACCTGCGCCATGGTCTCGCTGAGCACGGCCTTTTCGCCGGGCAGCTTTTCCATGTCCTCGGACAGGTCGCCGATCGCATAGCGCCCCATGATCTGCGCCAGCCGCATCTTCGTCGCGATGTGAGAGCCCACCAAGGTGTTGGTGTCGTGCGCCATGCGGCCGTATTCGCCGGGGAAGGCGGCGGCATCGATGCGGAAGCTGATCTGGCCATCGTCGTGGCGCCTGGCCATGTCGGTCTGCGCGGCGAGCAGGTTGCGCAACTGCAGCTGCATCTTGCTCATCGCCTTGAGCAGACGGCCGCTTTCGTCGTTGAATCGGGTGTCGACGTCGTTATCCAGCTTGCCGTCGGCAATCGATTCGGCTGTGCGGGTGGCCCGGCTCAGTGGCTGGGTGAGGCTGCGGGTGATCAGCACGCCCAGCACGCCGCTCAGCAGCACCACCAGCAGCGAGCCGCCGACCAGCAGCTTGCGCGAGTCGTCCATGGATTGCAGTGCGACCGCAGAGGCCTCGCCAGCCAGCCTGTCCTGCAGGGCGATGTTCTCGGCGATCTTGTCCTGCCATTGCTGCATCGCCGGCGCGGCCTGGGTCAGCAGCAAGGGCAGTGCCTGGTCGCTGTGGCCGGTCATGACCAGGTCGATCACCTTGTCGTTCAGGACCTTGGCGACCGCACGGCGGCGATCGATTTCCGCCCGGATGGCCTTGCCTTCTTCGGAGGGCGGAATTGCATACAGGATTTCGCGTGCCTTGAGGTAATCGGCGCGCGCGGTCTTGATGATCTCGATGAACCTGAGATTATCTTCATTGGACGTCGGCAGGACCACGTTGCGGATCTGCATCGCAATGATGTAGTTGGCATTCATCATGTCGTTGGAGAGGCGGATCTTCTCCATGTTCTGATGCACCAGGTGATCCACCAGCGCCCTTGCAGAGGCCAGGCCGCGATAACCGATAAACGCAATGATGCCGGATAATACGATCAGGACAGCAAAAGCCGCCGCTAGTCGGGGGCCGACGTTGTAGCGTTGGAGAAGTGCAGTCATGACAGATCCTGGAAGGCGTTAGGCGATGGATGGGAGCGAACAGGTCACGCCAACCGGTGGTTGCGTGACATGTCGCTATGCGCAGTAACGGCCCATCCAAGCATCGCTGAATACCTCGATATAAAAAAATATATAACGTGGTCAGGCTTGTGAAAAATACAAGTTGCCAGGGGGGGGGTTAATCGAGTCATGTAATCGTTATTGGCGGAGATAATGCCGAACTCGACAATCAGCATATTGCTACATAAGTAAAAAGTTATTTTAAATCTGTTTTATTGCTGGTCGGGTCGGTGCGCCTTTCAAAAGCGGTGCGGCAATAAAAAAGCCGCGCTCCCGGGAGCGCGGCCTGCGTTTTACAGCCGCCAGTGCGCGGCCGCCGCGGCGTTTCCTAGAACTCGGCCCAATCCGACTCGTTGGACGGTGCCAACGCCACTGCGGCGCGTGCAGCGGGCCTGGCGACCGGCGGCCTGGTCGCCGCTGCGCCAACGGCGGCGGCAGGCCGCCTGGGCGCGATCGGGCGCGCCACCGGCGTGGTCACCGCCTCCAGCTCGGCCGACAGGCGGAACAGGGCAACCGCTTCGGTGAGCTGCTGCGCCTGTTCTTCCATCGAACGCGCGGCGGCGGTGGCTTCTTCCACCAGTGCGGCGTTCTGCTGGGTGGCTTCGTCCATGTGGGTGACGGTCTGGTTGACCTGCTCGATGCCGGCCGACTGCTCCTGCGAGGCGGCGGAGATCTCGCTCATGATGTCGGTCACGCGCTGCACCGAGGAGACGATCTCGCTCATGGTGCTGCCGGCCTGGTTCACCAGCGCCGAGCCTTCGGCCACCTTGCTGACCGAGTCGTCGATCAGGCTCTTGATTTCCTTCGCGGCGCCGGCCGAGCGCTGCGCCAGCGTGCGCACTTCGCTGGCGACCACGGCAAAGCCGCGGCCCTGTTCGCCGGCACGCGCGGCTTCCACCGCCGCGTTCAAGGCCAGGATGTTGGTCTGGAACGCGATGCCGTCGATCACGGAGATGATCTCGGCGATCTTCCTGGACGAGGTCTGGATGCCGGACATGGTGGTGACCACCTGGCCGACCACGCTGCCACCGTGCGAGGCGACATCGGCCGCGCCGATCGCCAGCTGATTGGCCTGACGTGCGTGCTCGGCATTCTGCTTGACGGTGGAGGTGAGCTCTTCCATCGAGGCGGCGGTTTCTTCCAGGTTGGCGGCCTGCTGTTCGGTACGCTGCGACAGGTCCTGGTTGCCGGCGGCGATTTCGCCCGCGGCGGTGTTGATGGCCAGGGTGGAGTGCTTGATGCGCCCGACGATGTCGGTCAGGCGTTGGGTGGTGGCATTGGCATCGTCGCGCAGGCGCGCGAATACGCCGTGGAATTGCCCGTCCATGCGTGCGGTCAGGTCGCCGTCGGCCACTGCGCCCAGCAGCTGCGACAGCTTGCCCAGGTTGCGGTCGCTGACCTCCATCATCGAGTTCAGGTCCGCCACCATCACCGCGAAGTCGTACTTGAAGCGCGCCGCGTCGCCGCGTGCGCTGAAGTCGCCGGCCGCCGCGGCCTGCGCCAGCTGCTTGATCTCGGTGTTGATCGACAACAGGCTGGCCTTGGCCGCATCCATCGCCTCATGCAGGATGGCGCGGCTGGCCGGCAGACGGCGTGCGTCCTGGGTCAGGTCGCCCTGTGCGTACTGGTTGAGGATACGCACCGAGTCGGTGATGGCATCCAGATGCTCGAAGATCATCGTGTTGATGCCGCTGGCCAGGGTGCCGTACACGCCGGGAAAATCCTCCGGCATGCGGTGGGTGATGTCTTCGGCCGCGTGCAGGTGCGACATGCGCGCGGTTTCGTCGCTGAAGCGGCGCAGCATCTGCGTCATGCCGCCGGTGGCGTCGAGCATCTGGCCGATTTCGTCGTTGCTGGTCTTGCTGACCTGCACGCTCAGGTCGCCGCGCGAGACCGCCTTGATGGCGCCCAGCGCCTTGGACAGCGGATTGGTGATGCTGCGTGCGATCAGCCAGCCGAAGGTCACCGACAGCGCGGCCATCAGCAGCGTGCCGAGCAGCAGCACCGCGCTGGTCAGCTTGAACGAGGCGGCGCTGGCCGCGACCATATCGCCCAGGGCCCTGGACTGCTGTGCATAGAGCTTGTCGACCGAGGCGAACAGTTCCTTGCGGATCTCGCCGGACTGCCTGCGCGAAAATTCCATCGCCGCAGCGCGGTCCGGTTGTGCATAGAGCTTGCGCAGCTGCTGGTTGGCGGCGAAGTAGCGCGTGCTGGCATCGGTCAGCCTGGCGTATTCGGCCTGCAGCGGCGAGCCGGCGCCGATCTTGGCGTCCAGCAGCTTTTGCGTCTCGACGTACTTGGCCTGGATTTCGTCCATGCGCTTGAAGAACATCGCATAGCGTTCCGGGTCGTCCAGATTGACGAACTGGCCCACTTCATAGACGCGGAATTCGCCGGCAAAACCACGCAGTTCGGACAGACGGCTCAGCACCGGCACCACGTCCTGGTTGATCAGGGTGGTCTGCTGCTGCATCTGCTGCATGCGCGCAAAACCGAGCCCGCCCAGCAGGGCGGTCAGCACGGCACTCAGACAAAAGGCAAACATCAGTTTGCGGCGGATCGGCCAATCGTTGAACTTGTTCATCATTAACTCCGGGGCATTGCGCAGGAACGCTCTCCAGCACGCTAGCGGCTGCCGGGCATGATTCTTTATCTTTGAAGGATGAACGTTGCGGCGGCCGGCTCGCGGACGCTGCGATCAGGCCGCCGGCAACGCAGCCGCGGCGGGCAGGGCGGGCACGCCGGTGGCGCGGCGAGCGCGCAGGCGCGGACCAGGCTTGGGCCGCGTGCACGCGTGGCTCAGAAGTCCTGCCACTGCCCGTCGTTGCTGGTGGCGACCACCGGCGTGGTGGCCGGCTTGCGTGCAGCCGCTGCGCTGGAGTTGCGCTTGGTCCCAGTCACTGCCGCTGTGGCCGTCGGCGCATCGCCAAGGGTGAAGCGCGACACCGCCTGGGCCAGCTGGCCGGCCTGTTCTTCCATCGCGCGTGCAGCGGCAGTGGCTTCTTCCACCAATGCGGCATTTTGCTGGGTGGCCTCGTCCATCTGGGTCACGGTCAGGTTGACCTGTTCGATGCCGGCCGACTGTTCCTGCGAGGCGGCGGAGATCTCGCTCATGATGTCGGTCACGCGTTGCACCGAGGACACGATATCGGCCATGGTCCTGCCGGCCTGGTCCACCAGCGCCGAGCCCTGCGCCACCTTGCCGACCGAGTCATCGATCAGGTGCTTGATCTCCCTGGCCGCGCCGGCCGAACGCTGTGCCAGCGTGCGCACTTCCGAGGCGACCACCGCAAAGCCGCGCCCCTGTTCGCCGGCACGCGCCGCTTCCACCGCGGCGTTCAGGGCCAGGATATTGGTCTGGAAGGCGATGCCGTCGATGACCGAGATGATCTCGGCGATCTTCCTGGACGAGGTCTGGATGCCGGACATGGTGTCCACCACATGGCTGACCACCTGGCCGCCCTGCGAGGCCACCGAGGCGGCGCCGATCGCCAGCTGGTTGGCCTGGCGCGCGTGCTCGGCGTTCTGCTTGACGGTGGAGGTGAGCTCCTCCATCGAGGCGGCGGTTTCTTCCAGGTTGGCCGCCTGCTGCTCGGTACGCTGCGACAGGTCGTTGTTGCCGGCGGCGATCTCGCTGGCCGACCCGGTGATGGAGCTGGCCGCTTGCTGGATGCGCCCGACGATGCCGGCCAGCTGCGTGGCCGTGGTGTTGGCGTCATCGCGCATGCGTGCGAATACGCCGTGGAACTGACCGTCCATGCGCGCGGTGAGGTCGCCCTCGGCCAGTGCGGCCAGCAGGTCGGACAGCTTGCCCAGGTTGCGGTCGCTGACTTCCATCATCGCGTTGAGGTCGTTGATCATGCGCGCCGAGTCGTGCTTGAAGCGCGTGGCATCGCCGCGCTGGCTGAAGTCGCCATTGGCTGCGGCCTGGGCCAGGCGCTTGATCTCGGTGTTGATCGCCAGCAGGCTGGCCTTGGCCGCATCCATCGCTTCGTGCAGCACCGCACGCGTGCCGGGCAGGCGCGCGGCGTCGCGCGACAGATCGCCTTGCGCATACTCGTTGAGGATGCCGATCGCATCGACGATGGCGTCCAGGTGTTCGAAGATCATCGTATTGATGCCGCCGGCGAGCTCGCCATAGACGCCGGGGAAATCGGTGGGCATGCGGTAGCTGATATCTTCGCCGGCGTGCATGTGCAACATCACCTTGGTCTGCGCGGAGAAGCGCTCCAGCGTGTGCACCATGTCGTCGGTGGCCTTGAGCATCTGGCCGATTTCATCGCTGCCGTGCTGTGCGGTGCGCACGCTCAGGTCGCCACGCGCCACGCCCTTGATGGCGGCGAGCGCACGCGACACCGGCTCCAGGATCGAATTGCCGATCAGCCAGCCCACCAGCAGGTTGAGCAGCACCAGCACGCCACCGGCCAGGGTGACGATGCCGGTGAAGGCCAGCGCCTGCGACTGGGTGTCGTCCAGATACACGCCGGTGCCGATCACCCAGCCCCACGGCTTGTACAGCGAAGCGTACGAGGTCTTCTGCACCGGCTCTTTTTCGCCGGGCTTGGCCCAGGCGTAATCGACGTAGCCGCCGCCGGCCTGCGCCGCAGCGACGAAGGCCGGGAAAATCCGCTTGCCGTCCGGGCTCAGCACATCGTTGAGCGGCTTGCCGTTGAGATCCGGGCGGGTGGGGTGCATCAACATCACCGGCGCCTGGTCGGTGACGTAGATGTAATCCACGCCACCACGTGCGCGCATGGTGGACAAGGTATGCAGCGCGGCCTTCTTGGCGCTGTCCACATCCATCTCGCCCTTCTCGGCGCGTTCGGCGAAGCCATTGACCACCGCAATCGCCATTTCGATCTGGCTCCTGAGCCCATCGCGGCGCGTATCGGTGAGATCCACGTATTGCATGCGTGCGGCGATCACCGCCAGCGCGATGATGCCCAGCGCCACCAGCGCGGTCTGCGCCAGGAACTTGCGCTTCAGCGGAACGTTGGCCAGCGTGTTTGCAATCGTGGTCTTGAAGGTCATGGCAGGTATCCAGCAATGGAATGTGACCGGGATAAGTCGAATAGCGACCTGATCCCCAAAATGTTGAGCACTGCGCGACAGCCGGTGTGACAGCGGTTTTTCAGCGGTTTCTTGGCGGCGGTGGCAGCCACACGCCGGGCGCCTCACCCGGTTGCCGGAGCTGTACGGCGGCAGCGCGCACCCGCGCGGGCAAGGCACGCGGCAGCGGGATCAGCCG
Source organism: Xanthomonas arboricola pv. guizotiae (assembly GCF_002940205.1). Classification (GTDB taxonomy): domain Bacteria; phylum Pseudomonadota; class Gammaproteobacteria; order Xanthomonadales; family Xanthomonadaceae; genus Xanthomonas; species Xanthomonas arboricola_C. The sequence goes on from NZ_MDSK01000029.1 coordinate 19,229, forward strand.
GGCAAGCCAGGATGCACGCGCACCCGCACGGCAGGCCGCGCGGCTCGCGCAGCGTGGGGCTGGCTGCAGATGCTGCGACGCCGCTGCGACCGTCGCGGTCGCACTGCGGGCAGTGCTCAGTGGCGCTGCGTGTTGCGCACGCCGGCCACCGACTGCTGCAGGGTCTGCAGTTCGGTCCACAGCAGGTGCCGCGTGTCGCCCGCATGGCCCAGCGACAGGGCTTGCGCGTATTGCAGGTCGCCATCGCGCAGGGCGCGATTTGCCTGCCGGTGCTGTGCCAGATACTGGCCCAACTGCTGCTGCACCAGCGCGAACTGGCGCGCCTGCTCGCCCTGCGGCGCGCTGGCCTGGAAATAGTCCGCATGCCGTGCGATGCGTTGACGCAGCCGGCCCAGGCGCTCGTCGTAGGCCTCGAGACGGACGGGATCGTGCGCTGCGGCAAGCTGCGCCCGCTGGTCGTCGCGCAGCTGCACCAGGTCGATGGCGAGCGACTGCAGCGCGCTCATCGGTAGGTTGTCCAGCAGGACCGACACCGGCGCGGCCGGCGCTGCGAAGGACGGCGGCAGCCAGGCGCTGGCAGCCAGCAGCGCGACGGCGAACACCGAGCCCAGCATGTGGTGGGCAGAGCGTGGTGAGTTGACGGTAGGCATGCGGACTTCCTTGGACGTAGCGCGGGCCGGGCAGCCCTCGTTGCTTTCTGTATCGGCCGCCGACGCTTGCGCTTGATCACCTGGCGACCAACGGCGGCATTGCCTGGCAATCGCCGTGATAGTGCGGTGCATCCGGCAATCGCTGCCAGATGGCAAAACGCCCCGACGGGATCGGGGCGTTTCGGGTGTCGATGCCGGCGCTTCAAACCGGACAGGGCAGTTGCTTTTCCCGGCGGGAGAAGCTGGCGTGCAGCGCCGCACGAAGGGACGAAGGCAGTTTCCTGCGGCTTAAACCACGGTCAGATGCCGCGGGGCGGGTGTGCGGCTTGCCGACGGCAGCGCCGCGGTCGGCTGGATCTTGAAGATCGCCACCGCATCGGACAGCTGCCCGGCCTGTGCTTCCATCGCGCGTGCGGCGGCGGTGGCTTCTTCCACCAATGCGGCATTTTGCTGGGTGGACTCGTCCATCTGGGTCACGGTCAGGTTGACCTGTTCGATGCCGGCCGACTGTTCCTGCGAGGCGGCGGAGATCTCGCTCATGATGTCGGTCACGCGTTGCACCGAGGACACGATGTCGGCCATGGTCCTGCCGGCCTGGTCCACCAGCGCCGAGCCCTGCGCCACCTTGCCGACCGAATCGTCGATCAGCTGCTTGATTTCCTTGGCCGCACCGGCCGAGCGCTGCGCCAGCGTGCGTACTTCCGAGGCGACCACGGCGAACCCGCGCCCCTGTTCGCCGGCACGCGCCGCCTCCACCGCGGCATTCAAGGCCAGGATATTGGTCTGGAAGGCGATACCGTCGATGACGCTGATGATGTCGGCGATCTTCTTGGAAGAGACCTCGATCCCGGACATGGTGGTGACCACCTGTGCGACCACGCTGCCGCCTTGCGAGGCCACTGCGGCGGCGCCGATCGCCAGCTGGTTGGCCTGGCGCGCATGCTCGGCGTTCTGCCGCACGGTGGAGGTGAGCTCCTCCATCGAGGCGGCGGTTTCTTCCAGGTTGGCCGCTTGCTGCTCGGTGCGCTGCGACAGGTCCTGGTTGCCGGCGGCGATGTCGCTGGCGGCCGCATTGATCGAGCCGGCGGCCTGCTGGATGCGCCCGACGATGCCGGACAACTGCTCGGTGGTGGCGTTGGCATCGTCGCGCATCTGCGCGAAGACGCCGTTGAACTGACCATGCATACGCTCGGTCAGGTCGCCGGCGGCAATTGCCTGCAGTACCTTGGACAGCGCGCCCAGATTGCCGTCGGCGGTGGCCATCAGCTGGTTGAGGCTTTCCACCATGGCCAGGAAGTCGTACTGGAAGCGCTGCGTATCGCCCCGCACGCTGAAATCGCCATTGGCCGCGGCCTGCGCCAGCAATTTGATCTCGCTGTTCATCGCAGACAGGTTGCGCTTGACCGCGTCCATGGTGTCGCTGAACACGGCTTTTTCGCCGGGCAGGCGGTCCATGTCCTGGCTCAGGTCGCCGATGGCATAGCGCGACATGATCTGCGCCAGCTTCATCTTCACTGCGATATGCGAATCGAGCAGGGCATTGGTGTCGCGCACCATGCTGCCGTATTCGCCGGGAAACACCGCTTCGTCCATGCGGAAGCTGATCTGCCCGTCGTCGTGGCGGCGCGCCATGTCCTGCTGTGCGGCGGCAACCGCCTTGAGCTGGTCCTGCATGCCACGCATGCTGGTCAACAGCTGGCCGGGTTCGTCGCCGGGTTGCGGGCCGATCGGGTTGTCCAGCTTGCCGTGCGCGATGGCGTCGGCGACCTGGGTGGCCTGGGTCAACGGACGCACCAGGCTGCGCGAGATCAGCCAGGCCAGGGCGGCGGCCAGGCCGGCCGACAGCAGACCGAAGGCGATCAACGCACGGTTGGCCAGCGCCACGCTGCCGAGGATGGCGGCGGCACCGGCGGCGTTCTGCGCGTTCTGCAGCTCCACCGCGGCGGCAATCGCCTTGGAGCGGCGCTCCAGCAACGGCTGCGCTTCACCGCGCAACAGCTGCTTGGCGCCATCCAGATCGCCGTCGCGGATCATGCCGAGCAGACGGTTGTTGGTGGCGCGGGCGGCGGTGAGGCTTTCTTCGATGGTCTGGCGTGCACGCATGCCCTCGGCGGTGGCCGGCAGGCGTTTCAGTGCAGCCCACAACTCGGCGTAGTGCGCGCGATTGACCTTGAGTTGGGCATCGATGGCGGGCTGCTGCTGCGGCGAGGCCAGCATGAAATCGCGGATGTAACGCTCGCCCAGCATATTGCTCTCGCGCATCTGGTTGAGCAGCTGCGCCTTGCGGTTGTTGATCTCGATGATGATCGAGACCTGGTTCTTGACGGTCTTGAATTCGTACAGCGCCAGGCTGGTCGAACCGGCCAGCAGGACGATCAGCAACGCGAATGCCAACGCCAGGCGTCGCCCGACGTTGAGGGAGTGCAGAAATTTCATGGTGTTCTCGGGAGGGAGGAGAAGAGGTATAGCGGTAGCGTTCGCCAGCTGGCTTTCTTGAGCTCGCCGGCGTTTTCCGGCCCGCTTGCGTTCTTTGGATGTGACGCGTTGCGCAGTGCGCGGGTGGGGGGAGGAACGAGGTGCCGTGAGCTCGCGTTGCAGATCGCGTACGGCGAACACTGAGCACACCACCTGCATGCAGGCTCACCCACGAGCAGGCAAGCAGCGAAAACAGGGCACGCAGACGCACCGCAACGACAAAGCCCCGGCATCGCTGCCAGGGCTCTGTCGTTGCCGCACAAAATCGGTGGACTGGGCGCTTTGAGCCCCTCTCCTGCGGGAGAAGGGGTGGTGCGAGGGTATCGGCGAAGCCGCGTAACTCCGACTGCGCGTGGCTTTGCTCGTGCCCTCATCCGCCCCTTCGGGGCAGCTTCTCCCGGTGGGAGAAGGGATTACCTTGCCGTTCTTGCGTGGCTTGGCGTCTTACGCGGCCTGCGGTACGCGCAGCGAGCGCACCAGCCCACCGATGTCCACGATCAGCGAGACCCGGCCATCGCCCAGGATGGTGGCGCCGGACACGCCGGGGATGCGGCGGTAGTTGTTCTCGATGTTCTTGACCACCACCTGCTGCTGGCCGAGCAGTTCATCCACTTCCAGCGCGATCTTCTGGCCGTCGCCTTCGACCACCACCACCAGCGGTTCCTGCGAGGACTGCTGCCCGCCGAAGCCGTAGTAATTGGTGAGCGACAGGATCGGCAGGTACTCGCCGCGCACCCGCAGCACCCGGCCGTCGCCCGCCATCGAGCGGATGTCTTCCGGCGCCGGCTGCAGGGCCTCGAGCACATAGGCCAGCGGCAGGATCAGGGTTTCGCCGGCCACCGAGACGGTCATGCCGTCGAGGATGGCCAGGGTCAGCGGCAGGCGGATCAGTACGCGGGTACCGCTGCCGGCGTTGCTTTCCAGCTGCACCTCGCCACCCAGGCCCTGGATGTTGCGGCGAACCACGTCCATGCCCACGCCACGACCGGACAGGTCGGTGACGGCATCGGCGGTGGAGAAGCCCGGTGCGAAGATCAGATCCCATACCTGCGCATCGGTCGGGTTGTCCGGCACGGCGATGCCGCGTTCGGCGGCTTTTTCCAGGATCTTGGCGCGGTTGAGGCCACGGCCGTCGTCGCTGACTTCGATCACGATATGGCCGCCCTGATGCGAGGCCGCCAGGGTAATCGTGCCGGTCTCGTCCTTGCCGGAGGCGCGACGCGCATCGGGCATTTCCAGACCGTGGTCGATCGAGTTGCGCACCAGGTGCACCAACGGATCGGCAATCTTTTCGATCAGGCCCTTGTCCAGCTCGGTGCCTTCGCCGATGGTGCGCAGGCGCACCTGCTTGCCGAGGCGGCTGGAGAGGTCGCGGACCAGGCGCGGGAAGCGACGGAACACCGCATCCACCGGCAGCATGCGCACGCCGATGACCGCCTCCTGCAGATCGCGGGTATTGCGTTCGAGCAGATCCAGGCCGGCGAACAGCTGTTCGGCATGCGCCGGATCCAGGCCGGTGGAGACCTGCTTGAGCATGGCCTGGGTGATGACCAGCTCGCCGACCAGGTTGATCAATGCATCGACCTTGTCGACGCTGACCCGGATCGAGGTTTCCGCCTCGGCAGCGGCAGCCTTGGCCGGCGTGGCTGCCGCTGCTGCGGCAGGTTCGGCAGCGGCGGCAGGTGCCGCTGCGACGGCGACCGGCGCCGCGACAGCGGCTTCGACGGCCAGGCTCGGCGGCGGGCCGGGCACCGCCATCGGGCGGATGTCCAGTTCGCAATCGTCCACCACCCAGGCGAAGGTGTCTTCGATCTTGCTGCGCGGAATCTTGCCGATCAGGCCCAGATCCCAGGCCAGGTAGGCTTCCAGCGGGTCGATGTTCTCGAAGCCCGGCATGCGCTCCAGGCGTGCGGCAATCTGCAGCGGGCCCAGGTGCTCGAGCTCGCGGATGATGCGCAGCGGGTCGTTGCCGCTCATGAACAGCGACGGCGCCGGGGTGAAACCGATATGCCAGGCCTCGGGTTCTTCTTCCTTCGGCTTGGCGGCCACCGCGGCCACCGGCGCTTCGCCGGCCAGCACGGCGTTCAAACGGGTGTGCACGGCCTTGACCGCGGCCGGGTCGGCCGGGGTGCCGTGTTCGGCTTCGCGCAGCAGGGCGCGCAGCACGTCGACCGAGCCGAGCATGGCATCGACCGCATTGGCTTCGAGCTGGCGCTTGTTGGAGCGCAACTCGTCCAGCAGCGTCTCCAGCACGTGGGTCAGGCCGGCGACGGCGTCGAAACCGAAGGTGGCCGCGCCGCCCTTGATCGAGTGCGCGGCGCGGAACACCGAATTGATGATTTCCGGGTCGCGGTTGCCCTCTTCAAGGGACAACAGCCCGGCCTCCATCGCATCCAGCCCTTCGCGGCTTTCCTCGAAAAAGGTGGCGTGGAAACGTTGCAGGTCCATGCTCATGGGCGTGACATCCGATGGTGAGGCAAGTGGAATTAACCCAGAACTTTCTGGACGGTGGCGATCAGCTGTTCCGGATTGAACGGCTTGACCAGCCAGCCGGTGGCACCGGCGGCCTTGCCTTCGGACTTCTTGTCGGCCGCCGACTCGGTGGTGAGCATCAGCATCGGGGTGAACTTGTAGTCCGGCAGCTGGCGCAGCTCGCGGATCAGCGAGATGCCGTCCATGTTGGGCATGTTCACGTCGGTCACCACCGCATTGAAGCGTTGGCCCTTCGCGCGGCCCAGCGCAACGGCGCCGTCCTCGGCTTCTTCGACGGCAAAGCCGGCAGAGGTGAGGGCGAAAGAGACCATCTGGCGCATCGACGCCGAATCGTCCACCACCAAGATACGTGCGCTCATGCGGCGTTCTCCACAGATTTCAGGTTGTCATTGGATGCGGAAAGTCCGAGCGCGTCGGTGACGCCGAGCAGACGGGCCGCATCTCTAAAAGTGTCGTTGCAGCCATCGAATTCGGTATGCAAGCCGGCCTGGCGGCGCGTCTGCACAAAGGCGCAGAGCAACTGCACGCTGGCGGTATGGATGCGCCGGACGTCGCCGGCATTGAGCACCAGGTCGCCGTCCTGGGTCAGGAACGCGGCAAGCTTCTGCTTGAGGTCGGCGCTGGTCTCGATGCCGAGATCCTCACCCAATGTCACTGTGCTCATTGTTGCTCCGAACGGATGGTTCTATGCGTACTAACGGCGGGGGGCGGGAAAGCTTTAACGCTGAATCGTTGCGCGTGCAGGTGCGCGTCAGCTGCGCGGTCGATCAATGCAGCAGATGGCTGGCATCGAGCAGGATCATCGGTTGATGGCCCAGCCGCGCGACGCCGCGGAACAGGTTGTTGGAAATGCGGCACAGGCGGGCGTTGTCCGGCGGCTCGATCTGATGATCGGTGAGGCTGGTGACGTCTTCCACGGCCGAGACGCGCAGCCCCATGGTTTCGCCGTTTTCTTCCAGCACCACCACGCGGGTGTGCAGATCCATGTCCACCGGCGCCGAGCCCAGGTGGATGCCCAGATCGATCACCGGCACCACCTGACCACGCAGGTTCATGATGCCGAGCATCGCGCTGGCAGTGCCGCGCAACGGCAGCAGCGGTACCGGCAGCACCACTTCCTGCACCTTGAGCAATTCGAGCGCATAGGTCTGCTCGCCGCAGCGCAGGCGCAGCCAGCGCGTACTGCGTTCGCTGGCGCGCCGCTCGGCCTGGATGTGCTCGGCCTGGCCGGGAGCCAGCAGCGCCTGCAGGCCTTGCGGATAGATGGGGGCCGGTGGCGCGCGATGCGGTACCGACGCCGGCGCTGGCCGTGCCGGTGCCGGCGGGGCGGGCGCGGCATCGGCGAAGGCCGGGTCGGCATCCATCTCCGACAGCAGATCGGCCGCCAGCAGGTCGGCGCTGGAGGCCGCCGTGGCGAAGGCCGGGTCTGCGTCCATTTCGGCCATCAGATCGGCGGTGCTCATGAACGGGCCGGGCGCAGCGGTAGCAAAAGCCGGGTCGGCATCCATTTCGGCGAGGAAATCTGCAGCGATGTCCGCGGCGCTGGGCGTGGCGACCACCGGTGGCCCGAACGCCGGGTCGGCGTCCATTTCGGCCAGGAAGTCGGCAGCGATGTCCGCGGCGCTGGGTGCGGCGACCACCGGCGGCCCGAAGGCCGGGTCGGCATCCATTTCGGCGAGGAAATCGGCAGCGATATCCGCGGCGCTGGGTGCGGCAGCCACCGGCGGCCCGAAGGCCGGGTCGGCATCCATTTCGGCCAGGAAATCGGCGGCGATCGCGTCGGCGCTCAGCACCGCGGCAATCGCGTTGGACGTCGCCGCTTCCGACACGGCGGCGGCTTCGGGAGCCGCGGCAGCCTGCACCGGCGGCTCGGCCAGCGCAAGGTCTGCGTCCGCAGGCGCCGGAGCTTCGCTGGCAGCAGGGGCGGCAGTGGCCGCAGCAGCCGGGGCGGCGATCTCGACACCGGTATCGTGCAACAGGCCTTCCAGGTAATCGTCCAGCTCACCGTTGGCGGTGTGGTTGCTCATGCGGCTTGCTCCATACGCATCGCGTCATCGGCCAGCACCCATTCCAGCGCGCGGCGATAGGCGGACAGGCCGCGGCCCTGGTAGTCGCCGCCGGTGGCGGGAACAGTCAGCGCGGCGGCATTGCAGATGCGGGTATCCACCGGCACCGCGTCTTCCCAGACGACGGCGCCGTAGGTGTCCTGCATCTCCTTGAGCGTCTCGGTGCCGGCGCGGGTGCGACGGTCGAACAGGGTCGGCAGGATCGACACCGGCAGCGCGCGGCGACGCGAGCGCTGCACCATGTCGGCAGTCCGCACCATGCTGGCCAGGCCATGCAGCGCAAGCGGCTCGGCCTGGGTCGGCACCACCACGCGGTCGCACGCGGCCAGCGCATTGATCATCAGCAGACCGAGGGTGGGCGGGCAGTCGAGCAGTATGTAGTCGTGCTGGCCGGCATGCCGGGTCATGGCGTTTTGCAGCGCCAGGCCGAGGCCGGGCTGGTTAGCGCTGCGGCGTTCCAGCGTGGCCAGTGCGGCTTGCGCGCACACATAGGACAGGCCGGGGATGGCGCTTTCATGCGCCAGGCTGGCCAGATCGCTCGGCGGGGTGCCGAACAGGTCCAGCACCCCGCGCGGCGGCGGGTCGACCGCCACGCCGAACGCGCGGGTGAGCGAGGAGTGCGGATCGAGGTCGATCAACAATACCCGGTGGCCGAGCGCGGCCAGGCCGCGACCCAATGCCAGCGTCGTGGTGGTCTTGCCGACGCCGCCCTTTTGGTTGGCGATTGCCCAGATACGCATCTCACTGCACTCCTTGAATTACGGCGGGGACGGAACTTGTGCCGCTTTCGGTGGTAGCGGCCGTTTGGCCGCCGTCAGACTTGGGAAGCTTGGGCGCCCCGGCGGCGGTCGCGTGCATCTGCGATGGCGGATCGGGTGCGAGTGAGCCAGCCGAGTCAGCGAGGATGATCAACACCACACGCCGGTTCGCATTCCGTCCCGCCTCAGTGCTGTTATCGGCACGTGCGCGGAATTCTCCATAGCCCACCATCGCCAATCGTTGCGGGGCCACGCCGTCGTCGGCAAACAGGTGCACCACGCTGGCCGCACGCGCCGCGGACAGTTCCCAATTGGAGGGGAATTGTGCGGTGGCGATCGGCTGGTTGTCGGTATACCCCTCCACGCGCACGCCATTGGGTGCATCGCGCAGCACCGCGGCCAGCGCCGACAGGGTGCCGCGGGCGCTGCCGGCCAGCGAGGCCGAGCCGGTGCCGAACAGGATGTCGCTGTTGATCTCCACTTCGATCCACAGGTCGTTGCGGCGGATGGTGATGAGTTTCTTGTCGATCAGCGGTGCCAGCGTCTTGCTCAGCTGTTGCTCCACCGCATCCATCTGCCGCTGCGCGCGCGCCAGTTGCGCCTGGTTGCGCAGCGACACCGGCATACGCATCTGCGCCGCCATCGACGGCAGCAGGGTCGGGTCGGTCGGGCCGTTGGATGCAGCCATCGGCGCACCGGCCTTGATGACAGACGGGCGGTCGTAATCGGCGCCCAGGGTCTGGGTCTTGCCGAGCTGCACCGGGCTGGCGGCATTGGACGAGCCACCGAACGCGCTGGTCAGCGCCTGCGCCATGACCTTGTACTTGCCCTCGTTGAGCGAGGAGATGGCGTACATCACCACGAAGAACGCCAGCAGCAGCGTCATCAGATCGGCATACGGAATCGCCCACGCTTCGTGGTTGCCATGTTCTTCGTGATGTTTGCGACGACGGGCCATGACGAGTTAATGCAAGTAGCCTGCCAATTTCGATTCGATGTTGCGCGGGTTCTCGCCCTGGGCGATCGCGATCAAGCCCTCGATCGCCATTTCGCGCTCGTTGGTACTGCAATGGATGACGCTCTTGAGCTTGGCAGCGACCGGCAGGAACAGCAGGTTGGCCGAGGCGATGCCATAAATGGTGGCGGTGAAGGCTGCGGCGATGCCGTGCCCGAGCATGGCCGGGTCGGCCAGATTCTTCATCACCGCCATCAGCCCCAGCACCGCGCCGATGATGCCCAGCGTGGGCGCGTAGATGCCCATGCCCTCGAACACCTTGGCGGCGGCAAGATCCTGACGCTCCTGGTTGTCCACTTCGATCTCGAGCATGTGGCGCATGGATTCGGGCTCCACCCCATCGACCAGCATCTGCAGGCCCTTGCGCAGGAAGGCATCGTCCTGGCGCGGCAGCTGGTCTTCCAGACCCAGCAGGCCCTGGCGACGTGCGATGTTGCTCCACTCGACGATGCGCGCGACCAACTGCGGGCGGTCGCTGGCCGGCGGCTGGATCACCCAGCGCAGGATCTTGAACGCGCGCCGGAAAACTGCCGGCGAGGTGTGCAGCAGGATCGCCGCCACGGTGCCGACAATCACGATCACGAAGGCAGCCGGCGACCACAGCGACGAAATGCCGGCACCTTTCAACACGCTGCCGCCCACGATCGCCACGATCGCCAGCACCAGTCCGATGATGCTCAATCTGTCCATGCAAGCGGTATCGGCCCAGGCGCGGCGGACTTGATAGGCAAGGGCGCTTGGCAGTGCCGGAAATCTGGCGTGGTCGCAGTTCGTGGGCGCGCCTGTCAGGCATTGCTGGCGGGCACGGCCTGCTTCCGTCTCGGGCAACGCTCTTCCCGGCCGCGGAGACCGGACGTTCCGGCAGTACGTCTATCGCCCCCCATGCCGGGAAGCGATTCCGTGCCCATGCCAGATCCGTCTTGCAGCGGTCCATACGCGTAGAGCAGCGAACAAGACTATTGCACAGCCGCCAGGCAGGCGCGACCGGTGCTCGGTGCGGCATGTACCGCGCGTACACTCCGGTTCCGTCGCACCGTCCACACCCACCTGACGACTGTTCGCTACGTTGTGTTGGCCGCTCTTAATTTTGGCGCGCCGTCGCGCGCGCTTTGCTGGTCGCGTCGGGAAACTATCGAATTGCTGCCTGCAGCTGCGCAGGAGCGGCACGGAACGGGGGCGGGCTACAGCCGTATGTCGCACTGATTCAATCGATTGTCGCCAGACCAACGCCTCTTTCATGCGCCTTTGCAGCTGGTCCTATGAGCAGCCACCCACATTCCAACTCGTAATCCAAACCCCCTTCTGATTATCGAAGTAGTGACCTATGCAGATATTTCCGCCGGCTGGCGCGTAGGCAAAGTGTTCCAGGGGCGCGCCTGGGTAAGCGGATACCCATAGGTCGATCCGTGCATTGTCGCCACCGTAAAAATAATTCCATTCAACATAGCCTTTGTCTTTGCCGTGTTTTTCTTCCCAGTGTTTAAAAAGTGTCTTGCCGTCAGCGCTCTTCAGGTCAGCATAGGCACTCCACGGTCCCGCAGGACTTGGCAATACGCGTATCACATAGTTGCCCTGCTTCCCTTGTTGCGCAGAAACGTCTGCGGCAAACGAGCCAAGGAGGCATAATGAGACTGTCAGCAACAGGGAAGCATTGCGTTTTTGCGGTTGAGCCATTTGGTATCTCCTGATGCTAATTGATGGGGGTTTACTTCTTTTGTGGTGGTTGCATCTGAGGTTGTGCTGTCGATATCGACCATTTTCATGCAGTGCACGACATGCTAGCTGCGTGCAACAAGCTGCGAAGGAGTGGGATGCGCAGTACTGTGACGATTTTGGAATCGTCCGGATGGCCCACGTCTATATAAAGACAATCCCCCATGGCAGATGCAGACATGGCCCAGGGAGGACTCGCATTGCTATGGAGACCGGTCTGCGACAACGGCTTTCCATCTCGCGATCCTGCGTAGGCAGTCGAGGTAGTTCTTAAAGTCGCCTATGAGCACCGGGCTCGCTCATCCTGGAATTCAACAATGTCAACACGAAGAATGCGCGCTGTGTGATCCAGCAGGTTGCCGCTCAGCTCGGTTGCACATGAGGGTGCGTAGGCGCTGCGGTAAACCGCTTGCGTCCGGTTGCGGGCGAGGCTGTGTTGCTTGCAGCGATCACGCTGCTGCAGCCGGCGACGCGGTAGGCCGTGCCATGCCGCGTGCAAGCGTGGCGAGCTCGGCCGACCATCGTGGATGCCTTGCAACGCCGCGGGCCTGTTGCGGGGCAGAATGCGCTGCCGCATGGGCTGTGCTACTTAGCTTTCCACGGCATTAGAACGATCCAATCGCATCTGCGTGGAAGCGGACGCAAGAGGAGGGGGAGGGGTCGCAACGGCGCCGGATCTCTTGCGTCACTTCCCGCGGCGTTCTTGTCCGATCTTTGGATCGATAGAAATCCACCGAAGCCGATCACTATTGGGAGAGCACGATCGAAATGAACTGCATGCCATTCGCACGCAACCGCAGCACGCTGTCCGCCGGTATCGCCATTGCCTTGTTCGCGAGCGCCGCCTCTACCACCGCTGCCGCCCAGCAGGCCGACGGCACGCCGGCGCCCACGGGCCAGGCCGAGTTGCAGGCCAAGGACCTGGACGCGGTGACGGTGACCGGCTACCGCTACGCGATCGAAAAAAGTCTGGAGCAGAAGCGCAACGCCAACGCCGTGGTCGATGTGATCACCGCCGAGGACGTGGGCAAGTTCCCCGACAAGAACGTGGCCGATGCGCTGCAGCGCGTGCCCGGCGTGGTCATCAGCCGCGACGGCGGCGAAGGCAAGAATGTCAGTGTGCGCGGCCTGTCCTCGGAGCTGGTGCTGACCGAATTGAACGGCAACTACATCGCCACCGCCGAATCCAACGGCGACCCGACGCGCTCGTTCAACTACACGCTGCTGCCGTCGAACCTGCTGGGCAGTGCGGAGCTGTACAAGACCCCGGAAGCGCGTATCGACGAAGGCGGCATCGGCGGCACGGTGATCCTGCAGACGCGGCGCCCGCTGGAACTGGAGCCACATTCCGGCTTCGTCTCGGCCGAGGGCACCTGGTCGGATACCAGCAAGAAGACCGACGGCCAGTTCTCCGGTTCGTACTCGTGGCACGACAAGGACAACCGCTTCGGTGTCTTCGTGGGCTACACGCAGCAGAAGCGCACCGCTCGCACGCTCAATGCCAGTACCGAGGGCTGGCAGTGGTACGGCCGCGACGAAGTCGGCCCGGCGGTCGACGTGAATGGAAATCCGTCGGACTTCAACGCCAACTGGTGGGGCGGTACTGGTTTCTGGGACCAGAACAGCAATTACTACACCGGTTTCATGATGCCGACGGCGGTCAACCTGGACGTCAAACGCGAGGAGCGCGAGCGCAAGGGTGGGCAACTGACCTTGCAGTTCAAGCCGACCGACGACCTGACGCTGACCGCGAACTACTTCCGCTTCGACCTGTCGCAGGACTCGCAGACCAATACCATCAAGATTCCCGAGTGGAACATTGCCCGCTATAACGGCGACGGCAACTGGCGCGGCGGCCGTCTGCTCGACGGGCTGCGGTTCGATCCCAGCGGCACGATTGTCACCGGCGCCGCCTACAGCCTGCGTCCGGGCAAGACCTACTATTGCAGCGAGGCGCAGGCCGCCGCGGCCGGCCTGCCGCCGGGCGGCTGGGGCTCGGACGACTGCACGGTGCCGACGCCGCAGATCACCGGCAGCTACAACATCGAGAAATCGCAGTCGCAGACGGTGGACCTGGGCGGCGAATGGCGTGGCGAGCAGGTGGACGTGGCGTTCAAGGCCGGCCGCACCTGGGCCAAGGGCGGGCCGGAGCTGCAGTTCTCCCTGCCGATCAAGCCGCGCCTCCAGAACGCCGACGGCAGCTGGACCAACGGCAACTTCGCCAGCGCCTGGGACCTGACCGGCACCCCAAGCATGACGTTCTCGCCGGAGCTGATGCAGAACCTGCGCGACGGCATCCTGCAGGTCGACCTGGGCTCGACCGGCTCGTCCTGGACCCGCAACACCAATCAGCAGCAGTACGCGCAGATCGATACCACCTGGCATTTCGATGGCGAGGTCTTCGACTCGCTGCAGTTCGGCCTCAAGCGTCGCGACGGCGGCATCCACCGCAGTACCGGCAACAACTACTGGGTGTGCCCGGGCACCGACCCGGGCGACTACGACAACCGCTACTGGAACGGGCGCTGCAATGCCATCGCCACGCAGTTCTCGCCGGGCCTGCTGTTCGCGCAGGACAACCTGGCCGGTGGCGTCAACGCCAGCGCGTTCCCGGCGATCAACTTCCCTGGCTACATCGGCTACTTGAACCAGACCTACGGCGCGATGCAGACCCGCAGCGAAGACAACTTCGTCTACAACGTCGACGAGGAGATCTATTCGACGTACCTGCAACTCAACTTCCACACCGAGCGGCTGCGTGGCAACGTCGGCGTGCGCGTGGCGCGCACCGGCCAGCGTGCCGATTCCACCGACAAGGTGACCGCCTACAACGATTACTTCTTCGATGGCGCCGACGGCAATCCGCTGGCCTGCCAGCAGGGCGCCGACATGCCCGGCGGCGCCCCGGCCGATACCTATTGCGGGACCGAAGGCTACTGGCGTTTGTCGGACAGCGTGCAACGCACCGAGTCGTTCGTGGTCAGCGGGCTGGACCGCAACTACACCGACGTGCTGCCGAGTTTCAACCTGGCCTATGACTTGAGCGAGAACCTGCTGCTGCGCGCGGCGGCGTCGAAGGTGATCGCGCGGCCCAGCTACAACGACATCGCCGCGCCTGGCAGCCTGGAGTACTACAGCCCCGAGTACGTGGCCGACCGGCGCCTGACCGGCGGTGCCAGCGAGCAGGGCTGGTACGGCTCGGGCAGCAACAAGAACCTGGAGCCGTACAAGGCCAACCAGTTCGACCTGGGGCTGGAATGGTATTTCCAGCCGGGTTCTGTGGCGGGTGTGGGACTGTTCCGCAAGAACGTGGAGAACTTCGCGGTCGACGTGATCAGCGACGTCAACATGATGGTCGACGGGCAATTGGTCACCGTGCAGAACTACAGCACCCAGGCCGGCGGCCAGGACGCGGTCTCGCAGGGTGTGGAGCTCTACGCGCAGCACACGCTGCCATTCGGTCTTGGTGTGCAGTTCAACTACACGTACAACGACGCCAGCAAGGCGGCGGTGCGGCTGGAGGACGGCACCGAGGCCGGCAAGACTTCAATGCCCGGCAGCGCCAGGAACCAGACCAACCTCACTGTGTTCTACGAGATCGACAGCCTGCTGCTGCGCGCCTCGTACAATCGTCGCGGTGAGCTGGTACAAGGCCTGGTCAACGGGTTGAACGTCTTTGAGGAGCCGTACTACCAGATCGATGTCAACGCGGCCTACAACATCACCCCGGCGCTCAGCCTCACTGCCTCGGTGCTGAATCTGACCAAGCAGGAGTCCCGCTCGCGCCTGGGCGACGACACTCGCGCCCGCTTCTATAGCGGCGGATACGCAGGCCGGTTGGCGTACCTGGGGCTGACCTACAAGTTCTAGGTCGCAAGGTGTCGCGCCCGTGCATGCCGCGTGGCGGACGGTATGGGCGCGATGGTTTGGCGACGGCCGGGCTGTAGTCGAGCCGTTATTTCGCGAGCCCTTATCTTTATGAATATTTTTGTTATCGTAGTGTCGGCGCCAGGACAAATGTCAAGGCGCCGACCATAGGAAAATATTAATTCCGGACTAGTGCCCTCAGAGTGACCTTTGAGTACGCGCTTACTCCAGATAGTCTAATGTAATACGTACCCGCGACCGGGTTATCGACTTGCATCGTCTGACTGTTTGTCGAAGGACGAGTTGAGCGGCTCTCATAATCCGTTTCAGTGGGGATTGATGCTCTTTTCATGAAGAGAGATATATTTCCAGTTCCGCCGTACGACATAACTCGCAGAAGTTTTGTTCCAGCTGGTACGTCAAGTCTATATAAGTGATCTTCACCCGCATCACCTTTAATTTCCTCAACTAACTCATCTGACTTGATCGGAGTAATTCCTTCTGCAACACTGCTAAATATTTGTCCCAGTAGGTCGGAATATACTTCTGCTGTGGCTCCAGGAGCATAAAAATACAATCCGCCAGTATCCTTTGCGAGGCGAGAAAAAACTTCTCGCGAAGACAGGGTGGCCGCCGGGATTACATCGGTGTTTCCGTTGACCGCGCGACTCTTCGTGGCTGCACCCGCGACACAGTCGCCGGATAAGAGCACATTTACACGTGTCCCGCTAGCGCGAGCTTGTGCGGTAAGAGCGTCAACATTTCCGTTGCCTGGCGACGCGTCGGTCGCTAGGATTACAGAGCCCTCCGAGTCTTCATCCGTGTCGATTCGTGAAAGTGCCAGTCCCAAAGCTCCAAGGGAGTCTTCCGGACAGTCATCACCGCCTGAAGCTGAAAGGGCTTGCACAGCGCTTATGACCGCTGAAGTGTCCTCAGTGTTTGCAAGTCGGAGAGTAGGAGAGTCCTTGAAGCTAATGAGCTCATACGAAACGGCACGCTGATCTTCGCCGGTATTAGTATTATCAATGAAGCTTGCTATTGCAGTTTTAACGCCACTCAGTTGTGTATCCATTGAGCCAGTGTCATCAATGGTCAATTCTACTCGGATAGGCGGCCACGTTGTCACCAAGTTATTTATACGGACTTCGTCACCACAAGAGCCGGTATGTAGTGATTCTAAAACCGTGCGATTGATTGGATTGCGCGCCCCACCAGAAGCACGGAGAATAGTAAAATTAGCCTGCGCTCTGCTAGTAAGTGGATCGTCTACTACAAGAACGCCGTTACGGATGCCCGCAATCGGATCGCGTGACACTGTAGAAGCCATAAAGCCACTGACCTCTGCAGTCTGTGCAGAGAAAGGACATGTTACCGTCGTCGCTGCCTCGCCGTTGATGGCAGCACCACCCGATATCCGAACTGTTGGGGTGCCAAATCCCCAGAAGATCGCTGCCGGACCAACACTTCCACCTGCAGCGGATTGCTCACGAGTAAGCGTCCGCATGTCGCCTGTACGCGTGTTCAGTTGATAGACGAGGTTCGGATCCAATTCATGCAAATACTTTAGCCCAAGCTTTTTGAGGATAACCCCGGTCTCCGGATGCTCTATAGTCATCTGGGAAGAAAAGTTCTTGGATCTTACAATGAGTTCCGGTGCTGGATAATTGCGTGCCTCTTGCAACTGAGGTTCGGCCCACACCTTTCCCGCTGAGCTAATGCATAAGCTAGCTGCTATAAGTAAAATTCCATATTTATTCGCTTTCACGACAACATCTCCTTGTATCGATAGATCCTATTGAATTGACAGGCAACCATCTGTCATTATTACCCAGGATGGGCAATTCCATTATCCGAGATTAATGGTCTCTCGGTAAATTTTACTTTATTGAGCTGGGGCGAAAGGAAGCCCGGCCAAAAACCATGCTTCCGCTTGTTATTATAAACCCATTTTCAGGATCCAGCTCATGACGGTCATTGGTGTCGTATTGCATTAGCATAAAAAGGCTATAAAATGCCTTGTCGAATATTTTCATGACAGCTAGATGTTGAAGCATGACCTCTGGAACATGACCCTTTAAACTTATAAGCCTTTCAAAATAATCGGGGTCAGTTAAAATATTTGCGGCCTCAGCAATTGCGCCATGTAGCTCGGAGAGATCAGTCAATGCTCGCTGCTGTAGCGGCAGAGTGGACGAGTCCTGCGCAATCCGAAATGCGATGCTTACGGCATCCCCGGCAATTCTTACTAGCTTTGATACCTGCTCAGTAGGATCATCAACCTTGTTAAGGTCTTCGATCTGATTTCGTAGATGCTCAAGATCTTCTGGAAAACAGCGGTCCATCGCTTCCTCACAGGTAGTTATTTTGTCGGGTTTTCTGCGAGCGCCATGCCCATACAGCCAGTGGATCACACTTATTCTTCGTTTACAATCACTGAAAAGCAGCTGTCCGTTAGAGCCATGCCCCAGGCTGGCTGTGCCAGGCTCTGATCTTAGGGAAGCTCTGAACAACTCCTCGATAGACTTCTGATCGACGCCTGAGGTTGGAGCCATCACGCGTAAGTGATTGATTTTCAGCAACGGAGATTGTCGTGATCAAGCGAAATCCCAAATTCGCTCGCAACGCCAAGAGTTGTTCAGAGGTTCCTTAGTGCTTCAAGACGAAATAAAATAACGGTTCCAGGTTCTTAGAACCTGTTCGCGATCTCTTTCAAACCATGCAAACTGCACGAATGCGCGAGAAGACCTATCCAAGTGACATGAGCCGTGAGCGGTTCGAGCAGATCCGCCCGATTTTGGAGCGAGCCCGCAAACGCACCAAGCCTGCGACGGTGGATGTGTATGAGGTGTGGTGCGCAGTGCTGTATTTACTGCGGGCAGGTTGCCAGTGGCGTGCGTTGCCCAGTGACTTTCCGAAGTGGCGCACGGTGCATTCCTACTTTGCCAAGTGGAGCGAAGTGGACGATGAAGGTAGAAGCCTGCTGGAGCGGGCGCTCAAAAAATCAGGTTGGCGCGGCCCGCGAAACACAGGGGCGCAACGCCAGCAGCACGTTCTTGATCGTGGACGCGCAGAGCGTGAAGCACAGCGATACGGCAGGTCAGAAGGGCTATGACGCAGGCAAGAAGGTGTCGGGCATCAAGCGCCACATTGCGGTGGATACGCAAGGATTTCCGCATGCCGTTGCGGTGACCACGGCGGAGGTCACCGATCGTAAAGGCGCGCTGGAAGCATTGGAGCGCTGCCAATCGGGTTTGGGTTGGGTGAAAAGCCTGCTGTGCGACAGCGGCTATACCGGAGACCCCTTCGCCGAGGGCGTACAGGACATCATTGGCAAGCACGGCGCCGTCCAGATTGCCAAACGCCGCGAGCTGCATACCTTCAAGGTCATGCCCAAGCGCTGGATTGTCGAGCGCAGCTTTGCCTGGCTGGAGAAGAACCGAAGGCTATGGAAGAACTGCGAGCGAAAGCTCAATACCAGCTTGCAGTTCATCCACCTGGCCTTCCTGGCACTGCTGCTCAGGAGATCGTGAACAGATTCTTAGACAGCCGGCCTTGCCTCAATGATGCCTGCAGCGCTGGATGATCACGCGGCTGGCAAGCGTGGGCTCGCTTGCCGATGCGCTTGTGATGCGAAGTTGGCGGCTGGCTCGCTCCATTCAGGCGCAATGACCGACCTGATTAGCCCTGACCCTCAGCGAGCAGTCGCAAGATCTGAGCCGGCATGGGGAGATGCTGTTGCCAGCTGAAGCCGACGAGGTGGCCCGATGAGTATCAATGCCGTACAGTTCCAGGCTGGATTGTCGATGCCGGAGTTCTTCGCTGCCTACGGTACCGAGGCCAAGTGCTACCGCGCTCTGTATCAATGGCGGTGGCCGCAGGGATTTCGCTGCCCTTCCTGCGCTGGACGGGCGCGCTCGCGCTTCAAGCGTGGTGGCGCCATTTACTCTCAATGCAGCGCGTGCCGGCATCAGACCAGCCTGATCGCGGGCACGATGTTCCAAGGCACCAAACTGCCACTGCGCATCTGGATGCTGGCCTTGCACCTGTTGACCTCGACCAAGACCAACATGGCCGCGCTGGAACTGATGCGTCATCTGGGCATCAACTACAAGAGTGCTTGGCGGATGAAGCACAAGATCATGCAGGTCATGGCCGAGCGAGAAGCCACGCGTCGACTGTCCGGGTTCGTACAGATCGACGATGCCTACCTCGGCGGTGAGCGCAATGGTGGCAAGGCTGGGCGCGGATCGGAGAACAAGCAGCCGTTCCTGATTGCAGTGCAGACCGATGCCACTTTCACCGCGCCGAGCTTTGTGGTGATCGAGCCGGTGCGCAGCTTCGACAATGCCTCGCTCACGGACTGGACTGCGCGTCGCCTGGCACCCGAATGCGAGGTCTATACCGACGGGTTGGCCTGCTTCCGCCGCCTGGAAGAGGCCGGCCACGCGCACACCACGCTGGACACCGGTGAAGGGCGTGCTGCAACAGAAGCTGCTGGTGCCCGCTGGGTCAACGTGGTGCTGGGCAACCTCAAACGCGCCATCAGCGGCGTCTATCACGCCATCGCGCAAGGCAAATACGCAAGGCGGTATCTGGCCGAAGCGGCCTACCGATTCAATCGCAGATTCCGCCTGCCCGAAATGCTGCCACGACTCGCCACGGCGATGATGCGTTGCAAGCCCTGCCCGGAGCCGGTTCTGCGCATGGCGAGCAATTATCATGGCTGAGAGTCAGGGCTAATCAGGAAGATTCCTGCGGCCCCTCTTTCTGTTACGCAGTGAATGCTGGAGAAATCGTGTTTAGTGCGGCCCCGCGGTGGATAGAACGATGCCGGGGACTCTTGCTGCATCATCAGACTTGTAGCTGTATTTCACCGGCGCATTATTGAAGGTTGAGCCGATCGCCGAATTGCCGGTTGCTGCGTCATACACGTTTTTTTTCTCGTAGAAATTGTACATGTCCCCGCTTGATTCCAGTCGAATCTGGTTGCTACTATTGGTTTTGTAAAAATAGTTTGATTCGGAAAAAACAATGCTGCCGCTACCTACCTGTAAAGCGTTGTACTGCTGCTTTTCATAGCGGCGACCATCGGCAGCGGTGCGCGTGCCATTGGGCAAGGTGCTATTGTCAAAGTAGTTATTGTAGGCATGGACCCAGCCGCGGAGTAGGGGGCGCCCGGCAAGATTGGGGCCAAACCAGTTGTGGTGCAGCGTCACGTGCAGCTTATTGCCGCCATATACATATGAATCGTTCTTGTTGTGACCAACAAGGATTGCCAAGCGCTCATTTGCGAGGTCATGATAATTTTTGTCGACCCAGTTCCATACTGGATCCGGATTCATGTTGACCCATGTGTTGCTGAAATAGAAGTGATTGTACGACAGCGTGATGTAATCAGATGATATGCCGACTGATAAAAGATCATCGCTCATGTCGTAGAAATCGCAGTGGTCGATCCAGGCATTGGATATGCGCCGCAATGATACGCCCACGTAGTTGATGCCAATGTTGTTGGAAGTTCCTTCGACTTGGTCGGGCAAGGCTTGCAAGTCGCCGATATTGCCAGCGAATGAGATGTTTCTGATAACCACGTTTTGAATGTTTGTCCCGGCGGGCAGCTTTTCGCCGCTAAATTTCAATTGGATGTTCTGCAAAGCCGCGCCACCGCCCGCAGCACCCTCGATTGTTATGTTGTTCCAAGCAGTGCTGGAGAAATTCAGGGTGGTCAATTTTGGGCCGCCGTAGATCTTTCCACGGATGATGATATGATGGTTTTTGGCATTGAATGCCGCTTGCAGCTCTGCAAGTGTTGTCACTGTAATGGCAGTTTCGCCAGATACAGATGCAGAGGAAAAACCCCCGGTATCAGCCTTGGCGACACTAGCCTGTGTGATAAAAATAGCAAAAAACAGCGAGATAGCAGGTAAATGTAAATGCAAATGCGGGCCTTTATTGCAAAGAGAAAAATTTATGTAGAATCTCTAGATAAGTTTGGCTAGAGGCAACACGCTGTTCGATTAACTCGAGCAGCGTGCTGTGTGTGTCAGTGAATAGCGAACGGTTATCTATCAGGTAAGAAATTATATGTCGCAGCGATCTGAATGCTTAGTTGATGGCTGCTGCGGTCTGATACAGGTTACGGATTGCTGACGTCCACTGAGGACCGAACGAGGCGTGGGTGAACTGCTTATAGGCAAATGAGGTCATGCCGACTTCGACGTCCTGCACGGGATCCTCGTCGGTCGAAACCCACGGTGAGCCGCTGACACCGGAGCGTGCGTCCCACTCCAGGCCTTCAATGGCATAGTCCTTGTTCATCCATGGGTTCGGCTCTGCTGTGCTGGTCACGCTGACAGGCGTGTTCCCATTGGCGCCAGGGTCGGTGTTGTAGCCAGTTACCCGATATTCGTTGTCGTCCTCCTGACCGTCAAAGCGAACGCCAGACGCTCCTACAGTATTCGACAAAGTGGCGCCAGAGAGCTTCATTGTCATGGGAGCTTGCACCTGGAAGAAGGCCGTATCGTAGTTCACGGATCGCTCTGAGACCCAGCGATTATCGGCCGTGATGGTCGTCGCAGGCCAAACACCATAGGGGGCGGTACCGTTGTAGGCTGGCACGAACACCAAGTCCGACACGAACTTGCCTGCTAGGGCAGAGACGCATCGCCCCGAGGTGGCTACGACGTTTCCGGAATCGGACACGACCGCGTTGCCAGTGCAGCGCTGGTCTACGCCGTTCGCCCGAAAGAAGACAACGCCGAGATGAGCTGCTGGGGAGAATCGTGGAACCGGCACTGACGGATCCGTCTTCGGCGTCGGCACCGGTCCTGTCACCACCTTCAAACCTGCGCTCCGATTTTCACCACTGGCCAATGCCGAATTCTGCAACTCTGGCGGGTCGCCGTCGACCGGGTTGGCATCCACGAATGATGCGGAAACAGCAGCTTGCATCCGTCCGAGGGTCCAGTAGGAAGCACTCTCATCTCGCTGAGCAGTCGGAACAACGTGCTGCACGATGGTGCCGGCGGAGAGGTTGACCGAATTTGTGCTTGCAGACACGTCGGTAATCGCCAGGAAGGCTAGGACCGCGCAGGAAGTACGCAGGAATGTAATTTTCAGCATATATGTCATTATTATCTTGACCTGTATTTTTCGCTTGGAGTTGGGCGATTCAAGTGGATTAACTTAAATCATATAAAATAAACAATTTAAGATTAAATCGCAGCGCGTGCCCATGTTTATGGATGATTTTCGTCGCTCCTGCCCTTGGCGCTACTTTTTTCTTTCGCGTGCAGATGCGATGCATTAGAATGCGTTCCCATCATGACCGTGATCCGCTTATTTGATTTTTTTTTTGCGAATGCAAGGGTGCGTGTGCGAAGTTTGCCACCATCCTCTGCCAAGGCGCGCGCTGGTGACGATGTTGGTATGTTGGTATTGGTGCCCAAGCAGAATTGCGTTGTCGCAATGTGTAGATCGAGAGTGCGCATCGTCACATGCTGTGGCCAGAGCGAGTTCCAGACTGGCTCACCCGCGTACCACGCGCATGTCAGGAATCGAAATGGCAGACACCAAAGAGCTGCAGGAAAAATTCTGGAAGGCGCTCAAATCAGATCGCACCGTGATGCTGGGCCTGGATGGTGTCGAAGACGGCCACGCGCGTCCGATGACCGCACAGATCGAAGGCGATAGCGGTGGGCCGATCTGGTTCTTTACATCCAAGGACAACGCGCTGATCGCCATGCTGGGGCAGGGCCGCCGCGTCATTGGCGCCTTCAGCAGCAAGGGCCACGACTTGTTTGCCAGCATCAGCGGATCGCTGCGCGAAGACACCGACCCGGCCATGGTCGACCGGTTGTGGAATCCATATGTCGCCGCGTGGTACGAAGGCGGCAAGACCGATCCGAACTTGGCGTTGCTGCGCCTGGATGCCGACCATGCGCAGATCTGGCTCAACGAGTCGAGCCTGCTGGCAGGAATCAAGGTGTTGTTGGGCGTAGACCCGAAGAAGGATTATCAAGACAAGGTGGCGGACGTTCCGCTGCGCTGAAACCTGCCTCGCACACGCCACCGTCAAGGTGGCGTGCGCGCGCTGGTTGCGCGATCGGTACCGCTCACCGCTGTGCGACGGCCGCGTTGCAATGCTGGCCCGCCAAGCGGAGCGCGCCGATGCGCGTGCATCACCTCAATTGCATCTCCACCTGCCCGCTCGGCGGCCATCTTATGGACGGCCGTACGCCGGGTCTCCTGGATCGCGGCCATCTGTGTTGCCATTGCTTGCTGGTGGAAACCAGCGCCGGGTTGGTGCTGATCGATACCGGTTTCGGCCTGCGCGATGTGGCCGAGCCACGCGCGCGTCTGAGTCGATTTTTTCTGGCGCTGGTCAAGCCAGACTTGCGCGAGGACATGACCGCAATCCGGCATATACAACGGCTCGGGCTGGATCCGCGCGATGTGCGGCACATCGTGCTGACCCATCTGGATTTCGACCACGCCGGCGGGCTGGACGATTTTCCGCATGCGCGCGTGCACCTGATGACGAGCGAGCGCGATGCCGCACTGGCACAGCGTACTTGGATGGATCGCCAGCGCTTTCGTCCGCAACAGTGGTCTACGCGCGGGCAGTGGCGCACCTACGATGGCGCAGCAGGCGAGCACTGGATGGGGCTGGAGTGCGTGCGCGACCTGCATGGACTACCGCCAGAACTGCTGATGGTGCCGCTTCCCGGCCACACCCTGGGTCATGCCGCGGTTGCGGTGCATACGCCGGAGCGATGGCTGCTGCTGGCAGGTGATGCATATTTCTTCCATCGCGAAATGGATGCAGATGCGCCTTACTGCACGCCAGGGCTGCGTGCTTACCAATGGATGCTGGAAAAGGACCGGACTGCGCGCTTGACCAACCAGCAGCGTCTGCGCGCTCTACGGCAACAGCACGGCGGTGAGGTGGAGGTGTTCTGTTCGCACGATGTAAGCGAGTTCGAGCGCGTTGCCGGGCAGCCGGCCCGACTGCCAAGCGGCGCCTTGCTGCACGCACCCACGCCACAGTGATCTGCGCTTCACCGCGCGCCAACGCACCGCAGCGCGATGATCTGCCACCGGCACAGCGCGTTTGCGTGATGACGCCATTCCAGGAGATCGAACATGCAGCAAATTGAAATTGGCCAGATGGTGTTTCTACGCGATGGCGAGGTCGGCGTCGGTGCCATCCGCGACATTCGCAACGAGGGGGCCGAGCTGGTCATCAATATCGAAAACGGCGGCGACTTCGTGCTGCCTGCATCGGTGGTGCGTGATGTGCATTCGGGAAAGGTGATGCTGGATGTCGACAAGCTTCCCGATGATGTACGCAATGCCCTGCGTCATCCGCATGACAACGAGCTGCAGACCAGCTCCTATGCCGCCAGCAATATGCAGGATGGGGCATTGAAATAACGGAGTGATTGCTGAGCGGTGTCGATTCCGGGTCCGCACACGCCGCGCAGGTCACTCCGGCAGCAAGAACGTGCGCGGCGCAACATCGGCAGGGCCTGCCAACAATGCAGGTTGCTCGGCTTCGTCTTTCAGCTGCACGCCAGAGAGTTTGCGGCGGAATGCCTCGCGCAGCAGATACCCCAGTTTGTGGGTCGCCTCGGCGTAGCTCAGTCCTTCGGCGCGAATGTTGGAAATGCAGTTGCGCGCTGCATCGGTGAGCCCGACGCGGGGCGTGTAGGTGAGATACAGGCCCAGGCTGTCGGGCGAGCTCAGGCCCGGCCGTTCGCCGATCAGCACGATCACGGCACGCGCGTCGAGCAGCTCGCCGACCTCATCGCCGATCGCCACGCGCCCTTGTCTCACCAATACCACCGGGGCGAGTGACCAACCTTCTTGCGACGCCAGTGCGTCGATCTGGTCGAGCATGCGCGCCGCATGCCGATGCACGGCCAGCGCGGACAGCCCGTCAGCGACCACCACCGCAACGTCATGTTTACCGCCATGCACGGCCGTGAGGCCGCGTAGCTGGGCGGCGGCTTCCTCGGCAAGGCGCCGTCCCAGATCCGGACGTTGCAGATACTGATGACGATCGGCCGCAGCGCTTTGGAGCAAGATGCTGCTGCGCCCGCGTTGCTCCAGCGCGGCCTGAAGCGGTGCCGGGTCGAATGCCAGATGCACCGCATCGCGTGCCTGCGCATGCGCCAGTTGGAACTCCAGGTGTGCGTCCGTCGGCAGACTGGTCCCCACCCGGCCTAGCGCAATGCGCGCGGGGGTCAGTTGGCGCAGTTGCGCCCAGGCATCGCGTGGCGGTCTGGAGGGCGCGCTCATGGCGTCGTTCTACCGCTGACCTGTGCCAATGCACGCCGAAATGGCGCCGGTACTTCGCTGCCAAGTTCGAAGCGACCATCGCGCAGCTGCAGGATGTCGTGCTGCTCCAGCCACTGTTCGAACTCGGGCGCAGCGCGCAGGCCGAGCGCCTGGCGCGCATACAGCGCATCGTGAAACGAGGTGGTCTGGTAGTTGAGCATCACATCGTCGGAGCCGGGAATGCCCATGATGAAGTTGATTCCAGCGCTGCCGAGCAGGGTCAGCAGCACGTCCATGTCGTCCTGGTCGGCTTCGGCATGATTGGTGTAGCAGATGTCGCAGCCCATCGGCACGCCGAGCAGCTTGCCGCAGAAGTGATCCTCCAGCCCGGCACGGATGATCTGCTTGCCGTCGTAGAGATATTCCGGGCCGATGAAGCCCACCACGGTGTTCACCAGCAGCGGCTTGAACTGCCGCGCCACGGCATAGGCGCGCACTTCGCAGGTCTGCTGATCGACACCATGATGCGCATTGGCCGACAACGCGCTGCCCTGGCCGGTCTCGAAATACATCACGTTGTCGCCGACCCTGCCGCGCCGCAGCGACATCCCGGCGTCATGGCCTTCCTGCAGCAGCGCCAGATTGATGCCGAAGCTGGCATTGGCCGCTTCGGTGCCGGCGATCGACTGGAACACCAGGTCCACCGGCGCGCCGCGGTTGATCGCGTCGATGGTGGTGGTGATGTGCGCCAGCACGCAGGACTGCGTGGGGATCTGGTAGCCGGTGATCACCGCATCGAGCATGCGCAGCAACGCGGTGGCGGCGGCCAGGCTGTCGCTGGCAGGATTGATGCCGATCACCGCATCGCCATTGCCGTACAACAGGCCATCGAGCACGCTGGCGGCGATGCCGGTGGCATCGTCGGTAGGGTGGTTGGGCTGCAGGCGCGTGGACAGACGGCCACGCAAGCCCAGCGTATTGCGAAAGCGCGTGACCACCCGCGTCTTCTGCGCGACCAGGATCAGGTCCTGCACGCGCATCAGCTTCGAGACCGCCGCCACCATCTCCGGCGTCAGTCCGGGCGCCAGTGCGGCCAGTGCCGCTTCGTCGGCCTGCGCACTCAACAGCCAATCGCGAAAGCCGCCGACGGTGAGATGCGCCACCGTGGCAAATGCGGCCACATCGTGCTGGTCGACGATCAGGCGGGTGACCTCGTCCGATTCGTACGGCACCACCGCTTCGTCGAGGAAGTGACGCAGCGGCAGGTCCGCCAGCGCCATCTGCGCGGCCACCCGCTGCAGCCCGGAGTCGGCGGCGAGCCCGGCCAGTTGGTCGCCCGAGCGCGGCGGCGTGGCCTTGGCCAGCAAGGTCTTGAGATCGGCAAACTGGAAGCGCTCGCCGCCGGCGCTAAACGCGAACCCGCTCATCTGGCACTGGCCGCAGGCGTGGCCTGGCCGCGCAAGCTCAGCACGCAACACAGCCCGCCGAACAGCAGCAGGCCCACGAAGATCAGCGCCACGATCGGGTTGAACCAGACCATCGCCACCAGACACACCAGCGCCAGCAGCAGCGCGATTGCCGGCACCAGCGGATAACCCGGCGCGCGAAAGCTGCGCTCCAGCCCGGGTTCGGCGCGGCGCAGCTTGAACAGGCTGAGCATGCTCATCACATACATCACGATCGCGCCGAACACCGACATGGTGATCATCGCCGCGGTCAGCGACATGCCCTGGATCTTGACCACGCTGTCGCTGCAGATCGCGGCGATGCCGATCGCGCCGCCGGCAAGAATCGCGCGATGCGGCGTGCGAAAGCGCGACAGCCTGGCCAGCCCGTGCGGCAGGAACCCGGCACGCGCCAGCGCGAAGAACTGCCGCGAATAGCCCAGGATGATGCCGTGGAAGCTGGCCACCAGGCCGAACAGGCCGATCCACACCAGCATATGCAGCCAGGTCGA
Source organism: Xanthomonas arboricola pv. guizotiae (assembly GCF_002940205.1). Lineage (GTDB taxonomy): Bacteria > Pseudomonadota > Gammaproteobacteria > Xanthomonadales > Xanthomonadaceae > Xanthomonas > Xanthomonas arboricola_C. The sequence continues at coordinate 46,504 of NZ_MDSK01000029.1, forward strand.
GCTGTTGCCGACCACCGCCTTCATCGCCTGCGGCAACGGGTCGTTGATGTTGGAGAGCTGACGCCAGTCGCCGACCCCGCCCGCAAACACCATCACGCCCAGCGCCAGCACCACCAGGGTGAGGATGCCGGCGATGTAGGCGCGCGGAATCGTGCGCTTGGGGTCCTTGGCCTCCTCGGCCGCCATCGCCGCGCCCTCGATCGCCAGAAAGAACCAGATCGCAAACGGAATCGCGGCAAAGATGCCGGAAATGGCGGCCGGGCCGAATACATCGCTACCGGCCCAGCCATTGGCGGCAAAGCGCGCAACGCTGAACCCGGGTGCCACCACGCCCATGAACACCAGCAGCTCGATCACCGCCAGCAAGGTCACGATCAGCTCGAAGGTGGCGGCGATCGCCACGCCGACGATGTTCAAGCCCATGAAGATCGCATACGCGCCGATTGCGGCGATGCGCGGGTCCAGGGTCGGGAACTGCACATTGAGATAGGCGCCGATCGCCATCGCGATGGCCGGCGGCGCGAACACGAATTCGATCAGCGTGGCCAGGCCCGCCAGCATGCCGCCGTAGGTCCCGAACGCGCGCAGGCTGTAGGCGAACGGCCCACCCGCATTGGGGATGGCGGTGGTCAGCTCGGTAAAGCTGAAGATGAAGCAGGTGTACATCACCGCGACCAGCAGCGTGGTCACCAGAAAACCCAGCGTGCCGGCGGTGCCCCAGCCGTAGCTCCAGCCGAAATACTCGCCGGAAATCACCAGACCCACGGCGATCCCCCACAGTTGCCAGGTGCCCAGGGTGGGTTTGAGTTGCTCGTTGCGCATGTCGCACATCTCCTGCGGTCGGGGGAGGGGAGATGACGCAGGTCCGGCGGCTAGGCACCGGACCGACGGCCAGTGACCGATCGTCCACCGATGCCTGGCGAGGATCGACGGTCGTCCCGGTTATACCCCAAAGCCCTGCGGCGAACACAAGCGCAACGGGTGGGTCGCAGACACCATGCCGCCGCGCGCCGGCCCTGCCGGCACACCGCGCGCGCTAGCTATTTGCTGCGCTCAAGCACCAGCAGCGGATCGATGCGCACATCGAACCAGTTCATCCCCCAATGCAGATGCGGCCCGGTCGCGCGCCCGGTGGCACCCACCGCCGCGATCACCTGGCCTTGCTCCACCCGGTCGCCCACCTTCACGTCGATGCGCGACAGGTGCAGAAAATTCGAGCTCACCCCGAAGCCGTGGTCCAGCAATACGGTGCCGCCGGTCAGATACAGGTCCGGCGCGGCAAAGGTCACCACGCCGGCAGCCGGCGCCTTGACCGGCGTGCCGGTGGGCACGGCGATGTCCATGCCCGAGTGGCCGGCACCGGGCTGGCCGTTGTAGACGCGCGCATTGCCGAAGCGCCCGCTGATGCGGCCCTGCACCGGCCAGATGAAGGCCTGGGCAAAATCGGTGCGGGCATCGTCGCGGTCGCGCGCGGCGGTGACCTGCGCCTGCTCGCGCTTGATCCGCTCGGCGATCGCCGCAGGCGGATTGACCGTCTTGGGCGGCACGCCATTGACGCGCTCCACCGGCCAGTCGCGCGGCGTCACTGCGATGCTGGCGGTCTGCCTGCTGCCATCGGGCCGGGTGATCTGCACCTGCAACGGGCCGCTGGCATCGCGGCCGATACCGAACACCACGCTGCCATAGCCGCTGACCCGCAAGCTGCGGCCGGCGTACTGCACCTGGCTGCCCGCAGGCACCTTGCCGATCACCAGCGCACCCTGCGAAGCGCTTTGCGGAAATACCACCTCCACGGCGTCGGCAGACTGCGCAGCGACGCTGCCGGCAGCGAGCGAGAGCGGCGCCAGCGCAAGCCAGGCGCCAACCAGGGCTGCGCGCATCAGCGGTCGAAGGTCAGGCGTTGACCGGCGGCAGCGCCAATCAATTGTTCGCCATCCCACACCTGCTGGCCGTTGACCCAGGTCGCGGCGATGCGCGAGCGGAACGTGGTGCCTTCGAACGGCGACCAGCCGCACTTGGACAGCACCTGCTCGCGCTTCACGGTGAACGGGGTGTTGTCGATCAACACCAGGTCGGCGAAATAGCCTTCGCGCAGGAAGCCGCGCTCTTCCACATCGAACAGCTGCGCCGGCGCATGCGCAAACTTCTGCACGATGCGGGTGATCGGCAGCTTGCCCTCGTGCACCAGCTCCAGCGCGGCCACCAGCGCGTACTGCACCAGCGGCAGGCCGGAGGGCGCCTGGGCGTAGGGCTTCTGCTTTTCTTCCCAGGTATGCGGGGCGTGGTCGGTAGCGAGCACGTCGATGACGTCCTCGGCCAGCGCCTGGATCAATGCCAGGCGGTCGTCGGCGTCCTTGATCGCGGGGTTGCACTTGATCAGGTTGCCCAGCCGCGCGTAATCGCTGCGGTCGAAGCGCAGGAAGTGGATGCAGGTCTCGGCGGTGATGCGCTTGCGCAGCTTGCCCTCGGCATCGACCAGCGGGCCGGCTTCGAACAGCACCAGCTCGTCGGCGGTGGAGATATGCAGCACGTGCAGGCGGGTGTTGTGCTTGCGCGCCAGCGACACCGCCAGCAGCGAGGACTTCAGGCAAGCCTCGCGCGAGCGGATGTCCGGATGCATCTCCGGGCTCAACGCGTCACCGTATTGTTCCTTGTACTGCGCCAGCGTCGCATCGATGGTGGGGGTGTCTTCGCAGTGGGTAATGATCGGCGTCGGCGCGTCGCGGAAGATCGCATCCAGCGTCTCGGGGTTGTCGACCAGCATGTTGCCGGTGGAGGCGCCCATGAACACCTTGATGCCCGGTGCGGTCTTCGGGTCCAGCGTCTGGATCGCGGCCAGATTGTCGTTGCTGGCGCCCATGTAGAAGCCGTAGTTGGCCCAGGCGCGCCCGGCCGCCGCGTCGTACTTGGCCTGCAGCGCGGCCGCGTCCAGGGTCGGCGGATTGGTGTTGGGCATGTCCATGAAGCTGGTCAGGCCACCGGCCACCGCGGCGCCGGATTCGGTCGCGATATCGCCCTTGTGGGTCAGGCCCGGCTCGCGGAAGTGCACCTGGTCGTCGATCATGCCCGGCAGCACCCAGCGTCCGGCCGCGTCCACGACGGTGTCGCCTGCGGCTGGGGCGATCTTGCTGGCGATCTTGGCGATGCGTCCAGCGTCGATCAGCAGATCGGCGTCGAATTCCTTGCCTTCATTGACCAGGCGGGCGTTGACGATGAGGGTTCGGCTCATGGATGAGGTCCTTTGCAACTGCAGGAAGGGGAAACGGGCGAGGACCCGGACGCGGGCGCGTCGGGGACGGGATCGAACCCGCCCGGATGAAAGGGATGGCAGCGGCCGAGCCGGCGTGCGGCCAGCCAGCAACCGCGCAGCGGGCCGAAGCGGCCGATCGCGGTCATCGCGTATTCCGAGCAACTGGGCGCAAAACGGCAGCGCGGCCCCAGCAGGGGGCTGATGAACCGCTTGTAGAAGCGCAGCAGCGCGATGAGCAGGCGTGAGATCACTTGCCAATGATATGCCACTTGGATTAATACGTGGTTGCCGGGGGTCCGTGGGGTAAGCTATAAAGGCCTGCTTTCCCGGGCCCCGGGGGAACCAAGGATGAGCGTTTCGTGGCTGCTAAAAAACCTGCAAAAAAGGCCGTAGAGGCCGCCAAGAAGTCCGCCAGACCCGTTGCGAAGAAGGCAGCGGCGCCTGCCGCTGCAAAACCGGCCGCCAAGCAGGTCAAGCCGGCTGCCAAGCCAGCGGTTGCCAAGAAGGCAGCTGCGAGCAAGACCGCGGCCAAGCCGGCGCCGGTCGCCAAGACCGCAGCGTCCAAACCCGCGGCCGCCAACCCTGTAAAATCTTCTATCGTCAAGCGTGCTGCCAAGCCGGCGGCGAACAAGGCAGCTCCGGCTGCCGCCAAACCGGCCGCCAAGCCGGTGGCGCCCAAGTCCGTACCGAAGCCGGCTGCCAAGTCGACTCCGGCCAAGTCAGTCCCGGTCAAGGCTGAAAAGCCCGCGCCCGCACCGGCCTCCAAGGCCGTCCCTGCGAAGCCGGCAAAGCCTGCGACCCCGTCACTCAAGAATCCCGTGCCCGTTTCGAAATCTTCAGCAAAAACGCCAACCAAAACCGAAGCCCCCGCCAAGCCCGCCGCGACCCGTCCGGTCGGCAAGGTGGCCGTGGCCGTGACCTCCAAGCCGGCCAGCCCGACCCCCAAGACCAAGTACAAGGTGGTCGAGTACAAGACCGATGAAGCCACCGGTCGTCCGATCCTGCCGCAGGGCTACAAGCCTGCAGCCGATGAGGAGTACATGAGCAAGCTGCAGCAGGAGTACTTCCGTCAGCGTCTGCAGAGCTGGCGCAACGACCTGATCGAAGAGTCCAAGCAGACCATCGAAAACCTGCGCGAAGAAGTGCGCGACATCGGCGACGAGGCCGAGCGTGCCACACGCGAGACCGAGAACTCGCTGGAGCTGCGCACTCGCGACCGTCACCGCAAGCTGATCGGCAAGATCGACAGCACGCTCAAGCGTCTGGAAGACGGCGACTACGGTTACTGCGTGGACACCGGCGAAGAGATCGGCCTGGACCGGCTGGAAGCGCGCCTGACCGCCGAACGCACCATCGACGCCCAGGAGCGTTGGGAGCACCTGCAGAAGCAGCAGGGCGACTGATCGTTCGACAAGGTCCAGGCCTTGTCCGTCGACTGAAAGACCCCGCCATGTGCGGGGTTTTTTTATGCGCATCGCGCAAGCGCACTGGGCGTTGCGTTTAGCGACACGCCTGGCGCGTGTCGTGTTGCCAGGCAGGCGTCGATTGGGCGCTGTCGATCAGACCGGCGGGCACTGCCGCAGACCTCACTGCAGGTCGCGCAGATCCAGCTTGCGCAGCTTGGGCGCCTTCCAGGCGGTGGTGGCGACCACGCCCAGGGTCACGCCGCCGCCGATCACCACCGCCGGCACCAGGCCGACCAGGCGCGCCATCACCCCGTCGTAGAACGCACCCAGCTCGTTGGACGAGCCGATGAAGATGCCGTTGATCGACGACACCCGGCCGCGCATCGCGTCGGGCGTGGCCAGCTGCAGGATGGTCTGGCGCACCACCACCGACACCCCGTCGCACATGCCGTAGACCAGCAGGATCGCCGCCGACAGCCAGAAGTGCCGCGACAGGCCGAAGGCGATCGTGCACAGCCCGAAGCCGGCCACCGACAGCATCAGGATGCGCCCGGCATTGCGCTGCAGCGGGTGCCTTGCCAGCCACACGCCGACCACGATCGAGCCCAGCGCCGGGGCGCCGCGCAAGATGCCCAGGCCTTCCGGGCCGTAATGCAGGATGTCGTGGATGAAGGCCGGCAGCATCGACACCGCGCCGCCCAGCAGCACCGAGAACATGTCCAGCGCCATCGCGCCCAGCATGATCTGGTTGGACAGCACGAACTGCGCGCCTTCGGCGATGCTGCGGAAGATCGGCGCACGCGGGTCTGCGTTGACCGGCTCTCTGACCCGCAGCAGCGCCAGCGCCAGGATCGCCACCAGCGCCACGCCGGCGGCCACGCCATAGGCCAGGCCCTTGCCGCCCCAGCCGACCAGCACGCCACCCAGCGCCGGGCCGATCACCATGCCGGCCTGGAAGGTGACGCTGCCGATGCTGGCGCCGCGGGCGAACGCCTCGCGCGGCAGCGCGCGCGCGAACAGCGCGTTATAGACCGGCGACAGGAACGAGCGCGCTGCACCGGTCAGCGCGATGGCCGCGTAGATCGGCCACACGCCCTGCACCGGCAGCCAGGCATGGGTGATGGCCAACAGCAGCAACGCGGTGGCGGCCAGGCCCAGCACCGCGACCATGCCGAGGCGTCGGCGCGGCAGATGATCGACCAGATAGCCGGCAAACGGCGCGATGCAGAAGAACGGCAGGATCTCCGCCAGGCCGATCAGCCCGAGCGAGAGCGGATTGCGGGTGATCTCGTAGATATGCCAGCCGACCGTGACCGCGACGACCTGGTACGACAGCATCGCCGCCACGCGATACAGCAGCACCAGGCCGAAGCCGGGGTGGGCGAGCAGCGTACGCAGCGAGGCGGCAGGCGAGGGCGTCGGCGTGCTCACTGCTGGGCGCGGGCGGTGTCGCGGATAAAGGCCAGCATGGCCGCCACGCCATTGCTGCGGGTCGGCGACAGATGCTTGGCCAGCCCGATGCCGGCGATGTAGTCCGGCTCGGTGGCCAGGATCTCCTGCGCGCTACGCCCGGAGTACACGCGCAAGGCCAGATAGATCAGCCCGGAGACGATCGCCGAGTCGCTGACGGCGTGGAAGTCCAGCCGTTCGGCATTGCCTTCCGGCACGATCCACACCATCGACTGGCAGCCATGCAGGCGGTGTTCTTCGGTCTTCCACTGTTCGGGGAAGCTGGGCAGCTTGCGGCCCAGGTCGATCAGGTACTGGTAGCGCTCGGACCAGTCGCCGAAGAAGGAAAACTCCTCGGCAATGGCGGCCTGTGCGTCGACGGCGGTGGGTTCAAGCGGGAAGGGGGTGGTGGTCATCAAACATCCAGAATCGTTCGGTCAAAGCCCCTCTCCCTCCGGGGCGAGAAGGCGCGGTTTGCGCGCCATTGGCGCGCGTGCCTTGCAGCGCCCGCGCCGCCAGCGCGGGCCGGGGCGCGGAGCAGGGGTTGGGGCGAGGGTACGTGCGAAGCCTCGCTGGAATTCGATGCGGGTGGCTTCGCCCATCTCGAAAAAAGCGATGCATGTGGCTGCGCTCGCACCCTCATCCGCCCCTGCGGGGCAGCTTCTCCCGACGGGAGAAGGGAGGAGAGTCATGCGCGCTTCCAGCGCACGCCTTGCGGGGTGTCTTCCAGCACGATGCCTTCGTCGGCCAGCTGCGTGCGGATGGCGTCGGCGCGGGCGAAATCCCTGGCTTTCTTGGCGGCATTGCGTTCTTCGACCAGCGCCGTGATGCGCGCATCGTCGCCGGCGTCGGTGCCGCGCGAGAACCAGGCGGCCGGATCCTGCTGCAGCAAGCCCAGCGCCTGGCCTGCGCCGAGCAACCGCGACTTCAGCCCGGACAGCGCGGCGGTGCCTACCGACGCTTCGTTGCCTTGAGCAAGCTGGGTGCGCAGCGCGCGGGCCTCGGAGGCGATGCTGGCGATGACCGACAGCGCAAGCGGGGTGTTGAGGTCGTCGTCGAGCGCGGCTTCCACCTCGTCGGGAATCGTGGCCGGTTGCGCAGGGGCGATCCCGGCAGCGTGTTCGGCCGCGGCCAGGTCGCGCAAGGTGCCGTATAGCCGGTCCAGCGTGTGCTTGGCCTGGTCGATCAGGCCGTCGGACCAGTCCAGCGGCTGCCGGTAATGCGCGCTCAGCAGCGCGTAGCGCAGCGCCTCGGGCGGGTGGCGGGCGATCAGGTCGTGCACGGTCTCGATGTTGCCCAGCGACTTGCTCATCTTGGCGCCGCTGAAGTTGAGCATGCCGTTGTGCAGCCAGAACCGCGCGAAGGTGGCTCCGCCATGCGCGCATTCGCTCTGCGCGATCTCGTTCTCGTGATGCGGGAACTGCAGGTCCACGCCGCCGGCATGGATGTCGATGGTCGGGCCCAGGTGCGCGGCAGCCATCGCCGAGCATTCGATATGCCAGCCCGGGCGGCCGCGGCCCCAGGGCGAGTCCCAGCCGGGCAACTCGTCGCTGGAAGGCTTCCACAGCACGAAGTCGCCGGGGTCGCGCTTGTACGGTGCCACGTCCACGCGCGCGCCGGCCAGCATCTCGTCCGGATCGCGGCGCGAGAGCTTGCCGTAGTGCGCAAAGCTGGTCACCGCGAACAGCACATGGCCTTCGGCGGCATAGGCATGCCCGTTGGCAATCAATTGCTCGATCATCGCCACGATCTGCGGGATATGCGCGGTCGCTTCCGGTTCGATGTCCGGCGGCTGCACGCCGAGCGCGGCCATGTCCTGGCGGTAGATCGCGGCGAAGCGGTCGGTGATGGTCGAGATCGGCACGCCCTGCGCCTGCGCGGTGGCGTTGATCTTGTCGTCCACGTCGGTGATGTTGCGCGCGTAGCGCAGCGCGCCATAGCGCCGGCGCAGCAAGGCGGCGAGCACATCGAACACGACCGGGCCGCGGGCGTTGCCGATATGCGCGTAGTTGTAGACAGTGGGGCCGCACACATACAGGGTGGGGCTGGACGGATCGAGCGGTGCGAACGGCTCGACCCGCCGCGTCAGGTTGTTGTGCAGGCGCAGGCTCATCGGCATCTGAGAAAGGATAACCGGGCGATTCTAGCCGGTCGCGGCGGTGTGGCGAACCAACCGCCTGTCCGCAGCGGCGCCGGTGACCGGATGGGCTGCGTTCAGCCCAGGGGATCGCAAGCTCCATACACTTACGTATTGCCTGGCTGCGCCCTCCTGGTACTGATGCGACCTTCCCCGTTCTTCCTGTTGCTCTGTGTGTTCGCCTGGCAGGCATCGTCAGCACACGCGGCAGAAACCGATCCCAAGAACCGGGTAGTGGTGATCGAGAACGTGAAGCTGGATTACGCGCAGGTGCTCAATGTCGAGCCGGTCTACCAGACCCTGCGCGCCACCCGCATGGAAGAACAGTGCGAAGCCGAGCCGGTCGCGCCGGTGGCAACGGCACCGGTCGAGGACGAGGGCCGCATCAACCGGATGGTGGATTCGGTCAAGGAGATGTTCTCCCGCCGTCCCGAGCCGGCGTCCGTCCCAATGGCGGTGCCGCCGACCAGCACGCGGCGCAACTGCCGGGTGGTGGAAGTGCCGCGCGAGTTCCGGCGGCCGATCGCCTTCGACGTGGATTATGTCTACAAGGGCACCAAGTACCGTTCGCGGCTGCCGGAAGACCCGGGCAACCGGCTGCGCATCCGCGTCTCGGTCACCCCCTACATCCCTGACGCCATCGTCGCACCGCCGCGCTGAGCCGCGCGGCGGTTGCGCCGTGCCCGCATGCATGCGAGGATTCGCGCCCTATGTACGCAAACGCCTTTCAGCACGACACCAGCGCCGCCCGGATGGCCTCCGGCATGACCTCGCGTGCCCGCCGACCGGAATCCCACATTTTCGGTGGGTGACCGGAGCGTTTTGCTGTTCCGCCGTTGAAAACCCAGCCCGCAGGCTGGGTTTTTTCGTTTTGACGTCACAAAAGTTTCAACCGCAAGAAACGCGCATGTCGCGCACCCCGTCGCTCCTGGCGGACCACGCAGCAGAAGCACGCAGCACAAGGATCGATCGATGTCACTGAAGCACTTCTTGAACACCCAGGACTGGAGCCGCGCCGAACTGGACGCGCTGTTGACCCAGGCCGCGTTGTTCAAACGCAACAAGCTGGGAAGCGAGCTGAAGGGCAAGTCGATCGCGCTGGTGTTCTTCAACCCGTCCATGCGCACCCGCACCAGCTTCGAACTGGGCGCGTTCCAGCTGGGCGGGCATGCAGTGGTGCTGCAGCCGGGCAAGGACGCCTGGCCGATCGAATTCAATCTGGGCACGGTCATGGACGGCGACACCGAAGAGCACATCGCCGAAGTGGCGCGGGTGCTGGGCCGCTATGTCGACCTGATCGGCGTGCGCGCGTTCCCGAAGTTCGTCGACTGGTCCAAGGACCGCGAGGACCAGGTGCTCAGGAGCTTCGCCAGGTATTCGCCGGTGCCGGTGATCAACATGGAGACCATCACCCACCCGTGCCAGGAGCTGGCGCACGCGATGGCGTTGCAGGAACACTTCGGTACCCAGGATCTGCGCGGCAAGAAGTACGTGCTGACCTGGACCTATCATCCCAAGCCGTTGAACACCGCGGTGGCCAATTCCGCGCTGACCATCGCCACCCGCATGGGCATGGACGTGACCCTGCTGTGCCCGACGCCGGACTACATCCTGGACCCGCGCTACATGGACTGGGCGGCGCAGAACGTGGCCGAAAGCGGCGGCTCGCTGCAGGTCAGCCACGACATCGACAGCGCCTACGCCGGTGCCGACGTGGTGTATGCCAAGAGCTGGGGCGCGTTGCCGTTCTTCGGCAACTGGGAGCCGGAAAAGCCGATCCGCGACCAGTACCAGCACTTCATCGTCGACGAACGCAAGATGGCGCTGACCAACAACGGCGTGTTCTCGCACTGCCTGCCGCTGCGTCGCAACGTCAAGGCCACCGACGCGGTAATGGATTCGCCCAACTGCATCGCCATCGATGAAGCCGAAAATCGCCTGCATGTGCAGAAGGCGATCATGGCTGCCCTCGTAAGCGGGAATCGGTAATCGGGAATAGAGAATCGCAACAGCAAGAACGTTGATCCCACTTTTACGTACCAAGGAAACAATGATGAGCACTGCTTCCACCATTCCCGATTCCCAACTCCCGATTCCCGGCAGCAAGAAGGACATCGTCCTGGCGTTCTCCGGTGGCCTGGACACCAGCTTCTGCATTCCGTATCTGCAGGCGCAGGGCTATGCGGTGCACACCGTGTTTGCCGATACCGGCGGGGTGGATGCCGAGGAGCGTGATTTCATCGAAAAACGTGCGGCCGAACTCGGTGCCGCCAGCCATGTCACCGTCGATGGCGGCCCGGCGATCTGGCAGGGCTTCGTCAAGCCGTTCGTGTGGGCGGGCGAGGGCTATCAGGGCCAGTATCCGTTGCTGGTGTCCGACCGTTACCTGATCGTCGACGCCGCGCTCAAGCGCGCCGGGGAACTGGGCACGCGCAGCATCGCGCACGGTTGCACCGGCATGGGCAACGACCAGGTGCGTTTCGACCTGGCAGTGAAGGCACTGGGCGATTACCAGATCGTGGCGCCGATCCGCGAGATCCAGAAAGAGCACACCCAGACCCGTGCCTACGAGCAGAAATACCTGGAAGAGCGCGGCTTCGGCGTGCGCGCCAAGCAGCAGGCCTACACCATCAACGAGAACCTGCTCGGGCTGACCATGTCCGGCGGCGAGATCGACCGTTGGGAAGCGCCGGGCGAGGGTGCGCGCGGCTGGTGCGCGCCGCGCAGCGAGTGGCCGGTCGAGCCGCTGACCGTCACCCTGAAGTTCGTCGAAGGCGAGGCCGTTGAACTCGACGGCAAGGCGCTGCCGGGCGAGCAGATCCTGGCCCAGCTCAACAAGCTGTTCGCGCCCTACGGCGTGGGCCGTGGCGTGTACACCGGCGATACCGTGATCGGTTTGAAGGGCCGCATCGTGTTCGAAGCGCCCGGCCTGATCTCGCTGCTGAGCGCGCACCGCGCGCTGGAAGATGCGGTGCTGACCAAACAGCAGAACCGCTTCAAGCCGGACGTGGCGCGCAAGTGGGTGGAGCTGGTGTACGAAGGCTTCTACCACGACCCGCTCAAGACCGATATCGAGGCCTTCCTGAAGTCCTCGCAGGCCAAGGTCAACGGCGAGGTGACGCTGGAAACCCGCGGCGGCCGGGTCGATGCGGTGGCGGTGCGTTCGCCGCACCTGCTCAACACCAAGGGCGCGACCTACGCGCAGTCGGCCGACTGGGGCGTGGAGGAAGCGGAAGGCTTCATCAAGCTGTTCGGGATGAGCTCGACGCTGTACGCACAGGTCAACCGCTAAGGCGGCCACTGCGCCGGCAGGCGATGTTCCTTCTCCCGCAGGCGGGAGAAGGGCTGGATGGGTGTTGGAAAGACCAAACTGCTCGACAACACGCTGACGCATCGTCCTTCTCCCGCGTGCGGGAGAAGGTGGCGCATAGCGCCGGATGAGGGCGACCTGCCGCATGCCCCCATCCGCCCTGTCGGGCACCTTCCCCCGCAGGCGGGNGACGCGCCGGATGAGAGCGACCTGCCGCATGCCCCCATCCGCCCTGTCGGGCACCTTCCCCCGCAGGCGGGGGAAGGGCTGGATAGGTGTTGGAAAGACCAATCGCACGCTGCCTGATGCAATCAAAAAGACCAACCACCCGCTGCCCGACGCACTCAAGACGCGATCAATGACCACACTGCTCGACAACACGCTGACGCATCTACAGGCACTGGTGTCCTTCGACACCCGCAATCCGCCGCGGGCGATCGCTGCCGAGGGCGGCATCTTCGACTACCTGCGCGCGCAGCTGCCCGGTTTCCAGGTCGAGGTGATCGACCACGGTGCCGGTGCGGTAAGCCTGTATGCGGTGCGCGGCACACCCAGCTACCTGTTCAACGTGCATCTGGACACGGTGCCGGATTCGCCGCACTGGAGTGCTGATCCGCACGTGATGCGGCGTGCCGACGATCGCGTGATCGGCCTGGGCGTCTGTGACATCAAGGGTGCGGCGGCGGCGCTGGTGGCGGCGGCCAATGCCGGGCAGGGCGATGCGGCCTTCCTGTTTTCCTCCGACGAGGAGGCCAACGACCCGCGTTGCATCGCCGCGTTCCTGGCGCGCGGTGTGCCGTATGAGGCAGTGCTGGTCGCCGAGCCGACCATGAGCGAGGCGGTGCTGGCGCATCGCGGCATCAGCTCGGTGCTGATGCGGTTTGCCGGGCGTGCCGGGCATGCCTCGGGCAAGCAGGATCCATCCGCCAGTGCCTTGCACCAGGCGATGCGCTGGGGCGGCAAGGCGCTGGACCATGTCGAGTCGCTGGCGCATGCGCGCTTCGGCGGCCTGACCGGCTTGCGCTTCAACATCGGTCGGGTCGAGGGCGGCATCAAGGCCAACATGATCGCGCCGGCGGCCCAGCTGCGTTTCGGCTTTCGTCCGCTGCCGTCGATGGATGTGGACGGCTTGCTGGCGACGTTTGCCGGCTTTGCCGATCCACATGCGGCGCATTTCGAAGAAACCTTCCGCGGGCCGAGCCTGCCGTCCGGCGATATCGCGCGGGCCGAAGAACGCCGCCTGGCCGCACGCGATGTCGCCGATGCGCTGGACCTGCCGATCGGCAATGCCGTGGATTTCTGGACCGAGGCCTCGCTGTTTTCGGCCGGCGGTTACACCGCCCTGGTCTATGGCCCCGGCGATATCGCCCAGGCGCACACCGCCGACGAGTTCGTGACGCTTGCGCAGTTGCAGCGTTACGCCGAGTCGGTACATCGCATCATCAACGGCTCACACTGAAGCCGCGTTCCGCGCCCTGGCGCGGCCATTCCTCTCTTCGATCACGGCAATGTCCCTCTCCGCACAGCCCCACAAACAGACCCGCCAGACCATCGTGCGCCTGCTTTCGAGCATGGCCAGCGCCAAGGAAATCAGCCAGTACCTCAAGCGTTTTTCGCAGCTGGATGCCAAACGCTTTGCGGTGGTCAAGGTGGGCGGCGCGGTGCTGCGCGACGACCTGGACGCGCTGACCTCGTCGCTGTCGTTCCTGCAGGAAGTGGGGCTGACCCCGATCGTGCTGCATGGCGCCGGCCCGCAGCTGGATGCCGAACTGTCGGCGGCCGGCATCGAGAAGCGCACCGTCAACGGCCTGCGGGTGACCTCGCCGGAAGCGCTGGCGATCGTGCGCAAGGTGTTCCAGGCCTCCAACCTCAAGCTGGTCGAGGCGCTGCAGCAGAACGGCGCGCGTGCGACCTCGATCACCGGCGGCGTGTTCGAAGCGCAGTATCTGGACCGCGACACCTACGGCCTGGTCGGTGAGGTCAAGGCGGTCAACCTGGCGCCGATCGAAGCCAGCCTGCAGGCCGGCTCGATTCCGGTGATCACCAGCCTGGGCGAGACGCCGAGCGGGCAGATCCTCAACGTCAACGCGGATTTTGCCGCCAACGAACTGGTGCAGGAGCTGCAGCCGTACAAGATCATCTTCCTCACCGGCACCGGCGGCCTGCTGGATGCCGATGGCAAGGTGATCGACTCGATCAACCTGTCCACCGAGTTCGACCATCTGATGCAGCAGCCGTGGATCAACGGCGGCATGCGGGTGAAGATCGAACAGATCAAGGATCTGCTCGATCGCCTGCCGCTGGAGTCGTCGGTGTCGATCACCCGGCCGGCGGATCTGGCCAAGGAACTGTTCACCCACAAGGGCTCGGGCACGCTGGTGCGGCGCGGCGAGCGCGTGCTGCGCGCGACCTGCTGGGACGAACTGGACCTGCCGCGGCTCAGGACGCTGATCGAATCCAGCTTCGGCCGCACGCTGGTGCCCGATTACTTCAGCAACACCAGGTTGCTGCGCGCCTATGTCAGCGAGAACTACCGCGCCGCGGTGATCCTCACCGACGAAGGCATGCTGGGTGCGAGCGCGCTGATCTACCTGGACAAGTTCGCCGTGCTCGACGACGCCCAGGGCGAAGGCCTGGGCCGTGCAGTGTGGAACGTGATGCGCGAGGAAACCCCGCAGCTGTTCTGGCGCTCGCGTCACAACAACCAGGTCAACATTTTCTACTACGCCGAGTCCGACGGCTGCATCAAGCAGGAGAAGTGGAAGGTGTTCTGGTACGGGCTGGAGAACTTCGAGCAGATCCAGCACTGCGTGGCGCATTGCGCGACGCGCCAGCCGACGCTGCTGGGCTGAGTACGATGGCGCCCGTCGCATTGCCATCGCTTTGGCGCGAGCTGCCCACGCTGCGCGGGCAACACGCAACACTGGAACCGTTGCAGGCTGCGCATGCCGATGGTCTGCGCGCTGCGCTGGCCGATGGGGCCTTGTCGCGGCTGTGGTACACCGGCGTGCCGGCACCGGCGCAGGTGGACGACTACGTGGGCGCGGCCTTGGATGCGCAAGCCGACGGGCGGGTGCTGCCTTACGTGGTACGCGATGCGGCCGGCGAGGTCGTCGGCTGCACACGCTATTACGGGCTGGATGCGACAGTGCCCAGGCTGTCGATCGGCTACACCTGGTACGCGCCGCGCGTGCAGCGCAGCGGCGTCAATACCGACACCAAGCGGATGCTGCTGCAGCACGCCTTCGAGACGCTGGGCTGCCTGAGCGTGGTGTTCGAGACCAGCTGGTTCAATCACACCTCGCGCGCGGCGATTGCGCGGCTTGGTGCAAAGCAGGACGGCGTGCTGCGCAATCACACCCGTCACCCTGACGGCACGCCGCGCGACACCGTGGTGTTCTCCATCATCGATACGGAATGGGCCGGGGTCAAACGCCACCTGCAGTTCCGCCTGGAAGCAAACGCATGACTGTTCAAACAACCACCATCGGCATCGTCGGGGCCCGCGGGCATACCGGATCGGAATTGATCAAGCTGGTGGCGGCACACCCGCATCTGCAGCTGCTGTTCGTGTCCTCGCGCGAGCTGGCCGGGCAACCGGTGGCCGAGCACAACGCGGCGTATCGCGGTGAGCTGCGCTACGAGAGCCTGGATGCCGATGCGGTGGCCGCCAGGGCCGCCGACGTGGTGATCCTGGCATTGCCCAACGGCAAGGCCGAGCCCTTCGTCGCGGCGATCGATGCGGCCAGTCCGCAGACGTTGCTGATCGATCTGTCGGCCGATTACCGCTTCGATCCGGCCTGGTATTACGGGTTGCCGGAACTGACGCGCGGCAGCTACGCCGGGCAGCGACGCATCAGCAATCCGGGCTGCTATGCCACCGCGATGCAGCTGACGATCGCGCCCTTGCTCGACCAACTGGCCGGCCCGCCGCAGTGCTTCGGCGTGTCCGGGTATTCCGGCGCGGGCACCACGCCGTCGGACAAGAACAACCCCGAGTTGCTGGCCGATAACCTGATGCCGTATGCGCTGACCAACCACATGCACGAGCGCGAAGTCTCTGCGCAGCTCGGCGTGCCGGTGGAGTTCATGCCGCATGTGGCGCCGCATTTCCGTGGCATCACCATGACCGTCAACCTGTGGCTGCAGCAAGCGCTGACGCGCGAGCAGATCCAGGCCTGCTACACGCAGCGTTACGCCGACGAGCCGTTGATCGAGATCGTCGATGAGGCGCCGTGGGTCAGCCGCATCGCCGGCAGGCATGGCGTGCAGATCGGTGGCGTGACGCTGGCGCCGGGCAACAAGCGCGTGGTGGTGGTGGCGACGCTGGACAACCTGCTCAAGGGCGCGGCGACGCAGGCGATGCAGAATCTCAACCTGGCGTTGGGCTGGGACGAATTGACCGCGATTGATTGATGCGAGTCCCTCGCAAGAGCCTGCACATCCCTGTGCAGGGATTCAACGATGCGAGTCCCTCGCAGAAAACCGCACCTCCATGTGCGGTGATTTAACTGGACGACTTACTCGAGACGCTTTCCGATGACCAATCTGTTGTGGCAAAAACCCGGCGTGGCGGTGGACGCCAAGATCCAGAGCTTCCTGGCCGGCGACGACGTCATCCTGGACCGCGAGTTCTTCCTGTACGACATCGCTGCCAGCAAGGCGCATGCGCAGGGACTGCAGCACATCGGCATCCTGTCGCTGCAGGAGCTGGGCGGACTGAGCGAACAGCTCGACCTGCTGGCGGCCGATTTCCGCAGTGGCGCGTTCGTGCTGGACGAGCGCTACGAGGATTGCCACTCGGCGATCGAGGCGCGCCTGACCGAGCGGCTGGGCGATGCCGGCCGCAAGATCCACACCGGGCGCAGCCGTAACGACCAGATCCTGGTCGCCACCCGCCTGTGGTTGAAGGACAAGCTGCAACGCGTGGCCGAGCTTGGCGCGGAGATCGCCAAGGTGGCGCTGGACCGCGCGCAGGCAGAAGCCGCGCTGCCGGTGCCGGGCTATACGCATATCCAGCGTGCGGTGGTGTCCTCGGCCGGCATGTGGTGGGCGGGCTGGGCCGAGGCCTTCATCGACGACGCGGTGCGTGCGGCCGATACCTTGCGCCTGGTGGACAGCAATCCGCTCGGCACCGCCGCCGGCTACGGCGTCAACCTGCCGCTGGACCGTACGCATACCACCGCCGAGCTGGGCTTTGCACGCCTGCAGGTGTCGCCGATCTATGCGCAGCTCTCGCGTGGCAAGTACGAACTGGCCGCGCTCGAGGCGCTTGGCAGCGCAACGCTGGACCTGCGCCGGATCGCCTGGGATCTGTCGTTGTTCACCAGCGGCGAGTTCGCCTTCGTCGCGCTGCCGGCGCAATACACCACCGGCAGCTCGATCATGCCGAACAAGCGCAACCCCGACGTGATCGAACTGATGCGCGCCACCCACGCCAGCGTGGCCGCCGCGCGGACCGAGATCGAACAGCTGCTGTCGCTGCCGTCGGGCTATCACCGCGACCTGCAGAGCAGCAAGGGCGCCATCGTGCACGGCTTCGGACGCGGCCTGGCGGCGCTGGAACTGCTGCCGGCCCTGCTGGCCAACCTGGAATGGCGCCCGGACAAGCTGCGTGCGGCGATCGATTCGGGCATGTACGCCACCGACGTCGCGGTGGAAGCGGCGCTTGCCGGCGTGCCGTTCCGCGAGGCCTACAAGGCGGCCGCGGAATCGGCCGACACCGCAGGGCAGGGGCGCACGCCGGAAGGCAGCCTGGCCGCCCGCGTCTCGCCAGGCGCCGCCGCAGATCTGCAGCTGGATGTGTTGCGTGCCCGTTGGCAGGCGCTGGTCTGATGGCCGTGATCAGCACCGACACCGCCGAGCATTACCCCTGGGGCGAAGCCAGCGACGGCTGGCACCTGTTGCGCGACCCCAACCTGAGCGTGCTCGAAGAGCACATGCCGCCCGGCGCGGCCGAGCTGCGTCACCGGCATAGCCGCGCACGGCATTTCTTCTATGTGCTGGCCGGCGAGGTGATGCTGCAGCTGGATGGCGAGCAGCATGTGCTCGGCGTCGGGCAGGGCCTGCATGTGCCGCCCGGTTCCACCCATCAGATGCACAACCTGTCCGGGGTGGAAGCGCGCTTTCTGGTGATTTCCACCCCGTTCGGTCGTAGCGCGGCAACACCCGACAAGGAGGCCGGCTGATGGCGACGCGCTATCTGGTAGTGGCGATGCGCAAGCCGGATTTCCCGGCCGATGTGGTGCAGCCGCATCGTGCATTTCTCGATACGCTGCGGGCGGCCGGGCAGCTGGAGCTGACCGGCGGCTTCAGCGATGGCAGTGGTGGCGCCTACGTGCTGGTCAACGTGGACAGCCTGCAGCAGGCGCAGCAGATCGTGGCACGCGATCCGCTGGTACTGCGCGATGCCTCCACGCTGACCGTCCATGAGTGGAACACGCACTGAGCAGATCGTCGCCATGAGCACGCCCATCGCCACTGCTGCGTCATTTACCGAGCAGGCGCTGCCGCCGTGGCGACGCGCAGTGCTCAAGGTCGGCAGCAGCCTGCTGGCCGCCGATGGCGGTGGCTTGTCGCCACGGTTCGCATTGGGCCTGGCGCAATTCGTCTCGGCCAATCTGGCCGCCGGGCGCGAGCTGGTGATCGTGTCGTCGGGCGCGGTGGCGGCCGGCCGGGCGATCCTGCCGAAGGCTGCCGAGGCCGGCGCACCGATCGCCGCGCGCCAGGCGCTGGCTGCGCTGGGGCAGGCGCAGTTGATCGCGCTCTGGCAGCGCTTCTTCGAGCGCCCGGTGGCGCAGGTGTTGCTCACCCACGACGACCTGCGTAACCGCCGCCGCTATCTCAACGCACGCGCCACCCTGGGCGAGTTGTTGCGGCTGGGCGCGTTGCCGGTGATCAACGAAAACGACACCGTGTCGGTGGACGAGCTCAAGCTGGGCGACAACGACAACCTGGCCGCGATCGTCGCCGCCCTGGTCGATGCCGATGCCTTGTTCATCGCCACCGATATCGACGGGCTGTACAGCGCCGACCCGCGCAGCAATCCGCTGGCGCGGCCGCTCGACGAGGTGGCCGAGCTCACTGCCGAGGTGCTGGCGATGGCCGGCGGCAGCGGCAGCAGCGTGGGCACCGGCGGCATGCGCACCAAGCTGGAGGCCGCCGCCAAGGCCGGTGCGGCCGGCATCGAAACCTATCTGTTCAACGGCCGCAATGGCGATGTGGTGCGCGCCCTGGCGCAGGATCGCCTGCATGGCACGCGGATCCATGCCGCGCGTACGCGCATTGCCGCCCGCAAGTACTGGCTGCGCCACGCACCGGTGGAGGCGGGCGCAATCCTGATCGATGCCGGTGCCGCCGCCGCGCTGACCGACAAGGGCGCCTCGCTGCTGCCGGGCGGGGTGGCCGGCGCGCACGGCGACTTCCGGCGTGGCGACATGGTGGAGATCCGCCTGCGCGACGACGCCGGCGAGCGCTGCCTGGCACGCGGCGTGAGCCAGTATTCGGCGGTGGATATCAGCCGCATCGCCCGCCGCCACTCGCGCGAGATCGATAGCGTGCTCGGGTATAGCTACGGCGAGAACGTGGTGCATCGCGATGATCTGGTGCTTTTGTAGCGGGGAATCGAGAATCGGGAATGGGGAATCGCAAGAGCGTTTCCAGCCAACTTTCCCGCTGCCGATTCTGTCGCAGTAAAGTGATGGCGCGTGCTTTTACCATTCCCGATTCCCCACTCCCGATTCCACAATGACCATCAAATCCCTCGCCCTGCAATGCCGTGATGCGGCGCAAGTGCTGTCGCAACTGTCCGCGCAGGCCAAACAGGCGTTGTTGGAGGCGATGGCTGCCGCGCTGGAAGCCGATGCCGCATCGATCCTTGCCGCCAACGCGCGCGATCTTGAAGCCGCCCGCGCCAAGGGCACCGGCACGGCCATGCTCGACCGGCTGGCACTGGACGACAGGCGTCTGGCCGGCATCGCCGCAGCCTTGCGCGAGGTTGCGCAATTGCCCGATCCGGTCGGGCAGGTCACGCGCGAGGATGTTCGCCCCAATGGCATCGTCGTGCAGAAGGTGCGCGTGCCGCTGGGGGTGATTGCGATGATCTACGAAGCACGCCCGAATGTGACTGCCGATGCGGCGGCGCTGTGCATCAAGGCCGGCAACGGCGTGATCCTGCGTGGCGGCTCGGAAGCGATCCACTCCAATACCGCGATTGCGCGCGCCCTGCAGCGCGCCTTGCGCGAGGCCGGCGTGCCGGAAGCGGCGCTGACGCTGGTGGAGGATCTGCGCCGCGAGACCATGCTGGAGCTGCTGCAACTCAGCGATATCGTCGATCTGGCGATTCCGCGTGGTGGCGAAGGACTGATCCGCTTCGTCGCCGAGCATGCGCGCGTGCCGGTGATCAAGCACTACAAGGGCGTATGCCATCTGTTCGTAGATGCGTCGGCGGACGTGGATCTGGCCGTGCGTCTGTTGGTGGATGGCAAGGCCAGCCGGCCGTCGGCCTGCAATGCGCTGGAGACCTTGCTGGTGCATGCCGATATCGCCGCGCGCTTCCTGCCGCTGGCCGCGCAAGCCCTGCGCGAACGTCACGTGGAGCTGCGTGGCGATGCGGCAACGCGCGCACTGTTGCCGGATATTGGCGCAGCCAGCGACGAGGACTACGCCGCCGAATTTCTCGACCTGATCCTGGCCATCCGCGTGGTGCCGGATCTGGACACCGCGCTGGCGCATATCCGCCAGTACGGCTCGGACCACACCGAGGTGATCGCCACCCGGGACGCCGCCAATGCCGAGCAGTTCGTGCAGTCGCTGCGCTCGGCCGTGGTGATGGTCAACGCGTCCTCGCGCTTCTCCGACGGCGGCGAGCTCGGCCTGGGTGCGGAGATCGGCATCTCCACCACGCGCCTGCATTCCTACGGCCCGATGGGCCTGGAAGCGCTCACCGTGGAGCGCTTCGTGGTGCGTGGCGAGGGCCAGGTACGCCATTGAAGTGGCATGCGTTGCCGGCTCAGTCCTGTGGCGCTGTGCATTGCAGCGCCACTGGCCGACATCGACTCGATCACGTGGCCCGCTTTTCTCCTCCAAGCACCGTGCTCATCCATTCATCGCTTGTTGGGGAAACGAAGCCAGTTCCTGACAGCCACACCTGTTTCCCGGCGCGGTCCCACTTTTCCATCTTTTCTTTGAATTCGGCGGGATAGTCGTTTGCCCTGCAGGCAATATTGCACCAGGGGTCGCAGACATAAATGTCCGCGTCCCAATCTGTCATGTCCGAAGGCAAGGTGCCTGCGCGCGGCACTGGGCCGACGATCGCGGTGGTGTGCGCTGTTCCATTGAAGAAAGCTGTTCCATTGAAGAAAGCAAGGCGTGCGATCTGGTTGTGATCTTGCTGCAAATAGTGGACGGCCAGGGTAGCCAGCTCACCGCAGTTGTGCGCGTTCCCATGCATGGCCGCCGACACCACATCCTCTTCCAGGTTATCCACCTGCTGTCGCATCCGGGCGATCTCTGCAGTCGCATTGTGGATTCGAACGGCCTCCTCAAAGCCAGCGTTTCTCTTTTTGTTGCTGGATTTCAAGCGGGGCGCTTTGTAGTACTCGGCCCTGACGGACTGCATGACCTCGCTGACAGCCCTAACAGGCTGCTGAAATACCTCTCAGCTCGTAGACTACTTGAGTCGGAACATCCCCCACTACCATGCGTGGCGTAGACGTCTTCAGCGAGCA